>JBQDBM010000070.1:0-2640 GCA_052090925.1 Leucobacter sp. | reverse complement strand
GCTAAGCGCTGATAGAACACCGAACGGGAGAGTCTGGCCCGTTGTGCCGCGAGCGACCGGTTGGTCGGGTGCGCGGTGTAGGCCTCGAGCACGCGGACGAGATCTCCCGGGGTGCCACGCTCGCGGTCGTGCGCAACGAGCGGTTCGAGAGATTCTGAAGCGAACTGTTGCACCTCGGGGAGCCCCGAGAGTCCGCGCACGAGGTACGCGAGCGGTTGCCGCTCCGCCAGCTGGACCGTCACCCTGCCGCTGTGTGCATTCGCTGACAGAAGACCTGCGGCCTGCACGCGTTCGAGCGATGCGATGAGCGAGCGCAGGCTTCGGCCCGCGACGCCGAGGCTGAGGTGAGCGCGCCAGGGGGCCGGGGTAGTCGAGGGCAGCAGCATGTCGAGTTCGTGAGCGAGTCGTGCCGCAAGTGGCGGCACTGTGTCCAGAGTCGAGTCCGCCCGGGGATCGTCCGGTGGAAAAGACAGCAGGCTGAGCAGCAGCGGCTCACCGTTGGCGCACGAAGGCGCATCCTCAAGGGCAATCAGTACGCGACCTTCGGGCGCGGTCGCGCGGCGCAGTGCGGTTTCTAGGATGGCGCGCTCCAGTGTGCCATGCGCACCGAAGTCTCCAGTGCCTCGCAGAGTGGCGCCCATGAGCACGCGCCCCTCGACGGGCAGGCCGCTCGCGGCGAGCTGCGTCGCGAGCTCCGTGTCGCTACGGTAGCGGCCGGTTAACAGTGTGTCGAAGAGCTGCTTCGAACTGAAGCGCAACCACTGGTCGGGCCCGGTATCCGCTAGGCGCCCGAGCGCGAGGGCGAACGCACCGAGCTCCAAGACGGTGCGCCGGCCGGCCGGGTGCGGTTCGCCCGGAAGCGCGAACAACTGCCCCCATCGGGTGCCCCGAGCTTCAACCGGTACGCACACCCAGCCATCGGGGAGCGGAAACTCACCCTCACCAGCATCTGCCCAGGCGGCCAATACCTCGTCGGGGTCGTGGCCCTCACCCGCCCACGCGACGACGCGGTGTCCGGGATCCTCGAGCACCACGGGGGCTCCAAGCGTGTCCGCCAGCCGCTCAACCACGTAGTCGACGGGGCTGCGGTTGAGGCCGAGCTCCGTGAGCATCGCGTGCACCTCGGCGCGAGCCTCGAGGGCTTCGTTTTGCGTCGCGAGAATCTGTTGGTGCACGCGCTGCGTGATCTGGACGAAGCGAACTTCTCGGTGCAGGGTAACGAGGGGAATGCCGTGCCGCTCACAGCTTTCCACGAGTGGCTCGGGAGCCTCCGAGAAGTTTGGTCCGAGTTCGAGGATCACACCGGCGACCCCCGTCTCTGCGAGCGTCTCCGCCAGTGCGCCGAGCGCCTCTGGTTCGTGTGGCCACCCGGCTCCGGTGGTCAGGATCAGTTCGCCGCCGTCGAGGAGCGCCGCCGCTGCGACACCTGCGACGACGTGGGCCCAGCGGACGCTGCGACCGATCCCGCTTGCGCCAGCGATGAGTTCAGGCTGCCCAGCGGCCACTTCCGGGAGCGCAAGAATGGTGCGCACGTCGGGACCAGCGAGGTGTTCAGACTCAATCACACCTCAATCATACAAAGTGTCCGACGAGGCAGTGAAATGCCGATACTTTGTCTGGCGACAATCATGTGCTTCACTGAAATACTGAGATCGCCGCGAACATACAGCTTCGTACACATTGCCCGAAACTTGGGCAGCAATCATCTGGATCACCAGTCATTTCAGAAAAAGAGGACAACACTCATGGCTCTTATTCCTCACGTCATCAACGGTGAGAAAGTCACCGATGCTGAGCGCACCCAGCCGGTGTACAACCCCGCAACCGGAGAACAGCAGCACGAGCTCGCAATGGCCTCGGTCGCCACTGTCGAAGAAGCGATTGCCGCAGCCCAGGCCGCACTGCCGAAGTGGCGCAGCACGAGTCTCACCAAGCGCGCCGATGTGTTCTTCCGCTTGCGCCAGCTGATGAAGGACCGCGTACCTGAGCTCGCGGCAATTGTGACGAGTGAGCACGGCAAGGTGCTCTCGGACGCCGCCGGCGAAATCGCCCGTGGCCTCGAAAACGTCGAGTTCGCTGCGGGCCTGCTGCACCTCCTGAAAGGTGAGCGCGGCGAGCAGGTCTCGACCGGCGTGGACGTGCACTCGGTGAAGCAGCCCGTTGGTGTCGTCGCCGCCATCACCCCGTTCAACTTTCCCGTCATGGTGCCCATGTGGATGATTGCCAGCGCGATCGCGTGCGGCAACACCGTGGTCCTCAAGCCCAGTGAGCGCGACCCCTCCGCTGCAGTGTTCATTGCTGACCTGTTCCGCGAGGCCGGCCTCCCCGATGGCGTACTCAACGTTGTGCACGGCGACAAGACCGCCGTCGACACGCTCATCGACAGCCCTGACGTCAAGGCCATCTCCTTTGTTGGCTCGACCCCAATCGCCCGCTCGATCTACCAGCGCGCATCCGCAAATGGCAAGCGCGTCCAGGCCCTCGGTGGCGCAAAGAATCACATGCTGGTGCTCCCCGACGCTGATATTGGCACCGCAGCTGACGCCGCGATTTCCGCAGCGTACGGTTCGGCCGGCGAGCGTTGCATGGCAGTTTCTGTGCTCGTAGCTGTCGGAGATGTTGCGGATCGCATGATCCCCG
>JBQDBM010000069.1:0-2688 GCA_052090925.1 Leucobacter sp. | reverse complement strand
AGCTTCACACGGCTGCCGGTTCGCAAGATCGAGTTCTCGTAGATGCGCGCACCAACCCACACCATGAGTGCGATCGAGATGGCGAGGATCCCGGCAGACACCACCGGCTCCCACCACCCTGCAAGCCCGAGGTAGACCCGCATTGGCATACCCACAGCGGCAGAGAATGGCACGTAGCTCATAATTCCGAGCACGAGCGCGTTGTCTGCGAAGAACACGACCAAGAAGTACGGGATCATGATGAGCATCATGACTGGGCTCGTCACGGATCCGATGTCTTCCTGTCGTGACACCAGGGCCGCGAGGGCCGCATACATTGTTGCAAGGAGCACGAAGCCAAAGGCGAAGAGGATCCCGAACCAAATGAGTGAGGTGCCGAGCTCGCCGAGCAATAGGTCTTGACCCGTCGCGAGCATGCCGACGGAGGCGACCGCAATGATCGCGACGACGGTGGCGAGTGCGAGGATACTGTTGCCAATGACTTTCCCGGCAAGTAGCGCTTTCGCTGGAATAGTGGCGAGCAGGATCTCGACAATGCGTGTCTGTTTCTCCTCGACCACGCTCTGCGCGATGGTCGTACCGAACGTGATGCCGCTCCACATGAACACGATGCCAAACGCGAGTCCGATGAGCATCGCGAACGCCGGATTTTCGGTAACCGGGTCGAGCAGTTCCACCTCGGGTTGCACGGAAAGCAGCTGCACAACACCGCTCGGAGCACTTTCGGCAGCAAGCACAATGGCTCCGGCGGGGCTCGACTCATCGGCGACCACTGCAGCGTCAACCTCGCCGTCGAGCACGAGCCGCTCAGCCGCTGCCCGATCTGGTGTCGCAGTGACCTCCATGCCTGCGTCTTCGAACGGCACACCTACTTCGCCGACGACTGCCACCTCGGTCGGGCCTCCGATGCCGCCCGACTTCGACACGAACCCGCTCACGAGTACCGAGGCCAACACGATGAGCAGGAGCAGCGCCGTCGAGATGATGAAGGCTTTGCTGCGCAGCCGTGTGGTGATCTCGCGTTCCGCGACGAGCCAGGCGGCCTGTGCCCCGTTGGGAGCTGGGTGATGGTTCGTGTTCTGCGGACGCTGCGTGGGAGTGTTGGTGCTCATCGGACGACCTCCTTGAAGATTTCAGCAAGAGATGGGGTGATCGGTGCAAACCTGCGCACCGTGCTCTCGCCGGCCACACCGGTTTGTACAGCTTCGGCCAACACGGCTTGCGCGTCGGCTTCGTTGTCCGCGTCGAAGCGGGCGAATCCTCCATCAAGTCGAGTGACCGTGACTCCAGGCTGCTCTCGCACCCAACCAGCATCGGCGGTGCCTCCTGCCAGCTCGATCTCAAATGTCGAGCCTGAGTGCTTTGCTCGGAGTGCTTCACGCGACCCCTGAGCGAGGATCTTCCCGCCACCAATCACCACGACGTCATCGCAGAGCCGCTCAACGATGTCGAGCTGATGCGATGAAAACAGCACGGGTGCACCCTTGGCCGCATAATCTCGCAATACGCCCAGCACCACTTCGACCGCCATCGGGTCAAGCCCCGAGAACGGCTCATCAAGCACGAGAGCCACGGGGTCGTGCACGAGTGCCGCGGCGATTTGCGCGCGCTGCTGGTTTCCGAGGGAGAGACTCTCGAGGGTGTCATCCATACGCTCGTCAAGACCGAGGCGCTCAAGCAGCCCGGTCGCCGAGCGCTTGGCCGCTCCGACCGACATGCCGTGGAGCCGGCCCAGGTACATGAGTTGCTCGAGGACCTTCATCTTGGGGTAGAGGCCCCGCTCCTCAGGCATGTAGCCAATGCGCGCGCGCTCAGCCGTAGTGACCGGCACACCATTGAGCGACACACGACCTGAGTCGGGCGCGAGAACGCCCAGAAGAATCCGCATGGTGGTGGTCTTCCCAGCGCCATTACCTCCGACGAACCCGGTCATTCGCCCCGCGTCAACCTGGAACCCGACATCGTCGAGCACTTTCCGGTTTCCAAAGCTTTTGGAGACTCCTGCGATATCAATCATCTCTCCCCTTTCATTGCCTCCACACTATGAGTGTGCGAGAGGGGCATGCCTCCCCCATGAGTATGAGCCGCTTCCGCCCAGGGGTGGATTCCGAGCGGCACGCTCCCGGATAACCTGGTGTTCATGACCGAAACGAAGCACGCCGCCGAGTGGGTGCGTCCAAGACCCAAAGGCACCGCGGTGTATCAGGACGCGGGGCTTGCGATCCTACTCGGTATCGGCTCCCTCACCACGGCTCTGCTCTACCAGCGCACTGGCGTGTACCAAGAAGTGGCCGACCCCTGGGTCTGGGTGGTTGGGATCGCCCTCATCGCACTGCCACTCACCCTTCGCCGCCGCCACACTGTGCCGGTCGCGATCCTCGTCTCCGTTGGCTTCTTCGTGTGCGGCCAGTTCGGAGTTCCCGATCTCCTCTTCGTGCAAATCTGTCTGTTCGTTGCGCTGTATACGGTCGGAGCGTGGGAGCAGAACCGGACGCTCGCATTCTGGGCCCGTCTCGGCATCACCGGTGCCATGCTCGTGTGGGTGACGGTGGACCTGATCATCGCCGCCTCCGACGTCGACTCGCTGCCATGGCTCGGCAGAACCGGCATCTTCTCGGCGTATGCGACGTTTGCGACGATTCAGATCATCACGAACCTGATCTACTTCGGCGCCGCATTCTTCTTCGG
>JBQDBM010000068.1:0-3006 GCA_052090925.1 Leucobacter sp. | reverse complement strand
AGGAACGTGTTCATATGGGCGATGCGTGCTGCCGTGCGCGCAGCAGCGAGACGCCGAGCCTCCCAGTGCTTCAGCTCGATGCGCGACTGCTCCCCGTCTTGGAGCCATCGGGCGAGAACGGGCGCGAGTGTCGCCGCGTCCAACAGCCCAAGATTCATACCCTGCCCGCCGATTGGGCTGACCTCGTGCGCGGCATCGCCGATCACCACGACCCGCCCGCGGCGCATGCGCTGCAGCAGCACGCGCCGGATCCCAAACAACTGAGCCGATTCGACGTGCCCCGCCATGTGCTGGTCATTTGTCCGCTCTGCGACAGCCGTGCGCAGGCGCTCGCCCAGAGCGAGCGGCGACTGCACAGTCTGTGGAGTCTGTGACGAGCTGGGTGCACGGCGTCCATTCCACGCGACGAGACGCCGACCACCAGCAGGGAGAGGAAAAGACTCGACCACTCCGCCACCGTCAAGCGTGATGATGGCTGTGTTGCTTGGCTGTTCGTCGGCGTTCGGCAGATCCGTCATCAGATACTGATCGAAATACGAATGTGCATGAATGCGCGAAAACGGCATGGCGAGAGTGCGACCGGAAGCACCGGAAGCAATGACCACTGAGCGAGCGTGAATGTTGACGTCCTCACGACCGTGTCGTGCGGTCACGATGGCCCGATCCGGCTGTGTCGAGATTGACGACACTTCGGTATCACGCAATACCTGCGGTGCTCCAACGCTCACGGCTGCTTCGGTGACGGCTTGTGGAACCGCGGCGACAAACGGGAATCGCACTGGCCTGAGGCCGAGGTTGACGGTTCCGAGCGTATGATTGCGAGTTCGAGCCACGCCTCGTGAGATGCGGATGGCGTGGGCGAGGATCCTTTCTGTCGCGCCGGAGGGTTCCAGTGCTTCAAGGGTGGGAGCGTGAACCCCGATCGCTCGCGTGTCAGAGCTGGCCGTCGCTCGGCGCTCAAGAATCATGACATCAATACCGCGCCGGCAGAGCTCGGCAGCCAAGCACAACCCTGCCGGCCCGGCTCCAATCACCACAACGTCACAGTCCAGCATGCTCAGAGTGACACCCCCTCTGGCTCGTATACCGCAAGCACCCGAAATGCGTAGGGCTGTTTCGCATCCCAGGTGTCAGGTAGTCGCGCTTCGAGTTCTGCCCTGGTGTAGCTGCGCCGAATACTCCGCAGGCCGTCCACACGAATGAACGAACCAGGGGCGAGCGGCGCCGCACCCACTGCGAACCCCAGGTAGGCCAGCCTGCTCCGAGCGATATCAGAGTGTACGCAGAGCCGAGCGGCGAGCGCCTCTGAATCTGAGATCAGTCCATTCAATTCTGCGGCACCGAGGTGGTGGAGCAGATGGTTCGAGATCACGATTTCGAATTCCGCGCCCTCATCGACGAGCTCCCTACTGTAGGCCTGCCGGTAGGTTACGCCGGCCAGGGGAGTTGCTTGCTCAGCAACATCGAGTCCACGTGGGTCTGGGTCAATTCCGAGCCCCTCGACTTCGAAGCCGTCGCGACGCGCGAGTTTCACAATACGCCGGAGCACATCGCCCCCACCGCACCCGATATCCAATACTCGGGCCGGCCGGGTGAGACTCGTGAGTGCGGGGCGTACCAGCGAACGATACACGGCACCCCAGCGTGATACCGCTCTGTTCACAGTTTCGAACCGTTCCATCGTGCGGCGGAGTCGCTCGGGGTCGCACTCCGGGTCTTCCATCAGCTCTCGGAGCGACGGTTCGCGCTCAGAAAGCTTCATGCTGTCGATGGGATATTTGCGGTGCGACGGGTCAACAGCGCCGTCTCGACGGTCAGCCCTGGCCCAAAGCACAGCCCCGCCACCCGCGCATCGGGAACGATCGAGTCGTCATCCAAGATTCGCTGCAAAATAAACAGGATCGTCGCACTCGACATATTCCCGTACTCGCGCAGTACCGTACGCGAGTGGGCCATTGCTTCGTCCGGGAGACTGACGCCTTCCTGCACGCGATCGAGCACGCTGCGTCCTCCCGGGTGTACGGCCCAGGCGTCGATATCAGCGAGCGGGTCTCCGCCGGTTCCGAGCATCCCATCAACGACCCCTGCGATTTCACGCCCGATGATCCGCGGTACCTCTGCGGTCAGCCGCATCTCAAACCCGCTGTCACCGATGCTCCAATCCATGTCGGCCTCGCCCTCGGAGGTAATCGCGGTCGAAAAGTCACCAACTTCGAGCACCGCACCGCCCGTTTCTGGTTCTGCAGATGAGACGATTGCTGCCCCAGCGCCGTCCCCGAACACTGCAGAGGCGACGATCTGCTCCGGGTCGCGTGACGAGCGGATGTGCAGCGAACAGAGCTCTGCGCACACCACAAGCACCACTGATCCGGGCTTCGCGTCACAGATGTGGGTGGCAGTACGAAGCGCTGGGAACGCGGCAGCACAGCCCATGAACCCGATGTGGAAGCGCTCAGCGGTTGTGGGGATCCCGAGCTCTTTCACGAGCAAGAAATCTGGGCCCGGGGCAAAGAACCCTGTGCACGAGGCCGTGACCACGTGCGTGATCGAGGAGGCCTCGAGTCCCGACCTCGCGATCGCGTCTTTCGCTGCGGCCGCATACAACTTCGGTGCTTCGCGTCGATACACTGCATTGCGTTCACCAGTTGATGGATCGCCGAGCAGCTCTGCGCTCTCCGTGAAAATTGACGAGTCCTCACCGATCTCTCCGATGACCGAATACCTGGTATCAATCGCAGACTGATCGAAAACTGCCCCAATGAGCCGCTTCGCCAGGCGGTCGATGCCCGGCTGCGCAGCGAAGAAATCGCGAGTCTTCGGCTGATCAAGTTGGGCCGTGGGGACGGCAGTACCTATGGAACGAATGTGCGTCGTCATGCACCAATACAACCTTCTTACCCGCTATGAGCGGCAGGGGGTTGACACCCCTGTGGCACACTGGGTGCGTGGCGACTACTCAGAACGGCCGTGTTGCGGTCTACCTCGACTTCGATAACATCGTGCTCT
>JBQDBM010000067.1:0-3015 GCA_052090925.1 Leucobacter sp. | reverse complement strand
AGGAACGTGTTCATATGGGCGATGCGTGCTGCCGTGCGCGCAGCAGCGAGACGCCTGGCCTCCCAGCGTTTCAGTTCGAGGCGCGCCTGCTCTCCGTCTTGGAGCCATCGAGCGAGAACGGGCGCGAGCGCCGCCGCATCCAGCAGCCCAAGGTTCATACCCTGCCCACCGATCGGGCTAACCTCGTGCGCGGCATCGCCGATAACCAAGACGCGCCCCCGGTGCATGCGCTGCAGCAGCACGCGCCGGATCTCAAACTGCTGAGCCGATTCAACGTGCTCCGCCATGTGTTGTTCATTCGTCCGCTCTGCGACCGCCGCGCGCAGGTGCTCGCCCAGAACGTGCGATGGCTCCACGTCCCGTGGCGTCTGTGGGGTTTGTGGTGAGCTGGATGCGCGGCGTCCATTCCATGCCACGAGACGCCGACCGCCATCAGGGAGTGGAAAAGACTCCACCACCCCGCCTCCGTCAAGCGTGATGACGGCAGTGTCGTCTGGCTGACCAACTGCGCGCGGCAGATCCGACATCAGATACTGGTCAGAATATGCATGGGCATGAACGCGAGAAAATGGCATGGCGAGAGTGCGGCCTGCGGCACCGGAAGCAATGACCACTGAGCGAGCGTGAAAGTTGACGCTCTCACGACCATGACGCGTGGTCACGATGACCCGATCTGGTTGTGGTGAGAGTGACGCCACCTCGGTATCGCGCAACATCTCGGGCGCTCCAACGCTCACGGCTGCTTCGGTGACAGCTTGCGGAACCGCAGCGACAAACGGGAATCGCACCGGCCTGAGAGTGAGGTTGACCGTCCCGAGCGTGTGATTGCGAGTTCGAGCCACGCCTCGTGAGATGCGGGTGGCGTGGGCGAGGATCCTCTCTGTCGCGCCTGAGGGCTCCAGCGCTTCAAGGGTGGGAGCGTGCACCCCGATCGCTCGCGTGCCCGGTTTGGCCGATGCTCCGCGCTCAAGAATCATCACATCGATACCGCGCCGGCACAGTTCAGCGGCCACGCACAGCCCCGCCGGCCCGGCCCCAATCACCACAACGTCACAGTCCAGCATGTTGAGAGCGACACCTCCTATGGCTCGTATACCGCGAGCACCCGAAACGCGTAGGGCTGCTTCGCGCCCCAAGAGTCAGGTAGTAGAGTTTCGAGTTCTGCCCTGGTGTAGCTGCGCCGAATGCTCCGCAAGCCGTCCACACGAATGAACGAACCAGGGGCGAGCGGCGCAGCTGCCACCGCGAACGCCTGGTATGCCAGGCTGCTGCGAGCAATATCAGAGTGCACACAGAGACGGCTGGCGAGCGCCTCTGAATCTGAGATCAGTCCGTGAAATTCTGCAACTCCGAGGTGGTGAAGCAGATGGTTTGAAATCACGATGTCGTATTCGGCGCCCTCGTCCACGAGGTTCCTGCTGTAGGCCTGCCGGTAGATAACGCCGGGCAGGGGAGTTGCTTGCTCAGCAACATCGAGTCCACGTGGGTCTGGATCAATCCCAAGCCCCTCGACATCGAAGCCGTCGCGACGCGCGAATTTCACAATGCGCCGGAGTACATCGCCCCCACCGCACCCGATATCCAAAACTCGGGACGGCCGGGCGAGACTCGTGAGTGCGGGGCGAATCAGCGACCGATATACGGCTCCCCAACGTGAGACCGCTCTGTTTACAGTTTCGAAGCGTTGCATCGTGCGGCGGAGTCGCTCGGGGTCGCACGATGGGTCATCCTTTAACTCGGTGAGTGATGGGTCGCGCGCAGAAAGCCTCATACGGTCGCCGGGGTATCGACGGTGCGACGAGTAAAGAGTGCTGTCTCGACCGTCAGCCCGGGCCCAAAGCACAGCCCCGCCACCCGAGCATCGGGGTCGATCGAGTCGTCCTCCAAAATTCGCTGCAATATGAACAGGATCGTCGCACTCGACATGTTCCCGTATTCCCGTAGCACCGCGCGGGAGTGACTCATCGCCTCGTCTGGGAGGTCGACCCCCTCCTGCACGCGATCCAGCACACTGCGTCCGCCCGGGTGCACAGCCCAGGCATCGATATCGACGATCGGGTCTCCGCCGGCTTCCAACATTCCGCCAACGACCCCAGCAATTTCACGTCCGATGATGCGTGGTACTTCTGCGGTGAGCCGCATCTCAAACCCGCTGTCACCGATGGTCCAGTCCATGTCGGCCTCTCCCTCGGAGGTGATTGCGGTAGAGAACTTGTCGACCTCGAGCACCGCCCCGCCGTGATCTCGTTCTGCGGATGAGACGATGGCTGCTCCAGCGCCGTCACCGAACACCGCTGAGGCGACGATCTGTTCGGGGTCCCGAGATGAGCGAATGTGGAGCGAGCAGAGCTCAGCACACACCACAAGTACCACCGCGCCGGGATTTGCATCGCAAATGTGGGCGGCCGTCCGAAGCGCTGGGAACGCGGCGGCACAGCCCATGAACCCAATGTGGAAGCGCTCAGCGGTCGCAGGGATCCCGAGTTCTTTGACGAGCAAGAAGTCTGGGCCAGGTGCAAAGAATCCGGTGCACGACGCCGTGACAACGTGCGTGATTGAGGAAGCTTCGAAGCCCGACCTCGCAATCGCGTCTTTGGCCGCAGCCGCGTACAACTTCGGTGCTTCGCGTCGATACACCGCGTTGCGTTCACCCGTCGATGGAGCGCCGAGTCGCTCGGCGCTCTCGGTGAAAATTGACGAGTCCTCGCCGATCTCTCCGATCACTGAGTACCGAGTATCAATCGCAGACTGGTCGAATGCAGCACCGATAATCCGCTCCGCCAGGCGGTCGATGCCCGGCTGCGCGGCAAAAAAGTCGCGAGTTTTCTGCTGATCAAGCCGGGCCGAGGGGACGGCGGTACCAATGGAGCGAATATACGTCGTCATGCACCCATACAACCTGGCGACCCAGCATGAGCGGCAGGGGGTTGACACCTCTGTGTCACACTGGGTGCGTGGCTACTACTCAGAACGGCCGTGTTGCGGTCTACCTCGACTTCGATAACATCGTGCTCT
>JBQDBM010000066.1:0-3034 GCA_052090925.1 Leucobacter sp. | reverse complement strand
TACTAACCGAATACCAGACCGGCCAACCGATCAACCAGATCCCTGTGACGAGCCACACTCTCGCGATCCAAGCGAGGAGCTCAATTGTGCGTGACGAGTCGTCTACGAGCAGCGTGATTCCACCGAGGACTCCACTCGCGATCACCGCGCACAGAACCATCCGAAACCACTGCCGCCACTCATACTTCACTCGTGCCATCCCGAGCTTCGGTGTCGGCACTGGGGCGGGGCCGCCGGCGAAGCGATGCGCGAACCACGCGTCGACGCGGGCAATAATCTGGTGACCGAAAGCGATCGTGAAGCCCAGATAGACCGCCCCTAACCCGTGCGTGAAGTCGGCTGTCGTGCCGTTCGCCAGCAGGTCCCAGGCAATGAGCGCAAGGAGAAGCGCATCGAGAACTGGCACGCACAGCAGGAGAACAGTCGAAAGCTTCCGCAGCCCCGCCAGGTAACGGACTGCAAGTCCGAGCCCGAGCACCACCCAAAAGCCGATCTCGCAGGCGATAATACCGATCACGATGATATTCATAGCCTCAGTTTCGTCGTGCCCCGGGCGGTGCGGATCCTCCCTGCGGCCCGAACTGCGTCCTCCGACCGGATGAGGGAGTGCCCTGACAGGTGCGGCAGAATAACACCCATGACACACTGGCTCGAGCGGTTGAACGCGCACCCGCGTGGCCGTGACGGCATCGTGGCGACGGTATGGCTCATCCTCGGCCTCGCGTTTCTGCAATTCGGCGGTTTTCATCTGTGGAGCATTGCTGCCGTGCTCCACACGAACGGCAGCGCTTTCCTTCTGATTCTGCTCGCGATGGTCGCCCTCTCAACACAGCGTTCCAGTCATCCGTTCCTCGCGATCGGCGCCGGCGCGATTCTCACCACAGTAGACGTTCTATTCGGGGGCAGCATCGGCGTGATCCTCATCTTCACCGACCTCCTCTACGCCGCATTCAAATACGGAAGTGACCGTGGCGTGCGGACCATTCTGTGGGTGATGGTCGGGATCGCCATGCTGACTGCCATCACGTTCATCGCGTGGCCCCCAGAAAACGAGGCGGTGCTGATCCTCGTGGTTCAGTGGGCGCTCATCGTGTTGATTGCGGCCATGTGGGGGTGGAACGTGCGGAGCGAGCGCCTGCGCACGAGAGCGTTAATGGCCGAGGATCATGCAAGGGCCACGCAGCACCTCAGACGCAGGATCGCCCACGATCTCCATGATCTTGTTGCCAACCAGATCGCGGTCGCCGGCCTTCACGTCGAGGCCGCGAAGTTACAAATCGAACGGGCCAAAACGTCTGCTCCCGACGTGGCGCGAAGCCTTGAGCAAGCCGTGCACGGCACTGATCAGGCTGATCAGCAGTTGCGCCGTATGATCTTGGTGCTGAACGCAATCGAGGATCTCGGGGAGGGCTCACAAGCGCCATCTGGGCAGCTCGTTGATGATTTCCTCCAGGGCCTCGGCAGGAGCGTGCCGGGAGCCCGGAAGCTCGACTGGAGCGGGGCTGGCCCGACAGGCTTCCGTGCAGCGCTCTTCCCCGAACCGGAACCGCGCGTCCGCTTGATCTTGCGCGTACTGTCAGAACTCACCGCGAATTCGGTAAAGCACGGGAGAGGCGACGTGCGTGTGAACATTGACACAGCAGATGGTCTCACGATCGAAGTGACAAACGATATCTCATCGAGCCCCGCGGCGAACCGACGAAGCGGGATCGGAATCACGGGTGCTGGTTTACTCCTGAAAGGCTCGGGAGTGCGTTGCGAGTCACGAGCGCGTGAATCGGGTACCGAGTGGCGCGCGACCCTCACTGTGCCAGCGAACGGCGGACGACCATGAGTAAAGAAGTGCGCGTGGTCGTCGTCGATGACCACGAAGCGATCCGCAGTGGTGTCTCTGCGATTATCTCAACTGACCCGGACATCAAGGTCGTGGGAGAGGCCGAGAACGGATTCGAAGCCGCAGCACTCTGTGCAGCGTTGCAACCCGACGTGGCACTCGTCGATATTCGAATGCCTGGAACCGACGGAATCTGGGCGACCGACAGGATCACGTCGGAAACAGAGACTCGGGTCATTGTTCTCACTACCTACGACTCTGAAGACTTAGTTTCTCGGGCACTCGCTGCGGGCGCACACGGGTACCTATTGAAGAGCACTCGTGGTGCAGAACTCATCCAGGCGGTGCATCACGTAGCCGGTCAGCGGCATGTTCTTGACCCTGCCATCGCTGGTAGTGTCATCGCGCAGCTTGTCGCCTCCGAAAAAACCCCTGTCCGCGAGCCTCCCACGCTAGCGATCGAGCGATCTCAGCTAACGCCACGCGAATCTGAAGTGCTCGAACTTCTCGCGGATGGCCTCACTAACCAAGCTATTGGTGAACGTCTGCAAATCAGCGTCACGACTGTGAAGACGCACGTGGGATCTCTCTACGCAAAGACCGGTGTTGCTTCGCGTGTGCAACTCGGCCTCATCGGAGTCACGCATCGGGACCAAAGCGCCGATTAGCCGACTAGCCGATCTATCGCCCTGAATGGTGCTCGGAACGTACAAACATCTGAACGGATACAGCAACACCTGGATTTTCCTGGCTGGAACAGGATCTTTCCGTGTGTAATAGTGATCTCGCGTGCCTCAGCGAGCAACAGTACGCCGAGGCCGTCACACTCCGCCAATACTTACCGCATCCGTGGTCGTGCACCCCGCCTACCCTAAACGTCTGTCAATTCCCGCCGAGCTCCCCCGTGAGTCGCTTGTGCATCGCCGTCGTGTCATCGTTCATGCCGATGAGTTCGACCGTCTTGTCGTACCGTTCGTACTTCGTAGTGATCGCGTCGATGGCGGCAACGGTCGACGCATCCCAGATATGTGACTGGGTGAGGTCGATGACCACGCGCTCCGGGTCGTCCGTGTATTCGAACAGCGTCGTGAGGTCGTTGCTAGAGGCGAAGAACAGCTCGCCGTTCACCGTGTAGTGCGCGGTGGCGACCCCAAAGTGCTCGGTTACTGTGCGGTCAACGGATACGAAGTGCGCCACCCT
>JBQDBM010000065.1:0-3403 GCA_052090925.1 Leucobacter sp. | reverse complement strand
GCGAGCTCTTCATCGCCCTGTGCGAGGCCCAGCGCCACCATCACAACGCGGTCCTCAAACCGCTCAAGGTAACGCTTCCCGTCGAACGTCTTCAGTGCGTACGAGGTGAAGAACTTGAATGCACCGAGGAACGTGGGGAAGCGGAACTTCAGCGCGAAGGCCTCGTCCGTCAGCTGCTCGACGAACTTCGGAGAGTACTGATCGAGGAGCTCCTGTTCGTAGTACTCGTTGTCAACGAGGTAGCGCATGCGCTCCTCGAAGTTGTGGAAGAACACCATGTTCTGGTTGACGTGCTGCAGGAAATACTGCCGAGCAGCCTCGCGGTCCTTGTCGAACTGGATCTTGCCGTTAGCGTCATACAGGTTCAGCATCGCATTCAGCGAGTTGAAGTCCATGTCACTCACCTTGGACGTTGCGAGATCCTGCTCCATTACTGCTGTTTCCAAAACTTCCCCAATCCTTCTTGGACGGCGATCACGTCGTCCTGTGTTCCAAAGAGTTCGAATCGATAGAGGTGAGGCACTTGGCACTTGCGCGCGATAATGTCGCCCGCAATGCCATATGCTTCACCGAAATTGGTATTGCCCGCTGCGATAACACCGCGCAGGTGACGACGGTTGCGCTCATCATTGAGGAACTTAATCACCTGTTTGGGTACCGCCCGCGTTTCCGGACCTCCGCCATAGGTCGGCAGTACCAGCACAAACGGCTCGTCGACGCTCAGCCGTTCCTGCCGCGAGTAGAGCGGAATACGTTTCGAGTCGAAACCCAGCTTCTCAACGAAACGGTGGGTGTTGCCTGACACGCTGGAGAAATACACCAAGCCAGTCACTGCAACACTCCTTTCCACGTGTTGGGCACGAATCGCCCGCAACTGGTCGTCACGGGCGACTGGGTTTCAACGGTGAAACGTGCCCTAGTCTGCGAGGCGATTCGCGAGGTCTGAGATCTTGTCGGGGCGAAACCCTGACCAGTGCTCATCCTCAGTCACCACGACAGGAGCCTGCAGGTAGCCCAGCTCTTTCACGGTCTCGAGAGCTGACTCGTCCTCAGAGAGGTCGAGAACGTTGTACTCGATGCCTTTGCTGTCGAGCGCCCGGTACGTCGCCGTGCACTGCACGCACGAAGGCTTGGTATACACCGTGATTGCCATTTCACGCCCTTCTTCCAAAATCGATGCACCTCGTCCGAGGCACTACATATAGTGAACCACATCAACCTTAACCACAACATAGTGTAGTTACACCAATGTAGTTTTCCACGGCCTTTCCACTGATTTGCCGACGTACCTGGGGAGAACTTTCGGCACCAATCCGCCCCTTAGGGGGAGTTATCCACAAGCACCCGAATAGGAAAACATTTTGATCCCCAGGCAGGTCTCGGCGTGTCGCAGAGGCACCCTAAATGGGAGACGCTCGTGCCTTTCTCGGGGTGTATTCGCAACGCACAACTCGGGCCGAACACCTGCACACAATACTTCGAGATGTAGTGCGCCGAATACCAGTGCTCCGAACCACCGTGCTCACTTGCCCGTGGACTTTGTGCTCGAATGCGGCGAATATACCCCTATGGAATTTCCAGTTTCTCGATTGCCAGCGCGTGCCGTCGGAGCTCGCGTCCGAGAACTGCGCTCCGCGCTCGGGATCAGCCAGCAAGACCTCGCCGACCTCGCGATGCTTCACGCCTCCAATCTTGGCAAACTCGAACGAGGGGAAGCGAACCCGAACCTCGACACCCTGACCCGGGTCGCGACAGCGCTCGAAACGAACGTCTCGGACCTGACGCGCTACGTCTCCGCCGACCACGTGTCCCCGATTGACCGCCGAGTCACCGTGTCTGACCTCATCAGGGCCAGGCACAGTGACGAATCGGTGAGTGCTCATAACGCTATGGGCCACAGTAGCTCGCGTCCATCAGCCTGAAACCACCTCAGCACCAGCATTGCGTCGGGTGCCGCCAGTACTCCGTCGACATAGACTCCGCGCAGAACAATGCGGAACCGCTCCCCCGGGTGCACCGTCCTGGGAAGAGTAAGTCCGAGCAACCCGGCCCCTGCAAGCGCTGAGCGCACCGCCCGAAGCGGCTCGCTTCCGCAATGTTCCACTTCAAGCACACCCAACGGAGAGCGGCTGACTACCCGCCACGGAACCTCAACAGCTTCACCGGGTGCCTCGTCGCGGCGTGCCACAGAGCTCCCGCCATCAGGTGACGCGACAGCCCAACTTGCGCGGCCTGTCAGTCGCGACATGCGCGCGGCCGGCGCAACCCTGCTGACCAGTCGGAAAGTACTCATGTTGCAAAGCTAATGGGTGCATCAGACACTCGTGCCTGCGGAGGCGGACAGCTCAGTCGGACCACACAACAGCGGGCTTTCCCGCGGAATAGCTACACGTGGTGGTACGGGCGCCCCGCCGCAATCTCCTGCGCACGATACAACTGCTCGGCAACGATCAGCCGCACGAGCTGGTGTGGAAACACGAGCTTCGAGAGACTCCACACGAGGCCCGACCGGTGCCGTAGTCGATCGTCGACACCGTACGCTCCCCCGATGACCACTGTGATGCGCCTACCAGCATCGAGCGCACCGCGAAGCGTTCGCGAGAGTTCCGGTGAGTCCACGTTCTTTCCGCGCTCATCGAGCAGCACGACGAACTCATTTGACGCTAATTTCCCAAGCAGTCGGTCAGATTCGTCCGTTCGCGCAGCATCGTCCTCCCGTGACGAGTGCGTGATGAGCTGCCATGACACATCGAACGGTTTGCGTAGGCGCTTCTCATAACGAGAGATCCCGTCGCTCACCCAGGGTTCGTGTTTCTTGCCGACGGCAAGGATCCGGATCGACACTCGCTCAGTCCCGTCGCTCACCATCGAGGTACTCGGCAATGCGGCCGATTGCCTCTGCAAGAACCGGGATGGAGGGGAGCGTCACAAAGCGCAGGTGGTCGGGGGTGGGGAGGTTGAACCCGCGCCCGTTGGTTACGAGCACGTGAGTCGCCCGCAGCAGATCGATCACGAACGCCTGATCGTCAGCGATGGGATACCGCTCAGGGTCGAGCCGCGGGAACAAGTACATGGCCCCTCCCGGCTGCACGCAGCTCACCCCTGGAATCTCCGTAAGTAACGCATGTGCTGCGTCCCGCTGCTCGCGGAACCGCCCGCCAGGCCCACAGAGTGTTGCCACTGACTCATCCCACTCAGAAGAATTCAGCGCCACCGGAATCGCGTACTGTGCCGGCACGTTCGCGCACATGCGCATGTTTGCGAGCAACGTCAGCCCCTCCAGAAAATCGCGGGCGCGCTCCCGATTGCCTGACGCAGCAACCCAACCGGAGCGGTAGCCCGCAATCCGCTGAGCTTTCGACAATCCGCTGAACGTGAGGCACAGCGTGTCTTCGACGTGGAG
>JBQDBM010000064.1:0-3408 GCA_052090925.1 Leucobacter sp. | reverse complement strand
GAATGTCATCGTCTGGTTCGGCGACCCACTGGTGCTCGGCGGCATCACGATCGCCGCTGCCCTGCTCGTCGGCTGGGCCTTCTGGCCGCGAGCTGAGAAGCCGCGCGAGCTTGCCGAATACACCGACCAGCACGAGCCCGAGCTGGCAGGTCCTTCGCAGTGAAGTTCCGCACACTTGCCGCCGTGCTGCTGGCCGGCGGGCTGATGTTCGCGAGCGCGGCCCCCGCATCCGCTGATTCCGAGACAGAAGTGATCTCGGGGCGCTACATCGAACTCGTGTCGACCACCCACGACACTGAGTCGATGAGCAGCATGATGCCGGGCGATGTTGTCATATGGACGGTCTCGGTCAGCGCCGAAGCCCCAGACCCGGGCGTCATCGACATGGCGATCTCAGGCACGGGCGAACTGCCACTGAACGTCGCTGTGCAGTCGTGCGATGACCCTTGGTCAGGGTCGGCGTGCCCATCTGGCGCTGCTGAGATCCGTGCCGAGGGCCCTGTTGCACTTGACGGGGCGAAGGACATCCTCATGCAGTTCGACGCCGCAGAAACGAGGCACCTGCTCGTGCAAGTCACGCTGAGTGACGAGGCGAGCGAGCCGGCGGCTTCGACCGAGCTTCGCGTGCACGCACATGGGTTCGGTGAAGACTTCGAGATGACACCACCGGATGGCGATGACGAGTTGCCCGAGACAGGCCTCAAGATCAGCGGAGTGCTGCTGATGGCGGCGGGTGCGATCATCGTGGGCGTCTTCGGAGCCCGCCTCCTGTCACGCGGTTCGGATGCGCAGGCACAGTCATGAGGAAGTCGGCACGCGATCACATAGAGCTCAGGCCGCTGGTAAGATGTAGTTCGGCTCCCCGCGTGGCGCCATCCAGGCCAACTCCCCCAGGACGGAAACGTAGCAAGGGTAACCGGGCTCTGGCGGGTGCGCGGGGAGTCTTTTCTCTTGCCGCTACGCAGTCGCTGGTTCTGTCAACGAGAGGGGCACGCAATGGCATCGAACTCTGAGCGCGCCCTGCGTCGCCGACGCCGGCCTACGCTTCGAAGAAGCCTCCTGGCGACGGTTGCCATCGTTGGCCTTTTGCTGGGACTCACCAGTCTGCAGCCGCCCGACACGACGGCAGCAGCGTGGTCTGACACTGAATTCTCTCATTCCTCACCGCTCACGGGCGCCGTCCTGAAAGCCCCGATTGTCACAGCAGTCCAAGAGTGCAGGAATCCCCTGCTCAGCGGAAATATTCTGTCATTCCGGTGGAAGTCACCCGCGAACTCACCAATCACCCTCGTACCTGCCACGACACAATGGCTCATCCAGGGCCAAATCGCGAGCACGCAGCCGACTACTACCGGCCCAAATGCCAATGGCGAGTACACGACTACGTTCACTCGCGGATTGCTGGATGGCCTGTTAGGAGGGCTGCTCGGTGCGGATTTCTCGGTCTCAGTCCGAGCGGCCGTACCGACTGCTGGTGAGACGTGGACCTCTCAGCAGAGCAGCTCGGTGTACGTAGATGTGCCTCTGCTGCTGCTCGCACCGACCTGCACGGTAACCAACGCCAGTTGACCGCGAGCACCACCAAGCTAAACTGCCCGCATGATCGGTGAGAACCTGCTCGGACCAGAGCCCACACTCCTGCCCGAAGACACTGCAGTCACTGTAGCTCTGCAGAACGAGACTCCGGCGGATGTGGTGCGCGCGCATCCGTCGTCCCCACTCGCATGGGCCGAGCTGGCCGACGCCGCACGGGCCGAGGGACGCGAGGTCGACGCATACGCCTACGCTCGCGTCGGCTACCACCGCGGACTCGACTCGCTGCGCAAGGCTGGCTGGCGCGGCACGGGCCCCATCCCGTGGAGCCACGAGGGCAACCGCGGCGTGCTCCGGTGCCTCTATGCACTGCGCGAAGCTGCAGCGCTGATCGGCGAGACTCCTGAGGTTGAGCGGCTGACCGAGTTTCTCAACAGCTCAGACCCCAAGGCGATCACCGAGCTCGAGCAACGCTAGCTATCCAGCGCCATGCGCGCTGACTTTCTCGGTCTCTCAACGGATCCATCGCAATAATCACCGCCGAACGCCTGAGCGACCGATAAAAGCGGCACCGACCGCGAGAAACCCCAGCCGAGGCGGGCGTCAGCCCACGACCGCGGCAACCTGTTGCGCGATCTCGAGCTCTTCGTTGGTGGGCACGACCCACACCTGCACACGCGAGCTGTCAGATGAGATGCGCCGCTCGGCAGCACCGTGCTCGCCACGACCCGCGTTGCGGTCCGCATCGATCTCGATGCCGAAAGCCTCGAGCCCCGCAAGCGACTCAGCCCGCGTCTCGGCGCTGTTCTCGCCGACGCCTGCGGTAAATGCGAGCGCATCCGTGCGGCCCAACTGCGCCATGTACTGCCCGACGACACCGCGAATCCGATACGTGTAGGTTTCAATAGCAACGCGCGCAGCCTCAACACCCGCGCCAGCGCTGGCCCGTACGTCGCGCATGTCATTCGAGCCGGCCATGCCGAGCAGGCCAGACCGCTTGTTCAACAGGGTGTCGAGGTCGTCGATCGAGTACCCACCGTTGCGAGCAAGGTGCAGCAGCACGCTCGCATCAATATCGCCGGTGCGCGTGCCCATGACGAGCCCCGCAAGCGGCGTCATGCCCATGCTCGTTTCGACCGATTCGCCGCCCCGAACAGCACACGCGGATGAGCCATTGCCCAGGTGCAACACGATCGAGTTCGTCTCGCCAAGGGGTTTACCGACAAGCTCCGCGAGCCTGCGCGACACAAACTGGTGGCTCGTTCCGTGGAAGCCGTATTTGCGCACTCGGTGCTCTTCGGCAACCGAGCGATCCAGAGCGTACGTGTATGCAGCGGGCGGCAACGTGAGGTGGAAGGCGGTGTCGAACACGGCCACGTGGGGCAGGTTCGCGAACGCTGCTCGAGCGGCACGGATGCCCACCACATTTGCGGGATTATGCAGCGGTGCCAGTGGACTCAAGGCCTCGATCTGATCTTGCACGCGGCCGTCAATGATCGTCGCGCGGTCAAACCGCGAACCGCCCTGCACCACCCGGTGCCCCACGCCGATCATGTCGGCATCATCGAGGCTGGGGCCGACTGCGTCGAACTGGCGCAGAACCCATCCGAATGCCTGGGCGTGGTCTTGAATGTGTAGCTCTTCTTGAGCCTCACCGCCGGCGGCATTCTTGTGCTTGGCACTCGAGCGCACCTGCCCGATTCGCTCGATGAGTCCCGAAGCCAGCGACGCGCCGCTTGCAAGCTCGACCAGCTGATACTTCAAGCTCGAAGAGCCGGCGTTGACGACAAAGACGGTGCTCATGCTTGCTCCTGCGCGGACTGCGCCTGAATCGCGGTGATCGCGATCGTGTTCACGATGTCGGGCACCGTGGCG
>JBQDBM010000063.1:0-3601 GCA_052090925.1 Leucobacter sp. | reverse complement strand
TTGATGATGATCTCATCAGAGGTGAGCCCCACGCGTTCGCCAGCTTTTGCTGCGTCGGTCTTCAGACCTTGTGCTTCGTTTGTAGTCACGTGTTCCTCACGGAAAGAGTGGTGGGCATCCATGCGGGACGCTTGGTCTCGAACTCAGAAATTGCGTCTGCGTGACGGAGCGTCAGCGAAATATCGTCGTGCCCCTCCATCAACCGCCAACGGGTGTAGTCGTCGATCGTGAACGGAATTGACAGCTCCCCGACCTGCACCGTGCAGGCCTCCAGGTTGACGGTCACACTCATACCGGGCTCTGCTTCGATTGCAGCCCAAATGCGCTCAACATCAGCTTCGGAAACTTGCGCGGCGAGCAGTCCTTGCTTACCCGAGTTGCCACGGAAAATGTCTGCAAAGCGTGACGAGATGACCACCTTGAATCCATAGTCGCGTAACGCCCACACGGCATGCTCGCGAGAAGATCCCGTGCCAAAGTCTGCACCCGCAACCAGCACCTCAGCGTGTTCGTATGCTGGCTGGTTGAGCACAAACTCGGGATCTTGACGCCAGTGGTGGAAGAGTGCGTCTTCGAACCCGGTCTTCGTCACGCGCTTGAGGAACACCGCGGGGATGATCTGATCAGTGTCGACGTTAGAACGCTTCAGTGGCGCCGCAACAGCGGTCAGCGTAGTGAACTTATCCATGGTTACGCAGCCCCCAACGTTTCGTTACCGCTCTGGTTTTCGGAGCCACCATCGTGGGTAACGCCGCGCGCCGCATCCTCCTGCAGATCCCACGGACTCGATAGTGTGCCGCGGATCGCCGTGGCAGCCGCCACGAGCGGTGACACCAAGTGAGTTCGCCCGCCGTTGCCCTGCCGGCCCTCAAAGTTACGGTTCGACGTCGACGCACAGCGCTCACCGGGCGCCAACTGGTCAGGGTTCATGCCGAGGCACATCGAACAGCCAGCAAAGCGCCACTCACCACCGAACTCCTCAACGATCTTGTCGATCCCTTCGGCTTCTGCTTCGAGTCGCACCCGTGCGGAGCCGGGAACCACCATCAGGCGAATGTCTTCGGCCTTCTTCTTGCCTTTGATGATGCTCGCAAAGGATCGCAGGTCGTCGAGCCGGCTATTCGTGCATGAGCCCATGAACACGGTGTCCACCGCAATTTCTTTCATCGGGGTGCCAGCTTCAAGCGCCATGTACTCGAGCGCACGCTCGGCGTTTGCTCGCTCATTGGGGTCCGCAATCTGCGCGGGGTCGGGCACGCTGTCGCTCAGCAGCACGCCCTGACCGGGGTTCGTTCCCCAGGTCACAAACGGCTCCAGCTGGGCCGCATCAATGAAGACCTCTTTATCGAAGACGGCACCTTCGTCGGTCGGCAGTGTGTTCCAGTACTCAACCGCCGCGTCCCAGTCAGCACCCTGCGGTGCATGCTCGCGGCCTTTGACGTATGCGTATGTGGTCTCGTCTGGTGCCACCATGCCTGCGCGAGCACCCGCCTCGATCGACATGTTGCAGATCGTCATGCGGCCGTCCATCGACAGTCCACGAATGGTGGAGCCACGGTACTCGAGCACGTAGCCTTGGCCGCCCCCGGTGCCGATCTTTGCGATGACGGCCAGAATGATGTCCTTGGCGGTCACCCCGGGACGCAGTTCGCCCTCGACGTTAATCGCCATCGTCTTGAACGGCTTGAGCGGCAGCGTCTGCGTCGCCATGACGTGCTCAACCTCACTGGTGCCAATACCGAACGCGAGCGCGCCAAACGCGCCGTGTGTTGAGGTGTGGCTGTCACCGCATACGACGGTGATCCCTGGCATGGTGAGGCCCAGCTGGGGTCCCATGACGTGCACGATGCCCTGTTCTTTGTCGCCCAACGGGTGCGCGCGCACCCCAAACTCTTCAACGTTGTGGCGCAGCGTTTCGATCTGGATGCGGCTGGTGGGCTCTTCGATCTGCCGAGTGATGTTCAGCGTGGGAGTGTTGTGATCCTCCGTCGCGATCATCAGGTCGACGCGGCGCAGCGGCCGATCCGCCATGCGGAGGCCATCAAACGCCTGCGGGCTCGTGACCTCGTGGATCAGGTGCAGGTCGATATAGATCAGGTCGGGCTCGCCGTCCTGTCCCTTGACGACGGTGTGGGAATCCCACAGCTTTTCAGCCAGCGTGCGTGGCTTGTTCGCGGAGGGTGTGTTGTGCTCGGTCATAACGTATGTCACTCTACTTCTTCGGTCTGCGCCGACTATGGGAGCCAGGTGCACTGGTGGAATCGGCCATGCTCGAACCCCGCGACGGGACGGGCCGGTGGGTTAGACCCCGTCGCGGCGGTGAAGAAGAAGCAGCTGCCGCGATTTCATGCGTTCCATCCTAGCAGCGCCCTGCGCTACACGGGGCTAGTGGCGCGTCTCGGGGTTGCTTTTGCCGGGTTCCTCAGACTTCGCCTCGTACGCGCCGAGGCGGAGCCGTTCGCCGTGTTCCTTAGCCTCTCGGCGCATTTTCACGATGCTCGCGAGCGTTGCGATAGCCATCGCGGCCACGATGACGCCCAGAGAGAACATGGTCGTGATCTCGGGTACGGGCACGTGTTCGCCACCGTTAATGAATGGCAGTTCGTTCTCGTGGAGCGCGTGGAAGATCAGCTTCACACCAATGAACGCGAGAATGAACGCGATCCCATATTTCAGGTACGCGAGTCGCTCCAGCAGTCCGCCGAGGAGGAAGTAGAGCTGCCTGAGGCCCATGAGTGCGAACACGTTCGCGGTGAAGACGATGAACGGGCTCTGCGTGATGCCGAAGATCGCGGGGATGGAGTCGAGGGCGAAGAGCACGTCGGTCGCACCAAGCGAGATGAGCACCAGCAAGAACGGCGTGAACATACGCTTGCCATTCACCGTGGTGCGGAGCTTGCCGCCGTCGTAGTGGTCACTGAACGGCAGCACTTTCTTTACCTGGCGGATGAGCCAGCTGTCGCCCTGGTCACCGTGACCGCCAGGCTTCACCTGCTGCCACGCCGTCCAGATCAGCCACGCCCCAAACACGAAGAAGATGGCGATGAAGCGCTCAATAATTGCGGCGCCCGCAAGGATAAAGAGCCCGCGGAAGATCAGTGCGAGCACGATACCGATCATCAATGCCCGTTGCTGGTACGCGCTCGGCACTTTGAAGCTGCTCAGGATCAGCACGAACACGAACAGGTTGTCGATCGAGAGGCTGTATTCGGTGAGCCAGCCGGCCAGAAACTCCGTACCGTGCTGCACGTCACCCAGCAAGAACATGGCGCCCGCGAACACGAGTGCGAGCAGGACGTAGAACCCCACCCAGAGACTCGCCTCACGCATCGAGGGGACGTGCGGGCGCTTAATGATCAGCAGCAGGTCGACGACGAGGATCGCCACGAGCAGCACCATCGATCCAATTTCAAACCAGAGCGGGAGCACGGAGGCCAATGAATATTCCTTTCGGTAGGGCGCGCAGGGTGCGCGAAGTACCGAAGGTCTCTTCCCGGCTTAGCTCTTCAGCTGGGCCGCCTCGCACCGGCCGAGCTACACTGCCGGACGTCTTGACGATGCGAGCGAAACGGAATACTCCCCCTCGTTCGCACTAGCTTAG
>JBQDBM010000062.1:0-3610 GCA_052090925.1 Leucobacter sp. | reverse complement strand
CCGCCGTGCGCGATGTTGGTGACATCAAGCTCAACCACATCTCCAATTTCGAGTGCGGGCTGTGTGCTACTTGGAGGAGTCGACATGGTGTTCATTCTCGCACTGAGTCGATGGGTGACGGCTCCGAATGGGTCGCCTCGTTAGGCTGGATCCATGCGTCTGTTTCTCGCCTCAACTTCGCCGGCCCGACTCTCCGTCTTGCGCGGGGCAGGGATTGAACCGGTCTGCTTCGCCCCCGACGTAGACGAAGACGCTGCCGTCGTCGCACGGGAGTCCGAGATTGGGCGACAACTGACGGCCTCCGAGCTCACGGTATACCTCGGACGGCTGAAGGCCGAGGACGTGGTGCGGCAGCACGGGGCTGAGATCGACGGACTCGTGCTCGGAGGCGACTCTATGTTCTTGCTGGACGGAGAGGTGCTCGGGAAGCCGCACCACCCCGAGGTGGCGCTCGCCCGCGCGAAGCAGCACCGTGGTCGCACCGGTGTGCTGCACTCGGGGCACTGGCTGATCGACCATTCCGGGGGTGAAGTGAGAGGGGGTGCCGGATCAGTGGACACTGCACGAGTCACCCTTTCGGCGGACCTTGATGATGCCGAGCTGGAGTCATACGTCGCGACCGGTGAACCGCTCGAACTCGCTGGCGGCTTCGCCATCGACGGGCTTGCGGGTGCGTTCATTGAGCACATCGAGGGCGCCCCGAGTTGCGTCATCGGGCTCTCCCTCCCGGCTCTTAGGAGCCTCGTGCGGGAGCTTGGCCACGACTACACGGGCCTGTGGAACATCGAGCACTAGGGCAGGTGTCGGACTAGAATAACTCACGCGCGGGAGATGCTTCGAGATCTTCCCGGGTCACGCGCGAGCAGCGCGACCGTCAGCATAGCGATCGTCTCGCCGGCGGCGAGCTCGACGTCGAGCAGATCCTCAATGAGAGCTAAACGCTGGTAGAACACCGAGCGGGAGAGCCTGGCCCGCTGCGCCGCGAGCGACCGGTTGGTCGGGTGCGCGGTATAGGCCTCGAGCACGTGGACGAGATCTCCCGGGGTGCCCCGCTCGCGGTCATGCGCGACGAGCGGTTCGAACGCTTCGGATGCGAACTGTTGCACCTCGGGGAGCCCCGAGAGTCCGCGCACGAGGTAGGCGAGTGGTTGTCGCTCCGCCAGCTGCACCGTGACGCGGCCGCTTCGTGCGTTGGCGGGCAGTCGCCCGGCGGCCTGCACGCGTTCGAGTGACGCGATGAGCGAACGCAGACTTCGCCCCGCCACACCGAGGCTGAGATGAGCGCGCCAAACATCCGGGGTGGTCGAGGGCAGCAGCATGTCAAGCTCGTGCGCGAGCCGCTGTGCAAGCGGCGGCACCGCGTCGAGGGAGGAGCCCGCGCGAGGGTCGTCCGGTGGAAACGACAGCAGAGTGAGGAGCAAGTGCTCCCCGTTGGCCTCGGGGGGCGCATCTTCTTGTGCGATGAGCACTCGCCCCTCGGGCGCCGCCGCGCGCCGCAGCGCCGTTTCGAGAATCGCGCGCTCGAGTGTGCCGTGTGCGCCAAAGTCACCCGCTCCGCGCAGGGTCGCGCCAAACAGCACGCGGCCATCGACGGGTAGCCCACTCGCAGCGAGCTGTGTCGCAAGCTCTGTGTCGCTCCGATACCGTCCCGTGAGGAGCGTGTCGAAGAGCTGCTTGGAGTTGTGCCGCAGCCACTGGTCGGGTCCCGTGTCCGCGAGGCGCCCGAGTGCGAGGGCGAACGCACCGAGCTCCAGGACGGTTCGCCTGCCGGCCGGGTGCGGGTCTCCGGGCAGCGCGAACAGTTGCCCCCACCGGGTGCCCCGCGCCTCGACGGGCACGCGCACCCAGCCCGCTGGAAGCGGAAACTCACTCCCACCGGCATTCGCCCAGGCAGACAGCACGTCGTCGGGTTGGTGCCCCTCTCCCGCCCAGGCCACGACCCGGTGTCCCGGGTCCTCGAGCACCACGGGGGCGTCAAGCGTGTCGGCAAGCCGCTCAACCACGTAGTCAACCGGGCTGCGATTGAGGCCGAGCTCGGTGAGCATCGCGTGCACTTCAGCACGAGCCTCAAGCGCTTCGTTCTGCGTCGCCAGAATCTGTTGGTGCACGCGCTGCGTGATCTGTACGAAGCGCACCTCGCGGTGCAGTGCGATGAGTGGAATTTCGTGCCGTTCGCAGCTCTCCACGAGTGGTGCAGGTGGCTCGGAGAAGTTTGGTCCGAGCTCGAGGATCACACCGGCGACTCCCGTCTCGGCGAGCGTTTCCGCGAGCGACCCGAGCGCCTCCGGTTCGTGTGGCCACCCGGCTCCGGTGGTCAAGATCAGTTCTCCGCCGTCGAGGAGCGCCGCCGCCGCTACGCCTGCAACGACGTGGGCCCAGCGAACGCTGCGCTCCAGCCCGCGTGCGCCAGCGATGAGCTCGGGTTCCCCGGCGGCGACTTCCGGAAGCGAAAGGATGGTGCGCACGTCAGGGCCAGGTACGTGTTCAGGTTCAATCACCCCTCAATCATACAAAGTGTCCGATCCTGGGCAAAAGTGCCGATAATTTGTGTGGCGACAATCATTTACTTCGCTGGAATACTGGGATCGTCGCGAACACACAGCTTCGTACACATTGCCCGGAACCGGGCATATTATCTGGACCCACAGTCATTTCAGAAGAAGAGGACAACACTCATGGCTCTCATTCCTCACGTCATCAACGGTGAGAAAGTCACCGATGCCGAGCGCACCCAGCCGGTGTACAACCCCGCAACTGGCGAACGGCAGCACGAGCTCGCCATTGCCTCGGTCGCCACGGTCGAAGAAGCTGTCGCCGCCGCACAGGCCGCGCTTCCGATGTGGCGCAGTACGAGCCTGACGAAGCGCGCCGACGTGTTCTTCCGTTTGCGTCAGCTGATGAAGGACCGCGTCCCTGAGCTCGCTGCGATTGTGACGAGCGAGCACGGCAAGGTGCTCTCGGACGCCGCAGGCGAAATCGCCCGTGGTCTCGAAAACGTCGAGTTCGCCGCTGGCCTGCTGCACCTCCTGAAAGGTGAGCGCGGCGAGCAAGTTTCGACTGGCGTGGACGTGCACTCGGTGAAACAGCCCGTCGGTGTCGTCGCGGCCATCACCCCGTTCAACTTCCCCGTCATGGTGCCCATGTGGATGGTCGCCAGCGCGATCGCGTGCGGCAACACCGTGGTCCTTAAGCCCAGCGAGCGCGACCCCTCCGCTGCAGTATTTATTGCTGATCTGTTCCGCGAGGCTGGCCTCCCCGATGGCGTATTGAACGTGGTGCATGGCGACAAGACCGCCGTTGACGCGCTCATCGACAGCCCAGACGTCAAGGCCATCTCTTTTGTCGGCTCGACCCCGATCGCACGCTCGATCTACCAGCGCGCATCTGCGAACGGCAAGCGCGTGCAGGCCCTCGGTGGCGCAAAGAACCACATGCTGGTGCTCCCGGATGCCGACATTGGCACCGCGGCCGACGCAGCGATCTCAGCCGCGTACGGTTCGGCAGGCGAACGCTGCATGGCGGTGTCCGTGCTCGTAGCTGTCGGAGATGTTGCGGATCGCATGATCCCCGAGCTGAAGTCGCGCATCGCAGACCTGAAGATCGGCGACGG
>JBQDBM010000061.1:0-3628 GCA_052090925.1 Leucobacter sp. | reverse complement strand
GCGTTCCGACCAGGCGGAGAAGCCGGGCACTGACGATACTACTCACGAGCATGATGACGAACTCGCCGACGAATGGGGCAAGGAGTCATTCCCGAGTAGTGACCCACCGGGGCACTACTGAATCTGGGGAGCCGCGGCGTTCTCTAAGCGCGACACGCGTGGGGGCGTCGATACCTGAAGCGCTTTTCGAGCGCAAGGGGCTCTGTTCGTGAGGAGAGCGGACCTAAACTCCCGGCATGACACAGAACATCTTTGTCCTTGGCCTTGACGACCTGAACTATGACGAGTTGGCAGCTTTTGAGGGCGCCGACCGCTACAAATTTCACCAACTTTTGACTCGGGAGGAACTTCAGGATGGCCCGGCATCTGTTCCTGAACTCCTCGAAAAAGCACGGCATACACTCGATGAGTTCGATGGCTCAGTCGACGCGATTGTGGGGTACTGGGACTTCCCGGTCACGATGATGGTGCCGATCTTGTGTGCGGAGCGGGGGCTCCCCTCGGCCAGTTTAGAAGCGGTGGTGAAGTGCGAACACAAGTACTGGAGTCGCCTTGTACAGCAGCAAGTGATCGATGAGCACCCTGCGTTTGCGCTCCTCGATCTCGACGTCGATGATCCGGTGCTGCCCAAGGGGCTGTCGTACCCGGTGTGGATCAAACCGATCAAATCCGCGTCGTCTCAAGGAGCACACTACGTCGAGAATGACGAACAGTTGGCGTCAGCCGTGGTGCTGGAACGCGAGGAGGTCGGGGAGATGGGCGAACCGTTCAACGACATTCTGAAGATGCTCGATCTGCCGCCCGAGATCGCGGGCATCGGTGGGAGCGCGTGCCTGGTGGAGGAAGCAGCGGCCGGGATGCAGGTCACGGTGGAAGGGTACAGCCACGACGGCGAGATTGAGATTTATGCGGTTGTTGACTCGGTGACGTACCCGGATTCAGCGAGTTTTCTTCGGTATGAGTATCCCTCGGTGCAGGTGCCACAGCACATTCAGACCTATATGGCAGACGTCTCACGCAAAGTCATCGGCGCCATGGGTCTCACTAACAGCACGTTCAATATTGAATACTTCTGGGATCCCGCGACTGAGCAGCTGAATCTGCTTGAGGTGAATGCGCGCCACTCACAATCGCATGCTCAACTGTTTACGCTCGTTGATGGAATCCCGAATCACGCATTTATGTTGGATCTGGCACTCGGCCACGCTCCTCGTGATTTACACCGCAAACTCGGTGCGTACGAGACGGCAGGCAAGTGGTATATTCGTCGGTTCAGCGACGGCGTGGTGACGCGGGTGCCGACGGAGGACGAGATCGCGAAAATCGAAAGCGAATTTCCGCGTTCCGTGGTGAGCATCGCAGTAGCGGAGGGCGATCGATTGTCTGACGCAGAGACGGGCGACAGCTCCAGTTATGTACTGGCCGAAGTCATTCTGGGCGCGCACAGTCAGGCCGATCTTGAGAGTGAGTACGAACGCTGTGTGCAAGCACTCCGGATTGAGATCGAAAGCGTGGAGGAAAGCTAGCTGAAACACAGGGCGGCTGCAAGGGCCTCGGCAGAGAACCCAAGCGGATCTACACTCACGAGATGACGCAGAATATCTTCGTGCTCGGTCTCGATGACCTGAACAAGAGCGTCTTGACCGCATTGCCAGACGCGGACCAGTACCGATTCCATCAGCTCCTCACGCGAGGGGAGCTCCAAGGGGGCGCCATCCCAGTCCCTGCGCTGCTCGAACGCGCACGTCGCCAACTGGATGCGTTCGGCGGTTCGATCGATGCGATTGTCGCGTACTGGGACTTTCCGGTCACCATGATGGCGGCCATTTTGTGCGCTGAGCGCGGGCTGCCGCACGCCACGCTCGAGTCGGTGGTGAAGTGCGAGCACAAGTACTGGAGCCGCCTGGTGCAGAGCGAGGTGATCGACGAATACCCGGCATTCGCACTCTTAGATCTTGAAGACGAGCGCCCGATGCTCCCTGAGGGACTCTCGTATCCCGTATGGATCAAACCCATCAAGTCGGCGTCGTCGGAGGGTGCACGCTACGTCACCGACGAAGCAGAGTTGGCGTCTGCCGCCGTGCTGGAGCGCACGGACGTCGACCGCATGGGCGTGCCGTTCAACGAAATTTTAGAACTGCTCGAGCTGCCTCCAGAAATTGCGCGCGTCGGCGGGCGCGGGTGTCTGGTGGAGGAGGCAATCACTGGTGTGCAAGCCACGCTCGAGGGATACAGCCACGGCGACGACATCGTCATCTACGGCATCGTCGACTCGCTGACGTACCCGGGTGTCTCGAGTTTTCTTCGATACGAGTACCCCTCGGTTCGAGTGCCGCAGCACGTGCAGAACGCTATGGGCGATGTGTCTCGCAGAGTGATCAGCGCGATCGGGCTGCGCAACAGCACGTTCAACATCGAGTTTCTTTGGAACCCAGACAGCGAGCAGCTGATGCTGCTCGAGGTGAATGCCCGTCATTCGCAGTCGCATGCGCACCTGTTCGCCCTCGTCGACGGCATATCCAACCACGCGCTGATGCTGGATCTGGCGCTGGGCCGCGCCCCGCGTGACCTGCCGCGGAGGCAGGGAGCATACACGCTCGCTGCGAGGTGCTTCATTCGTCGTTTCTCCGATGGTGTCGTGAAGCGTTCGCCAACGCCTGTGCAAGTCGCGGCACTCGAGGCTGAGTTTCCCGACGCGATCGTTGTGTTCACCGCCGCCGAGGGCAACCGTCTCGCCGATGCACGTGGGCGAGACAGTTACAGCTACTTGCTCGCCGAAGTCATCCTCGCCGCGCACACGGAGGAGGAGCTCGAGCGTCAGTACAACCACTGTGTAGAGAATCTCCCGTTTGTTATCGAGAACGTTCAGAAAGGAGCTTGATGCGCACCGTTACCGCACTACCCAACGAAGTAAGAGAAGACGAGCACCTCTGGATCCCGATGTCGGATGGCACGAGGCTCGCCGCGCGCCTGTGGCGACCGACATCGGCCGACGATGACCCGGTGCCGGGTGTCGTCGAAATGATCCCGTACCGCAAGCGTGACCTGACCGCTTACCGAGACTCTATCCACCACCCGTATATGGCCGGGTACGGCTACGCCTGTCTCCGGGTTGATCTGCGGGGCAGCGGCGACTCCGAGGGTGTCTTGACCGATGAGTACCTGGAGCAAGAACTCTTGGACGCCGAGGAGGTACTCGCCTGGATGGCGGAGCAGCCGTGGTGTAGTGGCCGTACGGCGATGATGGGCATCTCGTGGGGCGGGTTCAACGCGCTCCAGGTCGCCGCGCGTCGGCCTCCAAGCCTCGGCGCGATCATCACGTTGAGCTCGACCGACGATCGCTACACGGACGACGTGCACTATATGGGCGGCACGCTGCTCACGGACAACCTGTCGTGGGCCTCCACGATGTTCGCGTACACCTCGTGCCCGCCAGACCCCGCCATTGTTGGCGAGCGGTGGCGCGAGATGTGGTTCGACCGCTTGGAGAACAGCGGTCTGTGGCTCGAGAACTGGTTGTCGCATCAGCGCAGAGACAGTTACTGGCAGCACGGCTCCATCAACGAGGATTATTCGGCCATTCAGGTTCCGGTGTTCGCGGTGAGCGGGTGGGCGGACGGGTACTCGA
>JBQDBM010000060.1:0-3646 GCA_052090925.1 Leucobacter sp. | reverse complement strand
TCTACTTGAGGCAACGAATCAACCTTCCCGGAGGTATTGACATGAGGCAACAGGTCCACCGCTTCGGTGTCTTCAATAAGGTCACCGAATGAAACTTCCTGGATGTGTCCTGGTTCAAGAAGCCATGCTTTTCTGTCGATGCTCAACGGTGTCTTGTCCAGCTGAAGGAGAGCATCCAGGTCGCGTTCAGTCATTTGCATCTGATTCGCTACCAGTGTGTGCGCAGTTTTCTCGTCGGCATACCCCTCTGCATCCTTCTTGAGGCTTTGCGCCTTCTTCAGCTCGTCGACTTTGTGAACTGGGACACGGATTGTGCGAGATGTGTCTGCGACTGCCCGGGTGATTGATTGTTGTATCCACCACATTCCATAGGTGGAAAACTTAAGTCCCTTTCGGAAATCCCATTTCTGTACTGCCCGTTCCAACCCAAGATTTCCTTCTTGGATGAGGTCCAGTAGGTCCAATGTCCCCGCGCCAGCCGTGTACTTTTTCGCAATGCTCACCACCAGGCGAAGATTGGCACACACGAATCTCGTATGTGCTTTTCGCCCGCGCTTGACAAGCCATTCGAGATCTCGACGTCATCAACCACTGAATCGCACGCGTCGCACCACGGGTATATCGGCGATAAGAAGCGCTACCTGCAGCGTATGAAACGAATCGAAGGTTTGGCCCGAGGCATCGCGAACATGATCGACGAAGAGCAGTACTGTATCCACATTCTGACCCAGGTCAGTGCGCTCACCCGCTCGCTGCAGGGGGTGGCGACGGGGCTGCTCGATGATCACCTGAAGCACTGTGTGCTCGATGCCGCCAAGGTTAGCGACGAGGCCGCCCACGAAAAGATTCAGGAGTCCACTGCCGCGGTCAACCGGCTGATCCGATCGTGACTGTGTGAGTCGGCCTCGCGGGTTAGCCTACCGGCACTTCCCGCCGAGCAGGGCTCTCGCGCCGCGCACCCCGGTGCGCTCGGAGCGCGCGGAGCGCCGACAGAATGGCCACAAGGTCAACAATCTCTTGCAGCAGCGCTCCCACCACCGCCGGCAAATAGCCGAATGCGGCGACGAGCATCAAACCGACTGAGATGATGATGCCCATCCAGATCGACTGCAGGGCGATCTGCACCGTGCGCCGCGAGACATAGGCCACATCTGCCACTCGCGCGATGTCGTTCGAGGTGATCACCGCCGCTGCTGACTCGCTCGCTACCGTTGCACCCCTGCCCGCCATCGCAACACCGACATCGGCGGCCGCCAGCACCGGGGCATCATTGATCCCATCGCCGACCATGAGTACGGGTCTCGGCCGCATCGCCTGCACAATCCGCACCTTGGTCTGGGGAGTGGTCTCAGCGTGCACCGTCTGAATGTCGACCGCGTGTGCGACAGACTCCGCGGTCGACGTGATATCACCGGTCACCATCGCGATCTCGGCTACGCCTGCTCGGCGAAGACGGGACACCGTGTCTGCAGACTGCTCACGAATCGGGTCGGACAAGATGATCACTCCGGCGAGCTCGTCACCGACCGATACGTAGACGGCCGTCTCCCCAGCTGAGAGTACGGGTCGATCGATCGGCCCGGTCACCTCTTCGATAAATGAGGGCTTGCCCACTCGCACCGAAGTGCCGTCTGCCAGGGAGGCGAGGACACCGTTTGTTGCCACCTCGTCGGCCGTCACCGCTTCGGGAAGCTCAAGTTGCTGTGTGCGTGCCGATGCCACGATCGGATCGGCGAACACGTGCACGGAGTACTGCTCGGCGGCGGCCGCGAGCTGCAGCGTCTCGTCTACGGTGCGAGCAGCAGGGTGAATCTCGACGACGTCGGCTTTACCTTCGGTCAAGGTGCCGGTCTTGTCGAATGCGACTGCACGGACCCGGGCGAGCACCTCTAACACGCCACCGTCTTTGATGATGACGTTGAGCTTTGCCGCGGAACTCATCCCGCCCATAAACGCGACCGGGGTGGCGATGAGCAGCGGGCACGGCGTCGCCACGACGAGCACCTCGGCAAACCGCACCGGGTCCCCGCTGAGAAACCACGCGAAGCCCGCAATCAGCAATGACACAATGGTGAACGGCACCGCATAACGGTCGGCGAGTCGCACCATCGGTGCCCGGGAGTCCACGGCTTCCTCGACCAACCGTACGATCGAGGCGTAGTTCGAATCGGCTGCCACCTTCTGCGCGCGCATCGTGAAGCTCGTCGTGCTGTTGACCGTTCCAGAAAGCAGTGGGTCGCCCGCGTGGTAGTTCACCGGGATCGGTTCACCGGTCACGGATGATTCATCAATCGTCGCGTGATCCGATAGGAGCACCCCGTCGACAGGGAGGATCTCTGAGGAGCGCACCAGCAGTTCGTCGCCGACTTTCACCTCTTCGATCGCGATGCGTTCGACCTCACCTGTTACCGGGTGAATTCGACCCGCGAATGCTGGGGCTCGGTTCAACAGTTGGTCGAGTTCTCGGCTCGCGCGGCGAGCGGCGAGGTCTTCGAGTGCTTCCCCTCCGGTGAGCATCAACGCGATGATGAGCCCCGCGACATATTCCTGTACGGCGAGTGTCGCGATCATGGCGATGACCGCAAGAATGTCGAGCCCCCAATGCCCGCGCATCAGATCTTTGAACATGTCGATCGCGGTGATCACGATCACGATACCGAGCACCAAGTATGCGGTGACCCCGAGAGCCATCTCTGCGCCGGTCAGCCAGAGCATTACCCCGGTCGCCAAACCGACGAGCACGAACATCATGAGCTTGCGGTTGCGAAGAAATTCCACCGTCGATGACATTGCGTGTGACGCTTCCGAGGTACGTGGGGCGATGGTCTGGGCTGGCACGGTGCTGTTCTCAGTCTCTCTTCGAGAGTGTTGAGAGTGCGGTGAGCGCGGTCACATCAGTGATCGTGATCCGCCCCTGTTCCTGTTGTGAGATCACCCCGGTGTCGGTGAGTTTGCGAAGTTGCCGACTGAGGGACTCTGGTGTCGTGGACAGGAGCGAAGCGATGTCCTTCTTTGCGAGCGGCAGCGTCACGTCGGTGGCTCCTCGCGGCCCTGGCGTCGCAGGGAGCTAGAGCAGGTAATCGGCGAGACGAGAGCTCACGTTTCCCGAGATGACAGAAGCCAGTCGCGCCTCAGTATCATCCAAGCGCTGACTCACTCCTTGCAGCATGCGCAGCCCGATGCTCGGATGCTTCTCGACGAGACGCCCGAGATCGGCATGACGGAACACGCACAGTTCGGTATGCACGAGCGCTTCTGCTGCGTGATCGGGTCTCGTGCCGGTGAGAAACGCGGATTCTCCGATGAAGTCGCCCGGACCGAGGACCCGGATCACCTGCTCGTGCCCAGCCGCACTTGTGCGAGCGATCTTCACCTGACCGGTGTGCACCACCATCAACTGCGACATATCCGAGCCTGCTGTATACGCCTGCTCGACAGCGTCTAATCGGACGGTACGTGCAAATCCCGCAACTTCCACTTGCTGCGCATGTGTGAGCCCTTGAAACAGTGGTACACGGGCCACGCAGAGATCATTTGCTGGATCAGCATCCACATCGGTTGAAACAGCCAACGGCATCCTTCCCTTCCCTTCTAGTGTGTCGCGTCAATAATTCGTTTCTAGTTTTGTAGAATGGAGTATGGCAAC
>JBQDBM010000059.1:0-3716 GCA_052090925.1 Leucobacter sp. | reverse complement strand
CGGAGCGCAGCAAGAGGTGGCGGCCGCGAAGGGATCGCATAGCGATCACAAGCAACCGCGCTGCCGCACACGGCGGCAGCCTATAGAGTTCAGCCCCTCTACGCAGTGGCCGTGGAGGTAGCTGCTGCCTTGGCGCGCGCGAGATCTATGAATACGCGCGTGTTGAAGTGGTACGCGGTGCGCACCTCATCCAGCATCCGGCTGCGCTCCTCAGCGGAGAGACCCTCGCCCAAGCGATCGAGGTGCACGCGGTAGCGATCCTTAAATTCAGACAGGTCGCCGAGCGCAGAGAAGTCGTAGAACGCAGCGCCGGCACCGTCAAACCCATGCTGCTTCGTCACGCGCCTCGAAATCATCTGTCCACCGGAGAGGTCGCCCAGATAGCGCGTGTAGTGGTGCGCAACGACGCCCGCTACCCAGTCGTCGGCGTTGACCTCACGAATGCGATCGGCATATTCGATCGTTGCAGGAACCGCCCCAATCTCTTCACGCCAGTTTGGTCCTCGGAGGTGCGCCAGGTCGGTTTCGAGCGTGGCCATCCGGTCAAGAGCCTCTGAGTGGAACCCGCTGAATCGTGGATCATCGGCCAGCCGCGCAGTCGCCGCCTCAAGCGCTTCGTACATAAAGTAATGTTGCTCGACGAGCGCAACATAGTCTTCGAGGGTCGCGCGGCCGCGCATGATGTTTTCCATGAACGACGCCCCCTCGCTGTCCGAGTGGTCGCCCCATGATCCCTCACGAAGCACGCGAGAGAACGGCACGTCGGCTTCGTTCTCATCGCTTACGGCCGCATCGCTCTCAGCTGCCTGCGATGCTGAGCCGTGCTCCTGCCGCGGTTCCACGCCGAGCCTCTCGCACGCGTCCTGATAAATACGGACTACCTCGCGGCGAATCTCGGGGCGATCGCTGATGGTGCCTCCCGGCCAACTCACGGAGAGCTCATGGAGACCCGAGGGGTCCGTGACACGCCAGATACCGGCGTCGCCCGTCACCCCAACCATCACACTTTCAGTCACGTCAGGGTGGCCAAACGCCCGCGCAATAAGCAGGTTGTCTGCAGCGTGGTCGCCGTTCATGTGGTCGGTGACGGCCGTCACGACGCTCTCATTGAAATTACTCACTCTTGACAGTTTAGTAAGGTTTACCTCACCTGCCCAGTGTTGACGATAATTTGTGTGGAATCTTCACTGAAGATCCGCCGAAAAACCGTGCGGTTACACGAGCTTACAGCCGCCACACAGTAGACTCACGTTGTCCTGCATCACATTCGATTGGCGGTTTTGTGTTTCCCAATCTCGGTCGGCGCGCGCGCGTCGCGACAGTTGGCATGCTCGCCATCGCTGCTCTCGGTCTTACCGCCTGCACTGGATCAGGCTCTGGTGAATCTTCCGCCGACGTGAATACGGTGAGTGGGCCATTCGCGGAAAGTATCGACGTGGCCGTAGATTCTGCGATGCAGCTCAGCCGATCTTCGTCCGCGATCGTCGGTGTTTGGACCGAGGACTCAGGCGAATACGTACGCAGTTACGGCGATGGAGACCTGGATCCATCTGTACAGATTCGTGCAGCGCAGGCATCACAACCGGTGGTCTGTGCGCTCGTACTTGACCTGGCTGCGAACGGCAGCCTGAACCTTGACCGCGACATTTCGAAAGACCTCACGCGTCAAGTCGGTATCGAGGACATCACCTACCGCCAACTGTGCAATGCCACCTCAGGCCTTGCGGATTTCAAGAGCGGGTTTGGCGACATATTCGCGAACAACCCAACGCGCCCGTGGGCCGAACGAGAGCTGCTCGCGCAATCGCTCGTACACTCGCCGCTGTCGTGGCCTGGCCTCGACGTGCACGTGACAGACACGAATGCGCTGCTCGCGGCACGTGTGATTGACGTAACGTCCGACCAGAGCATTGGTGATCTACTTGAGGATCGCGTGTTTAAGCAGGCCGGGATGGAGTCGAGCTACTACCCCAACGACGGCAACAACACACTCACTGGCGATGCGATGACCGGCTACACGTTTCCTAAGTCTGGCGGCGACCCTGTGTGTGACGTGGACCCCGTAGAGATCGAAGAGCTCTCACCCTCCATGCTGGGTGGCGCGGGCGCCACGGTGACCACTGTCTCCGATCTGAAGAACTTTTACGAGAGCTACCTCGGCGGTCAGTTTGGTGGCGAGGAGTTCGCGGGTCTCGTGACGGACACCACGCCGACGAAGAACCCTGAGCGAGATGACAACGGCGACCCCGTCGAAGAGGAAGAGGAAGCCGAGCCGGATCACGCCGCGCGCGAGTGGGGCTTTGGGATTGAGAAAGTTGGTCCGCTATACGGGCAGAGCGGTGCAATCACCGGCACGATGACTTCGGCGTACCACGATCCTGAATCTGGGCTTACAGTCGTTGTTGCGCTCAACAACTCAACCGCGGGCGCCGCATTTGCGAAAGCCCTTGCGTTCCAGATCGCGAGCCTCGCCGGCGAGAATGGTGCCGGTGCGGAAATGCCCTGGACGGCAGAAGTACAGGCGGAGGCACTCGCCGAGCGTGCAATCTGCCAGGCTGATCCCGAGGCCGAGGAAGAGTAGCCCGAAAGTACTCTGAGCGAGTTGCAGCGGAGGGTTTCGACTGGCTCCGGTGGCCGATTCTTTAGCTATGAATCTGCTAGTGTTGACTGGTCGGGAACACCCCGATTGCCCCTGCGGGGCCGTCGTCTAATGGTAAGACATCAGCTTCCCAAGCTGAGAACGCGGGTTCGATTCCCGTCGGCCCCTCCACATTCTCGCATCACATCTAAGAGCCCTCACTTCAGTAACACGTGAACCCAGGGGCACTCCGCTGAAGCCCCGCGCCCAGCAAGACGGCTACGCTGGTTTCTATGCGTATTGCCACCTGGAACGTCAACTCAATCCGCACGCGCGTCGGCCGTGTCGTCGACTGGCTCGTTCGCGAAGACATCGATGTTCTGGCGATGCAAGAGATTAAGTGCCGCCCAGACCAGTTTCCGGTCGAGGCATTCGAACAGGCCGGCTACCACCTCGAGATTCACGGCTTGAATCAGTGGAACGGTGTCGCGTTCGCGAGCCGCCACGAAATGACCGACGTCGCCCACGGCTTCGGGGGTATGCCAGGGTTCGGCAAACCCATCAATAGGCAAGAGGAAATCCAGGGCATGGGACCTAACAACCTGCCGCTTGAGGCTCGCGCCCTCGGAGTCACCGTCGGTGACCTGCGTCTGTGGAGCCTGTACGTGCCCAACGGACGAGGCATCGACGACCCCCACCTGGTGTACAAACTGGACTGGCTGAACGCCCTCCGCACCGACACCGAGCGCTGGCTGGGCGAACACCCCGAGCTCCCACTCGCGCTCATGGGGGACTGGAATATTGCGCCGCTCCCGGGTGACATGGGTGACCCTGCATTTCAGGTCGGACAGTCCACGCACGTCTCCCCCGAAGAGCGCGCCATGTTCGCCTCGTTTGAACCGCTGGTCGAAGACGTCGTGCGGCCGGTCCAACCAGAGGGATACACGTTCTGGGATTACAAAGCAGGCCGCTTCCCGAAAAATGAGGGAATGCGCATTGACTTCATCATGGGATCGCGGAGCTTTGCGAATACCGTCGTCGATGCCTCTATTCACCGCGAGGAACGAAAGGGAGACGGGCCGAGCGACCACGTGCCCGTCGTAGCCGTCATCGACCCCTCACTCCTCAGCGAGTCATT
>JBQDBM010000058.1:0-4319 GCA_052090925.1 Leucobacter sp. | reverse complement strand
GCACACACCGTCGTGACCGCATCGACAACGCGGGAGAACTTCTACGTCGCCATGACCCGCGGCCGCAACGCCAACCATGCCTACGTCGCCCTCGACCGACCCGATGACGCTCACAGTGAGCCTCATCCCGGTGACAATGTCGAAGCCACTGCACGGTCGGTGCTTTACGGGGTGATGCAGCATGTCGGTGCTGAACTCTCCGCACACGAAACGATCACTGCCGAGCAAGAGCAGTGGGGCTCGATCGCCCTGCTTGCTGCCGAGTACGAGACCGTCGCACAAGCAGCCCAACACGACCGCTGGGCTGCCCTACTACGAACGACTGGCCTCACACCTGAACAGACAGAGAACGTGCTCGCATCCGATGCCTACGGGGCACTCTCGGCTGAGCTACGCAGAGCCGAAGCGAACCATCACGACGTTGACCGGCTCCTGCCGCGCCTCGTGCAAGCCCGTAGCGTTGCTGATGCTGACGACATCGCATCAGTGCTGCACGCCAGGCTCGCGAAAGCCAGCGCGCGCCCGGCCGGTTCAGGACGTGTCCGCACACAGGCCCGACTCATCGCGGGCCTCATCCCGTCTGCGGACGGCACCATGAGTCCAGACATGCGCCGGGCCCTGAACGAGCGACGAGAGTTGATCGAGCAGCGCGCCGATGCACTGATTAATCAAGCTGTCGAGGAATCAACTGACTGGGTGCAGCCTCTACTTCCGGAGCGTCAGGATGAGAAAACGATGACGGCCTGGCGTCGCCGCGCACGAGTGATCGCCGCCTACCGTGACCGGCACCAAGTCATCGGCCGTGACCCGCTCGGCCCGGTGCCGGAGCGCACGGCGCAGAGGATCGACTATGCCCGAGCACAAGCAGCTGTCAATCAGCTTCGGACGCTGTCTGAACAGCCCAGATACCGTGAACCACGCCGACAGATCGGTCGTACCCTCGGCCTCTGATACTCGACACAAAAGGAGGGGACGTCGTAACTGCGGCGTCCCCTCCCGAGAAGTCAGTATCTATAGGCCTGGCGAGGGCGTCGTCGCCCGTGACGGTTGCATCGATTGCGAGAATTCGGGAGTTTGACGCGGCTCTAGGTGGGTGTGGCCGTCGAGCAACTGACGCACGTCACCGATGCCCGTCACAACACGTGCACTCTGATCCCGCAATAGGTCATTAGTACCGAAACTTGCGGCGCTAGTCACCGGCCCCGGCACAGAACCAAGCCCTCGGCCAAGAAGCCGCGCCTGCAATGCCGTTTGTAAAGCTCCCGAACGCGCACCGGCTTCGACCACTACCGTCGCCTGAGACAGCGCCGCCATTAGACGGCCGCGAGCAAGAAACCGATGACGAGTGGGCGCAACACCTGGGGGCATCTCACTCACTAAAAGTCCGGTATCGGCGATTGTGCGCAGGAGTTCACTGTGCCCGGCAGGGTAGGGGCGATCGACACCACTCGCGAGCACCGCAATCGTGTCCCCACCCGATGCAAGCGCGGCCCGGTGGGCGGCACCCTCGATACCGTATGCACCACCGGCAATGATGCCACGTTCCTCCCGTACCAAATCGCTGGCGAGTTCAGCAGCGACATGCTCCCCATACGAGGTCGCTGCACGTGCCCCTGTGATCGTCACCAGGTCGCTGGGAGGCCGAGCCAAAAACGACGCAGCACCCTTAGTCCACAGAACGAACGGCGCACTATCACCCAGGTCATCCACACCGGCAGGCCAATGACGATCCCCAGGAATGAGAACGCCGATGCCGAGCCGGTCTACCTCTCGGAGCCGTTCGGCGACGGACTCCGCAGAAACTCTCGGAGTGAGCCGTTCCCGCCACATCGTGCCGTCCACTCGGCCGAGGACAGGAACCGTACTGTCCGTTTCAAGGAGCCGGATCGTTTCAACTGCACCAACCCGTGTGAGGAGCCGTCCAGTCGCAGAGTCGTTCGGCTCCGCAATGATCGAGAGCACTATCCGAGCCGTGCGCTCATCGGTAGCAAGATCAGTGAACTTCGTCATGGATTGGTCCTCTCGGTTGGTCGTCACCGAGAAGGTGCGCACACGGGCGCTCCATGAAAGCCCTCAGCCCGAAGGAACAAGGACTGTGTGTTCGTTGCGACGGCTGCGCCATTCGCGTGCATGCGCGCAGCATAAGAGCACGACCCCGGCGACGAGCAATTACCCCACCACCCAAACATGCACAAATCGGTGGCCGGCCCCCTCAAGTTTGGATTGACCACTCGAACGAAGTAAGGTTACCCTTATAAGCGAATATAGATTCGCGGATATGGAGATGTGCAATGCGGACGAACGGTGATCGGAGAGACTCAGGTGCGCGCGGGATGTTCACGACACGCAACTTGGTAATAGCAGCAGCCGTCGGCGCTGCGTGCAGCATGCTGTTCGCCCTGATCACTTATCTGGAGGTGACGATTCAGCTCACTCTTCCGATCCTGTACGTCGGGTTCCTTGGCATTTACATCTTCATCCCGCTGCTCGGCCTTGCACTGTTTCGTCTGCCGCTTGCGGGGGTCATCGTTGCGGCAATCGCAGGGCTCGTGGGCGCCACGTTCACTCCGTTCGGGCCGCTGCTGATCCCGTTCGCATTGATATATGCGGCAGTGTGCGAGGTGTTCTTCGTCATCGGTCGCTACCGGCGATGGCAGTGGTGGCGGTTCGTGCTCGCCGGGGTGGTCGTGGGCGTTGCAACGGCGTTCTCGACAAACTATTTCTACAGTCTCGACGGAGGAGGTCGATGGTCAGAGGCGGGGCAGGCAATCCCGGTCGGTTACGGCACAATCCTGCTGTTTGCCTCCAGCATTTTCGGCCACATCCTGTTGGCGCTCGCCGCGTGGGCAATCGCTGGTGCTTTGCACCGCATGGGGCTGGTACGGCCGAGAACACCGGTGGCCGTGCAACAGTGACGGCATTACTGCGGTTATCAGAGATTACGATCCGCTATCCGGAGCGCACAGACCCGGTGGTGCAACACTTCTCTGGAGAGATCAAGCCCGGGGAGTGCGTGGTGCTTGTTGGGCCAAGCGGCGCAGGGAAGTCAACTGTGCTCGCAGCTGCGAGCGGCATCATTCCCCATTCGATTCCGGCCGAGATGAATGGGGTCGTTGAAGTATGCGGCACGGTTACTTCTCTGATGTCTGTGCCGGAGATCAGCAACTCAGTGGGAACCGTCTTTCAAGACCCGGATGCCCAGATTGTCACCGGACGGGTGCTCGATGAGGTCTGCTTCGCGTTGGAAAACCAATTGCTTGACACCAAGACTGTCGAGCGGCGTGCACGGGCCGCCCTCACACACTTCGGGCTGAGCGAGATTGAGGAACATCACCCGGGGATCCTTTCGGGCGGGCAGCGACAGCGACTCGTTCTCGCTTGCGTGACCGCGATGAGCCCCCAGCTTTTGGTGTTGGATGAACCTACCGCGAACCTCGACCCCGAAGCTGCGGCAGATTTCTACGAGATGCTCTCCCAACGCGACCACCAGGGGGTGCTGCTGGTCGAGCACAACCTCGACCTGGCGCTCTCGATCGCCAACCGAATCTGGGAATTAGACGCCACGGGCAAACTTGTCAGAAACGAACCGGTAACACGGCCCACCTTCGTCTCACGCACTAATCGCAATGGCGTCAACTCAAAGATAGACGCTGAAATAGAAGCTTCGATACCCAGTCCAGGTATGTCGTCATTCGACCTCAACCGGGCATCAGGATCACTCATGCTCAATCAGGTGACCTGGAAGCCTAACAGAAAAGCTATCCCTGTCCTAAAGGAACTTTCCTTGAGAGCGCAGTGTGGCGAGGTGACCGCGCTCACCGGGGAGAACGGTGCAGGAAAAAGCACCGTTTTGCGTCTCATGGCTAGGCTCATCCGACCCTCTAGTGGGAGTGTGAGCTGGCAGCCTGACGACGGCCGCGTTGCGGGCACAACGCCAACGTTGGGATTCGTGTTTCAGAACCCGGAGCACCAGTTCCTTGGCCAAAGTGTGCGTGGCGAGCTCCGACATGTCCTGAGCCTGCGGGGATTGCCCCGTCGGCAGATCAGGCTGGAAGTGGACGCGTTACTAGAAAGATTTGGGCTCTCGGGCTACGCCGACCGCAACCCGTTCCTGCTCTCGGGTGGGCAAAAGCGTCGACTCTCGGTCGCGATCGCCTTCGCCGGACGCCCGGAACTACTGTTGCTCGACGAACCCAGCTACGGCCAAGATCCCAACAACCTCACATTACTTCTCAGCGAGATCCGCACCGCAGCAGATTCTGGCGCGACGGTCGTGGTGAGCACCCACGACCCAGTACTCCTCGTACAGTGCGCTGACG
>JBQDBM010000057.1:0-4320 GCA_052090925.1 Leucobacter sp. | reverse complement strand
GCCACGACCCAATCATGCCCTGAGCACGGGCCCCATTAAGGAGACACGCCCTAGCAACTACGGAGATCGAGAGGCGCGTCAGCGAGAGCTTCCGACCCGCGAGCAGGATGCACACCATCAGCGACAGCAGCAATGGCACAGCAATCCCGACCAGGCCGGGCATCGCACCCCCGCCGATCACATGCGAGAACAGCGCCGCGAACGTCGCAATCGCAGCCGCGCTCGACCCACGCACCAAGTGCGGAAGACGCGACGACGATTGCATGCGCCCATTATCGCATCTCAGGTCGCGCCTCATGCTCCGCCCCTACCTTCGCATACCTTGGTTGGGGGCCATGTTCGTATCGGTCATGATCGCTAGCGTGCCGTGCTTTCATGGACTTGGTAAACTAACTGTCGACCAAAGGGGGTCGCCACTTCAGGCGGGGGGTCTGCTCCATTCGAGAAACGCATCAATGAGGTGACCAACGAGTGCGGGAGTAGCTCGTTGGATTGGTTCGGGTTGGGGGCGGGTGAGAATGCCGACCGCGACGATGACTTCGATTGCAGTGAGGTCACCTCGTACTGCCCGGCAGCGTGCAAGATCACGAAGCGTGACTTCGAATCGCTCGAGGGCAGCACGCTGTGCCGCTCTCACTTCAGCGGGAAATCGTGGGCTCGGACCCCCGAGCGCGTCGGTTATTGCGCCGAGATTGAGCTCGACGAGGCGGTGCACAAGTTGGTGCCAAGCTTGTCGCGGCGAGCGGTCTATTGTTAACAGTGCCTCAGCCAGTACCTGCTCGATATCACTGAGGATATCGATCGTGACTGCGACAATGAGTTCGTCGCGTGAAGCGAAGTTGCGGTAGAGCGTCGCGATGCCGACGCTACTTGCTTCAGCGATGATGTCGAGCGAGACGCTGCTGTCACGCTCGGCAAACAGGCGTCTCGCCTCGAGCAAGATCCGACGCTTCCGTTGCAAGGCATCTGCGCGCATCGGTACTCCTTGATTTGGCTAGCTTGACACCCATCTTAAACTGGAGGAAAATTATCCACTATGTAAGTGGAGAAAAATCCTCCACAATAATTACGCGAGGATCAAGCATGACCCACGACACCGCTCCGGCGACGAAGCGCTCTACGAAACCCAAGCCTCCAGCCCTCGGGTCTGATGCATGTTTAGGTGACATTCGACATGGCTAGTTTCTGCTGGCCTGGAAGGATGAACCTATGCCTCCTCGTTACCCCAAAGAGTTCCGCGACGACGTCATCCGGATCGCGTTGGATCGCGGCCCGGACGTGACACTCGCGCAGATCGCGAAGGACTTCGGCATCCACGTCGGCACCCTCGATAAATGGCTCCGAGAAGAACGCGTCGAACAGGGCCAGAAACCCGGTGTCACCCAGTCCGAGAATGCTGAGCTGCGTGAACTACGCAAACGGAACAATCTCCTCGAACAAGAAGTGGAAGTACTCCGTCGTGCGGCCGCGTACCTCTCTCAAGCGCATCTGCCGGGAAAAGGCTCTACCCGCTCGTAACAGAGCTCGCCGAAGACGGGATCCCCGTCGTGGTGTCGTGCCGGGTATTGAAGCTTTCCCGCCCGCCTTACTACCGCTGGCTCCGCAACCCAGTGACCGCGCGTGACCTCGTGCAGGCGTATCGCGCGAACGCGCTCCACAACGCTCACCTTGAGGACCCCGAGTTCGGGTACCGGTTCCTCGCCGACGAAGCGAAGAGCCTCGGTGAGCAGATGGCTGACAGAACTGCGTGGCGGCTCTGCCGAGACCAGGGCTGGTGGTCAGCATTCGGGAAGAAGAAAGCCCGCGGGAAAGGCAGAAAGCCTGGCCCACCCGTTCATGACGATCTCGTGCAGCGCGAGTTCGTGGCAGCTGCCCCGAACGAGTTATGGCTTTCGGACATCACCGAGCATTGGACGAGGCGGATTCCAGCGGTCGTCGCAACACTCGAAATTTGGAGTGGGCATGGCAGAACAGAAATACAGTTACGAGCAGAAACAGGCAGTGCTTGCCGCTGTCGATCGCGGGGTAACAGTTCGTGCTGCCGCAATAGCGGTTGGGGTGTCACCGCATACTGGCTATCGGTGGGTGAAACAGGCAGGGATATCGACCTCGCGCAGCTCGCCGCGGAAATACTCGGACGAGGAGAGAGCCCGCTTCTTGGCGCGGCTTGCCCAGGTGCGGAACGTGTCGAAAGTGTCACGCGAGCTCGGTATCAATCGGGTGACCGGGTATGCGTGGGCGCATCGCGCCGGAATTTTCACCAGTGACGACGCGAACGAACGCAAAGCCAAGTTCCTGCGCCTGCGCGCAGACGGCGTCCCGCGCGCTGACGCGGCACACCAGCTCGGCATTGAACAGCATCAGGCGATGGACTGGGACCGCGGGATCAGGTCATTCGCAAAAGGACGAATCTACCCAGATGGGCGGGTCGTGCTCTATAACCAAGACGAGATACTTGCCAATGTGAGACGACCAAGAACCACGTGGGCACAAGGCGAGCACATCCGGTTAGACCGGGTAGAACAGGTCATTGATGCCAGATATTTGAGCCTGAGAGAACGAGAACACATCAAAGACCTCGCATCCCAAGGGCTGTCACTCCGAAGGATCGCCTCGCAGCTCGGACGGGCCCCATCCACGATCAGCAGAGAACTGCAACGCAACACGACTGGGCGAGGGCACTATCTGCCCCATACTGCGCATCGGCTTTCTGTGAAACGCAGATTCCGGCCGAAAACAGTGAAGCTTGCGGCCCCTGGACCGTTGCGGGACTATGTTGCTGCGAAACTTGAAAAGCGGTGGTCGCCTGAGCAGATCGCCCACCGTCTTCGGAAAGACCACCCAGACGAGATGGAGATGCGGGTGTGTGCTGAAACGATCTACCAAGCAATCTACGTGCACGCCAAGGGTGAATTGAAACGTGAGCTTACCGCTTCGCTTCGGCGCGGAAGGCGACGACGTAAACCACGCAAGACTGCCGGGCAACGCACCCCCAGATTCGTGGACGAGATGGTGTCAATCTCCGAACGACCACGCGATGCCAACGATCGTGTGCTCCCGGGGCATTGGGAGGGTGATTTGATCGCGGGAACACAAAATCGTTCCGCCGTCGCCACGCTCGTGGAACGAAGCACAAGATACGTCGTGCTGGGCCACTTGCCGGGTGATCATGGGGCTGAGGCCGTGCGTGAGAGCCTGGTGCGCGCACTCACACCGTTACCTGAACAATTGTGTCGCACGTTGACGTGGGATCAAGGTGCTGAGATGGCTGAGCATAAAGCGTTCACTGTGGCCACTGATATGGATGTGTATTTCTGCGATCCGGCGTCTCCTTGGCAGCGGGGCACGAACGAGAACACGAACGGGCTGTTGCGTCAGTATCTTCCCAAGGGTACAGATCTTCGTCAGTTCACATTGGAGCAGCTTGCCCTGATTGCTGAGGAACTGAACGGGCGCCCCCGAAAATCGCTTGGCTGGGACACCCCGGCGGAGCGGATAGCTGCTTTACTGGAACCTGCATAGTTGAACTGTTGCGACGACCGCTGAAATCCGCCAGGTCCAGTGCTCGGTGATGTCCGTCAACCACTTCTCGTCGAGCCTGTCTGCAGTGAAATCACGCTCCACAAGATCATCACCGACCGGCGCGCCCGCCTTTTGGTAGCGGCGCTTCCGTTTCACGATCACTGACTGGATACCCGCCACCCGGCACAGCCGCCACACCCGCCGTTCCGAGATCTTATAGCCGAGGTCGTGGAGGTCATCAGCAAGGACACGGTACCCACCCTCGGGATCGTCTGCAGACACTGGTTGCTTCAGCCACTGGTAATACGCTTGCGCGCTGAATCCAAGTACCCGGCACGCCACCGCGACCGGCACCCTGACACGGGTACCGGCCGCAGCCATCTCACGGACGAGCGGGTAGATCATTTTGGGGGCGTGATGTGTATCTGAGACAGGTACGCTGCCGCGCGACGCAGCACCTCGTTCTCCATCTCAAGTTCGCGAATGCGTTTCAGAGAAGCCCGCATTTCACGTTGCTCGTCAGGATCCTTCGACGGGGTCATCCCGTGAGTCTGAAACCTGGCATCGCGCACCCAATTACTCAACGCGGTCTTTGAAATGCCCAGATCTCTCACGACCTGGTGCTGCGCGATGCCTGACTCCACAAGTGCGACCGCATCGCGTTTGAACTCATCACTATAGATACTCGGCATGATCATTATCCTTCCATCACGACCCTCAAGTCATGTGGTCAAGGACTCAACCAAACAGTGAAGATAGAGGTAGTGGCGCTGGGAACGGCTGACCGGCAATCAAACT
>JBQDBM010000056.1:0-5005 GCA_052090925.1 Leucobacter sp. | reverse complement strand
AGTTTATTGGTCGGTCAGCCGTCACCACCGCCACTGCTTCTATCTTCACTGTTTGTTGGAGGCTCCATACTTTTGGAAAGAGAATGGAACCATGGCCCAACACAAAAACAAAGGACGCCGCTACTCGGCTGAAGAGAAAGCCGCGGCGGTCCGGATGGTGCGAACTCTCCGTGTGGAGCTCGGTACCCGCCAAGGAACAACGACGCGGGTCGCTAAACAACTCGGCTACGGGGTTGAATCGGTACGCGCTTGGGTGCGCCAGTCCGACATTGATGACGGGGTGAAAACCGGGGTCACGACCGACGAGCAAACGCGTATGCGTGCACTCGAGCAAGAGAACCGCGAGCTCAAGCGCGCAAATGAGATTCTGAAGCGTGCCGCGTCTTTCTTCGGGGCGGAGCCAGGCCGCCAACACAAGATGTAGTGGATTTCATCAACCGCAACAAGGGCGACATCGTCGCTGGTCGTCGTCTCGGGGTCGAGCGCATTTGCAGCGTGCTGCAGGTGGCCCCGTCAACGTATTACGCCGCGAACGGCAGGCCCGCGTCAGCACGTCAGGTGAGAGACGCTGACATAGCGCCGCAGCTCCTGCAACTGTGGGAGGACAATTACTCCGTTTATGGGGTGCGCAAGCTCTGGAAAGCAGCAAGGCGTGCCGGCATCGATATCGGCCGTGATCAAGTGGCCAGGCTCATGAAGGTCCTCGAGATCGAGGGTGTGCGCCGCGAGAAGCGGGTGAAGACTACAAAGTCTGATCCGTCAGCGGCCAGGCATCCTGACTTGGTGAATCGGGTGTTCAGTGCGGACGCGCCAAACCGGTTGTGGGTCACCGACTTGACGTTCGTGCCGACCTGGCACGGCGTCGCATATGTGTGCTTCATTATCGACGTGTTCGATCGCGCGATCGTGGGGTGGCGGTGCGCATCGAATATGAAGACCGAGACCGTGCTCGACGCGATCGAGATGGCTCGCTGGTCTCGAGGCCGTAAACTCCCGAATTTGAGATGTCATTCGGACGCGGGATCTCAATTCACCTCCATCCGCTACGGGGAACGCCTCGCCGAAATTGGGGCGGCGCCCTCGATAGGAACCATCGGTGACAGCTATGACAATGCCCTCGCGGAAACTGTCAATGGGTATTACAAGGCTGAGCTCGTGCGCGGGCCGACGAAGAACGGGCCGTGGAAAACAATCGATGACCTCGAGCTCGCGACCCTCGGGTGGGTGCATTGGCACAACACGCAACGGCTGCATAGCTACCTCGGCGATGTGCCGCCAGCAGAGTTCGAGCAGTCGTTCTATGCTGGACTAACCAGCGCCAAAGAACTGGTCGAAATCAAATGAGCTGAGTCTCCACTAAAACCAGGGCGCTTCAACCCGACACTTGACACCAGGTGAGTTTCACTAGTCTTGCGGTGAGCTAGTGGGGCAGGAGTAGAGTCGTTTCCGGTGAGCCCGGGCTTCCGGGGAATTTGTCCCGATGCCCCGGGGCGGGGTTGATTGTCGAAAGAAACGCTATGGATACGAGTACCGGGAGCATCGCCGTTGTGAGGGCGCGGGTGCGGACGCGGGAGCTCGCGCACTACGCACGCACACGCACCCGCTATGTGGTGGGCCACGCGCCGGCTCGAATTGCGCTCCTGGTGTTTGCGGCCGCAGTTCTCGTGTTCACCGGCCTCCTCATGTTGCCCATCGCCTCGGCTGACGGTACGGTCACGGACCTTTCTGATGCGGTCTTCACGGCGGTGTCGGCAGTGACGGTGACGGGGCTAACCACTGTGGACACCGCAACGCACTGGTCCATGTTTGGGCAGGTGACTATTTTGACCGCGGTGCAAGCGGGTGGCCTCGGAGTAGTGACGATCGCTTTGTTGCTTGCGATGATGGTGACGCGCAGACTCGGGGTGAGCGGACGGGTGTTCGCGAAAGAAAGTATCGGTACATCTGGTCTGGGCGATGTGCGTCAGCTGCTCCGAATTGTCATCATCACGACATTCACCATCGAAGCGGTCTTGATGGTGTTTCTCGTTCCCGGGTTCGCGATCGCGGAGAATTCCATGGGGTTGGGCTTGTGGTACGGCGCGTTCTACGCGATCTCAGCGTTTGGGAACGCGGGGTTCACTCCGCATGTCGGCGGCCTCGCTTCGTTCGATGGGAATATCTGGATTCTCGCACCCATCGGGGTTGGTGTATTTGTGGGTAGCTTTGGGTTCCCAGTCTTCTTGAACCTCATCCGTGCGAAATGGGCGCGGAAGAGGTGGACGTTGCATACCAAGCTGACACTCATCACCACCACAATTTTGCTTGTCGTGGGAGCTGTTGCCTGGGGCGGTTTTGAATGGGGAAACCCTGAAACCGTGGGGGATCACACGTGGTGGAGCAAAATCGGGCACGCCCTCTTCGCCTCGACGATGCTGCGCTCGGGCGGCTTCTCGATTGTGGAGATGGAGTCATCGACGTCCACCACGATGCTGCTGAGCGATGCCCTGATGTTCGTCGGAGGAGGGTCCGCTTCCACAGCAGGAGGCATTAAAGTGACCACGCTTGCCGTGCTCTTCCTTGCGATTTGGGCGGAAGCCAAGGGCACAAAGAATACGAATGCGCTCGGGCGGCGCATTCCGAACGGCACCCTTCGTCTCGCCATTAGTGTGATCTTTTTGTCCGCTACGCTCGTGCTGGTTGCGGCAGGTTTGTTCACGCTTGTGAGCGACGCAAAGCTAGACCGGGTGCTCTTTGAAGTGATATCTGCGTTTGCGACGTGCGGGCTATCGGTCGGGATTTCGGCAGAGGCCGAACCTTTTGGGAAATATGTATTGTCTGCCCTGATGCTGATGGGACGCGTGGGCCCAATAGCTTTCGCGTCAGCACTTGCAGTCAGACAACGGCAAGAAGCGTACACATTGCCGGACGCTCGCCCAATCATCGGGTAGTGATCAGCTTGGCAGGCAGAGCCTCACCTGAAGTCGATTTCAGGTGAGGCCGTGCCACGTGCCGCGTACTTGGTGCTACTCGGAGCCCTTTGACTCGGGAGGATCCGGGCGAAAGAGTCCGCGGGTGCGCGAAAGGCGGTAGTCGATACGGTCATCCACGAAGACTTGCATGTGTTCGTTCTCTGTGAGGTGTGTGCTCGCCTCATTGGTGACGACGCCCGTAACTCGTTCGAGGCGCGCAAGGTTTTTCGCGTGCTCGATCTGCTTGTGTTCGTACACCAGAGCGCGCACAAGCGCGATCGCCATGAGTATGAGGATCAGACTGAATGGTAGAGCCGTCAGCAGTGAGCCGGCTTGGAGTGCGCTCAGTGCATTGGATCCACCGGCGAGTAGGAGCGCGAGCGCGAGGATGCCCTCGATGAGTGCCCACAGCACTCGCGACCAGACGGGTGGGTTCGGGTGGCCACCCGAGGCGAGCATGTCTACCACGAGTGAGCCCGAATCAGACGAGGTGATGAAGAAGATCGCCACGACGATAATCGCGAGGATTGACAGTATGTTGCCGAGCGGCAACCCCCCGAGAACGGTGAATAGTGACCCCTCAGCAGAAACTGCACCGTCTTGGACGAGATCTCCTTCGCCGAACATCTGGCGGTAGATACCTGAACCTCCCATGACTGAGAACCAGAAGAACCCAACCAGTGTGGGAACGAGCAGTACGCCGCCGATGAACTGGCGTACGCTGCGACCGCGCGAGATGCGCGCGATAAACACGCCGACGAACGGCGCCCAGGCGATCCACCAGCCCCAGTAGAAGAGCGTCCAGCCGGACAACCATGCCTGGGTGTCCGCACCCGAGAATGCCCCGACGTCCAGGGTCATATTCAGTACGTTTGCGAGGTACACGCCAAGCGACTGAACGAATGTGCGAAGTAAGAACAGCGTCGGACCGAGCAGGAGCATCGAGATGAGCAGCACGCCTGCAAGTGAGAGGTTGATGTTCGACAGCCATTTGATTCCTGCGCCCAGGCCACTGATGACTGAGAATGTCGCGAGGAAAGTGATGACGGCGATCAGGATCACCAGCAGTGTGGTGTCGGTTGAATCGACGAGGCCGATCGCCTGCATGCCCGAAGCGATCTGCTGCACGCCGAGGCCGAGCGATGTCGCAATACCGAACACGGTTCCGAAGATCGCGAGAATATCGATGACGTCACCGACCCAGCCTTTGACCCTGTCACCAAAGAGTGGCTCGAGCGCCCAACGGATTGATACGGGGCGGCCGCGGCGGTGGATCGCGAATGCTAGTGAAAGTCCTATGACTGCGTAGACGGCCCAGGGGTGCAGGCCCCAGTGCACGAACGTCTGGGCCATTGCGAGGCCCGCAATTTCTTGCTCGTTGCCGGACCAACTTGGGTTGCCACCGATGGTGGCGTACGTGACGGGCTCGCCGACACCATAGAAGATGAGACCGATGCCCATACCAGCTGAGAAGAGCATCGCAAACCAGGCGATCAGGCTGAACTCGGGCTTGTCATGTGCGCGGCCGAGCTTGATGGAGCCGAGCTTCGACAGCGCGATCACCGCTACGAAGATGACGAAGACGCCGACGATGAGCATGTAGTACCAGCCAAAGACGTCGGCAACCCAGTCTTTTCCTACGGTGAACGCGGTTCCCATCACGTCGGGGAGAACGAGCGAGAATATCGTGACGAGTGCAATGACGATGAGTGCGGGCCAGAACACGCGCGGCGCGATCATCCCCTTGCCGATTTGCACGCCTTGGCGTCTCAGTTTCGCCGTGATCTCATCGTCTGTGTCAGTTTCAGAGATGTGGGTTTCATGCGGAACGCTTGAGATCGAGGGATTTACTCGGATTTGTTCGCCGCTGAGTGGATCTTGGAGCGTGGATACTTCGTTGGTAGCCGAGTTATCGGCGGGGTTCCTCGGGTGTTCGTCGTCATGCGCGTTCGTCGAGTTCACGGGTGGTACTCCTTTTTACCTTGGTGTTTTCACAAGGCGGAGCGAATCAGCCACAACACCACCCTGTGAAACCCACAGTAGCCGCTCATTGG
>JBQDBM010000055.1:0-5518 GCA_052090925.1 Leucobacter sp. | reverse complement strand
GCTGGGAGACGGTGACGTCGGAGCCGACGAGCTCAGGAGTGAGCGTTTCGCGGAGGGACGCCACAACGTCGCTTGTGGTGAGCCGCTCACCCGAGTGGAACCTGACGCCATCGCGGAGCGTAAACGTGTAGCTCAGCCCGTCGTCGGAGACCTCGGGGAGTTCGGTCGCGAGGACGGGAACAATGTCATCGACACTGCCAGATTGCAGCCCAACAAGTCCCTGGTAGACATTGTCAATAAGGATCTGGTCAAGGGGGACGCCCTCAGTGTCGCGCACATCAAGATCTTCTGGCTCAGCAATGACGCCGATCGAGAGATCATTTGAGGAGAAGAGTCCGGAAGAGAACTGCGTCGCACCAACGAAGCCAACAGTGACGAGAAGCAGTGCCACAACCGCGATCACCATTGTGACTCGCGACCGCTTCCGTGGTCGAGAACGCTGTTTAATAGCGGGGCGAACGCTTGACTCAGTCAAGGTGGTGGGACTCCTAGCGTTGTGCGTCGACGGGGGTTTGCCGCGCGTGGGGGTGTCAAGAAAGACGGAAATTCGCGCGGCAATGCACGAGCGTCGAGAATCGAGAATACGCGCCCACGGGGTCCGTTGTCGCCCTGGAAACAGCCTCGTTGTAGTGTTGTTACGAAGTGCCGAGGTTCAAATACATCTGTGGCGCAGTTGAGGTTATCTTGCTGAAGCCGCGAGCGTTTTCGCCAGTGCGGCGGGGGCTGCCTCGTGCAGATTGTGGGGGCCGTCAATCTCGATGACCGCAGATTGGGGGAGGAGCTCCCGCCATTCGGCAAGGAGCTCATCGCTCACGAGGCCACTGCTCGCCGACACGAGCGTGAGCGGGGCTCGAGAAGACTGGAGTGATGTCCAGATGTGTGCGTACGGAGTCGAACGTTCACTGTCCGCTTGGAGTTCCTTGTCGCTGGTGTCGGGAGCGCCCTGGGGCGGCAGACTGTCGAGGTGCGCGAAATGGTGTGTCCACTCAAGCCGGCCATCTTCTCGAAGGCGGGTATTGAGCGCCACCCCGCGTGTGAGCGCCACACGATCGGAACCAATGCCGAAGCGAATGGCGCGCTCGACGGCCTCGTCGAGCGACGCAAAGCTGCGCTGGCCGGTAATGAACTCAGTCACGGACCCCGCGTCGCGGCTCGGGGAGATCCCCGGTGTGATGTCAATCATCACGAGGCGGGAGACGAGTTCGGGCGCACACTCGGCAACGAGTGCGGCCGTGAGCGCGCCGAGGGAATGACCGACGAGCACGACTGGAGAGGAAACGAACTGACGCAGCGCATCGCTGACGTCGGTCGCGAGAGTGCGCGGCCGGTAATCAGCGTCGTCTCGCCAGTCGCTCCTCCCGTGCCCTGGGAGGTCGATGGAGAGCGCAGGAGCACCGAGCGCGAGAACGGTCGGATCGAACCCGTGCGCGTTCAGCCCCGCACCGTGGAGGAATACAAACTCCGGGGCTTGATCCTGCACGAAACGCAAGGCACTGATCGTCTGTCCGCTCGCCCCCCGCACGCCGACCCGCCGGACGTCGGGAAGTGGGGCGGTGCGCGCAACTCGAGCCGCGTCGCCCGGTAAGAATCGGAACTCGTTGATGTCCGGGCTGACAGTACCCGCATTCGCAGGGGTCACAGGTAGCCTCCGTCTTTCAGGCCGGCCTCAATTTCGAAGCGATTGCGATGCGGGTCGCGGCCCGCAAACAAGTACAGGATCGGCAAAGCCATCCCGTATTTTTGCCATTGCCGCCGGTGTACCTGTTCGTGGCGCAGCACTGCAGACCTCGTATTGGTAGCCGTAAGGTAGCACGAACCAACACAACTGCCACCGCGCCCAAACGTCCACTTCGGCATGCCGCGAAATACCCAGAGTCCGTCGATTCGCTCGACCCGCCCAGTGCTCCACATGCCACCCCACACGAACCCCACGAGGGTGGCGTACAGGTACCCAAGCCGTGCGAACGGCCAGTTGCGAGGTGTCTGCTTGCGCGTCACCGAGTCTGCCCTGACGTGAGAGCGCCGAGCAGCCGCAGTACCGTCGGGAGGTCGTCGCGTGCCGCCGCATCATCGCTCGGCGCGAACTCGCTGATAGTGGCCCCGACGAGCGGGAGTGATGCGACCGCGGCACGTACCGCCCCGGTGAGCTCCGCGATGGATAAGCCGAACGGTACTGACGAATGCACAGAACGGAACTCGGCCGGGTCGAGTACATCGAGGTCGATGTGAATATACACGTGTGATGCGCCGCTCGCCTGCAGCCAGTCGGTGACTGTCTCTGCGGTGAGTTGGGAGAGTTCGAGTCGTTCGAGATCCCCGTTCTCCTCCTCATCGACCGAGCGAGTGCCGACCAGCGCGACGCGAGAGGCCGGGAGTGGTTCTGGAAACGCGAGATCTTCGACCCCCTCGCCCAGCACGTGCTGCAGCGTCATCCCGGCAGCGGCCCCCGAGGGCGACGTGCTCGGGTGCTGGAGCGCTGAATTGGCATCGAACCACAAAACGGCGAGCGACTCAGTCCCGTGCCGCTGCACCGCTGCAGCCAGGCCCGCCAGAGCGGTCGAGCCGTCACCGCCCAGCGTGATTGCGGGTTCCGGCAGCTCCGCGAGGAGTTCGAGCGCCGCATCGCGTGCACGCAGCAAACTACTCAACCGTGACACCGGTGTGCCGAGCGAGTCGCCGGCCTCCAGTGGTACCTGAACTTCGTGGCGCGCAGACGAGGGCAGGTCCTCACGCAGTACGTCGGCGCCGTCGACCAGTTGCATGGCGCGTGCCGACGGGGATCCTTGCCACTGGGGCATGACGAGAAATACCGGCATCTCAGTCCTTTCACCATCACTACACATATCGTACGCCGCGCGTACCGACTCGGCCTACGCCACAGCCTTAACCCACAGTGACGAAGTCGATGAGGTGTTCGACCCGGCCCACCAGTTCGGGCTCAAGGTCACGGAATGACCGCACTCGCCCGCGGATACGTGCCCAGGCGTCTGCAATATCCGCCGGGTCCTCTGCAGGCCACCCGAGGGCCTGGCAGATGCCCGCTTTCCACTCGATCGAACGCGGAATCTCGGGCCAAGAGGTGAGCCCCAGGCGGCCAGGCTTCACGGCCTGCCAGATATCTACAAACGGGTGCCCGACAATGAGCACGTGCGATCCCCACGGTTCGCGGCCAATGCGCTCGGCGATCCTGCTCTCTTTGCTGCCTGTGACGAGGTGGTCGAGAAGCACGCCTGCGCGCTGATCTGGCCCCGGCTGAAACTCGGTGAGGACTTGCAGCAGGTTGTCCGCGCCCTGCAGCAGCTCAACCACCACGCCCTCGACGCGGAGGTCGTCGCCCCACACTTGCTCCACCAGCTGCGCATCGTGCTTGCCCTCGACGAAGATGCGGCTCGGCATCGCGACGCGAGCACGCTGGGGTGGCGCAGAGAACGATCCGGACGCTGTGCGCTGGCGTGCAGTGCGCTGCTTTGGCAACTGGAGCGACACGGGTTCGCCGTCGATCAAGAAGCCGTCATTGAGCGGAAATGCGCGCACCTTGCCACGAAAGTCCTCGAGCTGCACGAGCCCCTCGCGCACTCCCACGACCGCACCGCACCACTCAGACTCCGTGTGTTCCACCACGAGCCCTCGGGCCACCTGCACTGGGCGCCTGGCGACCGGCCCACGGCGGGACTTCATGTCGGCAAGCACATCGCGGTCATAGCGCTCATCAAACATCGAATACCCCAGACACAACAGCCGAGCCTACACCCGCTGCTACTGTGCTGGCATGGCCACTGCAACAGAACCGCTCGTCCTCTCCCGTCGTGAAGGATCAGCCACCGTCATCACCCTCAACCGCCCGCGAGCCATCAACGCGTTGAACCTCGAGATGTTTGAGGCGCTCGACGCGGTGCTTGCTGATGCTGAGCGGGGAGACTCGCAAGTCATCGTGCTCGAGGGTGCCGGCGAGCGCGGGTTCTGTGGCGGCGGAGATATCAAGCAGATGGCTGCTGACGGTGCGGCACTCGCAACTCAAATCTTGCGCGCCGAGTATTTGGTAGATTTCCGGATATCGCGCGCGACCATTCCGGTCGTCGGGTTTATGGACGGCGTCACGATGGGGGGCGGGATCGGCCTGACCGGGCACGCGTCTCACCGTGTAGTGACCGAGCGCAGTGTGCTCGCGATGCCGGAGGCGCGAATCGGGATCATGCCCGACGTCGGTGGGCACCTGCTGCTCGCGCGTGCACCGCATCGGCTTGGTGAACTGCTGGCCGTGACGGCGGGGGTGATGAACGGTGCGGATGCGATTGCGCTTGGCTTTGCGGATTCGTACGTCGCCTCTGGGCGCCTCCCGGAGCTCCGGGATTCGTTGATTGCTGGGGAACACCCGGATGCCGCGATCGCCGCGATGTCTGAGCCGCCCCCAGCGTCGGGGTTTCTCGCGGAGGGGGAGTGGTTCGCGTCACTCGCGGACCGGGCGCTCGGCGACGCTGAGACCCCGGCGTCGGACGACCCGGCTGGAGCTGCAGCGCGCCTAATCGCCGAGCTCGATGCCGCTGCTGAGGGTGACCAGCGCGCGCGAGAGGCCGTCGACACCGTGCGGTCCATGTGTCCAACGTCGATCGCGGTCACCCTCGCCCAAATCGACCGCACGAGGAGCCTCGGCCTCGGACTCGCAGAGGTGCTTGAGGATGATTTGCGCGTGCTCCGCCGCATGACAGTGCGCCCTGATTTCACCGAGGGCGTACGTGCACAGCTGATCGACAAGGATCGAAACCCCGCGTGGTCACCTGCGAGTATCGCCGAGCTTGACCGAGACGAGATACGCGAACTCCTCGCGCCGCTCACGCCGGGGGAGAAGCCGCTGGGCCTCTAGCACCCAGAAAGCCTCTAGCTCACCACAAAAACCGAAGTCGCTCGCACCTTATTTAGTGCCACGCGCTCTGCGTTCGCCTGGTCGGTGCCCGCAGCCCACGCTGCCGCATCGTCACGGGGCATGCCGTGGCGCACGTGACGCTCGGTGAGCCGCTCGAGGCGGGTCGCGTCGTCAACGTCGATGAACCAGCTCTCGTCGAGCAGGCCCGCAACCCGGCCCCACGAGCCCTCAGGGGACAACAGGTAGTTGCCCTCGGTCACGATGAGCGGAACAGTCGGAAGTACCGGGAGGGCTGACCCGACCGACTCATCTATATTTCGGTCGAAGTCGGGAGCGTGGATGATCTCGGCAGACTGACCCTCGGCGGTACCCTGTACGCGGAGCCGCCCGAGTAGGTGTACATACCCCTCGGCATCAAACGTGTCCCACGCGCCCTTGCGGTCGCGACGGTCCCACGCCAGCAGCGTCGAGTTCGCGAGGTGGAATCCGTCCATCGGAACGAATGCCGCCAGCTCGGGTCCGAGTGCTTCGATAATCTGCTGTGTCACCGTGGTTTTCCCGGCCCCGGGGGCGCCCGTGATACCGAGAATGCGCCGTTCGCCCGTCTCGGCAAGTGCACGTGCGCGTGCGATCAGCTCTGCGACGTCGACGTGTTCC
>JBQDBM010000054.1:0-6251 GCA_052090925.1 Leucobacter sp. | reverse complement strand
TAGCGCATATCGATGACGCCGGTACCGACCTCAATGTGTTTGGTGCGGGACGCCATTGCGGTTAAGAGTGGGATCGGCGATGCCGCCTGCCGCGCAAAGTGATGGACGCGCACATACGCCCCATTGACGCCGAGCTCGTCCGCGCCCTCTGCGAGCTCGATGGTCTGTCGCAGCATGTCGCCCGCGGTCCGCGTGCGCGACCCGGGGACATCTCCGTAGTGCCCAAAAGACAGAAACCCAAATGCTCGCATACCTACCCTCAACATCTAGGTCCGCGAACTATTCCCGCTCCCGCAGCTAGGCTGGTGGCATGACCGTTGTGATTGATTCTGCATTCGACCCAGTTGCTTCTTTGACTCACCGCGCCGAGGTGCTTGTCGGTGACGGTACCACTGAACCCGATGGCACTGCCGCGGTAGCCTGCTTTGTGCCGCAGGGAGAAGACCTTCCTGAGAGTGAGCATCTGGAGGGGATTACTCGTGAGGCGCTCGCCGCTGCTGGGTTCACCGGGTCGCGAAACCAGACACTGCAGCTCCCCGGCACACCACTGCGGGTACTTGTGGGGTCGGGCGACGGTATCAGCACGGCCGCACAGCTGCGTGACGCAGTTGCTGCGTTTACTCGGGCCGCGAAAGAGTCGAGCCGCATCAGCGTCGACCTCATCGAGGTCATCGCCTCCGGCACGATCGACGCCGAGACGGCCGCACAGGTAGCGACCGATGGCGCGCTGCTCGCGCGCTACCGCTACGACACGCTGAAGAGTGACCCCAAGACGGTAGCGCTCGACGTGCTTACCCTGCAGGTGGCTGACGAGGATCGCTCAGCCGCCGAGACGGGCATCAGTCGCGGGCTCGTGCTTGCCCGCACGGCTGCACTGGCACGGGATCTCGCGAATACGCCGCCTCGTCACCTGAGTGCAGTGAAGTTTGGGGAGATCGCGGAGAAGGTCGGACCTGATTTTGGCCTCGAGGTCGAGGTGTTCGACCGGCAGCAGCTGATCGACCTGGGTTGCGGCGGGCTGCTGGGCGTGAACGCCGGCAGTGTCGAAGAGCCGCGCATGATCAAGGTGACATACCGACCTGAGAATGTAGATGCCGACACCGCGCACCTTGCGCTCATCGGTAAGGGCATTATGTATGACTCTGGCGGCATAAGTTTGAAGCCGTCGAATGCGATGCATGCGGCGATGAAGTTCGACATGATGGGTGCGGCCGCAGTGTTCTCGTCCATGACGGCGCTGCGCGAGCTGGATGTCCAGACGGCAGTGACCGGCTGGCTCATGTGTACCGACAACATGCCGTCGGGCAGTGCGACGAAGCTCGGCGACGTGCTGACGATCCGTGGTGGCAAGACCGTCGAGGTGAAGAACACGGATGCGGAGGGCCGCCTCGTGATGGCTGACGGACTTGTGCTCGCTACCGAGGACAGCTCGGTGGGGGATCGCAGGCCAGACGCAATCGTCGACATTGCGACCCTGACTGGCGCCGCGATGGCTGCGTTTGGCACCCGCACCGCGGCGATGCTCTCGAACAACGACGAGGTAGCGAACCAACTTCAGGCCGCCGCGGACACGAGCGATGAGAATACGTGGCGGATGCCGCTGGATCACCGTTACCGCGAGCAGCTCAAGTCGAACGTTGCCGACCTCTCAAACATCGGTGGGCAATACGCAGGGGTGATCCTCGCGGGACTCTTCTTGAACGAGTTTGTTGACGGGACGCCCTGGGGGCACCTCGACATCGCGGGCACGATGCAGTCTGAGAGCGATGACCTGTGGCGCTCGACCGGGTCGACTGGGTTCGGTGCTCGGCTGCTTGTGGAGTTCGCGGACGCATTCGAGGCCCCCGAGAAGCAGGAGTAGCCATCGTGCGCCCGGTGTGAGCCGTGCGTTGCGCAATCGCGACATAACGTCGATACACTTGCGCCATACGCCCGGTTCGAGCATCGGAGGATACCGCAATGTCGCAGAACACTCTCCCAGAGCAGTCCGCGAAGCACCCGTTTGTGGTGGTGTCTAACCGGTTGCCGGTGGACCGGGTGACGGCTCCCGACGGGACGGTCTCGTGGCGCACAGCACCCGGCGGGCTGGTCACCGCCATGGAGCCGGTAGTCCGCGGCCTCGGCTGCATGTGGGTCGGTTGGCCGGGGAGTATCGACGAGACGCTGGAACCGTTCAGCGTCGACGGCACCGACCTGCGTCCCATGTCTCTCAGCGCCGTCGAATTCACCGAGTACTACGAAGGGTTTTCGAACGACACCATCTGGCCGCTCTACCACGACGTCATTTCCGCCCCCGGCTATCACCGCGAGTGGTGGGATCGCTACGTTGCGGTGAACCGACGCTTCGCCGAGGCTGCGGCCTCCGTGTCGGCGAAGGGCGCAACTGTGTGGGTGCACGATTATCAGTTACAGCTGGTGCCCGGCATGCTGCGTGAACTGCGCCCCGACCTGGTGATCGCGTTCTTCTTACACATCCCGTTTCCCAACCATGGGCTATTCGGCCAGCTGCCGTGGCGCCGACAGGTGCTGGAGGGGCTGCTGGGAGCCGACGTGATTGGCTTCCAGCGGGTAGCTGATGCCGCCAATTTCAGGTCGGCTGTACGGCGATTCGTGGGAGCACCGTCGAACGGCAACATGATCATGCTGTCGGAGCGACAGGCGAAAACGAGCGAGCGAATTCTCCCTGCGCGACGTGTGCTCGCGCAAGAGTTTCCGATCTCGATTGATGCGCAGGCCTTTGCAGACCTCGCGGCGTCTGAGGCTGTGCAACGGCGGGCGCAAGAGATTCGTGATGAGCTTGGCAACCCCGACAAGATCATCCTCGGTGTTGACCGCCTCGACTACACGAAAGGGATCCGGCACCGTCTCAAGGCCTACTCCGAGCTGTTGCGTGACGGTGAGGTGGCCGCGGGACAGGTCACGCTGGTGCAGGTCGCGAGCCCCAGCCGGGAGCGCGTTGAGGCGTACCAGCAGCTTCGTGACGAGATCGAAGTGACCGTGAGCAGGATCAACGGCGACTACGGCACGATCGCCCATAGCCCCGTCGTCTACTTGCACCGTGGCTACCCGCACGCGGAGATGGCGGCGCTCTACCTTGCGGCGGACGTGCTGGTGGTGACGGCCCTGCGCGACGGCATGAACCTTGTGGCGAAGGAGTATGCCGCCTGTCGAGCAGACGAGCAGGGTGTGCTGGTACTCAGCGAATTTGCGGGTGCTGCGGACGAGTTGCGGCGGGCGCTCCTCGTCAATCCGCACGACATCAACGGGATGAAGGCGTCGATCCTCACCGCGATGGAGATGCCACAGGCAGAGCAGCGGCAGCGCATGCGCGCAATGCGCCGGGTGATCTTCCGCAACGACGTTGCGAGCTGGTCTGACGCGTTCCTGCGTGCGGTCGAGGCTGCCGCGGAGCACCGCAGGGCCGAGGGTGCCGACGACTATGTGGACGCTGAGCACCCCCACGTGTTCCTCCCCACCGGCATCGACGCGGTGCTGCGACGCCTCGCTGCCGAGTCTCAGCTGTTGATTGCGCTTGACTTTGACGGCACCCTCGCGCCGATCGTCGAGCGGCCGGAGGAAGCGCGGATCTTGCACCGGGCCGAGCAGGCACTCCTCGCGCTGCAGGACGCACCTGGCGTGCACATCGCCCTCGTGTCAGGTCGGGCGGTGGACAGCCTCGCTGCGACCGGCGTGCACACGCAGGGGCGCATCGTGGCTGGTTCGCACGGTGCCGAGCTGGTGGGGCTGCCCGACGAGCACGGCGAGGTCGGTGCCGCAAAGACGCTCAAGGTGCGCGGTACTTCAGTCGTGCCGACGGGAGCCGAGCTTGAGCAGCTCGATCGCTTGCGGTCGCTGTTGTCGCGCCGTGTACTGACCGTTCCTGGCGCATGGCTCGAGGAGAAGCCGCTCGGGGCTGCCGTGCACGTGAGGCAGGCGGAGGATCCGGCCGCAGCCGAGCGGTTACTGCTCGACCTGGTCGGCGAGGTTGAGGCGCTCGATCGCAAGGGAGCGGCGATCCACACCCGAAGTGGCAAGCAGGTGCTCGAATTTTCGGTGCGGGCGGCAGACAAGGGCAGCGTGCTCAAACAGATCCGTGCGGCACTGCCCGACGGACCCGTGCTGTTTATCGGTGACGACGTGACCGACGAGGATGCGATGCGAGTGCTGCGCTTGGGCGACCTCAGTGTGCGGGTTGGGCGCGCGGAATCAGTGGCCGACTATCGCGTCGCTGACCCAGAGGGTGTCGCTGCGATTCTTGCGAGGCTGGCCGAGCTGCGCACGGGCGTCGTGATCGGCTCAGAGCACGAGTAACGCCTGTAGCGTGAGCCACAGCATGGTTGGATGGTGGCATGGACACACGCGCACTGTTGACTGACCGCGAGCGCTATATCGAGTTTGTGAGCGATGTCGTTGCCGCGTCCCCGAGCGCGTACCACGCCGTCGACGCAGTGGGCGGTGCGCTCGCCGCCGTGGGCTTCCAGGCTTACGAGGAGGCTATGGCCTGGGCACCTCTCCAAGCCGAGTCCCGCGGGTTTGTGCGTCGCGATGGCGCGCTCATTGCGTGGCGCGCTGGTGCTGGCGTGGATGCGACGAGCCCGGTCCGCATCCTCGGCAGCCACACCGACTCCCCGGGCTTCGTCTTGAAGCCACAGCCTGACTTCACGGCCGAGGGTTGGGCGCAGGCCGGCGTCGAGGTGTACGGCGGGCCGCTCCTCAATTCGTGGCTTGACCGCGACCTTGAATTTGCGGGCAGGATCGTCACGCGCGACGGCGCCGAACACCTTGTGCGAACCGGTGCGGTGGCGCGAATTCCACAGCTCGCGATCCATTTGGATCGCGACGTGAACTCGGGGCTCACACTTGATCGGCAGCGGCACGTGCAGCCCATCATCGGTGTGGGGGAGAGCGCCTCGGTGATCGAGATGCTCGCGACTGCTGCTGGAGGAGGTGCGAGTGTGCGCGCCGCCGACGTGGTGGGCGTTGATGTGCGTCTGCACGACACGCAGGCCCCCGCACGCATCGGCGCGGAGGGGGAGCTGTTCGCGTCGCCTCGGCTCGACAACTTGAGCTCGGTGGCTGCGGGCCTCGCGGCGCTGATCGCTGTTGATCCTGCACCCGGCACCATTGCGGTGCTTGCCGCGTTTGATCACGAGGAGCTCGGCTCGGAGACCCGCTCGGGGGCAAGTGGGCCGTTTCTTGAGGAGGTGCTTGCCAGGCTGCGTGCGGGGCTGGGGGCTGGCATTGAAGAGTCTGCGCGGGCGCTCGCAGCGTCATGGTGTGTGTCCGCCGATGCCGGGCACGCGGTGCACCCGAACTACCCAGAAAAACACGATCCCAAAGTCCGCCCGCGCGCCGGCGCCGGGCCGATGCTCAAGGTCAACGCGAACCAGCGCTACACAAGTGATGCACACGGCGCAGCTCTGTGGCAGCGGGTGTGTGAGGCCGCGGGAGTGCCGACGCAGGCGTTCGTGTCGAACAACACGATTCCGTGTGGTTCAACGATTGGACCGCTCACTGCGACCCGTCTCGGTATCCGCACGGTTGACGTCGGGGTGCCGTTGCTTTCGATGCACTCAGCGCGCGAACTCGCGCACGTCGACGATCTCCACGGGTTGGCGAAGGCAGTGGGGTCGTTCTTCACCGATGGATCAACCGACGCGTAAGCTGTCGGGCGAAGCACAATCAGGGTGCGCGGCGCGTGAAACGCACGCTGAGACGTGAGGGTTGGTTAGGATCAATGGTATGAGCGAAATGCAGCAGTCGAGCGGAGACGAGGTCGCTCTGTCCACCCGCCGTATGGTCCCCACGATGCAGCGAATCGGTGGACGGGACATCGAGGTCACGTTTCTCGGCAATAATACTCTCGGACAGCCATCTTGGATTCTTTGGAACTCGGCGGAACCGTATCTGATTGGGCTTCTGCGTCAGGGAAAGATCGGCTTCACATTTGAGCAGCGCACCAGCAACGGTGTGATGTTGCATGAGGGCATTTCGATGGCGCGTTTCCAACGGGAAATCGGTAATTAGCGTGATTGGTCGGGTTTCAGATACCGCAACGCGAAGGATCCTTGTTTCTGGGCACATCGCGACACGCCAGAGATGCCGCAATGTGAGTCGCTGATTTGCGCTGAGGGAGTGTCTCGTCGTATGCTTTCTTCTCGGTAGCCAACACGTAAAGTGTGCCGGCCCCATCGTTTAGCGGCCTAGGACACCGCCCTTTCACGGCGGCAGCACGGGTTCGAATCCCGTTG
>JBQDBM010000053.1:0-6423 GCA_052090925.1 Leucobacter sp. | reverse complement strand
GCTACGGCCGCCTCTCGGGTGGGCAACGACGTCGCGCGGACATTGCCCGTGCACTGGTGCACGACCCTCAGACCCTATTCCTTGACGAGCCGACCACCGGTCTCGACCCGGCGAGCAGGCGGGTGATGTGGCGAACGATACACGGGTTGCGGGAACGCACCGGCCTAACCGTGTTTCTCACGACCCACTACATGGAGGAGACCGAAGAGGCAGACCGAGTGTGCATCATCGAACGCGGCAGCATCATCGCTGATGGGACCCCGTCAGAGCTGCGCGCAGCCCACAGTTCGAGCATTCTCACTCTCACCACCGTCGACGGAACTCGGGAGCATCCGGTCAGGGATGCGACAGAGGCGCGCCACCTGCTCGCCGAACTCGGTGATGCCGTTCTTGATTTCGAGTTCCGTCACGGGCGGATGGACGATGTCTTCCTTGCCCTGACAGGCCGCGACGGCGAGGAGGATGCGGCGTGAGAACAGTTCTGGGTATTTCCGGCCGCAATTTGCGGCTGTTCTTTCGCGACCCGATGAACGTGTTCTTCTCGTTGCTCGGCGCACTGATTGTTTTCGGGCTCTACACACTCTTCCTCGGCAATCTGCAGGTGCTTTCGATCACGGCATCGGCGCCCGGCGCGGACGAGGACACGGTGAAGAGCTTCGTCGACGCGTGGATGTTCGCAGCTATCGTCACCTTGACTACGATCACGACCCCGCTTGGCGCGCTCTCGGTGTTCGTCGAAGACTCCTCGACTGGACGCTTCCGCGACTTTCTTGTTTCCCCAATCCGGCGCGGGCAACTGGTGCTCGGCTACGTCGGTTCTGCCTTCGCCGTCGGCATCATCATGTCTGTGATCGTCTTCGTTGTCTCCCTGCTCTACCTCGGCATGCTCAGCAACGTCGTGCTGAGTGCGACTCAGATCGCCCTGTGCCTCCTCTGGATAGTGCTGTCGACGGCAGCGTTTACTGCTCTCTGGTCTTTCGTCGTCCCTTTCGTGAGTACCCCGGGGGCTTTCGCCGGGCTGTCGACAATAGTCGGCACAATTGCTGGATTCATCGCCGGCGCATACATCGCCGTCGGCCTGTTCCCGGATGCGGTGCGCGACGTCGTCAGTGCCCTGCCGTTCGCTCAGGCAGCGATGCTCATGAGACATGAGTTCGCTGCGGACCCCCTCGCTGAACTCGTCGGAGACAACCCACAGGCCGTCGCCGAACTGGGTGAGTTCTACGGAATGACCCTCGCCGTGGGCGACTGGGCCGTTCCGACGTGGTTCGTGATCGCCCTGCTTATCGCGATCACGGGCGTGTTCACCGCTCTGGCGGCTGTCCGCATCCGATCCCGTATTCGCTGACATCGAGCATCGAGCTACAGTCAGGCTCGTCAGGTTCGGCTGCCGCCGACGCAGATCCGAAGCGCGCCTGGCCGGACAGTGATCCGTGCTCGCTTGATCAGACCGAAGCCGTCGCCGTCCAGTTCGATACCGTGCGGAATCTCGAAGCGGGCTTCGAATCTCCGGCCCTGTCTGTAGGCGAGCGCCCGGAGATCGGGGGCGAGCCGGAGTACGCGTCGCCCGAATCGAGAGCGATGTGCGACTCCCTGGAGCGTGAGCCGGGTACCGATTTCGGCCCATCCGAACCGGCCTTTCGGGCGCAGCATGACCACATCCAGCAATCCGTCATCGACTTTCGCGGCGGGAATCAGGAGCATGTTGCCGGTGAGCGTGCCGCAGTTACCGACGATGACTGTGTGCGCGCGAGCCGACCTCGTGCGGCCACTATCGATGCGGTAATCCAGGTGGAATAGACGGTTCGCAATAACTGATCGCGCAATCGGCGGAACATACGCCAGCCAACCGAGTCGCTGCTTCGCGAGAGCGCTCGTGTGCTCAGCCATCTCCGCGTCGAGCCCGATGCCAGCCATCACTAGGAACGCATGCGTGCTTCGATGCCCTCCATCGTCTTCGAGCTCGGCGATCGCGACATCAACCGCGCGCGTGGTGCCGCCGAACGCGGCCGCGACGGACTCCTCAACGTCGTTCAGAGGCAAACCCAGATTCCGAGCGAGCAGGTTTCCGGTGCCGGCGGGCACCAACGCCAGTGGCGTCCCGCTCTCGTAGACCGTCTCCGCAACGGCTCGCACGGTGCCGTCGCCGCCTCCAACGATCACTGCTGCCGGTTTACCCGTAAGTGCTTTCGTGGCCGCGCCTCGCCCAGAATCCTCGCGATCAGTCTCATACCAGCAGGACTCGCCCCAACCGTGTCGGATCTCCTGCTCTTTCATTGCTCGGCGCAGCCGATCAATGGCAACCCTGGCCGGGTTGTAGACGACTGCCACGTGCTCTGGATGCATCTACTCAGCATAGGAGTTCGAGAGTAGCTCACAACGAGTGCAAGTCGACGTGGTGACGATGGTCATATGATGGCGAGTATGGACCTCGAGTATCCATTCGCTGGCCGATGGCTCACCCAGGAATCGCGCGGAAAGTCTGGTCACCGATAACAATCTCGATATCTCCTTCCATTGATTCCCCTATTAGTTCAGGGCCGGGCTCAGACAATTGCTTCTGGTTTGGGGCGCCCGGACTAATCGCGCGATAATGGATGAAACCGTTGACATCGACTGGAGATGGGAGACTACCGCATGACTGACATCCCTAAGAAAGTCGCGAAGTGGCCGGACGGTGCGCGGCAAATCGGTGAGCGCCTGCATGCCGTCATCTCGGCGTCCGCCCCCGAACTGAAGCCCAAATCGCTGTGGGGCGCACCCGGATACGCGCGCAACGGCAACGTCATTGTGCATTTTCGGCAGGACGACGGTCTCGTGACGTTCGGGCTCACCGAGCATGCCCGGCTCGATGTTCCAGCTGGCTCGAGCGACCGGCTCATTCCCACCTCGTGGGCATTCACAGAGATCGATGAGGCAACCGAGTCGCGCGTCGCACAGATTGTTCGCGACGCCGTGAGCTAGACGGTCGGATTGGCGACATCAATGGCGACACGCCCACTTACCATGGCTTCCTCGCTCGATGCTCTGCCCAAGGTCGGAGCACCCGCAATGCGAGCACTGCAAGCCGCGGGTTACACCGAACTGCGCCAGCTTGCAGACGTGCGCCGTTCCGACCTGGCCGTCTTACACGGAATGGGCACCAAGGCCCTTGGTGTCATTGAGGCCGCGCTTAAAGAGCACGGCCTCAATCTCAGTTGACATTCCCCTTTAATACCGCGGCAAATAATGTCAGCTATCCATGGTCGGTGTGATCGCTCCGAATCGCCCCCTCGGGCGAAGAGCCCGCGTTAGGTCTCAGAGCGCTCAGGGTTGCGTTGTGTAATAGTCCGGGTTCGATCACAAGGTTGATCGCAACGTGCGTGAGGATGGCGGGGATGATCACCCGATCCGAAGCCACGTAGATAACTGCCAGCAGGACTCCTAGTGCGAACGTGGAATAGAGGACGGGCAGGGCGATTCTCCAGCTCTTCGCGAACAGAACCCACACGCAGTGGACTACCGCGAAGAGTGCTGCAGAGAGCACGATCTGCAACAGCAGATGCACCTCATGGCTGGCCAACGCGTCCATCACGAATCGCCGGAAGAACATTTCCTCCAATACCCCGGACAGCAGCGCAAGTGGAATTGCGAGGAGCCGGAACCAGGACAACTCAACCGCGATTCTTCTGACGGCAGGAACGGCCCACAGTGTGTACGCCGTGTAGGAGATTGTGACAACGACCGCGAGTCCCCACCCCAAAGCTGGCACCGCGGACACCTGCCCCATCGACTCTACGAATCGAGCGGGGTTGGGAAGAATCCAGATTGAAAGCGCGACGACGAACGTACCGGTTACCACTCCCGCCAATAGGGCTGTTCGCCGCCGTCCAGTCACGTCATTCATGCGGAGTTCCTCCCGGGTTTTGCATCGGCCGGCACATCAGATTAAGCCTTCAACGGATGTGGGTGAGGCGGTATCCTGCCATCAACCGGCCGACTGGTTTCGCGCCGCGCGAACACCGAGCTGTCCGATGAAGTCGTCGAGATTCTCATCGACGAGGTCAGCGTAGCGCCCCGCGGCGAGATCCGACCAGCCTTTCTCGGCAGCGTCACGCAGCGCAGCGACTTTGGCCGTATCCTCGATCTCCTGACGTTCCAAGAGGCGAAGACCGTCTCGTAGCACCTCGCTGGCGTTCTGGTAGCGCCCGGTCTCCACCAGCGACGCGACGAGCTCGTGCTGGTGTTGACTCAGGACAACATTCCTCGTGGACATAGCGACCACCTCCAGTGACGGTTTATGCCATCACGCCGACGTTCGACAGGGTATCCGCTATCGGAGCGTTGCAACTGTCCCACTTAAGGTTCCCCAGACAGGACAGTCGCTTCTCACGATAACCGTCTTATGAGGTGCCTCAGGATGAATATTGCTTCACCACAAAATCGGATTGAACTTTCGCGTTAGATGACCAATTTGTGGATCAGATACGTTGGAATGAGATTTTCCGCTACGGCCGTTTCAACAGTCCAGGTGCCGTAGCCGCAGTTCGTTGATTTCAGCTTCCATCCCGTCGCCATTCGCTGGGTGAACGAAATCTGGCGCGTGCTGGGCTGTCGACGCATCCAGCAGAACCCCAAGCCGCGCCAGCTCCGCCATCAATGGGATTGTCTGCAGCCCCAGTTCAGTCAAAGAATATTTGCCCTGCTTTCCTCGCGAAGCGTCTGCTTTGGTGAGAAATCCGGCTTGTGTGAGGTCAGTGAGACGCCTGGACAGGACGGGGGCGCTGATCCCCTCCCCATTAGATGCCCGCAAGTCGCGGAAGCTCCGGCGATCGTATGCCGCGATATCCCTCAAGATCACCAGACTCCACTGATCGCCGATCACCTCAAGGGCCCGGTTAACAGGGCAGTCGGACCGTGGCGTCGTGATCATGAGAGCCTCCCGCTCAGTGGTTGCATTCTGTTACTGGATTCTATACGATAAATCCGGTAACACATTGCAACCGCTATTGTGACTTGCAAACACAACATCTCCGTTCTGGCGGAATTACAGGAGCAGCAATGAAGGCCTTCGTCCTCCAAAATTACGGTTCTGCCCTAGATCAGGTGGATATACCTGAGCCAGCCCTCGCAAGCCACGAGGTGCTCGTTCGAATGCATGCTGCCGGGATCAACCACGGTGACGAGCGTCTCCGCTCTGGTGAGTTCAAGCAGATTTTTCCTTTCAAGCTGCCCATGGTGGCGGGGAGCGAGTTGTCTGGCGAGGTTGTTGCCACCGGATCGCAAGTATCGAAGTTCAGACCCGGCATGCAAGTATTTGCCTATCCAGATCAGGCCCGTATGGGTGCATTTGCCGAATTGGTAGCAATCGATCAAGATCACCTCGCCGTGACACCAGCATCCATAGGGGTGCTGGAATCTGCTTCACTGCCCGTGGCCGGCCTGACGGCATGGCAGGGCCTCGTGGAAATGGGACAACTGCGCGCGGGACAAAGGGTCCTCATTCATGGGGGCTCGGGTGGTGTTGGAAGCGTCGCGATCCAGCTCGCAAAGCATTTGGGGGCCACCGTTGCCGCAACCGTCAGCAGCGCCAATGTTGAGTTTGCACGCGCTCTCGGCGCAGACATCGTAATTGACTACCGTGCCGAAGATTTCACCAAAACTCTGTCAGAAGTCGACCTGGTACTGGACACCCAAGGAGGCGAGACGCTGAAGCGATCACTAGGCACCCTACGCCCCGGCGGCACTGTTATTGGAATTACCGGGCCCCCTGACCCAGCTTTCGCAACACGGGTGGGTGTCAACCCAGTAGCAAATCTCGCAATTCGCGCTCTTAGCAGCGCCACCCGCAGACATGCCCGCAAGCTCGGGGTCAACTACCGATTCCTGTTCATTGAGCCCAGCGGTGACAATCTAAGCAAGATCGCGGAACTTGTCGACAGCGGGGCCATTAAGCCGACCGTTGACCGGGTCTTCCCATTCGCGCAAACCTCGCAAGCTTTAGAATCGCTTCTGGAACACAGCGCGCGCGGCAAAGTTCTTGTCAGTGCGGACCATGGCGACCTCATGGCACCCAAGAGGCAAGTGTCCTAAAATCCGACCCGCACCAATCGTGGATAAGTATCTGATTGCCCCGCGATTCGTGAGCGATACTTCGCGGTGTAAATAGTCATCGTGCGGGCCTCAGCAGGGAATGGAAAGTACACCCGGCGTTTCGACGCCGTGGTGACAAGGCACCCTTCGAGGCCTTGATGGCAAGCACCTATCGCCTCATCGACGGCGAGCCGCGACTTGCTCTCTATCAGCAGACCACAACAACGCACTGACAGGTTGCGAGCCGAGGTGGCTCGCTCTGAGGGATCACGCGGATATCTCACGGCGGAAGACGTTACTAACCGAATACCAGACCGGCCAACCGATCAACCAGATCCCTGTGACGAGCCA
>JBQDBM010000052.1:0-7498 GCA_052090925.1 Leucobacter sp. | reverse complement strand
TTAGCGCTTGGTACTACTGGCCGCTCGCGCTGCTACTGCTCATCGCCTACCCGCTGTACCTATGGTTAACGGCGCTCACGAGTCGTAAGTGGCAGCGTCTCGAGGGGCGGAAGAACGAGCACGTCGACATTGCATCTGGACGGTTTGCCGAGGTTGTCGGGCAGATTCGTGTGGTCAAGTCGTTCGCGAGAGAGAGTCGCGAACTCTCCCATTTCACCGAACATTTTGGTGAGACGGTGCAGCTGACGCAGGCGCAATCTCGGCACTGGCACACCATGGATGGGTTGCGTCGCGGCGTCCTCAACGTGATTTTCGCGGTCTTGTACGCGATCATTTTCATTCGCACTGTCATGGGCGAGTTCACCCCGGGCGACATGGTGATGCTGATTCAGCTCATGGCCATGGCGCGCACGCCAGTAACAAGCCTCAGCTTCGTTGTCGACTCAGCGCAGCGCGCGGTTGCCGGGTCAAAGTCGTATTTCGAGGTTATGGAGCTTGACCCGCAAGAAATCTACGAGGCTGGCACACCGGGGAGTAACCCTGCTACACGCCCTGCGAAGCGCAGTCGAGCTGTGAAGGGTGACGAGCCAGTCGTGTCATTTCACGATGTTCGCTTTGGGTACACGGAGGGTGAGGACGTACTCTCCGGGATCACGTTTGACGTGGCCAGGGGAGAACGCATCGCGCTCGTCGGAGAGTCTGGTGGCGGAAAAACGACGATTGTGAATCTGCTGTTAGGGCTGTACGCGGCTCGGAGCGGCAGCATTGAGGTTGCAGGATCAGGGCTGAGCCTTGAGACGCTCCGCAACCAAATCGGCGTCGTATTTCAAGACCCCTCACTTTTCTCAGGGACGATCGCCGAAAACATCGCGTACGGCAGACCCGAGGCAACTCGTGAGGAAATAGAGGCAGTGGCGGAGCGCGCGGCCGTCGACGCGTTTGTAGCGAAGTTTCCGAACGGCTATGACACCGTCGTTGGTGAGCGAGGTATGAAGCTCTCGGGCGGGCAAAAGCAGCGCATAGCCGTGGCTCGAGCAATGCTGAAGGACGCGTCCGTGCTCGTGCTCGACGAGGCAACCTCAGCGCTCGACACGAAGTCTGAACGGCTGGTGCAGGCCGGTCTCGACGATTTAATGCGAGACCGGACGAGCATCATCATCGCTCACCGCTTGTCGACGATCGCAGAGGTGGACAGGATCATCACGCTGCGTGATGGTCAGATCGACGAGATCGGCACACCGGCAGAGCTCGCAGGTTCGGGCGGAATTTATGCGGAGCTGTTGCAGCTTCAGCATTCCGCCTCGCTCTCTGACCGTAAGCGATTGAAACAGTTCGATATGCGGGGCTGAGTCACTGTCCGACCCCTGTGCCAGAGTGTGCTGTGCCAGAGTTGAAGCATCGCACCGACCGCGAGGCTCAGGAGGAGGCCCCGATGAATGAGATCAAGTGCCCGCACTGCGGGCAAGCATTCACAATCGACGAGGCGGGTTACGCCGACATCATCAAGCAGGTTCGTGACCACGAGTTTGAGCAGCAACTGCACGAGCGGCTTGAGCTCGCGGAACAAGAGAAGCGCAACGCACTTGAACTTGCCAAAACCGCGCAGGAACTCGCGGTTGCTAAGGCGGTAAGCGACGTCGAGAAGCAGCGCGAAGCGTTGGCGAACGACCTCGAACAGGCGAGACTGGAGAAAAAGACCGCCGTCGAACTCGCGGAAGCCAAACTCGCGAGTACTTCCCAGCAGTCGATCGCGGCCAAGGACGCGGAGATTCAGAGTCTCGAGGCGAAGCTCGAATCGATAGAGGTGTCCCAGAAGCTTGCGATCTCTGAGGCGGTCGGTGAAGTGGCAAAGGAACGCGACGAGCTGAAGAGTGGGCTTGAGCGAACAGCACTTGAGAAGCAGCTCGCCGAGCAATCGCTGAAAGAACGCTACGAGACACAGATCAAGGATCGCGAAGACCAGATCGAACGGCTTCGCGATATGAAAGCCAGGCTCTCGACCAAAATGATCGGCGAGACGCTCGAGCAGCACTGCGAGACCTCGTTTAATCAGATCCGTGCCACGGCTTTTCCAAACGCCTACTTCGAGAAAGACAATGATGCGCGCACGGGTAGCAAGGGCGACTTCATCTTCCGTGACTTCGACCGTCACAGTTCCGATCCGGCCGGTATCGAGATCGTCTCGATCATGTTTGAGATGAAGAATGAGGCCGACACCACTGCAACGAAGCAGAAGAACGAAGACTTCTTTAAAGAGCTCGACAAAGATCGCACCGAGAAGGGGTGCGAGTATGCGGTACTCGTCTCGTTGCTGGAGCCCGACAGCGAGTTGTACAACACAGGCATTGTTGACGTTTCGCACCGCTACCCGAAGATGTACGTGATTCGTCCGCAGTTCTTCATTCAGCTGATCACACTGCTGCGAAACGCCGCCATGAAGTCGCTGCAGTATAAGACTGAGCTGGAACTCATCAGAACGCAGAACATCGATATCACTCACTTTGAAGATGACCTCGACAAGTTCAAGAATGCGTTCGGGAGAAACTATGAGCTGGCTTCCAATCAATTCCAAGAGGCCATTAAACGGATCGACACCTCAATCACCGAGATGAACAAGGTGAAAGAGCAACTGCTGAAGTCCGAAAACAACCTGCGTCTCGCGAATGACAAGGCTCAGGGGGTTTCAATTAAGAAGCTCACGCGCGGCAATCCGACCATGGCAGCGAAGTTCGCCGAAATTGAAGCCGGCACCGACTCAAGCAGCAACGACTAAGTAAGGTAGAGGCACACTCATGCACCTTGGAGAAGCCCTGGACTCCGCGCACTTTGGGGAGGCCGACGAGATCTTCGAGGCGTTCGAAGCGTGGGTGAAGAATGAACGAGGCTTAAGCCTCTACCCGGCGCAGGAGGAAGCGCTCCTCGGTATCGCGCTCGGCAGCAATGTGATCCTCTCCACACCGACGGGTACTGGGAAGTCGTTGGTCGCCCTCGGAGCACACTTCGCGGCGCTCGCTGAGGGGCGGCGTACCGTGTATACCGCCCCGATTAAGGCCCTCGTGAGTGAGAAGTTCTTTGATCTCGTCTCCGTGTTCGGGGCGGACCGGGTGGGCATGGTGACGGGCGACACGTCGATTAATCCGGATGCTCCAATCCTGTGCTGCACGGCCGAGATCCTTGCGAACCTTGCGATTCGCGACAGTACCGTTGATGATCCAGAGCACGGCGGCATCACCCAGGTGGTGATGGATGAATTTCACTTCTACGCCGAGCTTGATCGAGGCTGGGCATGGCAAGTGCCGCTCCTCCTCATGCGCCGCACGCAGTTCGTGCTCATGTCCGCGACGCTCGGAGATGTCACCGAGCTCGCGGCAGACCTCACGCGCCGCAATGGCCGGGACACCGCACTGGTGACGAGCGTGCAGCGCCCGGTACCTCTGCACTTTGAGTACGTAGTCGCGCCCGTGCACGAGACCGTTGAGCGGCTGCTGCAAGAGCAGCTCACTCCCGCCTATCTCGTACACTTCAATCAAGCGCACGCCGTCGAGCAGGCGCAAGCCCTCGCGAGTATCCGCCTGGTCGACAGGGAGGGGCGTGACAGAATCACTGAGGCCATCGGGGACTTTCGTTTCTCGACCGGGTTTGGCGCGACGCTTTCCAGGCTCGTCCGAGCCGGTATCGGTGTCCACCACGCAGGCATGTTGCCGCGGTACCGCCGTCTCGTGGAGCAGCTCGCGCAACGCGGACTTTTGCGTGTTATCTGTGGCACCGACACCCTAGGAGTCGGCATCAACGTGCCGATCCGCACCGTCGTCGTAACCGCGCTCACCAAGTTTGATGGTGTGAAGATGCGCAGACTTAGTGCGCGCGAGTTTCACCAGATCGCAGGTCGTGCGGGTCGCGCCGGGTATGACACCGAGGGTGACGTGATTGGGCTCGCGCCTGAGCACGAGATCGAGAACCTGAAGGCATCAGCCAAGGCGGCGGCGCGCGAAGCGAAGAGCGGCAAGAAAGCAAAGCCGGTCAAAAAGAAGGCCGCGCCTCAGGGCTTCGTCTCGTGGAACGAAGGTACTCTCGACAAGCTTGTTACGTCGGAACCCGAGGCGCTCGTAAGCAGGATGCGCATTACCCACTCGATGGTGCTCGGGGTCATTGCTCGGGGAGAAGCGAATGAGGGCGACGCGCTCAGTGTGATGCGGACGCTCATCTTTGACACGCACGAACCGAGAGACCGGCAGTTCGCACATGCTCGCACAGCTATCGAGATCTTTCGGACGCTACGCCAGGGCGGCATCGTCGAGGTGCACGAGGACGCGCGAGGGCACCGACTCCTCAGGCTCACACTCGATTTGCAGGCGAACTTTGCGCTGAATCAGCCACTCTCGCCATTCGCCCTTGCCGCGATTGAGTTACTCGACCCGGAATCCTCCGACTACCCGCTCGATGTGATCTCGATCATTGAATCTACGCTCGAGAATCCGCGTGCGATCGTACGTGCCCAGGAGCATCGTGCACGCGGGGAGGCCGTGGCTGCGATGAAAGCGGAGGGCATCGAGTACGAGGAACGTATGGAGTTGCTCGAGGAAGTCACGTATCCGCAGCCGCTGAAAGAACTGTTGGGGGAAGCGTTTGAGGCCTACACGGCCGAAGTCCCGTGGGCCCGCGACTTCGAATTGTTGCCGAAATCAGTGGTGCGCGACATGGTGGAGCGCGCATTCAGCTTTCGTGACCTTGTGTCTTTCTATCAGCTGGGCCGTGCCGAGGGGAGTGTGCTGCGCTATCTCAGTGACGCGTTCCGCGCCATCGAGCGCACCGTGCCCGAACAGGCGAAGACAGCAGAGCTCGAGGACCTCATCAACTGGCTTGGGGAACTCGTGCGGCAGATCGACTCGAGTCTGTTGGATGAGTGGGAGGCCATCTCTGACCCTGAACTCGCGGCCGAGCGCGCCGCGGCGAAAGCCGCAGTAGCGAACGACGCGGTCGTCGAGGTGACACCGCCCACACGATCAGTGTTGAGTAATGAGCGCGCATTCCTGGTGATGGTTCGCAACGCCCTCTTCCGCCGCGTGCAGGCCGCCGCGTTCGAACGCTATGGTGAGCTCGCAGAACTCGACGGACCTCACGGGTTCAGCGGTGAGCAGTGGCGCGCGGCGCTTGATACGTACTTCGAGGAGTTCGACGAGATCCGCGTTGATGCCGATGCGCGGTCCGCGGCACTCCTCGAGATAGATCGTGACTCGGCGACTGCAGGTGTGGGCAACTGGCGGTTCAATCAGGTACTTCTCGACCCGGAGGGCGACCGAGACTGGCGAATTGAGGGCATTATTGACCTCGCGGCATCCGAAGATCAGGGCGAACCCGCGATTCGTGTCGAGCGGGTCGGGACGTTGTCGTGATGTACCTGATGAGCCGATAGTCGCGCACTCGTTCTATACTTTCCCCCATGCGCCTCGGAGTGATCGACGTCGGATCAAACACTGTCCATTTGCTCATCGTCGATGCACGTCCGGGTGCGAGCCCGGTCCCGTATCACTCGCAGCGTGCGACGCTTCGGCTCATGCGGTACATCGATGATGCTGGTGCGATTTCGGAGGAGGGCATTGCGCTCCTCGTTGCGGCAGTCAAAGAGTCGGTGACTACGGCACGCGAGATCGGCGTTGATGACCACATGTCGACCGCAACCTCTGCGATCCGTGAAGCTACGAACGGTGAAGAAGTGCTTGCGCGCATTACGCGTGAGACTGGAGTGGAGTTGCAAGTCCTCTCGGGTGAGGACGAAGCACGGATCACGATGCTCGCGGTCAGGCGCTGGCTCGGGTGGTCGGCGGGCGAAATCTTACTCTTTGATATTGGGGGAGGGTCGTTTGAAATCGCCCAGGGCGCTCATGAGTACCCCGATGTTGAGGTGTCTCTACCTCTTGGTGCTGGGCGCTCGACGATCAACTATCTACCCGAAGATCCGCCTAGACCAGAGGATATTTCGCGGCTCCGCGCGCACGCGCGCGCCGAATTCACGAAAGTGCGCGACGACCTTTTCTCGGCGCGTCCAAAGCCAAAGCGCGTGGTCGGCACGTCGAAGACGATTCGGTCGCTCGCGCGGCTCATCGGTGGCCCGCCTGACTCGGACACGGGGGATCTCCCTGCACTGCAGTATGCGGGGCTGAAAGAGTGGGAACCCGTGATGCGCGATATGCCATCGAACGTTCGTCAGTATCTGCCTGGCATCACGCCCGAGCGCGGGTACCAGATTATGGCTGGTGCGGTCGTGCTGCGGACTGCGATGAAAGTCTTCAACGTGTCGACGTTGCAGGTGTCGCCGTGGGCGCTGCGCGAAGGAATTGTGCTGCGCTACATCGATGCGCTTGATGGTCGTGGCGCTGAACCAGTGTCTGAGGCCGCGTAACCTGGTTCCGGCCTAGGCTGATGAGGATCCACACAGTAATTCACTGCGGTAGTTACTGCGACTGCCCGGGACCGGAGGAGCGATGATGGCCGAAATTGATTGGAACGCGCTTCGTCGAGCGGCAGAGCGCGCGCGAGATCACGCGTATGCTCCCTACTCCGGGTTCAGTGTTGGTGCAGCCGCATTGACGGATGATGGGCGCCTGGTGACTGGCTGCAACGTTGAGAACGCTTCGTACGGGCTCACGTTGTGTGCCGAATGCGGCCTCGTGTCCGAGCTGCACCGTTCCGGTGGTGGGCAACTAGCGGCGTTCGTGTGCGTTGGCCCAGACGGTGTCGTGATGCCGTGTGGCAGGTGCCGGCAGCTGCTCTTCGAACACGCAGCGCCTGGCATGCTCCTAGAGACTGTGTCAGGACTAACGTCGATCGACGAGGTGCTGCCTGACGCTTTTGGCCCGCGAGATATCGAGGCTGCTGCGGGGGCCGGCAACACTCAAGTTGAAGCATAGGAGACCCCAATGCGTAATGAACCGTTTGACGCAGTCGACGTGATTCGTGCGAAGCGCGACGGTGGTGAGGTGCCGGAGGCGGCGTTGCGCTGGATGATTGACGCATACACTCGCAATTTTGTGTCGGAAGCTCAGATGGCGTCGTTCGCGATGGCCGTGTACCAGCGCGGTATGTCTCGCGTAGAAATCAACGTGCTCACCGAAGCGATGATCGACTCGGGCGAACGTAGCAACTTTGCTTCACTTGGTAAGAAGACCGTCGATAAGCACTCCACGGGTGGCGTGGGAGACAAGATCACCCTGCCCCTCGCACCGCTCGTCGCATCGTTCGGTGTCGCGGTGCCACAACTATCGGGGCGTGGGCTCGGGCATACGGGCGGGACGCTCGACAAGCTGGAATCAATCCCGGGGTGGCGTGCTGAGCTCTCGAACACTGAGATGTTTGAGCAGTTGCGGGGTGATGTGGGCGCAGTGATTTGTGCTGCAGGGTCGGGTCTCGCGCCTGCCGATAAGAAGCTGTACGCGCTACGCGACGTGACGGGCACGGTGGACTCGATTCCACTTATCGCTTCGAGCATCATGTCGAAGAA
>JBQDBM010000051.1:0-7699 GCA_052090925.1 Leucobacter sp. | reverse complement strand
TGCAGGCGAGCTCCGAAAGGGCCTACCCTCACCACCATGAAAGATCGAGGTTAAATTGGCTGTTCTGCATGCCACGTATGGAGAGACCCGTGACGCCGAGGCGTACCTCGCACACGGGTCTGCGATCCCACGCAGCGACAGCTGGACGGAAGTGTGGATCGAACAGACTGCACAGATCGCACGGATGATACTCGCGCGGGATCAGGGTGTCGAGCTTCCCGCCTCTCCCGAAAGTTTGGCCGTGTTTGGGGAGATGTGGCCATTTGCGATGTTCGCCCAGGTGCGTCACGCGATTGTTGGTGGTGACCTCGACCGTGCCCACCAGATCGTGTTTGAAGCGGAGAGCGTCCACCTGAGCGGCACCGTGGGTGACGGTGTGGGGGCAGCGGCGATCCCTGTGTCGCGTGCGCAGATTTTCCTCGCCCGTGGCTTGCTGGGTGAGGCGCGAATTGCCGCCGCGCAGGCGCCGGCAACGCTGCTGTCGACGAAGCTCCTCCAGGCTCGCATTAGTTACATGGCTGGGGAGTACAACCGCGTCATCGCGGATGCCGGGCGCAGCGTCACGGAGATTGCGCAGGGATTCTCGCGACCACGAATTGAGTTTGCAGGCATTCTGGCTGCGAGTTACATTGCGCGTGGCGAGCACGATGCTGCCCATCAGACGATGAAACTTGCGCTTCAGGGACGTTCGGAGCTGCCGCTGACGCTCTTGCGTGCACTTCCACCCGAATTGGTCGATTATGCGACTGCGCACTGGGAGAACGACGCAGATCTGCGCGCACTCCGCGCAGATAATTACGCGGACACGTTTGCGCAAGGCTCGTTCTACGCGTCTCAGGCCAGCACGGTGGCATTGACCCGGCGTGAACGAGAGATTCTCGAAGAGCTTATATCGGGGCGCACGCTCGTTCAGGTTGCGGAGAGCCTCTTCGTGAGCAAAAACACCGTGAAGTCGCACGTCAGTCAGCTCTATCGCAAGCTCGGGGTGTCCAATCGGAACGATGCCGTGCTCGCCGGCCTCAAGATCCTCGGAGCAACAACTCCGTCACCGCAGGCATCTGACTGACGCGGACAGCCACCTCAACTTCCCATCGCGGTACCGCGCCGCCAATAGCCCATAAACGCAATCTGGGCACGGTGCACATGCAACGTTTTGACGAGATACCGGCGAAGCGTCGTGACCACACCACTTTCTCCGGCAATCCAGAAGAACTGGTTCGAGAGTTGATGCTCCTGGGGTGACTCGTCGGCAAGGTTTGAGTAGTTCGGCGTCTCCCAGATCGGCTGATCGGTCTGCGCATCGTGAACTTCGAGAGTCGTCATCGCACCGAGGTGCGAGGTGAGCGCTGGGATCAATGCCGAGCCGTGTGGCTGATCGCCGCGCGTGAGCCACCGTACCCGCACTCCCTCAGGCGCGGCAATCGGAAGATGATCACCGGGATCAGGGACCTCGATCAGGGCGGTTCCTTGCAGGGACGGGTCGGCATCCTCCAAAATTCGGGCAATCGCAGGAGCCGCGGTTTCATCCCCAACGAGCACCACGGCGTTGCCCGCTGCCGGGGCGAACTCAATGCCGCCACCGTCCAGACGGTCCCGCCTGGGGCCGACGATCAGAACCTCATCGTCGACCCGAGCCGTACTCGCCCACTCTGCGGCAGGCCCGGTCTCACCGGGCTCCAGATGGAGAACGAAGTCGATCACGGCAGTAGTGCCGTGCGTGCCACGCTGCAGATCGCGAAGCGAGTAGGTGCGCATGGCGCCGCGGACTTCGTCTGGAAGCGCGCGCCACGCGGCGTACCAGTCCGCACCTGCATCTGACAGGCTGGGGAGCACGCCGCCCGCAGGCGGAAAAACAATCTTGATCCGCTGATCAAACGTATGGCCCGGGGTGCCCAACTCGTCGAGATCCGGGCCCGTGAATGTAATGCGTACGAACGTCGGTGAGACCTGCTCCGTCCGCGATACCGAAGCGTGCAGCACAGCGAACGGCGGAAGCGCGTCAGTCGGCTGAATTGCTGTCATGGTGCCTCCCGATCGGAATGACAAGTGGTGTTGAAGACGTCGGATCGTCGATGACTCGGGCGGTGAGCCCAAATACTTCGCGCACCATCGACTCGGTGACGACGTGCTGTGGTGATCCTGATTGAACAATTTCACCGGCCCGCATGGCGACCAACTCGTCGGCGTAGCGCGCCGCAAGGTTCAGGTCGTGGAGCACCATGACGATCGTCGTGCCCCGCGTGCGGTTGAGGTCCGTGAGAAGGTCGAGCACCTCGACCTGGTGTGAGATGTCCAGAAAGGTGGTGGGCTCGTCGAGCAACAGAATCTCGGTCTCTTGGGCGAGCGCCATGGCGATCCAGACGCGTTGCCGCTGACCACCGGAGAGCTCGTCGACTGACCGGTCCGCAAGGTCGGTAATGCCCGCGGCATTGAGCGCGTTCGCGACCGCCTCATAGTCGTGGTGCGACCAGGTGGCAAAGACGCCCTGGTGCGGGTAGCGTCCGCGCCCGACGAGGTCTGCCACCGTGATGCCCTCGGGAGCGGTCGGGCCCTGGGGGAGCAGACCGAGTTCTCTCGCGAGCTGTTTCGACGGCAGCTGCTTGATCGGTTGCCCATCGAGCGTGACGACACCGTGCTCGGCCTTGATGAGGCGCGAGAGCGCGTGGAGCAGCGTTGATTTGCCGCACCCGTTTGCCCCGACTATCGCGGTGATCTTCCCGGGGCGCACCCGCAGGTCAACGGAGTGGAGCACCGGCTGATCGCCGTAGGAAACGGATAGCTTCGCTGCGTTCAGGTCGTGATGCTTGAGACCTGTGCTGTCAGATGCCGTGCGCACGCTCACAGTGCACCTCCGTTGCGTCCAGTTTTGATGAGCAGGTAGATCAGGTACGGGGCTCCCAGCACGCCGGTGATGATGCCGACGGGGAACTGGGTGCCCAGGGCGTGCTGGCCAAAGAAATCTCCAGCGAGCACGAGTGCCGCACCGATGAGCCCGGCCGCGAACAGCGGCGGTTCGCTCGACTTCACGAGCCGTGAGGCGATCGGCCCCGACATAAACGCGACGAACGCGATGGGACCGCTGGCGGCGGTGGCACAGGCGAGGATCGCTACGGCCGCGATGAACAGCACCGCTCGCGTGCCCTGCACGGGGAGGCCCAGGCCACGCGCAATATTTTCACCGAGGTTGAGGGTACCGAGCGCGCGACTGCTCACGAGCAGAATGGGGGCCAGCACGCCCACCGCGAGCGCCAGCGGTGCGAGGGTCTGCCAGGTTGCGCCGTTCAGGCTACCGGTGAGCCACTGCATGGCGGCCTGTACATCCCACGCCGCCGCTTTCGACAGCAGGTAGGTGGTGGTGGCGTCGAGCATGGCGGCGAGTCCGATTCCGATGAGGATCAGACGCGTGGTCGAGAAGCGGGTGCCCGCAGAGAGGCCGAGGATCACCCCTGCGGTGGCCAGCGCTGCGGTGACGGCGACGAGCGAGACGGCAGTCTCGCCCCATCCGAGGACGACAATGGCGAAGACCGCGGCGGTGCTCGCACCCGAGGTGACCCCGATGATGTCGGGGGAGGCGAGCGTGTTACGCAGCATGGTCTGGAATGTAATACCGGCAATGCCGAATGCGAACCCGGCGAGCAGGCCGAGGAGTGTTCGCGGTAGCCGCAGTTCAAAGAGGATGAACGAGACGCCGGAGGCGGGGTCTCCCGTGATGGCGTGCCACACCTCCACGGGGTGGAGGACGGTGGTGCCGATGAAGACTCCCGGTAACGCGATGATGCCCACCGCCACGCCGATGATGGCGGTGATGGTGCGTCGGCGTCTGAGGCGCGCCTCGCGGGCAGTCTTGACGGCGGCGGTACTCGCGGCGTTTGCTGGATTCGTGGCGGCCGGCGCGCTCATAGTTCGCGCACTTTCTGGCGTCGCACAATCCAGATAAAGACGGGGGCGCCGACGATGGCCGTGATGATGCCCACTGGCACCTCCTCGGGGCGAGCCACAATTCGTCCGAGTACGTCCGCGGTGATGAGTAAGCCGGCCCCCAGCGTGGCAGAGATCGGGAGGAGCCAGCGGTGGTCGAGCCCGACCAGGAGCCGTGCCGCGTGCGGCACCACCAAGCCGACAAACCCAATTGGTCCGGCGAGGGCGGTCGCGATCCCGCAGAGGATGACCGCCCCAGACGCGGCGAGGATTCGGCTTCGTGTTACGGAGCTCCCTAACCCGGTCGCGAGTTCGTCGCCGAGTGCGAGCACATTCATGCCGCGCGCCGCGGCGACGGTGATGACGGCCCCCAGCAGTAGCAGCGGGCTCGCGATGAGGATCCGGTCCCAGGTCGCACCGCCAACCCCACCAATTTGCCAAAACTGAAAGGACCGCACGAGGTCAACGCGGGGGAGTATCAGCGCGCTGACGAGCGACACGCACGCGGCGCTCGTGGCGGCCCCCGCGAGGGTGAGCCGCAGCGGGGTCGCCCCGCCGTGTCCGATCGAGCCGACGGCGTACACGAAGATGGCGGCAACGGCGGCCCCGAGCGTGGCGATGAGCATCGTGACATAGGGGTGGGAGACCCCCACCATCACGATGCTCAGCACGACCGCGAGCGACGCTCCACTGGACACCCCGAGGATGCCGGGGTCGGCGAGTGGGTTGCGGGTCACCCCTTGCATGGCGGCGCCCGACAGTGCGAGCGCTGCGCCGACCAGGGCCGCGAGCACGGTGCGGGGGAGGCGGGCGGCAACAGCCGCTTCAGAAATGGTGTCGAGTGATCCATTCAAGGCCGAAATGACATCTGCGGCGTCGGTCACCCGTGACCCCAGCATGATGGACGCGCACCCGAGCACGATCAGTACGACGACTGATCCAGCGAGCCAGGTGAGCTGTCGTGTGACTGAGTGCGTGACGAGCGTGGTGCTCGCCTGCGTCTCGGGTGCCGCGGTGAGTGTCATTCCGAAGCTTGCGTGGCTTCTGCGAGAGTGCCGAAGTACTCGTCGATTCCCCACCCGATTGAGAGTGGCGATGGGTTCGCGGAGGCTGCGAGCGGCGAGTCTTCTTCGAGGACCGCAATGCGTCCCTCGGCGATCGCCGGGACTTTCGAAAGTAGCGGGTCCGCCTGAAGTTCGTCGATCAGGCCTCCATCGGGATCCCCGTAGGTGACGAAGACGTCGACGTCGGCGAGTTGTTCCGCCTGTTCTGAGCTGATGGTTTTGTAGAACGCCTCGGTCGTCGCCGTGGTTTCGGCGATCAGCTCTGGAGCGGGGAGGCCGAGGCTCTCAAGGAACCCTGGGCGGGTGTCGTGAGAGGTGTAGTACCCGATCTGGCTGAGGTCAGCGGGGTCGAGAAACGCGAACATGAACTTCGCGTCTGCAAGATCAGGGTGCGCGTCGAGTGAGGTCTGCACGGTGGTGTGAAGCTCGTCGATGAGCGCGTCCCCCTCATCCGCCAACCCAAGGGCGGCAGAGTTGAGCTCGATCATTTCCGCGTAGGAGGTGCCCCAGGCGACTTCCGGGTACGCCACGACGGGAGCGATCTTGGAGAGCGTGTCGTAGTCCTCTGCGGTGAGGCCGGAGTATGCCGCGAGAATGACGTCTGGTTGCGTGGCGGCCACCGCCTCGAAGTCGATTCCGTCGGTTTCGTCGAACAGTTCGGGGGTGTCGGCACCGAGCTCTTCGAGTTGATCTTCGACCCACGGCAGTACGCCGTCGCCGTCGTCATCGCCCCACGTGGCCTTGCTCATGCCAACGGGAACAACGCCGAGAGCGAGCGGCACTTCATGGTTGGACCAGGCGACCGTCGCGACGCGCTCGGGGGTTTCTTCAATGACGGTCTCACCGAACGCATGCGGGACGGTGACGGGAAACTCGCCGGAGCTTGCCGCATTGCTGTCAGACCCGTCGCCAGTTGCAGCGGATGTGGAACTGCACGCTGTCACGGGAAGGATTAGGGTGGCAGCTGCGAGGAGGCCAAGCACGGTGCGGAATCGCATGGGGGTCCTTTCCGGGGGATGGGGCGTCATCGAGCGATGCTGAGTTAGCATAGCCTTGGCTTCATCCGATGATCAACCCAGGGTGCGAAATCCATGCAGAATTCGTACAGGTGCCGGCAGGTTCCTGTCACCCAGGAGAGCCGCGCGTGCAGTCGGTATCGGTGGCTGTGCTGGGGTTGGTGGCTGTGTTGGTGTCTGTGTTGGTGTCACTCTTGCGTGCCGGGTTCAGGTCAAAGAGAGCTTCGACCGCGGAGAAGACGCTCTCTGCCTCGCCCGCGCGGCCGAGCTCCCGCGCCCGAAGCGATGGCGTGTGGAGGAGGCGACCGGCAAAGTGTCGGAGCGCGGCCTCCACGGTCTTCTGTCGGCCCTGGGGGCCCCGCCATTGGTGTGAAGCGCCCTGGGACGGTCCTATAGATGTCAAGCCACGATTAAGTCACTCCTGAGATCATTGAACACCTCACGTGCGATGAACCGCTTCAAACATCTCAGCACGTCTTTCTTGGAGAGCCCCTCAGTGAGCCTGCGCTGCATATAGTCGACCGTTCGAGCGTCATATCGGAGCCTTACCACTGCAATCATGTGCAGTGCACGATTCGCTTTCCGGTCCCCTCCTCGGTGGAGTCGCATCCGGTGGCTCTTGCCAGAAGACACTGGCACGGGGGCTACCCCACACAGCCTCGCAAATGCTGCTTCGCTGCGGAACCGCTCAACGTTTTCACCCGCGGTGACCAGGAGCTGGGCGGCATGAATGGTCCCGATTCCGACCCGAGACAGCAGTGTAGGAGCGATCGAGTGGACCAGCGTGGTGAGAGAGCGTTCAAGTTCATTGATTTCTGTGTCGAGGCTCGCGATACGTGCTGCGAGGGTACGCAGCGCAAGCTTCACGGCTTGAATAGGGTCGTTCAGGCGTGCCTGGTCGATACGGAATTTTCGGCAGTGGCGTGCCGCGGCCAGACCACCAGATGGGACATCTTCTCGTACTCGTGCTGGTGCAGTGACCAGGATGTCTTGTAACTGTACGATCGCTGCGGTACGCGACTTCACCGCAGAATCACGTGTGAGCGTGAGGAATCGGATTGACTCGATGACGCTATCGGTTCGTTTGGGGATAGCGCTCGCGACGCCAGCAAGCACTTTTCGGGCGGCAGCCTCAGCGTCGATAGCGTCATCTTTACCCACTCGGGCTTTGGTATGTGCGTGCGGGGTGTTCACTTCTCGCACCTCGATGTGATGACGAGTAAGGAACCTTGCGAGTCCGGCAGCGTAGGAGCCGGTGGATTCCACCCCGAACGCCTGAACATTGCCGTGGTCGTGAGCCCAGACAAGCATGTCGGCATAACCGTGAGTGGTCGCCGGGAATTCTTGGTCTGCGATTCGTTGTCCGGTGCTGGTGAGAATTGCCGCGTGATGGGTGTGTTTGTGAGCGTCAACGCCGATAATCACTTCTGGTTGACGTGCAAGGGTGCTCGTGGTCATGATGGTGGTGTCTCCTTCACTTCGGTGTGCTGGATGACCAAACCGGGCCGGGCGGACACAACAGTGACGGGGCACTTTGATCAGGGTCCTATGAAGTCACATCCCCGCCTGGTCTGGCCTCTCCCTTGCGGGAGTAGTGGCGCTGTGCGGCGACGCGTCCTAAGCAAGACAGCACTGCAAAGTACGTCAGTTTATTGGTCGGTCAGCCGTCACCACCGCCACTGCTTCTATCTTCACTGTTTG
>JBQDBM010000050.1:0-8056 GCA_052090925.1 Leucobacter sp. | reverse complement strand
ACCGGGCCACGCCACCCCGTACTCACGGTCTCGCGTAATGGGCAGAGACGGGAGGTTGATGTACGCCGAGTGATCCTGCGCATCCGCACGGTACCCCGGTCGATGAAGTTCAGGGGCCGCAACCGTCACCGTGTGCCCGAGCCGCTCGAGAAATCGACGCTGCAGCCGTATCGACACCTGCACGCCGCCGAGTGAATCGGCGTGCTGATCGGTGACGATGAGAATGTGCACTATGCCTCGGGGGTCTCGCCGCGATACAAGGACTCGAAGGTCGCAATCGTGCGATCAATATCATGCACTTTCACGGCATCGAGCGACGCCCGCTGCATCCGCTCGTACTCCTCGGCGGAGAAATCGAGGATGCGTTCGATCGCGACAGCGAGCTCACGATCGTTGCCCGCCTGGAAGAGGTACCCATTCTCCCCGTCATCGACGAGGTGCGGCAGCGCCATGGCATTCGCAGCGATGATCGGCAACCCCGACGCCATCGCCTCCATAGTGGCAATCGACTGCAACTCCGCGATGGATGCAATGACGAATACCTTTGCTCGCGTCAGGTGCGCTCGAAGCTCTTCGTCCGAGATGCGACCGGTGAAGTTGACGCGGTCGGCAATCCCGAGTTCGTGTGCGAGCTTCTCCAGGTTCTTCCGTTGGTCCCCACCACCGACCAGATCGAGGGTGACGCCGTACGCGGGGTCCAGTCGCGTCATCGCACGCATGATCACGTCGATCTGCTTCTCGAGGGTCAGTCGCCCCACAAACACCAGTCGGTTCTCGGTGCGCGGCGCGAAGTCGACTGTGTAGTCGGTCGCACGGATGCCGCAGCTGACCGGGAGCACGCCACGTCGGTGCGTGTTCCGCTCAAGGAAGTCGGCGGCGCGACGAGTCGGCGTGGTGATGGCGCTCGCCACTTGCAGTACTCGATCTGCATCGCGCCACCCCCAGCGCACAAAGAGCTTGGCTGCTCGGGCCGGCAGCAGCGTAAAATCGAGCACATTCTCTGGCATGACGTGGTTCGTCGAGACGATGCGGATACCGCGCTTCGTCCCCTCCAGCGCAAGCGCACGGCCGATCACAATGTGTGACTGAATGTGGATCACGTCTGGTTGAACCTGGTCGAGTAGCTTCCTTGCGTAACTGCGTGCGCGCCACGGGGGTACGAAACGCAGCCAGTCGTGCGGATACCAGCGCACGCTCGCCCAGCGATGCACGGTCATCTGTTCACCCTCGATTGTTTCAATGAACGCCCCCGATGCACGGTGAGTTTTCGAGGGAGCCGCGATATGCAGCTCGTGCCCATTGCGCACGAGACCAGCCGCTAACCGCTCCGCAAAGCGTGCCGCACCGTTCACGTCGGGATAAAACGTGTCGCACCCCATGAGTATGCGAAGTGGGCGGGGGCGATCCGTTGAGCTCACGTTGACGGGGTCCTTTGCGTCGGGGGCGATCGGCAGTTGCGACCAGTGACCATCATATGCAGTAGCACCGAGAATGTTCCGGAGAATCAGGCGGCCGGACATTTTGCATGAAGTAGCCGCAAACGCCTTGTGCACTGAGGCCTTATGTGTTGAAACTCTGGAGTTGTAACGCCACGGGGAGCACGCTGTATTGGTGCCCAAAACTCACTCCGCCGCAGCTGTGCGGATCGGCAATCGTATCCGTGATGCACGTCGCGAACTAGGGATCTCACTCGAGGATCTCGGGGATCTCGCCGACGTGAGTTGGACCACCATCGGCAAAGTAGAGCGCGGTGCGACAAGCCCCACGGTTGAAACAATCATCAGGATCGCCACCGCACTCGAGGTCGCCCCCGGTGTCTTTCTCGACGGGGTCACCTCCGACGATTACGGGAAACGCAACCATCAGTTGACCGCGCGCGATCTGATCCGTGCGCGCCAGTCGCAGAGCTAACTACCGCCACGAAGTCGGTGCTTCGTCGTACGCTTGATTCATGAGCGAGAGCGTCGCCAGCGATTCACACACAGAAGCCCCCGGTCTCTCCGCGTTTCACCGTGCACTTGCCGGGCTCCCTCCCGGGTACTTCGCGCTCGTCATGGGAACTGGAATCGTCTCAGTGGGTCTGCGCCAGGTGGAACTCGAGATCGCCGCCAACGCGCTTCTAGTGGTGGCCGCATTCGCGTACGTGGTGCTGTGGGTGCTGTTTATCTGGCGAGCCATCGCTCACCGTGAGGCAATGCTGCACGACCTACGCAGTCCCGCGTCGGCTTTCGCCTATTTCACGGTGGTCGCGGGCACTGACGTACTGGCGGTGGGGCTCATTCAAGAGGGGCTCGTAGCGATCGCCATGCCGTTGTTCGGTCTCGCCGCGGTCCTCTGGTTTGTATTCGGCTATGTACTCCCGTGGCAAGTCTTTATGACCCGTGATGGCAAGCCGATCCTCGCCCGCACCAATGGCACCTGGTTCATTTGGGCGGTGGCAAGCCAGTCACTCGCGATCGGGATGACACAGATTCAGCCCTACCTCGAGCAGGGCACCAAATGGGTAGGCATTCTCGCGGTCCTCTCCTGGACCGTCGGGGTGGTACTGTACGTCGGCGTTGCGATGCTGGTGCTCTTGCGGATTGTTCATTTCGGGATCACGCCGCGAGAGTTCGAACCTCCCTACTGGGTCGCGATGGGCGCGATGGCGATCGCCGTCGTTGCTGGCACCAACATCGTCGACATGCAGTCGACTCCGATGGTGGACGCGACGCGTACGCTCATCGCAGGCACCGTCGTCGCGTTCTGGAGTTTCTGCATCTGGCTCATCCCCATGCTGGTCGGTGCCGGCTTCTGGAGGCACTTCGTGCACCGGATAGCGTTCGAGTACAGTGCGAGCCTGTGGTCGATCGTGTTTCCGCTCGGAATGATCGCGGTCGCATCAATCGGACTCGGTCGAATAGACATGCTCCCGCTCGTAGAGTCGATCGGCCAGGTCATGCTCGTCGTTGCAGCAGCCGTATGGACCATCGTGTTTATTGCGATGCTGCGACGCATCGCTCGCGTGCTGTGGAACACGCTCAAGAGGTAGGGAGTCCGCGCTCGAGTAGCGGCTTCTGAACCGCTCCAGGTGGCTTGTAGCTCACTACGAGCGTGTCACAGACTCGCCATCGCTTGCACTGGGATTCAACTGGGCCGCGGCAGCAGCGAGGTGCTCGGGGTCCTCAGTCAGCAGCGCGTACACGCCATAGTTCACAGGCGCCGTTGAGAATAGCTCCGCACAGTGCTCGGCGAGCTTGGGCCATACCCGGCCGCCGCGCGCAACATAGCACTGCACCGTCGCATCAAATGCTGCAGGAGACACCGTGGCCTGGTGGAACATGAAGTCTTTCGCCGGGTCGTCAATGGCAGCGGTCGTCCAGTCGATCAGCCCCACGATCTGTTCGTGTTCGAGTAGCAAGTGCGCTGGGTAGATCTCACCGTGGGTGAGTGTCGACCACTCTGGCCAGTAACTATCGTCGGCAAGCCATGCTGCCCACCGCGCCTGAGACATTTCAGCCACATCAAACTCGGTTGTGACGCGTGCAATATCGTTTCGAATCTTTTCCCGGGATTCGGCCGGGGTGCGCACCTCGACGCCCGTCGTCTCGAGTTCTCGCGGATCCACAGCATGTAGGCTCGCGAGAACGTCCGCGAACGAGCGCGTATACCACTCTGATTCAGCATCAAAGTGCCAGACCGGTTCTCCAGCATCAAGGGAGAGACCCGGTTCTCCTGGAAGTAGTGGATACGCGATCAACTCACTTGAATGCACGCGCCAGTCAGGGACACTCACGTTGAGCTTGGGTGCGACCGCCTGCAGCAGCCGCCCTTCCACCGCTGCACGCTCCGCTACATCCGGTCGCCGCGGGATTCGCAGCACCCAACGTTCGCCATCCGGCGTCGACCCAAAAGCCACGCGAAAGTCGAGTCCCAGCTCGGTCACCGAGATTGATTCGGGATCAATATCGAGCCCGTGGCTCCCGGCGAGGTTGCGTATTGCTTCTGGGTCCGCAGGTCCGATCGACATGCTCCCAGGCTCCCACATCTATTCGGTGCTGCAAGGAATCCGATCATGATTCGAACGGGACACCCAGTTAGCCTTTGATTGCCGACAGCACCGTGAAGGTGCGATCGCGAGCCACCTGCCTCGTGGGCCCAACTACCCGCTCAAGCAAAGGTCGGTACCCGAGGTGCGAGTTGAAAACGATCCGCAATTCGCCCCCTGGTGCGAGGGCTGACCCGCATGAGCGGATAAGCCGGTGCGCGACCTCCCGGTGTACCGTCGCACCCGTGTGAAATGGTGGATTGAGTAGTATCAGCTGCGCCCACCCCTCTGGCACCGCCTCAGTGCCGTCCGCACGCTGCACCGAAACTCGTTCACTCACACCGGCAGCCTCAGCCGTTTGGCGGGTCGCCTGAACGGCCGCCGTCGACTGGTCGGTTGCGATGACGCGGGCACCTGGCCACTTGAGGGCGGCCGAGACTCCGAGCACACCGTTGCCCGACCCGAGGTCGACAATGCGCTCCATCGACAGGTCCATGTCACGCAGACCAGCGAGCAGGAGCCGGCTCCCATGGTCGAGCGTCGGTCCACCAAATGTCGCCCCATGAGAGGCGACACGGAAGCTCAGCTCGGGATCCTCACCCCAGCGCGGAAACCGCGGTGGCCCAGGGTCTCGAGGGCTCGTTGCGCGTAGCAGCCGCGACTTTTGCTGCGCAAGCCCGGCACTCACGTCGCTGAATGCGCGTCCAAGCACCTCGTTCATGGTGCGAGTCATGTGTTTCACGCGGCCACCGGCAAGTACTGTGACATCGGCATCGGCAAACCGCGCGATCGACCAGGCAATCTCATCGAGTGCCTCAAGCCCGCGCGGCAGTTGCAGAAGCACGAGCTTCGCACCTGCCAGCAAGTCAGCATCCAGAGCGTGCGACGTGTAGGCGTTCGAGCCACCAAGTTGCGCGGCATTCGCACTGAGGGCGCGCTCACTGAGAAGTGGATCCTGATGCACCCGTATCGTCCCGGCACCGAGAAGCTGCGCCGCCCCCAGGGTCAGCGCACCGTGCCGGTCGCCGATAACTACGAGTTCGCCCGGGCTCAGAGCCTCTGCGCGCTGTGCTAGTAGCTTCGCGGTCTCCTCGAGTAACAGCCGGTCGGTGGCATCGAACGCTTGGAGCTCGGGAGCATCAATGTCGGGGAATCGTGACAGCGACGCGAAGAGCTTGTCGAGCGCTGCCGAGTCGAGTGCTGGTGCGGCCCTCACTGCTCCGGCCCGCTGCCGGGCGCCCCACTTTGCCCACGTGGTCGCCACACGACCACCTCTGCGCTTCGGCGCAGTCTCGTCCCCCGTCGGAGGGTCACCACTTCACCGGCCGCTCCCGCAGCAAAGACGCGCCGCTCAGGTCGGCTAAGCATCTCATTCGAGAGCGCCCGCTCGAGCTCACGTACACGATCCTCAAGCTCATGCACCCGGTCTTCGAGTTGCAGTACCCGGCGGATCCCCTCGAGGCTGAGGCTTTCGCCGGAGAGACGAGCCACCTCGCGGAGCTGTTCAACGTCGTGGAGGGAATACCTGCGTGTGTTGCCCCGCGTCCGCTGCGGCGATACAAGTCCGATCCGGTCGTATTGCCGCAGCGTCTGCGGATGCATGTCGGCGAGTTCCGCAGCAGCAGCGATCGCAAATACTGGCGTAAATCGATCCATCTGAGGTGCTGCCACGGAACTCACCTACCTTTCGTTGAGACCCAGTATGTCAACTCGCCCGCAGCTCTAGCCTGTTACTCGCGAGTACAGGTCGGTTCGCGGGTTCTCGTCTGGTTCGACATCTCGGAATGCTTCCAGTGCCGCCTTAGCTTTGTCTGACAGGTGGGAGGGGACCACGACCTGCACCTCGGCCAACAGGTCGCCGGTGCCCTTTGTCGCAGTTTCCACTCCGCGGCCTTTCACACGAAGCACCCGACCGCTGGGTGTGCCGGGCTGAACTTTCAGCTTCACCATCGAACCACCGAGTGTCGGTACCTCGACGGTTGCACCAAGCGCAGCTTCTGCGAATGTGACCGGAAGGGTCAGTCGGAGGTTGCGTCCGTCACGCGTAAATATCGGGTGGCTACGCACATGGACGGTCAGGAGGATGTCTCCCGACTCGCCACCGTCGGGACTCGGCTCCCCTTTACCTCGAACCTTGATCTTCTGGCCGTCGGCGACCCCAGCTGGGATCTTCACTTTCACCGTTCCTCGGTCTGACTGCAGCGTCACGGTGTTACCGCGCACTGCCGTTTCAAAGTCGAGTGTGGTGGATGCCTGCACGTCGCGGCCGCGCTGCGGTCCACGCGGAGCACCGCCGCCGAACATGCCTCCAAAGATGTCTTCGAAGCCCTGTGGGCCACCCTGCTGGTAGCTGTATTGGCCCTGGCGCCCGCCGAACATGCCACCGAACACGTCTTCGAAGCCCTGACCGCCGGCGCCACCCGAGGTGAACCTGGCCCCACCCACGCCCATGGCATGGATCTGGTCGTATTCCTCTCGCTGGGTTTTGTCGGACAGCACCGAGTAGGCCTCGCTGATCTCCTTGAACTTCGATTCTGCGGCCGCGTTCCCCGGGTTCGAATCGGGGTGGTACTTGCGGGCCAGCTTGCGGTAGCTCTTTTTCAGCTCCGCGTCACTTGCGTCCTTGGAGACCCCGAGGGTCTTATAGAAGTCTTTCTCGAGCCAATCTTGACTAGCCATCTGCCCCCACCGCCACCGCTACTTTCGCGGGGCGCAGCTCAACCTCTCCGATGCGGTACCCCAGTTCAACGACGTCGAGCACCGTCGGCGTCTCGACACCAGGAGTCGGTACCTGGGCAATCGCCTCGTGTACCGCCGGGTCGAAGGCCTCGCCGGCCTCACCAAAGCTCTCGACACCGAGCCGCTCGACCGTGCCGCGAAGCTTCTGCGCAATGGTCGCGAACGCTGATCCCTCAGCGAGATCACCGTGCTGCTCAGCGCGATCAAGGTCGTCAAGTACGGGAAGTAGCTGCAGGACTGCTGCTGCCGTTGCGCGCTGCTTATCTATTGCAACGTTCGCTTCGGTGCGCTTGCGGTAGTTCGCGTACTCAGCGGTGATGCGGCGCAGATCGTCTAAGTACGGGTTTTCAGCGGCTTCTGCCTCTGGCTCCTGCTCCTCATCAGATCGTTGCGCATCTTCGGTCTGCTGCGCGTCGAGGATGTCCTCGACCGTCAGTTCGGCCTCTTCCTGCGGCTCGGGGCCGGAGGCGTGAACCTCCGGCCCCTCTGCAGGAACATCTTCGCCGTCGGGGTTTTCACCCGGCTGGCGCTGCCCCTCGTTTGCCATAGTTACTTCTGCTCCTCGTTGTTGTCCGAAGCGTCACTTTCAGCGTCGTCTTCAACAACCTCGGCGTCAACTACGTCTTCGTCGTCCGATTCGGATTCTGCGGTGTCGGCTGCGGGTGCCTCGTCTTGAGCTGCCTGGTAGATCGCCTCGCCGAGCTTGCCCTGGCTCTCGCCGAGCTTCTCAGCTGCTGTCTTCACGGCCTCGTCGTCATCGCCCGCAAGGGCCTGCTTCAGTGCGTCCAGGTCACCCTGTACTTCAGTCTTCACGTCCTCGGGGAGCTTGTCTGCGTTCTCCTCGATGAGCTTCTCGACCGAGTAGGCAAGCTGCTCGCCACCGTTCCGAGCTTCAGCGGCTTCACGGCGCTTCTTGTCTTCTGCCGCGTGCTCTTCAGCATCGTTCACCATGCGATCAATGTCTTCCTTGGACAGCGACGAGCCGCCCGAGATGGTGATCGTCTGCTCAGTGCCGGTGCCCTTGTCTTTCGCGGACACCTGCACGATACCGTTGGCGTCGATGTCGAACGTCACCTCGACCTGCGGCACGCCGCGAGGTGCTGGTGCGATGCCGGTGAGCTCGAACGTTCCAAGGTTCTTATTGTCGCGAGTGAACTCACGCTCACCCTGGAACACCTGAATCGAAACGGAGGGCTGGTTGTCCTCGGCGGTCGTAAACGTCTCACTGCGCTTCGTTGGAATCGCAGTGTTGCGCTCGATGAGCTTCGTCATGATGCCACCCTTGGTCTC
>JBQDBM010000049.1:0-8532 GCA_052090925.1 Leucobacter sp. | reverse complement strand
CACCTGAGGCGCACCCTCGACGCAGCAGAGAATTCTCCAGGATCGCGATAGACTGCTCTGGTTGACCATTTGGCACCGAAATGCTCGCCAGATAGCCATTCGCTGCAATCGTTTTGCATCGGCACGAGCATACCAACGGTGCATCCCCAGCGAAGACGGAGCCAGGCATGAGCGCGATCCCCGACAAGCCCAAACTCGAGGGCCTTGAGACCAAATGGGGAAAGTACTGGGATGAACTGGGAACCTACGAGTTCCCCCGAGCGTCTGCAGTGCAGGAGGGTCGCGAGCAAGTCTTCAGCATTGACACCCCGCCGCCAACCGCATCTGGCTCCCTCCATGTCGGGCACGTCTTCTCGTACACGCACACTGACACCGTTGCGCGATTCCACCGTATGTCAGGCAAGCGGGTTTTTTACCCAATGGGCTGGGACGACAACGGGCTGCCGACCGAGCGCCGCGTTCAGAATTATTATGGCGTGCGCTGCGATCCTGCGCTCCCATATGACTCGGACTTCACTCCTCCGCATCAGGGAGATGGCAAGAGCGTGAAGGCAGCCGATCAGCTGCCGATATCGCGCCGCAATTTCACCGAACTCTGTGAGACGCTGACGCTTGAGGACGAGAAGCAGTTTGAGGAACTTTGGCGCACACTCGGCCTGTCGGTTGATTGGAAGCAGAGCTACCGGACTATTAGCAACGATGCGATACGCGCGTCGCAGCTTGCGTTTCTTCGAAACCTCGACCGTGGTGAGGCCTACCAGGCACAAGCACCAACGCTTTGGGACATCACATTTCGCACTGCAGTTGCGCAGGCCGAGCTTGAAGACCGGGAGCAACCTAGCGCCTACCATCAGCTCGCGTTCCACCGTACCGAGGGCGAAGCAGACATTCTGATCGACACCACGCGGCCCGAGCTTCTTGCTGCCTGTGTCGCGCTGGTCGCGCACCCAGATGATGAGCGCTACCAGCCGCTCTTCGGTAAAACCGTCCGCACACCGGTATTTGATGTCGAAGTACCCGTCGTGGCGCACCATCTTGCTCAGCAGGACAAGGGCACTGGTATCGCCATGATCTGTACCTTTGGCGACGTCACCGACGTGGTGTGGTGGCGTGAGCTGCAGCTTCCCACTCGCGCGGTGCTTGGCTTTGACGGACGCATCATTTCAGAAGCACCCGAGGCAATCGTAAGTGACCGGGGTCGCGACGCATACGCTCAGATCGCCGGCAAGACCGTGTTTAGCGCGAAGCAGACAATGGTCGAACTGCTCCAGGCATCAGGCGAACTCATCGGTGAGATTCGGAAGATCACCCACCCGGTCAAGTTCTTCGAGAAAGGCGATCGTCCGCTCGAGATCGTTTCAACGCGTCAGTGGTACATCAAAAACGGTGCACGAGACGGGCAGCTCCAAGAACGACTGCTCGCGCATGGCCGCGAGCTTGAGTGGCACCCAGACTTTATGCGAGTCCGATATGAAAACTGGGTCGAAGGGCTGTCAGGCGACTGGCTGATTTCACGACAGCGGTTCTTCGGAGTCCCACTCCCCGTTTGGTACCCGCTCGATGCTGATGGGAACCCTGAATTTGAAAAGCCGCTGGTTCCACTTGAGGACCAGCTGCCGGTTGACCCCTCAAGCGATATACCGGATGGTTATACGGCTGATCAGCGTGGCGTGCCCGGGGGCTTTCAGGGTGAGGTCGACGTGATGGACACGTGGGCGACTTCGTCGCTCACGCCACAGCTGGCCGGCGGTTGGGAGCGGGACGACGAGCTGTTCGATCTCGTCTATCCGTACAATTTGCGTCCACAGGGACAAGACATCATCCGCACCTGGCTGTTTTCGACTCTGCTGCGCTCGGAACTTGAATCCGGTACTCTCCCCTGGCAACACGCCGGAATTTCCGGGTGGATTCTCGACCCCGATCGCAAGAAAATGTCAAAGTCAAAAGGAAATGTGGTGACGCCAGCCGGCATGCTTGAGCAGCATGGTTCGGACGCTGTGCGCTACTGGGCGGCCTCAGCCAAGCTCGGCACAGACGCATCATTTGATCCGCAGAACCCTACACAGATCAAAATCGGTCGGCGCCTCGCAATCAAATTGCTCAACGCTGCGAAATTCACACTCGGCTTCGATGCGTCTGGCGTCGCAGACGCTGGTGACAACGCCGTGACCGAAGCGCTGGACCGCTCAATGCTGGCCGCGCTCGCACAGGTTATTGAGGGTGCGACACGGGCGTTTGAATCGTACGACCATGCACGGGCATTGGAGGTCACGGAGTCGTACTTCTGGACGTTCTGTGACGACTACCTTGAGCTAGTGAAAGAGCGTGCGCACGGATCAACGGGTGATCCCGCAGGGCAGGTTTCGGCTGTCGCGGCCCTCCGCGCCGCCCTCTCGGTATTCGTGCGGCTCTTTGCACCATTCCTGCCCTATGCAACTGAAGAGACCTGGTCGTGGTGGCAAGAGGGGTCTGTACATCTGTCAGCATGGCCCACCACTTCCGAAGTGATGGACCTCGCAGGGATAGATGCAGACCCACAGTTGCTGAACCTCATTGGCTCAGCACTCATCGGTATTCGGGGTGCAAAGACCTCGGCAAAAGCATCCCAGAAAACCCAGGTGGTGCGTGCAATCGTGCACGCACCAGAACCGGTCACCCAGCGTCTGCGTCTTGCTGCCGCAGACCTCGCGGCCGTCGGACGTATCGCTGACTTGCAGATTGAGTCCGCGGAAGTCTCCGAAGTGACTGTTGTCGATATTGTGCTTGAACAGGCGGAGGTCTAGTTCATGCAGCTCGGTACCCGATGGTTTACAGGTGCGGCCCCGCACCTGAGCGTCCCGAGCGAGCTCCACGACGCCATCGCGGAGCAGGAGGCCGCGTTCCCATCGGCGAGCGCATGGACACTGACATGGCTCGAGGGGCGGCCGCGCTGCGAGCTCGATAGTTTCGTGCTCGTCACGTTGAGCGCAGATGGTGACGTCGTCGTTTCGAACCTCAATAAATCCTCGCCCCCGACAGGTATCGTTGACGACGACGGTGATGACGACTGGCTAAATTAATGAGGGGATCTCGCATGCGCACACGAACACTGGCCTCATCGCTTGCAATCGGGAGCGTACTATTTCTGGCGCTCACTGCGTGTGCGCCAGAGCCTGTGGGACCCGCGGAAGGTGCTGAGGGACAGGGCGAGTCGAGCTGGCAAGGAGCTGAAGATGTTCCTGAGGAGCTCGAAACAAACCTGGTTGAATCATTCCCAGTGGATGAGTTTCCGATCCCCGATGGCGCGGAAGTCTACGACAACGGCGAGCGGAACCAGGACGAGTGGTTTCTCGTGCTGAATGCAGAAGATGAGGATGCTGCTGAAACGCTGTGGGAGGACATCATCACCGCAGGAGAGTTCTCGGTCGAAGACTTCGAAGAAGATCCCGAGATCGGCACGTCAGCGTCATTGAATAATGGGGCGCTGGGCGTTGGTGCGGTCACCGCACCGCAGGAGAACTGCTCCGTTCTCTTAAGCTATGAGATAACACGCAGCTATTGACGTCCCGTGCGCTCTCTGGCGCACAAGCACTTAGGCGCTACGTTCTGCTTTTGACTGCAATACTCGAGGCAGAGCTTCGAGCAGCACCGACTCCCGCGTGACAATAACCTTCTTCACGTCTTCACTCGAGGGCACATCAAACATCACCGGGCCGAGGACTTCCTCAAGAATGGCACGAAGACCGCGAGCGCCTGTCTTTCGATCGACGGCTTTCTCTGCAATGGCCTCAAGCGCCGCGTCCTCAAACTCGAGCCCGACTCCATCGAGCTCAAACATGCGCTGATACTGCTTCACGAGAGCGTTTTTCGGTTCCACCAAAATACGCTTCAAAGCCGACACGTCAAGTGGATCCACTGTCGCGACGACGGGAAGTCGACCGATGAACTCTGGGATCAGGCCAAACTTGTGGAGGTCTTCAGGGCCCACGTGTGAGAAGAGTTCTGTTTCATTCCGTTTGTCTGAGAGCGGGGCTCCGAACCCGACGCCCCCCTTGCCCATACGTGAGGCAATAATTTCCTCAAGACCTGAGAATGCACCGGCGACGATGAAGAGTACGTTCGTCGTGTCGATCTGGAGGAACTCCTGATTCGGATGCTTTCGTCCACCCTGTGGCGGTACGGAGGCAACCGTACCCTCCAAGATCTTCAGCAGAGCCTGCTGCACGCCCTCCCCCGACACGTCGCGCGTGATTGACGGGTTCTCTGCTTTGCGAGTGATCTTATCGATCTCATCGATATAAATAATGCCGGTTTCAGCACGCTGGACGTCGAAGTCTGCGGCCTGCAGAAGCTTCAATAGAATATTCTCAACATCTTCGCCAACGTAGCCGGCTTCTGTCAGAGCTGTTGCGTCCGCGACTGCGAATGGAACATTGAGCTGACGTGCCAGCGACTGCGCGAGATACGTTTTGCCGCAACCCGTCGGACCCAACATCAGAATGTTGGACTTTGCGATCTCTACCTGCTCCGCGGTCGAATCGGCGCTTGTGAGGGTGGTAGTAGCCCGGACTCGTTTGTAATGGTTGTAGACGGCAACAGCTAATGACTGTTTCGCACGTTCTTGTCCGATGACGTACTGGTCGAGGAAATCAGAGATCTCGCGCGGCTTATGCAGAGTGAAGTCAGCAGACTCGGCAGCCGAATGCTCCGCGGTCCGCTCTTCGATGATCTCGTTGCACAACCCGACGCACTCGTCACAGATATAAATCTGTGGGCCAGCAATAAGCTGCTGGACCTGCTTCTGCGACTTTCCGCAGAACGAGCACTTGAGCAGATCACTGCTCTCGCCGATCTTCGCCATACGTCGTTCCTTCCACGCCTCAGCAACTGCTCTAGAAGCCTAACGCGCACACCTGACAATCTTCGACGGCGCGCCGTGCGTCTGATGTGCCCCGGGAGTCATCTCCTTCGGGGCACATGACGACTAGGAATCTAGTACCGCCTGGGGATTCTTGCGACTCGTCAGCACTTGATCCACGAGGCCGTATTCAAAGGCTTCCTGGGCGCTGAGGATCTTATCGCGGTCAATATCACGGTTGACTTCTTCGACACTGCGCTTGGAATGCTTTGAGAGTGTCTCTTCAAGCCACTCGCGCATACGCAGGATCTCGCGTGCCTGAATCTCGATATCTGAAGCCTGCCCATGACCGCCCTGGCCGGTTGACGGCTGGTGAATGAGTACGCGAGCGTTGGGGAGCGCGAGTCGTTTACCTGGTGAACCGCCAGCCAACAGCACCGCTGCAGCTGATGCGGCCTGACCCAGGCACACGGTCTGCACATGTGGGCGAATGTACTGCATGGTGTCGTAAATCGCGGTCATCGCGGTGAACGAGCCACCCGGTGAATTGATGTACATCGTTATGTCCCGCTCAGGGTCCTGGCTCTCGAGCACGAGGAGCTGCGCCATCACGTCATCGGCGGAGGCATCATCTACCTGTACGCCGAGGAAAATGATGCGGTCTTCGAACAGCTTCGCGTAGGGATCCTGTCGCTTAAAACCGTATGCGGTCCGCTCCTCGAAAGTGGGGAGCACGTAGCGAGACTGCACCCCGTGGCGGTCTGCTCCGCCGCTGTGCGGCAGTGCGAGATTCGCGCCACCGGCAGCGGGCATCTGTGAAGTCGTCATAAAATCGGTCACTTCCTGTTCCTCGCCTATTTGCTCGTGCCGCCGCCACCAACGACGTCGCTCGCTGAATCACGGATGAAGTCGATGAAGCCGTATTCAAGCGCTTCGTCAGCGCTGAACCAGCGGTCACGGTCGCCGTCTTCGTTGATTTGCTCTACGGTCTTCCCGGTCTGTGCTGCAGTGATTTCTGCGAGACGGTTCTTCATCGAAACGATGAGTTCCGCCTGTGTCTGAATATCACTGGCAGTGCCCCCGAAACCACCGTGAGGCTGGTGTAGCAGCACGCGGGCGTTCGGGGTAATGTAGCGCTTCCCCATCGTGCCGGCGGTCAGCAAGAACTGCCCCATTGATGCCGCCATGCCGATTCCGACGGTGACGATGTCATTCGGCACGAAAGACATCGTGTCGTAGATCGCCATGCCCGCGGTGATCGATCCTCCGGGCGAGTTGATGTAGAGGTAGATATCTGCCTCGGGATCTTCGGCTGCTAGCAAGAGGATCTTTGCGCAGATCTCGTTCGCATTGTCATCGCGAACCTCTGAACCGAGCCAGATGATGCGATCTTTCAGCAGTCGCTCGAACACGCTATTGCCGTTCGGGTGCGTCTGTTCTGCCATTCGGCGCTCCATTCTTCTGTACTTGCTTCGAGATTACCGACTCTTTACGTGCTGAGTGTGCTTGTTCGCCCACGGCACATACTCGATGAGTCGAAAACTCTCGAGCGCACCGTGTGCTCCTCCCAGTGCGCGCCTCGTAGGTCGTGAGAGAAGAAACTGCTCCCTAGGGTTGCGGCTGATTTCTCAGCCCAATCCTAGGGAGCAGTTCTCAATCGTCTGGAGCAGGTCTCCCTGCTCCAGACTGAGCTCAGAGCCGACTACTTCTCGGTTACCGTGGCGTCATCGGCATCCGTCGTCTCCTCGGAGTCCGACGGTTCCGCATCTACCACGATGTCTTCTTCGCTGTCCTCGACTGCGGTGAACTCGGTCAGATCGACTGCGTTCCCGTCTTTGTCAACAACCTTGGCCTTGGCGAGCGCGACAGCGAGAGCCTTATTGCGGGTGACTTCCCCGACGATGACACCCATCTGATTGCCCTGGCTGAGGGCCTGCAGAAACTCCTGTGGCTCCATGCCGTACTGCTGCGCTGACTGGAAGATGTACTGCGAAAGCTCACTCTGAGTCGGCGATACATTCTCTTGCGTCACGACCGCATCAAGCAATAGCTGAAGCTGCAACTGCTTCTCGCTCGCTACGCGCACCTCTGCGCGGTGCTCGTCATCTTCGAGGCGACCTTCGCCCTCAAGGTGACGGTGTACCTCGTCTTCGACAATCTCTTCGGAGACAGGAATCTCGGCCTGTTCGATGAGCGTTTCAGTGAATAGGTCCCGTGCCTGCTGGCCCTGGGTAAACACGGCACCCTTGGCTGCCTGCTCTTTCAGGCTTTCGCGCAGCTCGTCGATGGTGTCGAACTCGCTCGCAAGCTGGGCAAACTCGTCGTTTGCCTCGGGAAGCTCTCGCTCCTTGACCGCGGTCACAGTCAACTCGACCTCGGCGTCCTGCCCCTCGTACTCGCCACCCAGCAGCTGCGACGTAAACGTCGTGGTTTCACCGGCTGTCAGTGTCTCAACTGCCTCGTCAGTGCCCTCGAGCAGATTGCCCGCACCGACTTCGTAGGAGATTCCAGTGGCCTGGTCGACCTCATTGCCGTCGATTTTTGCGCTGAGATCAAGCTCAACGAAGTTGCCCTTGCTCGCTGGGCTGTCGACAGTGACGAGAGTGCCGAAGCGCTCACGGAGCTTCGTGAGTTCCGTCTCGACTGCGCTCTCATCAATCTCAGCGTTGTCCACGACGAGCTCCATGCCGTCGTAGTCCGGCAGAGTAAATTCGGGGCGGACCTCGACCTCAAACACGAGTGCGAGCTCGCTCTGCGGGTCCTTGGCATCGATCCACTTCTCAACATCAGCAGAGGGGCGGCCCATTGGGCGAACCTCAGCCTCGACCACTGCGGCCTGGTAGAAGTCGTCCAGCGAGGAGTTCACGGCCTCCTGTACGACCGCTTCGCGCCCGACGCGCTGGTCGATGATGGGGGCAGGTACTTTGCCCTTGCGGAAGCCGGGGATGGAAACCTGCTCAGAGATCGTCTTGTACGCCTGCTTGAGGTGCGGCTCAAGCTCGTCCTGAGTGATCGTGACGCTCAGTTTGACGCGTGTTGGAGTGAGATTCTCAGCGTTGGTCTTCGGCAATTTGGCCTCTCATCCTCGTAAATGGTGCTGATTGTCAGTTTCTTGCGAACCACACGGTCCGAGTCGGGGCAACAGGATTCGAACCTGCGACCTCCCGCTCCCAAAGCGGGCGCTCTAGCCAAGCTGAGCTATGCCCCGAAGGCACTTACATACTGCGGCAAACTGAATCAAAATCACCGCGGAGACGATGGAGCGCACAGAGAGCCTCAGCAAGTCTAGCCGAAACTTCTCACTCTCGCGCACCGCAACCGAACCAAACGACACTCCGGTTGCAATGCAAAACCCTCACTCCAAAAAGTGAGGGCCGTCTCGCTCCCCGAGTTGGACTCGAACCAACAACCTGCCGGTTAACAGCCGGCTGCTCTGCCAATTGAGCTATCGGGGATCGCTGCCTGGGCAACTCCACAATATTAGCAATGTGCTGAAAGGCAATGCAAATCCTCGCGACCTTGAAGTTTGAGCCGTGCGAGCACCGCGATACGCCGCCCCATCAATCGGTTTTCTCACTCGCGCCAAAGGTACGCTATGATCGTCGAGGTGCTCATGCACTTGCGGGGATGTAGCTCAATGGTAGAGCCCCAGTCTTCCAAACTGGCTACGCGGGTTCGATTCCCGTCATCCCCTC
>JBQDBM010000048.1:0-9248 GCA_052090925.1 Leucobacter sp. | reverse complement strand
CTAGCCAGATGCTGTTCCACACACTGTTCGTGCTCGGCACCCCGACTTCGGGGGCGGCCATGCAGAGTATGCCGGCTGGTCATCATCACGGGCACGGGATGATGCAGATGCCAGCCGTGTCCGAGCACACGATTACGCTTGTGCACGGCGACACCGTCATGTGGCTCTCGCATCTGATCGGTGCCCTCGTGACCGTCGCGTTCCTGTATCGGGGTGAGCAGGCGATCCATCGTCTGCGTGCGGTCGCGGAGCAGTTCGTCGCCTTGGTGCGGCACCGCCTCACAACTCCCATTCAGCTTCCCGTTCTGACAGCGCCCGCACGGGTGCGACCGGCCGAGGCCGGGGGGCTGGACGGTGCTGTCTCAGATTCATGCATCGACGCTGGGCCGTCGTGGGCCTCCGACGGTGTTGCGGATCGCTCGATAGTTCTTTCTTCGCGGCCAGCTCGTATCTGGCGTGAGGGGTGTTTGCCGCCTCTGTGAGTGGCGTCTAATCCGCAGCACGGGGTTTCTTCTGAGGCTCGGGGGTGCCGGTGTTCGAGCGTATCCATACGGGAGTTCGTATTGATCTGACCGCGCCCCGACTTTGAGGGGTGACGGTGCCGACCCCGTGCACGAGCGTGTCCGGTGGTCGGGAATATGCATGATTGAAAGGCAGAAGACTGATGATGAAGATTCGTAATCGTGCCCTCCGCGCCGGAGCGGCATTCGGGGTCGCGCTGCTCGCGCTCACCGGATGCTCGACCGCAGATACCGGAGGCACCAGCACGCAGCAGGAAGAGCCTGCCGCACAGACGCAGGCCGCAGACGCAGTCACGATGGAAGACGCATGGGTGAAGGCCGCGGAGCCGGGCGACATGACGGCAGCGTTCGGCACTCTTGAGAACACCTCCGATGCGGATGTGACGGTGGTGGCGGTGGAATCGTCGGCATCGCAAATGATGGAACTCCACGAGACCGTCGCCGATGATTCGGGGCAGATGGTCATGCGGGAAGTCGAGGGCGGCTTCACAATCCCCGCGAACGACCACCTGCACCTGGAACCGGGCGGCAACCACCTCATGCTGATGGAACTCCCCGAGGCAATCGCAGCAGGCGAGGAGGTGACGTTCACGCTCACCTTTTCCGACGGGTCGACCCTGGAGTTCACGGCCGTCGCTAAGGACTACGCGGGCGCCAACGAAACCTATGAAGGCGACATGGAGCATGGCGACATGCACCGCGACGACGCCGAGCACAGCGAGCACTGATGAGCGCACCCGATCGGGGCGAGCGTTCCGGCCGGTCGGCGTCCCGGCGGCAGTTCCTCCTCGGAGGGGCTGCCGCCGGCGTCGGCGCTGCCGCGGCGCTCGGCATCGACTATGCCCTCACCCCTCGCGGGACGGCACCCGCGTCTGCGCCGCTCAACGGCGACGAGACCGTCCCGTTCCATGGCGTCCATCAGGCGGGCATCGATACTGACGCGCAGGCGCACGCCCTGTTCGTCGGTCTCGACCTGCACCGCGACGTCGATCGGGAGGGGCTGCGCCGGATGATGGGGATCCTCAGCGATGACGCGGCACGTCTCACCCAGGGTGTGCCGCCGTTGGCGGACTCCGAACCGGAGCTCGCGGTCTCGCCGGCCCGCTTGACGGTGACGTTCGGGGTCGGGCCGGGGTTCGTGGCTCGCGCGAACGGCACCGGCCCCGAGTGGCTGAGGCCGTTGCCCGCATTCGGCGTCGACCGGCTCCAGCCGGAGTACAACGACGGAGATCTGCTGATCCAGGTCGCCTCCGACGACCCGGTCACCGTTGCGCACGCATCCCGGATGTTGCTCAAGGACACTCGGAGCTTCGCTTCGGTGCGGTGGGTGCAGCCGGGGTTCCGGCGCGCGCACGGCACGGTGAAGCCGGGCACGACGATGCGGAACCTGTTCGGGCAGGTCGACGGCACCACCAACCCGGTTCCTGGCACCGCCGACTTCGACGAGGTCGTGTGGAACACCAGCGGATGGTTGGCCGGTGGCACGGGTGCGGTGATCCGCAGGATCCGGATGGATCTGGACAAGTGGGATCGGCTCGACCGTTCCGGGCGCGACCAGTCCATCGGCCGCTTCCAGTCGAACGGTGCACCGCTCACGAGCAGCCCGCACGGTGAGGCGGCGGAGTTCGATGAACCTGATTTCGAGGCGAAGACCCCGATCGGGTTCACCGTGATCCCCGAGTTCTCCCATATGGCGCGTGCCCGCCCGGTCGAGGCGCATGAGCGGATCTTCCGCCGCGCCTACAACTATCAAGGGCCGCCTGCGGGTGACGAGTTGTCGGATTCGGGGCTGATCTTCACCTCGTATCAGGCGGATGTGGAGCGGCAGTTCACGCCGATCCAGCGACGTCTGGACGAGCTCGATCTGCTCAACGAGTGGACGACCCCGGTCGGCTCCGCCGTGTTCGCGATCCCGCCCGGCTGCGCCAAGGGCGGCTTCATTGGCGAGACCCTCCTCACCTGAGACGGGTCTCGCACACCAAACACCATTCCTCGGCGCTCATGATGCGCCGAAACACACGAGAGAAAGAAACCAGAACCCATGATCCCATTCTCCTTCGTGTTCCATCATGCCCTCTAGCAAACCCAGGCCAATTCAACCAGCTTGCTGACACACTCGCCGTCCCGACCTATTTCGCGGACCCGTACTCGGCGTGGCAGCGCGGCACGAACGAGCACTTCAACGGTCGAATCCGGAAATATTTGCCCAAAGGCACCAGCTTCACCGATCTTGACCAGCAAGAACTCGACGAGTACGTTACCGAGATCAATAACCGGCCCCGGAAGGTACTCGGGTGGGCGACCCCGGCCGAGGTGTCCCAAGAGCTAACATTGACCTGACTCACTGGGTGTTGCGCTTCAAACTAAAATCCGGGGGTGCCCCGGGTCTGGGGTCAATTCGGGTAAGCTGGTGGCGGCCAGTAGTCGCTGGTTGATCCGCGGGGAATGACATCCCCTTACGGAGCTCACTAATGGGGGTGCGCCTCACCTCCGCGAGTGTGCCCTCCCTGGAACTGGAGTGTTCTATGGAGTTCTTAGATCCACTATCTCTTGCTCGGTGGCAATTCGGTCTGACCACCCTCTACCACTTTATTTTTGTGCCACTCACCATTGGAATGGCACTGCTCGTCGCGATCATGCAAACCGCATGGGTGCGCACGAGTAAAGCAAAGTATCTTCGCCTCACGAAGCTTTTTGGCAAGATTTTCCTCATCAACTTCGCAATGGGAGTGGTGACGGGCATCGTGCAAGAGTTCCAGTTCGGTATGAACTGGTCAAACTATTCACGGTTTAACGGTGATATTTTCGGAGCACCGCTCGCGATGGAAGGACTCATCGCCTTCTTCTTCGAAGCCACATTCATTGGGGTGTGGATCTTTGGCTGGGACAAGCTTCCCAAAAAGATTCACGTTCTGAGCATCTGGTTCGTGTGGATCGGCTCTGCACTCAGCGCTTACTTTATCCTTGCCGCAAACGCATTCATGCAAAACCCTGACGGTTTCGTGCTGAACGAAGAGCGTGGTCGTGCTGAGCTCGAGAGTTTCAGCGCTGTGCTCTTCAACCCGGTGGCAGTGAACCAGTTCACGCACACGATCTTTGCGTCACTCATGTTTGCTGGCGCCGTCATGGTTGCGGTTGCTGCTTGGCATCTTGCGCGTAAGCAACACAGAGAAGACATGACGACTGCCCTGCGATTTGGGGCTTGGGTGAACATCCTTGCGTTCGTTTGTGTTGGTCTGACCGGGCACTCGCTCGGACTCGCCATGACCGAGGCTCAGCCCATGAAGATGGCGGCAGCCGAAGCCATGTATGAGACCTCAACGGGTAAGGACGCATCATTCTCGCTCTTTAGTATCGGTACGCCCGATGGCGAGCATGAAATCTGGTCACTGCGCGTGCCGTATCTCGCGTCGGTGCTCGCCACGAACAGTTTTGACGGCACCGTTGAGGGGATCCGCGACCTTCAAGCCGAATACACCGAAAAATATTGCGGTTCAGAGGGTTCGGTGCTGACCTGCCCTGAAGATGGAAACTTTGTGCCGGTCGTGTGGATCACGTACTGGGCATTCCGTTGGATGATTGGCCTCGGCGCTGCTGCGGCTCTCGTGTCTGCCGTGGGTTTGTGGCTCACGAGAAGAACAACCGAACTTCCGGCATGGACTTGGAAGGTGGCGGTGTGGAGCGCTCCGCTACCAATGCTCGCGTCACTCGTTGGTTGGGTATTCACGGAGATGGGCCGTCAGCCTTGGATTGTGTTCGGCGTCATGACAACGGAGCAGGGGGTTTCACCCGGTGTGCCCGGCTGGGCGGTGCTCGTGTCGATGGTCGTCTTCACGGTTTTATACGGTGGATTGGCGGTCGTTGAGTTCAAACTCATCACCAAAGCTGCCAAAGAAGGACCGCCGGAGATTGATGAGCCAGAAGATGGTTCTGATATCGACGGCAGTAAGTACGCAACGGTTTACTAGGGAGGAACTGTCATGTCACTAGAAATTCTCTGGTTCCTCATCGTCGGCGTCATGCTGATCTGCTACTTTGTGCTCGACGGTTTTGACTTCGGTGTCGGGATGAGCCTGCCCTTCGTATCGAAAGATGACACAGATCGTCGAGTCGCGATTAACACCATCGGCCCCGTTTGGGATCTCAACGAAACCTGGCTGATTGTTGCGGGAGCATCGCTTTTCGCGGCGTTCCCCGAATGGTACGCGACGATGTTTTCGGGCATGTATTTGCCCCTGCTCATCATTCTCGTTGTACTCATTCTTCGTGGGGTGTCATTTGAGTATCGCCACCAGGGCAAGGGCGAACACTGGACGAAATGGTTTGACCGGTTTATTGTCGTCGGTTCGTTTGTGCCGCCGTTGCTGTGGGGCGTTGCCTTTGCGAACCTCCTGCACGGGCTGCCCATCGAACCCCTCGATGGTGGAGGCTGGATCTACACGGGCACGCTATTCACACTGCTGAACCCGTACTCGCTCCTCGGCGGAGTCGCGGTCATGATGATCTGCTTCACCCACGGAGCAGTGTTTCTTGCGTTGAAGTCAGACGGAGAAATTCGGGAACGCTCGCGGGCTCTTGCGACGCGAGCCGGAGCTATCACGATTGTGGTCGCGGCAGCCTTCTTGATCTGGACGATCGTCGAACAACTCTCCAACCCGATGTTGCCCTACATCGTCGCAACGGCGGGGTTGGCCGCAGGTTCACTCATTGCCGCATGGCTGCTCAACCTTCGTGGTCGCGAAGGCTGGGCGTTCACGTTCAATGCCGTGACGATCGCGTTCGCGCTGTTGACAATCTTCGTAGGTCTCATGCCGAACCTCATGATCTCGAGCATAGATTCGGAGTACACCATGTCGATTGTGGGAGCCGCAAGTTCGACAAAGACCCTTGAACTGATGACCTGGGTCGCGGTCTTTACCCTCCCGCTGGTGCTTGTCTATCAGGGCTGGACCTACTGGGTGTTCAAGAAACGCGTCACAAGGGGTGATATTCCAGCCGAGGCCGTACCCGCCTCAGCATGAAACCATTCGATGCGCGGCTCATGCGCTACGCGAGGGGGATCCTCCCACTATTAAGTTGGGGGACCTTCCTCGGCGTTGTGCGTGCCCTCGCGATTCTCGCGTGGGTGTGGTCAATTGCGCATCTCATCGCCTGGTACGCGAAGCCGATCATGCAGTTTGACTGGCAGGTGCTCAACATTGGGCGGGTGTTTGAGGGGCTCGAAGATCACCGTCCGACCTGGGTGGCACTCGCGATCACGGCGTTAGCGGTGCGCTCCGGAGCAACCTGGCTCATGGGCCTCATCGCAGAGCGGGGTGCCGCGACCGTGAAGTATCAGTTGCGCACCCGAGCGCTCGCACACATCGGAACACTTGGCCCAGGCTGGCTCACCGAGCAGTCTGAAGCAACGCTCACGCTGAAACTCTCGCGCGGCCTCGATGCTCTTGACAAGTATTTTTCCCAGTACATTCCGCAACTGCTGCTCACGGTCACGGTCACCCCGGTACTCGTGGTCGCTCTGTTCTGGGCGGATCCCCTCAGCGCACTCATCGTGGTCATCGTTTTTCCGATTATTCCGATGTTTATGATCCTTATCGGGCTTGCAACCCGTGGAGCACAGGACCAGCAATGGGTTGCCCTGGGAGCCCTCTCGAAGGCCTATCTCGACGTGATGCGCGGTCTTGAAACCCTCAAACTGTTCCGGCGTGAACAGAAACAGGTCAAGCGGGTTGCCGAGATTACTGAGGAGTACCGGACGCACACAATGAAGGTGTTGCGCATTACATTCCTTTCAGGGTTCGTGCTTGATCTTGCCGGCACGTTCTCGGTCGCGCTCGTCGCGGTGACCGTTGGTACACGGCTCGTTGACGGAGTGTTTCCGTTGACCTTCGGGCTGTGCGTCCTGCTCCTCGTGCCCGAAGTGTTTATTCCTATTCGTCAGGTAGGCGCGGCGTTTCATGCCTCGACCGAGGGGCTGTCGGCAGCCCAAGATGTCTTTGACATCCTTGAAACTGAACCCGAGCCAGTAACAGCTGCACAGCCTTCGAGCGACGGGACGGTGCTCAGCGTGCGCGCAGTGTCGGTCATGAAACGAGGGGAGCACATTGCTGCGCCGGTCACACTGTCTGTCGAACGCGGCGAGTGTGTTGCGCTTGCTGGCCCGAGCGGGGTGGGGAAGACAAGCCTGCTGGGGGCGATCATGGGCACGCAACCGTACGAGGGCGGGATTACTCGAGCTACGTTTGCTTGGAGCGGCCAACGACCCGGACTCTTGCGCGGAACCATCGCGGCAAATGTTGCACTCGCTGCAACGACACCGGATCGGGAGCTTGTGCGATCTGCCCTTGAATCTGCTTGTATTGGCGACATCGATCCTGAGCGTGAACTTGGAACCTCGGGCGAGGGGCTCTCTGGCGGACAGGCTCAACGCGTTGCCCTTGCTCGAGCGATCTATCGAGTGAGAGAACGTGACATCCCGCTCCTCATCCTTGACGAGCCAACCTCTGCTCTTGACACTGCGACCGAAGCGCGGATCATCGACACGTTGCAGCGTTTGGCAGCCGAAGGTGTCGGGGTGCTCGTTGTGAGTCACCGCGAGGCCGTGCTGCAGGCCGCTGATCGTGTGATTCGTATGCGTGAGGCGGTGCAAACGCGATGAGTCAACACCGTGATATTGCATCGCTCGCCATGCCACACCGCAAACCTCGTGCGTTGGGTCTCCTGCTGGGCGTCGCATCAGATCTCTCAATGGTGCTCCTGCTCGTTCTGAGCATGTGGCTTATTCTTCGCGCCGGTGAACAGCCGCCCATATTGCACCTCACCTTTGCTGTCGTCGGGGTGCGTGCGCTCGCGATTGGCCGGGCAGTGTTTCGCTACCTGGAGCGTCTTGCCACGCACAACAGTGCATTGCAACAGCTTTCGACTCTGCGGGCGCACGTGTTCGAGCAACTCATCCCACTCGTGCCAGGCGGATTGCGCGAACAGCGCACCGGTGACGTGCACGCGAGACTCATCGACGACATCGACCAGTTGCAAGACCAGCCTCTGAGGGTCTGGCAGCCCCTCATGGTGTCTGGATCGACCGTGATCGTGGGCATCCTCATCGTGAGCCTCATGAGCCCTCTCGCGGGTCTCGTCAATCTCACACTCGCAGTGCTCGCGGTGCTCGGTACAGGTGCGCTCGTGCGTCGAAGCGGTCGCCACAACCGATCACAACTTGCCAACATACGGGGCCGCCTTGTCGACGCGCTCATCGAACGGTTTGAAGCAGACGCCGTCCTGCACGCCTTTGGCGTCACCGAGCAGGCAAACGAACGCGTCGCCGAGGTTTCGCGCGAGTATGTTCGAGAGCAACAGCGTGGGGCGGGGCTGAGCGGCATCGTTTCGGCCTGCATGACCCTATTCGCGGGCGTAGCCACGCTCCTGACGATCTCCCTGCTACGCCCTGACGCCGGTTTCGATACGGTGTCAGCGCCCGTGCTCGCAGCCGCGATCATCGTGCCAGCGGCGCTCTTTGAAGTACTCACTCAGGTACCTCAGGCGCTCCAAGCACGCCAGCTTGTCGCCGAGAGTGCTGAACGTATTGGCACGCTCCTCGGGGCCGAAATCCCTCCCGAGATCCCTCGCGAGACGGCGCCCATGCGCGCCCCCGCCGAAATGCCGCGTGATGGTACGCAGCCCCTCATAGTGGTGAAGAACCTTAGCGCCAGGTATCCGGATGCCCAGCAGTACACGATCGAACACCTGAGTTTCACGCTCGCCGCCGGCCAGACACTCCTCATTACAGGGGAGAGCGGGGCCGGAAAATCGACGCTCGCTCGCGTGCTCGTGCGGTTTCTTGAGTATGACGGGACCTACCGCTTAAGAGGCGTCGAGGCGAAGGAGTTGCCTCTTTCGCGTGTGCGAGAAAATGTCGGGCTCTGCGAACAAGCACCGCATCTCTTTGATAGCGACCTTCGGCAGAACCTCAAATTTGCTCGTCCCGAAGCAAGCGATGAAGACCTCCTGCGAGTCCTCGACCGGGTTGGTCTTCGAGCGTGGGCTCAACAGCGAGAAGGACTCGACACCCGCGTTGGAGAACACGGGGCTCTCGTATCAGGCGGTCAGGCAGGGCGCATTGCACTCGCGAGGGTGCTTCTCGCTGATTTCCCGATCGTGATTCTCGATGAGCCTACAGCGGGCGTTGACCCGGAGAATGCTGACGCGATGATGCGTGACATGCTCGGAGCTGTTCCGAATGACCGGGTGGTCATTGTGATTTCGCACACCGATCTGCCGAGCGATGTGCGAGCTGACGAGCAGATGCAACATATTGTTCTGTAATGGTTGCACTTCACGCCGAAGGGGTAGCTCAAGGGCTGTTGAACGTTCACAGGTATCCCGGGAGGCTAGTTGGCCAGGTGCCCGGGGATAGCTGTGCTTCGACCGCACGCTGTCGAAGAGGTAGTCGACGCTACTGCGCTGCTCCCAGAATCATCGCAGGTTGGTGGTGAGACCGAGTGTGAGCTGGTGTTCGTGCACGTTACGGGCGAAGTGCTGAGGCCGGGGGTGGTCGAATTAGCGGCAGGATCACGCGTCGAAGCAGCAATAGGGGCTGCAGAGGGAGTGACCGAAGCGGCGGTGCTCGATGGCGTGAACGTCACACGTATCGTCATTGATGGGGTCTGCTGAAGGACGGTCCTATAGATGTCAAGCCGCGATGAGGTCATGCCTGAGATCGTTGTACAC
>JBQDBM010000047.1:0-9358 GCA_052090925.1 Leucobacter sp. | reverse complement strand
CAATCAGCAAGGAGGCTGGCGTCGCCCTTGCCGCCGAGCTACTCGGACACACGGATCCGGCGATCACGGTGCGGCACTACATCCGCCGCAACGAGATGGTGAACCCGGGGACCGCAGAGATGCTCGACCGTGTTTTCAGGAAGGAGATCTGAGGTCGACGCGGCGTTGATCCAAAGGCTGCTTTGACGCATGTTGGCTTCATAAATGCCGCGCCCACAGTTGCGCGTTCAACCATGGCTCGAAAACTTCACGGTCACGCAAATTTTGCGGCACCGTGACAATATCCGCAGAGTTCGAGGTCCCGCAAAATAGGGCCTCGTGCAGGTTTTGGAACGACGGTTGAGAGTGAGCTTGTCCGTCGCTCCCGCATGCTTGGCCGTCCGGCCCAGGGCTACTTCGAACCCGCAATTGCTTGACCTGGTCATGACAGTCTCGTCCCGCTAGTGCTCATTCCAATGAGTAGGTGCACAGCTTCTCCCAGACCCCAATCACCCGCCCCCTCGATCAACCGATCCCAAAGCTGCCACGCCTCTGGCAGATCGAGGAACAAGGGGTGAAACCATGATCTGCTAGACGCGTGGTGACGAATCAGAGGCCTGCTGGGAGTCAGATTCTGGTTCAGTCTGAAGCGACTGCTTTATTCCGCCAAGACCTGCCCTACTCCGATAAGTGAGCCACCACGGGGCGACGCGCGAGGCTGGCGTCACCCGTCCGCATGTCGTCGGCATTGGCGATGGCATTCTGACGTCGTCTACATATGGTCGTTTTCGGCGGCTGTTGCGCTGGAACTGAGAGTGCGATGTGTGAAGGTGGGGTCGTCTACTGAGCGTCTCTATTTCCTTGCTGCTTTTGGCGATGGGTATTGGGGGTGCCTTGCCACTACAGCCGCACTCCGTTCCCTTGTTGGTGCGAGAGACCTTTCCGCCGGCCGCAGCCCATCCCACCGTCTCGTCTTCGACTAAGCTTCATCCATGGTTGAATCCTCTGCGATCGAGCCGACGGAGGTTTCTGTGCAGCCCGACGTTCGGGTTCTCGGCGCCCGCGAACATAATCTGCAGGATGTCAGCCTCTCTGTGCCGCGCGATGCAACGGTCGTGTTCACCGGGGTGTCTGGATCGGGAAAGTCCTCGCTGGCGTTTGGGACGCTCTACGCCGAGTCGCAGCGACGCTATTTAGAGTCGGTGGCACCGTACGCGCGCCGTCTGATTGATCAGGCGGGAGTGCCCGATGTCGACTCGATCACGGGGATGCCGCCTGCGGTTGCGCTGCAGCAGCAGCGCGGTGCCGGCAACGCACGATCGACCGTGGGCAGCATCACCACGTTGTCGAGCTTGATACGAATGCTGTACTCGAGAGCCGGGGATTACCCGGATGGGCAGCCGATGTTGTATTCCGATGACTTCTCCGCGAACACGGTCCAAGGAGCCTGCTCGGAGTGCCACGGCATCGGCCGCGTGTACACGGTGAACGAGCAGCAGATGGTCCCGGACCCATCGCTCACCATCCGCGAACGCGCCATCGCTTCCTGGCCGACCGCGTGGCACGGCCATCAGCTGCGCGACATACTGGTTGCTCTCGGTTACGACGTCGATGTGCCGTGGCAGGATCTGCCGCGAAAGGACCGGGATTGGATCCTGTACACCGATGAGACCCCGTTCGTTCCGGTCCACTCCCGGCTCACCCTCGCTGAGTCCAAAGCTGCGATCGAAGCAGGTGAGGAGCCGAGCTACTCGGGCACGTTCGTCGGTGCTCGTCGATACATTCTGGACACGTTCGCGAACACAAAGAGCGCATCGATGAAGCGGCGCGTCGCGCAGTTCCTCACCGCTGCGACCTGCCCGGTCTGTCATGGTAAACGGCTGAAGCTCGAGGCGCTGTCTGTAACGTTCGAAGGATTCGACATCGCCGAATTCTCCCAACTGCCGCTTCGGGAACTTATCACGACGCTCTCGGCTGTCACCGCACGCATAGAGCGGGAGGCCGCTTCTTCTGGGCCGGTCTCTCCACGAGCCGCATGGGAAGATCGAATCGCTGGTGGCGAGTCGCCGCAGGCCTCGGCGTCGGATGTGCGACCCACAGTGCGTCCCGCGCCAGAGAAGCGTGCTGCTGCGGTCCAGCTCGCTTCAGGGGTGCTGCAGCGGCTTCGTCCACTGGTCGATTTGGGGCTGGGCTACCTTTCATTGAGTCGGACGACGCCGACGCTGTCTGGTGGTGAGCTACAGCGGTTACGGCTCGCGACGCAACTCAGCTCTGATCTGTTCGGGGTGGTCTACGTCCTCGACGAACCGTCAGCGGGGCTGCACCCGCAGGATGTGGCTGCGCTCCTCGGGATCCTGGATGGGCTCAAGGGGCGAGGGAACAGCCTGTTCATCGTCGAACACTCCGTGGCTGTGATGCGGCACGCGGACTGGCTGGTCGACATCGGCCCCGGTGCCGGTGAACACGGCGGCCGAGTGCTTTACAGCGGCCCGCCCGACGGGCTCGCCGATATCATGGAGTCGGTGACACGCGGATACCTCTTCGGCGGCCGCGGTCTCCCTCTTCGCACACCCCGTGAGGCACGCAGTTGGCTGCGCCTGGAGAACGTGACGCGGAACAACCTGCACGACCTCGCGGTCGATATCCCGTTGGGTGTCTTCACCGCGGTTACGGGCGTGTCCGGGTCCGGCAAGTCGAGTCTGGTCAGCCAGGCGCTTCCGTCGCTGCTTGGCGATCGCCTTGGCCGGGCCGTCCCGGCCGATGACGAGCCGGTCAGCGACGAGTCACTCCTCGCGGATGCCCCGGAACGTCTTGATGGACGGATTGTCGGTCCCGTCACAGGGGTACGGCGGCTGGTAGCCATCGACCAGCGGCCCATCGGCCGGACGCCGCGGTCGAACGTTGCCACCTACACCGGGCTGTTCGACCATGTCCGCCGTCGATTCGCAGATACGCCGGAAGCTCGTTCGCGCGGGTATAAGCCTGGCCGATTCTCCTTCAATGTCGCTGGCGGTCGCTGCCCGACCTGCGAGGGTGAGGGATCGGTGATGGTCGAGCTCCTCTTCCTGCCTTCCGTGTATACCGAATGCCCCGACTGCCACGGCGCCCGATACAAGGCGTCAACGCTCGAGGTCACGTGGAGGGGGCGCACGGTCGCGGACGTGTTGTCGATGAGCGTAGAGGAGGCAAACCTCTTCTTCGTGGACGATGAGGAGATCACTCGGTCCCTGACCGCTTTGTCAGACGTTGGACTCGATTACCTTCGACTGGGTCAACCGGCAACGGAACTCTCGGGGGGTGAGGCCCAGCGCGTCAAGCTCGCGACCGAGCTGCAGCGTGCGCAGCGTGGAGACACGCTGTACGTATTGGACGAGCCGACGTCCGGGCTCCACTGCGCCGACACGGATCGTCTGGTCGCGCATCTGCAGACACTGGTCGATGCGGGCAACACGGTCGTCGCGGCTGAGCTCGATATGCGCGTCATCGCAGTGGCCGACCACGTGATTGATCTAGGACCCGGTGCGGGCGACGCCGGGGGGACCGTGGTTGCAGCAGGCACGCCCGGCTACGTCGCGGACAACGGCGTCGGTGCTTCCGCGGGCTACCTTGCCGCCGCGATGCAGGCCGCCGCCAACGTGACCCCGATGTGACGTCTGAACATCGCACAGCGACACACTCGACGAGTTCGTGGTCTCAGGCGGCGAGCTTAGAGGCCAGGACGTCCAACTTCTCGATCGTGGGCTCGCTGAACAGTTTGCCGGTCTGCTCGCCGAGAGCGGCCGCGACTGCGCCGGACAGGTGCGCGTCGCGGCCGGCGTCATCGGGGAACACGTCGAAGATCCCGAATAGGGTGCGGGCACCACTAAAGTGCTTACGTCGGTGCTCAAGGGCGGTGGGCTCGAACGCGGTCTCCCTGGATACGGTCCGTTCAAGACGAAAGTAGCCCGTTTTGCTCGCCCCGGCCATGCATTCCGAGCAATCCGAAGCGACAGCGGAGCATACTTTCTCAACGACGAACCGCGCTTTCTAGTGAGCGTGGCGATCCTCGGGATCCCCGAACAGGTCGGTGCTCTCCCGGGAATGGTGGTTGCGGAGGATCTGATTCGCGACATCTCAAGGGCGTGTTGGGGCGAGGTCGTTGGCCGATTCTAGACGCGTCTCAGGCTTCGTCGATGCTCACTGATGAGTTGCTTGGGTTTAGTGGCGGATGAGTTCTCTCGCTGTCAGACCCGAGCGAACCGCGAGTGCGGCAGTCTCCTCGGACGTCAGGTCTTAGGTGTCGGAAGCGGGTTGACCGGCAATCGTCTTGGGTGCGCGCAGAAGAGCACACCTGGTCAAAGAGTCAGTCGTCGAGCTCGAACTCATCGGTCACCTGCTCGATCGTGAACTTCTGCCGAAGCTTCGCTGCGGTGTTTTGATTCGCGAACATGCCGTTCTTCCACATCGCTTGCTCGCGCGGCACCGTCTTGATCCAAGCGACGGGCACTACCCACTCGGCGTTCTCGTCTTCGGCGTCACCGTCGTGACGGTACTTACCTACGAGAGGAAGGCTCTGAAGCGACGTCTCGACGCCGTCGACCTCGACAAGCGCCTGATCGAATCGGCGGGCTTCGCCGATGACGGTTCCGACGCCGACGTAGCCTGCCTTAGGGATGTGCACGAAAACTCGAGCCCCGATCGGCAGATTCTTCAGCGTTCGAGAGAACCAATTGCCACCGCCCCCGGAGACAAAGCCGTACTTCTGCGCATCAGTCCATTGACGGGATCCACTCTCCTCGCCGAAGGCCACGTACCAGTCGCTGCCGTTCCATGCTTCGCGGGTCTTCGTCTGTCTGGTAGGGGCGGTTCCGGGAGCCTGTGGGCTTTCATGCTCGACCAGCCAGGTGCGGGCGAGGTACCTTGCTCCGTTGTCTTCAAAGTGGCGGAAGAAGACAACGTTGATCGGTACGCCGAAATCCTCGTTCAGGAACCGCACGATGCGCTCCGTGGCCGCGTCGACGCTCGCCGCGACAATGGTGAACGTTTGGGTGCTGTTGACTTCCTCTGGGAGGGTCTCATTGAAGCACTCCGCGAAGGCTTCCTCGAGTGCGATGCCCGGCTTATAGGTCTCGAAGATCGCTTGGATCTCGGCGCGCCCCAGGCCTGCCACCCAAGAACCATAGTCGAGCGCTTGAGCCGTGACGTCCCTGGGCGTCTTGTCGCGCTTGAGTTCGATTACGTGTACCGCCGCAGTCTCGTCGAGCGCAAGCAAATCGATGAAGCCCCCAAAAGAGGTCGCAACCTGACGGCCGATGATCAGCAAGGTCTCACCCAGCATCGTCGGGTCAGACTCGATATATGTCTCCAGCTGAGACTCCAGTCCGATCGATGTGGGGACGAGGCGGCTGAGGTTGCCTTCGTCCGCGCGCCAGAGGCCCATTTCTACTGCCATTGCTGTCCCGTCTTTAGTGCCGCGCTGCGACTGGTTCCCTGGCAAAGAGCCTATCCAGAAGTGTCATCATGGGCACCCACAGCGGCCGCCAGCTCACCAGTGCACACTCATCGAAATCGATTGACTACGCGGGTACTTTCCACAGGGCGTGCTCTACTCGAAACGTCAACTCCAGCGGTAGCAAGCACTCTCTTTCCTCGTTACGCTCGCTATAGGTCGCCTTAGCCTCAGTTTGAGGCCGATTTCAGCCTCTCCGAGGCACCCAAAATCGGGTACACGCCGGACTTCACGCAAGCAACGGGATTCGCCGGGATCCCGAGGGAGTTGCCGGGACGTCCATTGCCCCGCGAGCCGTACTCCCGTATGACATCAACGAATATGAAGCGATCGGCAGCGATACCCCGTCGCTGGTTCAAGGGGGCGCCGGTTCAAATCCTGTCCACCCGACAAAATGCCGCGAGAGTCTCATGATTCTCGCGGTTTTTTGCGTTTCTCGACGCTTCTCTGTATAGATCCGTGGCGCTGGACAGCGATCAAGTTGGATCTGGCCTTGGATCGTCCCGAAACATGCGACCGGTAAATGGTGAAATCAGACCCCGTCGGGCCGACCTTGATTCGACGCGACTTTGATTCCGAACTCAATGCGGCTCGGATGCAGTGACTCGTGCGGTCACGAGAAACCGGGATGCAACGATATGCCGAGCAATGAACGGTATTTCGTGCATGCATTCGCGCATCTCAGCAGTTAGTGAACGAGAAGTCCGGCGGGGCGTCGAACCAACTACCGTAGAAGCCATGTTGCTCCGACGCTCGCTCACCATGCTCGTCATTGCGTGTGGGCTTGCAGTCCTCACGACCGCGTCAGTCGTCTCGGCACCGCCGGCCGCAGCAGACGTCGACGACTTCTCGTTCGACGCATGGCACATCGAATACGACGTCAGTCTCGAAGACGGTCGTGCCAAGCTGCACGCCACGGAGACGATCACCGCCGCATTTCCGGATGCCGATCAGAACCGTGGCATTGTGCGCGGCTTACCCGCCAGCTATCAGAACGTGCCGACCAATGTGGAGGTGCTCTCGGTCACGGATGGCTCTGGGGGAGAGATCTCCTGGGAGCTCGACAGAAGTGGCAGCGAAGTCCTGGTTCTGACCGGAGATGACGACTACGTGCGCGGCACACAAACCTACGTCATCGAATACACCATGGACGACGTCGTGCTCGCAGCCGAGCAGACCGGCCTCGACGAGTTCTACTGGGATCTGCTGCCCGCTGATCGTGAGCAGACAATCCGAGACTTCACGGCCAGCATCACGTTCGACGAAGCCTTGACTGCTGAACTGACCGGAGACTCCGCCTGTTACCAAGGCCAATACGGCAGCAGCGATCGCTGCGATCTAGAAGGCCCAGCACCCCAACCTGATGGCAGCAGCGCCTTCACGCTCGCAATCGACGCGCTGCCTGCCGGCGCCGGCGCCACCGTAGCCATCGGCATGACTCCAGGCACGGTGACGCAGCCCGAAGAGCGTGAGCTGGGCGGTGCCGACTATCGCATCGACGAGTGGGATGCGGAGTATCGCATCGGCCTCGATAGCGAGGGCTACTCCGTCATGCATGCCACCGAGACCATGGTCGTGACGTTTCCTGACGCCGACCGCAGCCGCGGCATCCAGTTGCGACTCGACACGATCTTGCAACGGGCCTCCACAGACGTCGAAGTGCTGTCGGTGGCCGACGAGAACGGCAACGATTTGCCTTGGCAGGTCGAAGAACGAGAGGCGTACATAGATATCTCAGCAGGTGCCGCGTCGAGCGAGCCAGACGAGTATCTGCACGGCTCCTATACCTTCGTGGTCGACTACACGATGCGCAACGTGGTCACGATGCGGTCTGTCGACGCCGGTGAAGGACCGGATGCTGACGATATGTTCCGATGGGTTCTGCTTCCAGGTGGTGCAGAACCAGTGAGTGCGTTCAGCGCGCAAGTCATCTTCGACGAGACATTGTCTGGTGCGGTGACTGGCGACCATCAGTGCACCGGTGACTGCGAACTCTCTGGGCCAGAAGACACTGCAGAGGGCACGGTGTTCACGGTGTCTTCGGTTGAGCTCGACGACGGATCTGGCGTGAATCGAAATCCGGCCGATTCGTCAGCATATGCCGTGGTGCAGATCAACGTGGCAGCGGGCGCGGTGACGCAGCCGTTGGAGCGCCGCTACGAGCCAGTTATTACTGTGTTGCCGCATGTGCTCGCGTGGGGCGGTGTCGCTGTCGGCGGTATCGGCGGGGTCGCAGCCATCGTGATGATGCAGCGCCGTGCGAAGCGGGCTGGAGAATCGTCACTGCCGGAGTATGAGGTGCCGACCGACCTGCCACCGGTGGTCGCGACCGTGCTTGGAGCGGGCACCGCCGGTGTCGAATCAGCCCAGATCATGCATCTCGCAGTGAACAGCGTCACCCGCTTCACCGAGATCAAGGAGGCCAGCAGCAAGGGCTTCGATGTCCAAAGGGCGTCATTGCAGGTGGAGCTTGTGCAGCCGGTGCGCGCTGCTGAAGGCGCCGAGAAGTTTGACCTGCTCACTCAGCGCGCACTGTTCGATGCGCGCCCTGAAGTCGGTGCCACTCGCAAACTCGAAGGCAACGACCAGGAGCTCACCTCGCGCATGCAAATGGTTCGCAAGGCGGGAGCGCGTGAAGCGATTTCTCGTGGATTGATTGTGCAACGGCGAAGCCGAGCGGCGATCGCTCTTGCGTGCATTGGGCTGCTGGCTGCGCTGGTGAGCTTGGGTCTAGGCATCGTTGGGCTTTCGCTGTCGATGCGGGGAGGCGAGGCCGCAATGGTCAGCGCCGTCCTCGCCACGGTTGTTCTCGCGGTGCTATTGCTCATCTGCTGCAGCCGGTTCAATGTCGTCACGCCAGAGGGTGCTCAGGCCGCGGCACGCCTCACAGCAGTGAAGCGTTTCATCCGTAGTTCGGAGACAGAGCGCCTAGGCGACCTGCAGTCGTACACGGCCGCAGAGCGGAGGTCAGACGGTGACGTTGACGTGATCCGCGTGTACGAGAAGCTCCTGCCGTATGCGATGCTTTCCGGACGTATCAAGAACTGGAGCGAGGTGCTGCGCGTCGCGTACGAAGATGCGGATGCGGTGCCGCGTTGGGCATCGCGAACCGACTTGGACATGAGCGCCATGCTCGTGTCTGTCACCGGGAGCCTGCAAGACGCATCGGTGACATCGTCTGGCAGTTCTTCGGGTGCTGGGGGCTCGACCGGAGGTGGATTCTCGGGCGGCGGTGGTGGCGGCGGCTCCGTCGGCGGGCGCTGAAAGTCGTGACCAGAGCTGAGCTTCAGAAGTCAAACCACTCGATGTGTCCGCTCGCCGTGAGCGCCATCAGGCAGATCACGAGAATGAAGGCTGCCAGGCCGCTCAAGAAAATAGTGAGGGCTCGTTTGATGTCAGTTCGCATCTCGGTTTCGCGAACGTTGAGCCTTCGAGAGTGCTGGCGCAGGTAGTCCCAGATTGTCGATGACGCCATCGTGCGCGCGAGCTCATCCAGAAGCGCGCGCTGGTTCTGCCACCGTCGCTTGGAGCCGGCGGCAGTCGACCGGTTTGCGATCAGATAGAGATGGTGGCCATTGATCTCGATGTCGTAGTGGCGCCCGACCTTGTCGAACAGCTGCACGATGTCAGGAGTGAGGAACGTGCGAGCCACAGATTCGCCGCCGTCTGCAACGAACAGCTTGAATCGCCTGCCCTGACCGATGTCGACTCGCTGCGATCGATCCCACTGCTCGGGAACGACTCTGATGCCCAGGAGCTTTGCCTGGTGTCCGATGCTGAAGATCATGTGCGGGAGCCTCTGGGGGAGCTTGAGCACGACATATGCGCGCCGCCGACCGCCAGGTGCTCGGTGTCTCGCGCTCACCTGAGAAGAGAGGTGACCGATCTCAA
>JBQDBM010000046.1:0-9538 GCA_052090925.1 Leucobacter sp. | reverse complement strand
CATCATGTTGGGTTCTCCTGTCTGACCCAATCGGTGCGTTCACCGTTCTCTTCAAGCACCAGCCGAACCGAGTCATCGATATAACGGACATTCGGTGTGAACCAGAAGGTCAGATCCGGGTCCCAGCCCGCGATCACAGTAGCTGTCTGCTCATTGACAGGGATCGCTGTTCCCGCTGCGGAGAGATAGGCCTGTACCTGGAGATGTGCGGCATCGTAGTGTTCGGCAACTTTCGCCCAGTCCGGGATCACCCAAGTACCGTCCCGGCCGGTGGTGTGGTACCAGTCGTGACGCTTCTGCGCGGTGACCTCGATCGGGAACCGCGAGCAAAGTTCCGCCCACGCTTGGGCGGTGTCAATCTCGTATATGCGTAGCCCTGTGGGCATCCCCAGCCGCCGGGTATCCGCTTGCTCCCAACCGAGGCTGTCCTCCACGAGCCACAACCCGGCAGGACTCCCGTCGAACAGTGCCCTAGTGGTTGAGGGAAGCTCCCACGGTGGGCGCGACCACCATGTCCCGCTCCAGTTCGCTGTCACATCCGACGGTCGCTCCCGCCTGGCGACCAGTTCTTCTTCGATGATCTGATCCCGCACCTTGCGAAGTAATGACATCGGGTCGGCCGTGATCTCGTGCGGGGGTGCGTCATTCCACTCCACCTGCCATTGGGAACGTTCCGCCACCGGTTCGCCCCACCACGCGGCATGCGACGACGCGGCAATGTGCTCCGCGACGCGGCGAAGCGGAGCCTGCAACTCGACTGTCTCAGCGAGCACGTCGCTCCCATCAGCTTCCTGCCAGTACCTTGCCGAATCGACCGACTCGGCAAGGCAATCACGCAACAGTTCCGGCGTTACTTCGGCCAACGCCACAGTTTCCAAGCGCGCTGCAACCTCTGCGGGTGTGATCTCCTGAACCTCCACACCGACGTCGCCGAACAACTGCACCGAAGTGCCTTTGCCTGGATCGAGGTGGTACGAGGCGAGAAAGACTCCCGCGTTGAACGAGTCCTCACGGTACTCGGGGTCATGGAGGCGCTCGGATGCGATCGCGTACTCGAGGAGCATGCGTCGTCCCCTCGGCCCGCGCATGAGGAGGTCTGTCAGAGAGATTGTGCGGTTCATACGGAGACCACCCATAGCCCGTAGGAGTGGTTACCGAACTGCGTCTGCTCGGAGCCCGGATCGAAGTCAGTGTTTGAAACCCATTTCTTTCCGTCAAGCCGCGTCAAGGTGGTGTCAGCCGCAGCGAGATCCCAGATTCCCTCAGCTCCGACACAGAACCCGACACCGCAGCACGCCTGAGCCCGCTCACTCATTTCCGCCAGAATCCGCACCCCCCAAGTATACGAACCGCCCCTGAGAGCCCGACCGCCCCGAGCCTCGACTCAAACACTCCTCGGCAACAAAGTGAGGGACGCATACTACGGCGGGGCCGTGGAGCGCACCTCCCTCATGAGACCACTCATGAGGGAGGACCAGATGAAGGGCGGCGTGACCCTGTTCCGCGGCACCGGCACCGCTGCACGCCGGTATCTGGAGGCCGACCGGGCCACCGCAGACGACTACTACCTGGAGGCCGGAACTGCCCTCGCCGAGTTCACACTCACCAGCCCCGACGGCGAGACCATCGACGCGCAGACGCTCGACGCTGACGCCTATGCGGCCTGGGTGGAATGGATTGACCCGGTCACCGGCACGTCGATGGGTACCCCGCGTGAAGCCGGTGGCGGCAAACGTGGTTCGCCTCGGTTTGCGGAGATGGTGATCAACGCCCCCAAATCCCTCTCCATCGCAGCCGCGCTGCATCCAGAAATCTCCGCCGCGCTCGATGCGGCACAGGCAGATGCTGCGAACGAGATTCGCCAGTGGCTGGCGCAGAACTCAACTACGCGTGTCGGCCCGCGCGGAGCGCAGGAGGTCGTGCCGGTTGAGTCGTTGCAGACCGTCGCCGTCACCCACCGCACGTCGCGTGCTGGTGATCCGCACCGGCATATCCATTTCCAGATCGGCACCCGGGTGCAGGCGGCTGGGAAGTGGCGTGCTCTGGATACTGGTGCACTGTTCAAACAGCAGGGTGCAATCCGTGCCCTCGGCACCGCGGTCATCGCAGCACACCCCGGGCTTGCTACCGTGCTCGACCAGCATGGACTCACGCTCGATTCGGTGACCGGTGAAGTGAGCGAGTTGCAACCGTTCAATGCAGTGATGTCGAAACGTGCACGGCAGGTGGAACGCAACCTCGACCGCCTCGAAACCGAATGGGAACAGACCCACCCCGGCGAGAGCGCCGGGCCTGTCGTCCAGGCACGGTTGCTGCATAAAGCGTGGGCTTACGAGCGACCCGGGAAAAAGCCGTCAGTGCTCGCGACCGAGGCCGGGTGGCGGGCTGAACTCACCGACAACGGATACAACCCCGACCGGCTCCTGAAAGCCGCGCACCGCCCAGTTGTGCGGCTCGATGATCTCTCGATTCAAGAGGTCGCCTCGCGTGCGCTGGATCGGTGTGCTGCGGGGTCGTCGGCATGGACACCACATCAGGTGCGGGAGCATGTCACTCGGATCACCACCGAACACGGTGTGCACGCCGAGCCTGTGGAGTTGCGAGAGTTCGTGCACCTCGCCACACGGCTGGCGGTGTCGGATTGTTTCTCGATCCTGCCCGAGCACGCGGCACGCCCTGACCATGTGGCACACCTCACCAGCATCCGTGTTGCAGAAGCAGAAACTCGGCTGCGTGACCTCCTCACTGCTGCAACAGCGGAACTCGGCGTGCAACCCCCGGACGTGGCAGCACTCCCGTCCGCACAGCAGCTGGATGCTGGCCAGTTGCAGGCTGCGGCGGCGATTGCGTCGAGTGATTCGCTCGTGATCGTGGAGGGTGCGGCGGGGAGTGGGAAGACGACGATGCTGCACCCCGCTATCGACGCCGCAACCGCAGCGGGGCGCAAGACGCGTGTGGTGGCTCCGACAAAGAAAGCCGCCCACGTCGCAGGCGAAGAACTCGGTATCCCCGCCGACAGCGCCGCAGCTCTCGTCTACGCGCATGGGTGGCGGTGGAACAGCGACGGCGTCTGGACATGTCTCAGCCCGGGCGATATCGACCCTGACAGCGGACGCCGCTACAATGGCCCACCCGAGAATGCTCGGCTCACTGTTGGTGAGCGGGTCGTGGTCGATGAAGCCGGGATGCTCGACCAAGACACCGCCATCGCACTTCTCACTATCACTGCCGAGGCCGGGGCGACGGTTGCGCTCGTCGGGGATCGTGCACAACTGCCTGCTGTTGGGCATGGTGGTGTGCTTGATGTTGCGGCGCAGATTCGCGGGGTCACGTTCGATATGACCGGCCTGCACCGGTTCACCGATGCGGTGTATGCGGATCTCACGCTGCAACTGCGCGACGGCAGCCATCCGGCGGCGGTGTTTGACCGGTTGCAGGAGATGGGGCTCGTGCACCTCTACGAGTCCGAAGACGCCGTGCACGAGCACATCGCACTGAGCAGTGCGCCTGGTGATGCGATCACGGTGGCGACGAACGAGGAAGCCCAAGAACTCAACTCCCGCATCCAAGCCTTGCGGCTCGAACAAGGTGAACTCAACCACGCCCGTACCGTCACCGGGAGCGACGGCCTCGACATCGGTGCCGGAGATGTCATCCAAACGCGGAAGAATGACAGCGAAATCGGGGTGGCGAACCGGCAGGTGTTCACCGTCCAACACGTCGCCGAGGACGGAACAACCTACGCGATCGAGAACGGTGACGACCGGAAACGGCGGCACACCGTGAAGTTGCCTGCGGAGTATGTGGGCGAGCATGCGCACCTGGCTTACGCCAGCACCGCCTACGGCGTCCAAGGAACCACGACTGACGTCTCACACACGGTGTTGGGCGACGGACTCGATGGGGCGGGCACCTACGTCGGTATGACACGAGGACGCGCACACAATACCCTCCATCTCATCGCCGCAAACGTTGATGACGCGCGTGAACAGTTCGTACAGGCGGTGGGGCGTGACCGTGCAGACCGAGGCCTTGAAGCCGCTACCCTCGACGCGCAAACCGCCATTCAAGGAATCATCACGAACGGCCCGGTGGCAGTCGTCACCGCGGAGCGCGAACGTCTCACGGCAGCGATCAAGCGTGCGGAGCAGGAATCCGGGAAGTGGGAACGCGCCGTCGCCATGCTCGGTCAGCAGGCATATGAGCACGAGGCCGAGCGTGAAGAGCACGACGCACTCGTTGCTGAGGCAGAAGCCCGGCTCGTCGACGTCCGGGACGAGGTGCTACCGCTACTGTTCACCCAAGCGCAGCACGACGGGGCCGCCTACCTCGCCAGCGCAGCTGAGGCTGAGCATGCCGCTGGAGCACATCGGACAGCGGGGCGATTCAAGAAACGCTCCACAGCGAAAATCAGCGATGCAGCAGCCACGACGAGACAGAACTCACAAAGGCACGTTCGGGAACGGTGGGGTTCCGAGCCCCGAACCCCACAACATCTCGAACAGTGGGTGTGGGAAGTCGCGCAGCAGCACGCAGACCGCACCCCGCAAGTCATCGACGCGAGTGAAGCCGCAGTACAGGCCCAGGCCGCGCGCGCTGCTTCCGCCGGGAGTCAGCTACAGGATCGCACCCGACTTACCGACGGCATCTTCCAGCACTACCTGCCCGGCCAGGCACATCGTGGCAGTGTCAAGAGACATCGCGATCGCTGGCAGGCACGCGCCACCGAACTCCGCGACCACTTGGCCGAGATTGAAGCGCTCCCTCCACAGCAAGCCGCCGAACTCATCCAACAGCGACAAGCCGAAGCGGAAGCCGTCGCGCGCGCACAAGCCGAACGACAAAAGCAACTACGCGCATTGAATACCCAACCAGCCCCGCACGTAGACCGAGCCCCGGGGCGTGGGATCGGAGATTAGCGTCGGTGGTGGTTTCAGAAGGACTCTCGTGCCTGGGCTTTTTGACGGTACTGAGTCGGCGTCACCCCATAGATATGTTTCATAATGCGTGTGGCGTGATTCGCATCCGTCCACCCGATCGCTTCAGAGCATCGTTGCACGTTCCAGTCTGTCGAACTCGCGTCATGCCCAGCCTCCAGCCGCTGCACCGTCCGAAGCCCGACACCGGCCTCATCTGCGAGGCGCTCTTGTGTCCAGCCACGCTCTTGCCGCAATTCGATCACTCGTGTCTTACTCATACCTACAATCCTTCCGCCGACCCCGCCAGGACACCACGTCAGCAGCCCGCCAAATACCCGTCACATTGCCGCCACCCGCCCGCCATCGCCCCGCCAAACCTCTATCGCGCATCCGCGTCGAGAGATTCCGGGTCACTGGAACGCCTACTCATGCGTTCCTTCGGAGAAGCGGAATCGTGGGGTCGACCCGCTTGGCATACTTCTTGTGCACTGCCTGCCGAGTCACCCCAAGCGCATCAGCGATTTCCTACCATCTCATCCCTGGGCTCTTCGCATCTTGGTTCTACGTTCCCATCAGACTGCGAATGTGTTGGACCAGCAGTGATTCAACATCATGTCGACCCACATCTTGCCCGTTAATCCAAGTCACACACACAGTGACAGTGAAGCCGATCCAACCGCGCAAGGCGAGTCGTTGCACTGGTTCGGGGTTGATGATGCCGAGAAGGGAGAAAATGAGTTCCTCGAAGTGCGCCCGGCTTTGCTCAATCATGCGCTTCACCTCAACATCCCCTTGGAGTGCCCCGTCGTGCAGGAGGCGATATCCGTGTGGATGGGTTTCAACGTAGCCGACGTATGTCTTCACTGCGCCCTTGAGGTCGGTACCGGAAATTGCGGCGTGAAGAGCCGCTGATTCGTGTGCCACTACCGCTCGAAGGAGGTCTCGCTTGGATGGGAAGTAGTGGTATAGGAGTGCACGCGAGACGCCGGACCTCTCGGCAATTTCTTCGACGGAGACCTGTTCGAGGGGCCGAGAACCCAGTAGCTCGGTTGCCGCGGTGATGAGTTCGCTGCGACGTTCCTCGGCGCTCAGGCGACGGCGAGTCGGCTGCAGCGACTTATCTTTCTTATTAGACATTGATTCAATAGTGTAGCGTAAGCCTTATTGTATCTGACGTCCAATAGTGAAGGGTGAATGATGCGACACAAAGAAAACCAGCAAGTAATGTTGCCTGCGCTGGCGGGGACTTATGCGGTGTCACAGGTAGTGATCGGCCGCCTTCTCTGGCCGTTGAGAAGAGATCTCCTCCAGCTACAGACGACGACCGACCCTGCTGTGTTTCGGAGAATTATCGAACAGTGGAGCCCGACGCAGCGCGCTAGGTACCGGCAACATCTCATCCCGGATACCGTGCACCCATTGATCTACGCCGCTTTGCTCGTCGCCGCCGGCAGCGGTGAGCGCCAGTCCTCACGTTCACGCTGGGTCAGCGGCGCAACGGTGGTAGCACCGATTGCTTCGGCGATCTGTGACCTTATCGAAAACGCGTTCCACGCTCGGTTCACTTCGAACCCGCAGAACATCACACGCGCCACGGCGATTCTGTCTGGAACGGCATCACGTACAAAATGGGTGCTCGCCCTGGGCACGGCGACCTGGCTTGGCGCACGAGCGATCCGCGCGAAGAGGGCAAGATGAAACTCGTTACTTTTCGTACCTCCACACGAGATGAGGAGTCTGCGGAAAGGTTCGGAGCGTTGCGAGACAATGGTGTTGTCTCGTTTGACCAAGCTTCGGGTCATGATGTCAGAGGACTCGGGTCGATGATGGATTATCTGGCAGGCCTTCCAGACACCGTCGAGAGAGCCCAGCAAATAGTCGGCGATGATACACAGCCGGTGATCCCGCTGGATACAGTTCGCCTACTGGCTCCGCTTCCGAGACCTGCCGCGCTGCTGGATTGCGGGCTGAGCCCCAAACATCTTCGAGCCTCAAGCCGGACTCTCCTGCGCCACAGCTTGCCCTACGGTCTCGGGCGACCACTTGGGGCACTGCTGAGCCGCGCCGCGAGCCGGTCAAAGACGATCAGGTTCTACAAGGGTAACCACCAGGCCATCAGCGGCCCCGGCGATGTCATTACCTGGCCCGACTTCACCGCCTACCTCGACATCGAACCCGAACTCGCTCTCGTCACCGGGACCGAACCGCAACGCACAACAGATCGCGTCATCCCCGCGGGCTACCTCATCTACAACGATGCCAGCGCGCGCGACGTACAACTCGGTGAAATGCTCTTTACCGGGCCGAGCACCAGCAAAGACTTCGACACCGGGAACGGCTTTGGTCCCTACCTTGTCACGCCAGACGAGATACCCGACCCTCTCAACCTGGACGTCACCGTTACCTTCAATAACCGCGCCACGTGGCACGGCACCACCGCCGACTACACGATGCACCCTGCCGAACTACTCGCACATATCCTCACCCGGAGATCACTCCCAGCGGGAACCATCATCGGTCTCGGTACTATCCCCGGGTGCTGCGGCCTTGACCGAGACGAATGGCTTAACCCTGATGAGGCCTTCACCATCACGATCGAACAACTCGGCAGCCTCACCCAGTCCTTCAGCACACCCCTGACGACGCCCGCCACCGCTTGGCCTCCACGAACATTGATCCGCCCAACCACGGTCGATATCTGATGCAGCCGGGACAGTCGATTCACACGACGACTCAGATGTGAGTTCCAAGGGTAGTCGAGCCGTATAAGTTGCCGATCTCCTTGCCAGGCCCCGCCCGGGCGAAAACGCGGAAGCTGTGCACTGGCCGGTGTTCCGACGTGACGGGTCACGAGACTATTTAGCGTTCGGCGTGAAGCCACTCATCAAAGGTCGGGCCCACCACTTCAACATCGTGATCGGGAACGAGTGCGCCGTTGCGGAACGCTCGTCCGTAGGGTGTGGGGATCGAAAGCGGCACCGGCCGCGGGCGTTTCCGCGGGAGCTGTGTGGTCATGCCCCAAAGCGTCATCCGCTCAGGTCCTGCAACGTTGTGAATCGTCCCCGTTCGGTGGCCCAGCGCGCACGCGGCGAGCACGTCAGCGACCGCGTCTAACGCCACCGGTTGCAGCTCCATTGACGGAACGAGGGCGATTGGTCCGAACTTCATACGGTCAAGGTTCTGATCGGTGAACTCGAACCACTGCGTTGATCGAACGAGGGTAAGCCGCTCGCTCTCCTCGCGAGCGAGCCGCTCTTGCTCGGCCTTTGCGGCAAAGTATCCATACCCCTGCACCTCGGGGAGGTCGCAGTTCACGATGGACAGCAATACGTGCGGCACCTCCAACCGGTTCGCCGCTGATGCGACGGTGCGTGTAGAGGCAGAAAAGAACCTCGACGCGACCCTGCGGCTCGTCGTAAAGCGCCCAGCCGCTTCAATAATCGCCCCGACCCCCTGAGCCCGCTCAACAAGATCATCCTGGAGCACATCGAAACCGGTGCTGCGAGACAGCATTCTCGCCCGTCCGCCACGGGCCTCCACGGCTCGCCGAATCGAGTCTCCTGACATGCCTCCGCCCACTACCGCTATGTCCACAGCCATCACCTCTCAACAACCCTCTATGCCCATAGAGTCTACTACGATCATAGAGAATATATCCAGGCTGGGGAAGGAGACGAAATGTCCAGACGTGATCTGATTGCCGACACAGGCGTGCATCTCATCGCGAGGCGCGGCATGCGTGGACTCACACATTTACAGGTGGATGCCGAGGCCGGTCTGCCCAAGGGATCAACTTCCTACTATGCGCGAACCCGCGACGACTTGATCGCGCTCGTCGTGCACCGGCTCTCGGAAGGCTCAGAAGCCGACCTCGGCGAGTTCACCATCCCCGATGCGCTCACCCGGAGCGAAGCGGCCCAACTGACCACAGCGATGTTCAACCGGATGATGACCCGAACCGACGCACAAGCTGCACGATTCACGCTGCTCGTCGAACTTCGCCAGGACGAGGAACTGCGACGCGCACTTACCGAAGACGCTCCAGTGAGAACACTGCTCATCGACGCCGCACGAGCGATCCTGGCCGCTGCCAAAGTGTCTGCCCCTGACACCGAGGCCTCAAATCTCGTCGGCCTCGTCGACGCGCTCCTGATGTACCGCACAGCACAAGCCCCCGTAGACATCGGGAAAATCATCGCCACCTACTTTGCTGGCCTGCCACGACGCATCTGACCATGCGCCGAAGGTCCAGACCAACAAGGGAGTGAACGAGGAACCCCCCTGATGAAGTGTTGAGGATGCGTAGTGGCGTCAAACACGACATGTGGTATTGCCGCGGAATGCCGGGCCATTCATAGGTAAGGATATACAGCTCGCCCTCATAGATGAGGTTGGTGAAGTGGATCGGATAGTCTTCGCCGCCCGCCACCATCTGAAAATCGCCATCCTGTCCGTGCCAAGTAAACGGGACCTCGATACCAAGATCAGGCACTTGATATCGACCAGTCCACGTGAAATCTTCGGGAATCTGGGGTGGATCTGGCCAACCAGTTCGGTCAGCGATGTAGCTCGAATCGCTGGGGACTTCTGCGGTGGAACTGTTTGTACTCTCTGCTACG
>JBQDBM010000045.1:0-10026 GCA_052090925.1 Leucobacter sp. | reverse complement strand
TCACCAAGCACTCCGATAGCAGATACAGGAAGCGCACCTGCCTACTATGGAGACCACAGCACTCATTTATACCCGAGCCTCAATGGATCGTCACTACCTGATGAGATCCACGGATGATCAAGAAACCGACTGCCGTGACTGGTGTAATCAGCAAGGCTGGCAAGTCGGCAAGGTGATCACCGACGCGAACCGTTCCGCTTCTCAATGGCGGACGCGTGAACGTGAAGGATTCGAAGAAGCCTTGGAACTAATTGCGTCGAAGGAGTACGACGCTTTCGTCACATGGGAGCCCTCGCGTGCAGGTCGTGAACTGCTCGCTTATGTGCAGCTTCGCGCCGCTTGCCAGGAGGCTGGCGTTCTCTACCTGACAAAGGGCAGAGTATATGACTTCGATCGCAGTGATGACGCGTTCATGATGGGGTTGGAGTTCCTGACTGCGGAGAAGGACGCGGCAGTGATCCGAGAGCGGCAGTTGCGTACGGTCCGGCTCAACGCACAAAAGGGGCGGCCACACGGACGCCTTCCTTACGGCTACCGACGGATCTATGACGAACATACGGGTGCCCTGATCCGTCAGGAAATCGATCCAGAGAAGGCCGCTATCATCACCAACGCAGTGGATGAGATTCTCAATGGCATTCCGGTCAACGCCATCGTCACCCGCTTGAATAAACAGGGTATTCCCACTCCCATGAAACCGACGAGTGACCATTCCCGCGGCTGGATGAGTGCCACGCTTCGGCAGCTACTGAAGAGCCCAACAATAGCGGGCCTGCGAAAATACCGAGGTGAGGTGATTGGTGAGGCCGATTGGCCAGCTATCATTTCTCGCGACCGGTGGGAAGAGGTCAACCAGGTACTTTCTGATCGGGCGGTGCGTACGCGATACGTTGAGAAAGACAATCACAGCCATCCGAAGTGGCTCTTGTCGTTCATTGCAAAATGTGGCTACTGCTCATGTCCCCTCGTCCGTCTGAATGGCGTCATCCCACGTAAAGACGGGAGTCCGAGGAACAACTATGTGTGCTCGGTGACTGGTTGCCGGAAAATAAGTATTGATGTCGAGCGTACTGACACATTTGTTGTCGGAGCTCTGATGGGTTGGCTATCCGAACCTGAGAGCATGGCAGTCATTGCGGCGGCGGACGATGAGAGTTTGGCTGACCGTATCGGCCAGGCGGAGCAACGCCTGGTCACTTTGCGACAGAGACTAGATGAGGCTGCGGAGCAATATGCGGAAGGTGCTATCAGTCTGTCGATGCTGTCAAACATTGAACGCCGCTTGAACCCCGAGATCGAGCGCGCCGCGAAGGCGGCGGTGCCTCCGATTTCAGACCGGGCGTTGCTTGACTTGCTTCACGATCAGAACATGGATAGCGCCTGGAACTGCTTGGATCTCTTGGAGAAGCGACGGCTGATAAGAATGCTGTTCGATATTCGTATCGAGAAGGCGCGTCAGCTGGGGGGAATCTTTGATCCGTCACGGATCAAGATCACGCCTCATTTCGCTGTGTCCGACTCGTATCAATGGAGCCGATCAAAATAGTTCGAACGGCCGCAGCCTGTCTCTTCGACAGTGGCAGGAAGGAAGCGCCGAGTTCCTGTCCCTCCTGGCGGAGGCGGAGAAGCTCGGCGCTGTCCTTTTCAACAGCATCGGCGGTCATCACACTTCTCCTGTGCGTTCATCGAGTGATTGGAAGAAACTCTCCTCCTGTTCACGCCGCTTAGCCACTTCAGCTAAGACGAAACCCACGAACTCATCATCGCGGTCTTCGATGATCACGTCTTCTACCGGAGGTGCCGGTTCTTCGCCTGGCCAGGTAATTTGTCTAGTGGGACGGTCACGATCAAGACGGGTACCGGAAGCAGAAACCCAATCTCGGAGTCGCTGCCTGGCATCAACAAAGTCCCTATGCCAGCCCAGAGGTGCGGAGCCGTTCTGTTCGGGATCGTAGGCGCATAGCCAGTGCAGATGCAGTGCCGATAGTTCCCATACGAGTTCAGGGTGGTGATGCCAGAATGGGGGAACCACGCTGGCCGGAAGACCATAGGTCTTACGGAGCCAATTGACCCATCGATTCAGTTCAAGCCATTCTGCTTCCAGGTCATCGGAGCCAAGTAGGTTCCAGTTGATTGGTTGAGCAGGCCCGGCATTTATGTTGTCATCGAAGTCGCCATCTTCCAGGATATCTGCCTCGGACATGTAGTCATTCATCTTGTGCACCGCTCACAAACCGACCGCAGGTGCGGAGTTGCCTGATCGCCGAGCAGCGGATGCTTCGAATGCAGAGCTGTCGCGTGCTGTGGCTTGTCGATCGTGTGTAGAACGACGAGGTGACCGATCTACGTCGTATCGGGTTCGGGCAAGATCGTGCCCGATGCGTGACGCAATGAACTCCTCCGCATCCACCGTTTGACCATCTTTTTCATAGGAGTATTGGTGGACGCGACCCGAGGCAATGAACTTGTCGCCCTTCTGGAACCGGGCAGCTGCTTCCTCAGCAGTGCGTTTAAAGATAGCTAGATCATGGAAAGTCGGATCGAGTTGCGTAAACGAGCCATCTGACTCCTGCCGAGAATGCTCAATTCCAATCCGCGCATAGAATCTCGGAATACCATTGTCTGTGTAAGTCAGCCGTGGTTCCGTAGCGATGAAACCCGAGACGGACTGCCGTATAACGATACTCATCAGATTGCTCCTGTCAGCTTGGGCAACTGCCTGTTGCAGCTGGCCTCATCTGGCAGGTGCACGCATGCTCCCCGTAGTTGATCGGATTACGGGCGTTGTTGCAGGAGGGTTTCGATCTCGATTCGGTCAGCACGCAGCGTTTTCGCGTCGTGACGCGTGACCCAGGACCGCAGGTTGGTGACTATCGGAGGCGCGCTGCGGAGCATCGTAATGCCGATGCCGAACGGCAGGGTGCGGAGCCGGTCGGGTGGCAGGATCGGGACGCGGCGGATGGAGCGCTGGTTTGAGCGGGTGCCGTGATCGCCGATGGTGGTGGAGTCGGTGTATTCGTCGCGTTCGCCGATCAGCGTGGACAAGTCTTGGAGATCTCGACTGTTGGAGGCTCCGCCGAGGATGATTTTCACGATGGCGGCATCCCAGATCGCGTTCGCGGCGTTCTCGCCCCACTTATCGCGTGCCTGCGCAAGGGACTGGAGCACCGGCATGGTCGTGATTCCCGTGCCGCCACCTTCGGCCATCAATGTCGGCAGGGACGGCAGTGGTGCGAGGTTCCCGATTTCATCCAACGCGAGCAGCACCGGTGGATCGAGCCTCGCACCGGCTGATCGTGCGGCGATGCGGCGGGCAGTCTCTACGAGGTCTTCTACGAGCGCTGCAACCAGCGCACTCGATGCGCCTGCTCCGGCACCGGTCGCGAGCAGGTAGAGGGTGCCCGAATCGGTGAGGAACCGTTCGGGGTCAAAGTGTTCTCCAGGCCCGGGTGACACCGCGTCGAGTACGCGCGGATCAGCGAGCGCGGCAAGGGCGAGGGACACGCCTTGCCAGATCGAGTCACGGGTGCGCGGGTCGGCATCGATCATCGCTTCTAATGATTCGGCCCATCCTGCGGCGGCACGGGTAGAGCCAGTGAGGATCGCGACGGCTTCGGCTGCGGCGGTGGGGTCGAGTGTCCACCGGAACAACTCGGCCGGTGGCCGATTATCGAGGGCCGCGGCGTGCAGGAGTGCTTGGAGGGCGGTGCGGGTTTTCCCGTCCCAGAATCCGCCGCCTTCTACACCACCGGCGGATAGGCCTGTGCCGGAGGCGAGCCCGGTGGCGCGGATCATCGCCGTCAGCGGGTCCTCGCACCCGCGCACTGGCGACCAGCGCAACCCAGCCGGGAGGCCTTCGGCGAGATGTTGCGGATCGAATACCGCGACGGGACCGATGCGTTTGCGCGCTTTCAACGTGGCGGTGAGGTTATCCGGTCGCGTGCTGGTGGTGACCACGGCGCCCGGCGCGTCAAGGATCGCGTTGATCACCACGTGCAGGCCTTTGCCGGAGCGGGGTGGCCCGACGAGCAGGATTGAGTCTTCCACTGACGCCCAGACTCGTTTCCCTCGCGATTGCCCGAGAAGGTACCCAACATCCGCCGGTGTCGGGCGCGCAACGGAGGGGCGCAGAGTGCCCGCGCGATTGATCAGTGCTTTGTCGGAGGCGACGCGGGCGACTTCGCTAGTGGTAGCAATACCTTCCAATCGTCTCGGGTCGGTCTGCACAGTTCGGGAGTGATCACGCAGCTTCGCCCACACCGACCACGCCCCAATCGCAAGAATGACCATCAGGAGCGTGGTGGTGACCCAATACGCGACCGTGCTGAGCCCGTCAGCATCCAACGCGATCCCCGGATCGCCGGGGTTCAGGAGCACCATGAGTCCTGCGGTGATCCCGGCCTGTGGCTGCGGTGACCCGGTGACGAATGCGGCGATGGTGCCCGCGAGACGGAGAATCGCGGCGAGCCCTGCCGCACCAATCAGCAGTCCGATGCCGAGGTTCGCGAGCCCGTCACTCATTGATGCTGACCCTTGCCGGTTCACGGGTATCTCACGATCTCGTAGTTGCCGGAGACCCGGCCGATCAGCACGACCTCCCCGGTGGGTGACGCAGCAAGCTGCGCGGCTTCCAGGAGTGCACGGGCCTGGCCGGTGTGGGCGGCATCGGTGTGGGCGATGATGACCGCCACGCCCACGTCCTCACCGGCGATGAATCCGTCTGCGGTGATTTCCATGAGCTGCGCTGCCGCCCGTTTCTGGGATGCAGGTTTGTCTGGTGGCGGTGGTTCGGTGCGGCGTTGCCTGGTGCCGGGGGTGATGATGTCGGTGAACGAGGTGCCGTCAGACTCGCGCACCTCTACCCGGACCGCGGAGCGGTGTTGCTCGGTGATCTGGTCCATGATCCGCCCGAAGTCGCTTCGCACCCAGCCGGGTGCGAACGGTTCAGGGTTGAGCGGTGTCCCGTCAACGGTGACCGTGAGCGCACCATCTGCTTCGACGGCCACGACCACCAACGGAAGGAACACTGGTGGCCGATTCTGTTGCTGCTTGGCGCGGATTTCGCGGCGGCTGGTCATGACGTCTCACTGCCGTCCGTGCTCGGGTTCAGTTGCGGTGACAGTTCGTCACCGTCGGTGGGCCTGTCGTTGTTGGTGATCATGCGGGTGGTGGTGTCGAAGGCGTCGAGTTCTGCTGGGTGGAGCTGGTGCTGGATCACGAACGATCGGTCTTTGATCCGCCATAAGCCCTGCCCGGTGCCGAGCCCTGGGAGGAGTTTTTGTTCGGTGCCGGTGAGCCCGAGGGTTTGGGCGGTGACGCCGAGCTGGTCGGATTCTTGCCGGTAAATAATCCGCGTCTCCGCATTCGCCAGCAACGATGAGGCGAGAGCGCGCATGGCGGAGCCGTGGTCGCCGACGTTGTCGAGGTCGGTGAGTTTGTGGAAGATCAGCATGTTCGCGATCCCGTAATGGCGGGCGAGCCGCCACTGCGCATCCATCCTCTTCAACAGTGCCGGGTGGGACATGAGTCGCCAGGCTTCGTCGTAGATCACCCACCGCTGCCCACCGTTCGGGTCCATGAGCGCTGATTCCATCCACGCACTGGAGCAGGTCATCAACACCGAAATCAGTGTCGAGTTCTCAGCCACGCGAGACAGATCAAGGCTGATCATCGGCAGGGACGGATCAAACTGCACGGTGGAGGGGCCATCGAAGAGCCCCTGGAGGTCGCCTGCGACGAGGCGGCGGAGTGCGTGGCCGACCATTCGGCCGTCTTCGGCTAAGCGTCCGTCTTCGTTGTCGGCCGGGTCCGGGGTGAGAATCAGGTCAACCACCATCGGCAGGATTGGCACATCATTCCCGGCTACCACCGCCGTCAAGGCGACATCGATCGCGGTGTGCTCCAACGGTGTCAGTGAACGTTCTAAGACGGTGGCGGCGAGAGCACCGATGAGGTCACGGCGGCGGGAGGCGACCTGGGTGGTCCACTCGTGATCGGTGAGCCCGGAGGGGCGGTGGCCTTCATCGAGCGGGTTCAGCCGGTTGCGCAGGCCGTGACCGAGGACGATGGCTTGCCCGCCGACCATTTCCGCGACCGGTGTGTGCTCACCCTTCGGGTCACCTGGCACGTAGACGCGCCTGCCGAACGGGATCGACCTGGTGTACAGGCTTTTGGCGAGGGAGGATTTACCGGAGCCGACGATCCCTGCGAGCACCACGTTCGGGGCGGTGATGAGGCCGCGCTGGTACAGCACCCACGGGTCATACACGAAGCTGCCGCCGGAGTAGAGATCCTGACCCACAAATACCCCGTCGGAGCCGAGGCCGCCTTCGGCGAGGAACGGGTATGCCCCCGCGAGAGCGGCGGAGGTGTCTTGATGGCGTGGGAGACGGAACCTGCCCGGTGTGCGCAACGCGGCAGGGCCGGGTTCACCCGCGGCCGGGAGATAGTGGGTGTTGCGGCGCTCTTCGCGTTCAGCATTGGCAAGTGCTTTGGCTTCCGCAGCTCGGGCTCTGCGTTCTTCGGCTTGGAGGGCTGCGGCGGCGTTGCGGCGGGCTTTGCGGTGTTTACGTCGTTCACCTTCCGGGCCGACGAGCACAGAGGTATGTAGACGTTCCTCGTTGTGGCTGTTCACAGTCCCAGCCCCCGATCCCGCACCACAGCACTGATACTTGCGGGCCGGAACGGATGCGTGAACGCATCCTCCCGCACAGGTGATGGCACCGGGGCACGCCGGGCAGCTATGTCAGGGCGCGGCAGTGAAATGTCGGGGTTGGCAGCCTCGGTATCGAGGAGGGTTTTGCGCAGCAGGCTGACGTGGCCGAGGTGCCGGTTTGCGACGAGCACATAGTCACCGTGTTCGGCCGTCCAATCCAGCACACCAGTAGGCGGGGTCTCGTAGACATGCCCATGCGCAAGCGCCGTCTGGGTCGTTTCGTCACCGTAGTCCCAACCCGCCAGGTGTTCGATGCCTGCGGTGATCCCGTCCGTCTCGATCTGGTCGAGGACATGGTCGGCTTCTTCACCTTGGAGGAACACGACACTCACATATCGGTGTACCGGGTCCAGGCTGTGGCTGGCGGGGTGCCAGGCGATGCGCCCGGAGGCTTGTGATGCAGCATCGAGGCGGTCCAGTGCGGCGTCGAGGAGGGACCCGGCGTGGTGGAGTTCATCGGATGCCGCTAACGCATCCGCGGCACCTGCTTGGTGGCTGCCTGCGTCATCGAAGGCGCGATCTTGGTGGGTGAGGTGGGTGGTGGCGAGCTGATCAATCACCTGCCGCAGGGAGCGGACCCCGGAAAGAAGATCACCGATTACCGCGTAGGTGTCGGCGGGGTTCTCAAATGTGCGGGTGGCGTGCGCGAGGCCGCGCAATGCTTCGGATGCTTCAGCAGCATCAGTGAGGGGATTATCGAAGGTGGGCATGAGCGGGACGCCTTTCACAAGATCAAGATGGGCGTCAAACAGGTGCACCCCCTCACCATGAAATCCGTGGGGTGAAGGCGATGGTGTAGGCGTAGGTTCGGGTTACGTGTTTATCTACATGCGCCGTCGGGGCCAGGAAGTATTCGGCATCGTGTGGGGTGTTCCGAGGCGCTGTTGAAGGTGTCCTAACCCGTCGAAGCGGATCGTGAAGGCTTCGCCTGGCTGAAGCCATTCGTTTCGGTCGAGGCCGCAGCAGCCGGGGATGGTTCCCATGCCGATAATTGTTCCCGGTGGTAGGGAGCGTCGCCGGAGGATGTTCGCGAGGAGTTCTTCTGGGTGGTGAGTGTAATCCTGGGTTGATCCGTGCCACGTAGGTCGGCTTTCGAAGTCCACGCGAACGTTAAGGGCGAGTGGATCGGTCAATTCGTCAGGCGTGACGAGGTACGGGCCGATGCCGTTGCCGGTGTCAAAGTCTTTGCTGGAAGCGGGGCCGGTGAAGAGCATTTCGGCAAGTTGCACGTCTCGTGCACTGGCATCGTTGTAGATGAGGTAGCCAGCAGGTTTGACGCGATCGACGTGACGTTTCGGTTCCGGTCCGGTCACGAGAGCAAGTTCGGGTTCGATGTCCAGATAGGCAGTGAAATCCGGCCACTCGATTTCGTCGCCGGGGCCGCTAACGGAGTGGTGGTTGCCTTTATAGAATCGGATCTTGGTTGATCTGCTGGCACGGCGGCCCACTACACCTCCCAAGGTTTTGCCGATGAGCTTAGGGAGGCTGTGCTGGAGCAGGGTTCGGCTTGAAGCACGTAGGTGTTTGGGACTCAGGCCGCAGTCAAGAATCGCTGCCGGGCGAGGCACCGCGGGCAATAACCACACGTCATTGAGGTGCACCCCTGGAATAGTGGGGTCAGTAACGATGGCGGAAGCCCGCGTGAAGGTTTCCGGTAATCCGGCCAGGTACGCCTCCATGGACTCCAAGCCATCACAAGGGTGCTTGCGCGTATCATTCAGTCGAATGACCTCATGGCCGCGCAGCGCACCGAACAGAGGCAAGCTACTTGCGTGCGAACCCTTGAGACGGTACGTCACGAGCTTCATGCGTTCCTCATCCGGTTGCGAACGGTACGTGCGATCAGGGCTCCGGCGGTGCCGCAAGCAAGTATCCACTTCGTTCGGGTGAACAGCGTCGACGCACGTGCCATAGTTCGAGTGACCTGGTGAGGATCGTCCAGGAGCCTCGCGTGCACCGCATTTTCTGCCAGATCACATGCCGCCGAGAGCGCGGGCGCGACGACCGTCGAAACGCGTACCCATCGAGGAGTGGATGCTCGATGCCCGGCGGCGGCAGCGGTAGCGAGCGCAGAAGCGTAGAGAAGAGGATGCAGCGTGTCGGGCAACAAGTGCTTACGGTACTGCGCACGTTGCTCAGGAGTCCAAGAGCCCACAATGTGCCGCAACTGATCGGGGTCACAGGTTGTCTGCAATCGCAACACGTCTCGCCCCAAAGGACGTAGCAGTCTTGCGATGTAAGCCTGCGAGATCGAATAGATGCCGAAGAGTGCAACAGCACTTCTTGTCGCTCGGGTAGTCACCTTGGCTTCGCCTTCCTTCACTATTGTACTCGATGTCCAATAGCCATCAGGTTACACTACTGACATGTCGTCTAATAGAGATGAGCGGATCATGCAGGGCCCTTCGAGGCGTCGACTCTCGACTGATCAGCGAAGACAAGAGCTGATCGAGGCGACAATAGAATTACTCGGCACAGAGCCCGTGGCGTCATTCTCAATGGATGAGGTTGCCAAGCGAGCGAACGCATCGCGGGCGCTGCTCTATCACTACTTCGCTTCAAAGCAGGAACTCATACGGGCAGCGGTTACTCATGAATCCGAAGCGTTACAGACATCTTTAGATGCAACTGACCTCTCAGATGCCTTGGATGCCTATCTCACATATGCGCACACGCATCCGCATGGCTACCGACTACTACACGAAGGAACACTGCAAGCTGATCCCGAGATCAAAGCGACCGTGGAACAGACTCGATCCAAGATCGAGCGCGCGGTCATCAGACGACTTCGGATCTCCAACCCAACGGAGTTGGAGCGGCTGGCAGTTCGCGGGTGGACAGGCTTCGTGATAGCCGTGTGCCTGGAGTGGGCGGGCACTCAGCACCTTCCTCAGCAAGCGATTCACTCTCTGCTTCTAAAAGCTCACACGGCCATGATGCCCGCGAACGGCAATAGACCGTAAAGTTGAGCGAATCGTTCCAGCCACGTCCTCAACACCTCGCGCCCGTCACTTAGACGTGGCGTGCCAGTGGCAGTGCTGCGACGGTGAAGCCTTGGGCTTGCTGCCCAACGAGGCGACGGGTTTCACAGGATGCTTGGATCGCGGCTTGCTCAACAGCAGAGATCGCGGCTTCGAGATCATCCTTGGTGGGGGCGGAGATGTTGATGAGGCCGGTGTAGCGCAGGATGCCGTGCCCGGACGTCAGGTCAGCTTCTTGCTGGAGCACGTCATGGAATTCGGCGGTTTGCCCGGCATCTTCGATCTGCCCGATTTTCTGTCGCTGGGCCGCGTCACTGATGTATTCGGTTT
>JBQDBM010000044.1:0-10124 GCA_052090925.1 Leucobacter sp. | reverse complement strand
GGTGTGACGCACATGCTTGAAGCTGACGCACTCGGCACCGGGCGTGACGTGTTTAATGCCGTCGCGGACCTCACAGTTGATCCGGACGCCGGTGACCCCGCCGATGCTTCACCGGCCGCAGAAACCGTGTGCATCATCGATGATGGGGTACTGGCCGGCACGCTGACTCGTCGCAGTGCCCTCCGCAGCACCCTCTATCGCCCGGCGCTTGACGTGGCTGGACGCCTGTCAGTCGCAGCCGCCGTCGGCATCAACGGTGATGTTGCAACCAAGGCTCGTGCTCTTGTAACGGCTGGCGCAGACGTGCTCGTACTCGACACTGCGCACGGGCATCAAGAGGGCATGCTGGCAGCGCTCCGCACGGTTGCTGACCTTGAGCTCGGGGTGCCACTCGTTGCGGGCAACATTGTGACCGCCGACGGCGTGCACGACCTCGTGAAAGCTGGAGCGGACATCCTCAAAGTCGGTGTGGGACCGGGGGCCATGTGCACCACGAGAATGATGACGGCCGTCGGACGCCCACAATTTTCCGCCATCCTCGAGACCGCGCATGCTGGCCGTGAGCTAGGTGCGCATGTGTGGGCTGACGGCGGAGTCCGTTACCCCCGCGACGTTGCGCTCGCCCTTGCTGGTGGAGCGTCATCTGTGATGATCGGATCCTGGTTTGCGGGGACTGCCGAGTCACCCGGGGAGTTGCTCGCCGACGAGTCGGGGAGACAGTACAAAGAGTCGTGGGGTATGGCGTCTACCAAGGCGGTGCAGGCTCGATTCGGGCAGCTCGACGCCTACGAGCGCGCACGCAAAGAACTATTTGCGGAGGGCATCTCATCGTCGAAGATCTACATCGATCCGCTTCGTCCAGGCGTCGAAGATCTTCTCGACATGATCACGTCGGGAGTGCGATCCTCATTCACCTACGCGGGTGCTGGGTCGCTCCCTGAGTTTCACGAGCGCGCGAGAGTGGGCTTGCAGTCCGCCGCCGGCTACGAAGAAGGTAAAGCGCTTCCAGTTTCTTGGTAGCGAGTCGGCAGCGCGCGCATGTGGTGCGTGCGAGAATAGACCGGCACACCGTACAGAAATCGGCACGAATGCCGACACACAACGTGGAGGAACTCAGGTGAAGTACATCTCGACTCGCGGTGGCATGGACGCCGCGCCGTACAGTGCGATCCTGCTCGAAGGGCTCGCGACCGACGGCGGTCTGGTGGTGCCAGAAGAGATCCCCGCGGTGGCACTCGCGCAGATCGAGGCCTGGCGTTCGCTGAGTTACCCAGAACTCGCCACCGAGGTTCTGAGCTTGTACGCGACTGATATTCCTCGCGAAGACCTCGCGCGTATGTGCCACAACGCATATAGCGGAGACAACTTCATTCACGAGCAGGTTGTGCCGATCACACCGCTTGGCGGTGGGATCTCACTCGTCGGGCTCTCCGAGGGGCCGACCCTCGCGTTCAAGGACATGGCGATGCAGTTTCTTGGGGAGTCCCTCGAGTACGTGCTCGCGCGCAGCGGGGGCACACTCAACATCGTTGGTGCGACCTCGGGCGACACGGGCTCAGCAGCTGAATACGCGCTCCGCGGCAAGCATGGCATCTCCGTATTCATGCTTTCACCGCAGGGACGCATGAGTGACTTCCAGCGCGCACAGATGTACTCGCTCACTGATGAAAACATCCACAACATCGCTGTCGAAGGCGTCTTTGACGACTGCCAGAACCTGGTGAAGTCGCTTTCTAGCGATATCGCGTTCAAGCGCGCCAACCACCTTGGAACGGTCAACTCAATTAATCTGGGCCGTATCTCGGCCCAGATTGTCTATTATTTCTGGGCATGGCTGCGTCAGACCGATGCGTTAGACGCCGCAGAGCGGGCGAATGCCGAAGTGTCGTTCACCGTTCCGTCCGGTAACTTCGGCAATATTCTCTCCGGGCATTTCGCGCGAAGCATGGGACTACCCATTCGCCGACTCGTGCTCGCTGCAAACGAGAACAACGTGCTCGACGAGTTTTTCCGCACTGGCGTGTACAAGCCGCGCGGTGCCGCCGAAACATTCGCGACATCAAGCCCATCAATGGACATTTCGAAAGCGTCGAACCTCGAACGATTCATCTTCGACCTGCTCGGGCGTGACGGCGAGCGCCTCGCCGCTGTTTGGCGCGAACTCGACACTGTGGGTGAAATCGACCTTTCCGCGGAGCTCGACCGGTTTGAACGCGAATTCGGCATTGTCAGTGGCACGAGCACGCACCAAGATCGAGTTGAGACGATTCGTTCAGTTCACGCCGACAGCGGGGCCGTGATTGACCCGCACACTGCAGACGGGGTCAAAGTTGCTCGAGAGCACGTTGAATCGGACGTGCCCATGCTGGTACTCGAGACGGCGAAGTCTGCGAAGTTCCCCGAGATTGTTGTCGAGGCGATCGGGGAGTCGGCACCGCTGCCCATTCATCTCGCAAGCCTCCTCGATCTGCCGCAGCACGTGACCGAGATGACGGGCGATGAGGGCCAGCTGCGTGAGTACATCTCAGCCCACGCTGTGAAGTAGGCGCTCAAACCCGAGAAGCGCAGTGTTTTGCTGCACGCTGGGCCTTGCGCTGTGAAGTAGGGTGAGCCCAGGGAACGACGTCGGAGGCTGATAATGTTCGGAAGACGGTCACGGGTACGCCGCGCAGTCGATGCTACGGGGGAGACCGTCGAATCTGTTGCACGAGGCGCACAGTCGGCGATGCAAAGTGATCGAAAAAAGGTACGTACGCTCTGGACCGATGGTCTTGGGTATCTCGCGACGAGGTCCCTGCAGATCATAATTGTTGTGGGTCTCACCGCGGCGGTTATCTGGGGTATGCAGACCCTTACAACGGTCATCATCCCAATCCTGCTTGCCCTGATATTCGCCAGCACCTTTGCGCCGGTCATGAGCTGGTTGCGCAACCACCGGGTCCCGCCAGCTCTTGCGACCGTCATCGTTCTGTTCGGTGTGCTGGTGCTGCTCACTGGCATCGGCTGGCTTATTGTGTGGGCGGTGCGGGACCAGTGGGATGAACTCGCGACGCAGGCACACGACGGGTTCCTCCAGATCATTCAATGGGGGCAGACGCTGCCATTTGCGCCCGATGAGGCGCAGTTGAACGAGTGGCGTGAAAGCGTCGTCGAGTTCACCACAGGCTTTCTCACCAGTTCTCAATTCGGATCAGGTGCGCTCGCGGGTGTTGGTGTGGTCACCAACTTCGTGACCGGACTGGTGCTCTTGTTCGTAGTTCTGTTCTTCTTCCTCAAAGACGGGCCCCAGATCTGGCGGTTCATGTTGCGCCCGTTCGAGGGGGCGAACCTCGCTCGCGCTGAACGCGCGGGGCAGAAAACGGTCGACACGCTCGGTTCGTATGTGCGCGGCACCGCGTCCGTCGCCGCGGTTGATGCAGTCGGTATTTGGATCGGTCTGGTGATCCTGAACGTACCGCTTGCGATTCCGCTTGGTGTGCTCGTGTTCTTCCTCGCGTTTATTCCGATTGTGGGCGCGACCTCCGCGGGTATTCTCGCGGCCCTCGTCGCACTGGTTGCAAACGGTCCACTCAGCGCGATCCTCGTCATCGGTGTGGTGGTGTTGGTCAATCAGCTCGAAGGGAACTTCTTGCAGCCCGTGCTCATGGGGCGTGCGCTCAAGCTTCACCCACTCGTGATCTTGCTGGTGTTGGCCATTGGCATCTTGCTCGCAGGCATCATTGGTGGTGTGCTCGCCGTGCCGATTGCCGCAGTGGTGTGGGGCATTATCAAGGTGTGGGACGGCCCGAATACACCAGTTCGGTGGGCGCGCCCAGCGCCAGACGAAGTTGAGGCCTAGGTCGAATGCTGCTCAGGTACGACGGTAGCTGCTGGTGAGCGGGGGCACGCCTCGGGGGAGACTCGCCGAGCCCGACAACCCGATTTGAATCTCTTCGACTGCGTGTGGCAATATAGATGAGTTGCTGTGGCAGCGGGGAAACCTCCGAAGCTGCAGCTGTACACGGCCCCATCGTATAGCGGCCTAGTACGCCGCCCTCTCACGGCGGTAACGCGGGTTCGAATCCCGCTGGGGTCACCAACCCCGAATGCCTCACCTTTGGGTGGGGCATTCGGGATCCAACCGTGCTAATTGTCGGCGAGGTCCGAGCCGTCTCCTGTCTCTCGACAGGCAATTTTGGCCTACCGGCGCAATTTTCGTTGCGACGCGGGCCACGACGACGTCGTCGCCGAGTTGCCGCATGCTCGCTTCGGCTTCGCCACTGTGGAATGCGCCCAGTGCGGTGATAAGCGTGCACTCAATTGTTGCTGCGTCACACAGGTATTCGTCAGGGAGAGTCGGAACGTTCATTTCTGAATACTCGTGTAACCGAGCTTCGTTGGGAGCGGCGGCCTAGGGGGCCGAACTCAGCACCCGGTCGCAATTGCGAGCACATAGGGCCAGTGGACCGCAGCAATCGTGGCCGCGAGCATCACCGCGCAGACCGATGCCGCGGCGGCGAGTGCCGCACTTGCCGGAGGTCGTGGGTGCCCAACCAGAAACTTAATCCGTTCTGAACCCGCCGCCTGGAGCACCACCGCACTGACAGGCTGCTGCGAGCTATGTTCCGTGGGGGAACCGGCTGCGTCTCGGCCGGTCGTTCGTGAATCACAAGGGAGCGGCTTCTTCTCCCCGAGCTTCAACAGCGCGCTCGCGAGAGCCGGGGTGCCTGTCAGGCGTGCCGCGGCACGATCCGCCGCAATTTCGAGATAGTGCGGTACGGCAGTACGCACCGCCGTGACGAACGGAACCCAACGAAAGTAACGTGTTGTCCCGTTCATGATCGCGAGATACAGGTGGTGTCTCTGATTCAAATGAGCTTGCTCATGTTCGAGTACAGCGGCGAGTTCAGCTGTCGTGAGCACGGAGAGGGCCCCTTGCGAGACCACGATGCCACCTCGCCGAGACGGAGCTGAGAATGCATATGGGGTGGCCTCCGCAGCAACTCGCACGCGGTAGCCGAGTAGAGTCATTTGTTTGTGTGTGCGCAGCAAATACTCGCGCAGTTTGGCACGCGAGCGCTTCAGTAAGAAAAATTCTCTGAGAAGCCCCACTGCGATAGCGGCGGTACCTACGGCGGGAAGCGCGAGCGGAATAATCGCGGGGATGCCAAGCGATACGAAACCGTCATCAAACGGTGTGGCAGCGCTCAGGCACCGAGCGCAGACCTCGGCCGCCTGCTGCGGCAGCCATGTAGGGCCTGAGCTGATCCACGCAACGATTGGGCCGAGTGCAACGAGGGCCGTGATCCAGAGCAGACCGCTGGTCACAAGTGCTAACGCCGCGGCGCGGGGTGCAACTACGAGGGCGGGAGTCGCCTGTGTGAGTAGCCAGGGACCGCCAAGCGCCATAAGAAGGAGAACAGCGAACAGGAGTAACGTGAGAGTCGTCGCAGCCATTACGAATCGCCGTGATCCCGGCCGCTGAGAAAATTGCGGAGGAGATCGAGGTCGTCATCTGGCATTGAGCTGACAAATCGCAGGATCGAAGCGGCTCGATCCCCGCTCGTGTCGACGGCATGTTCCATGATCCGTGCAGCGTGCTCTTCGCGGCTGAGGCATGCGCGATAGAGCGTCGCATGGCCGTCCTTCTGCGTGCACACAAGGTCTTTCTTCCGCAGGTTGGAGAGCACAGTTGCGATCGTTGTATATGCGGGCTCTGACGGGAGCCTGGCAATCACGTTTCTCACGGTGAGTGGTTCGCCCTCCCACAGGAGTTCCATGACCTGAGTTTCGAGAGTTCCAAGGCGGGTCGGTTCGACATACTCCGGAATGGCGTGCGTGTGCTGAGTGTCGTGGTTCACAGTGCGGCCTCTTCGAGTGTTCGAGTCGTTGGTGTGGTCAAGGGCAGTTTGCATGAGACCTGACCACGGAGCCGCCAGACGAGCGCCACACTGGTGAGGACCATTGCTGCGAGGGCTAGAAACGGTTGCACGGGCGCAAACCAGGTGATCGCACCCGCATATCCAAGTGCAAGCAGTGCGATTTTGTTGCAGACCGGGCAACCGACCGCGAACCAGGCGAGAATGCCGCCGGTCATTCCCATGCGCGCAGAGCGCGCTGACTCCGGGGATTCAGCGAGCGTGACTGATTTACTGGGGCGCACATAGGTCGCGAGGAGCATGCCGGAGGCCGCAGAAGTAATGATCCAAACGGGATAATTCCACCACACCGGTGCGATATCGCGAACAAAAATGGAGTTCGGGATCAGCACGGTTACGAACCCAATGAGTGCGGTGAACGTCAGAGCAGCGACTGTGCTGATCAGCCACTGGCGCGGTGTCCATGCCCGCAGGGCGAGCCAGGCGAACTTACAGTTCGTGTCCAGCGTGCGTACGAATCGAGCTACTCGGTTCACAGAATCCCCACAGTCACATCTCTACTAGGCTTCATAGTCGACTACCTATCATAGTAGATCATGGCCCACTCCGCGATCCCTGAATCTAGAATGAGGAATCTGTGAACACCACGAACATGAACACCACGAAAGCCCGCACGTCAAAACGGGTCCGGGTGCTAGTGCCCCTGCTGATCGTCAGTTTGGCCGTGGCGCTACTCGTACTTGTGTACGCCCTGCAACAGAACTCGAACGACTCAGGTGATTCTGGTTCCGCGGGTGCGCCAGAGGTCACCGAGCGAACAGAAGGTCCAGACCTCACGGAGGTGGAACGCCGGGACGAGGCAGATTTGCTCGCCATGGGTCCAGTCGACGCACCCGTCGGGCTCATCGTTTTCTCCGACTACCAGTGCCCGTATTGTGCGCAGTGGAATCACGACACGCTACCAGCGATGCAAGATCACGCAAACGCCGGTAAGCTCCGCATCGAGTGGCGCGATCTGAATGTATTCGGTCCCGCGTCGGAGCGTGCCGCGCGGGCCTCGTATGCCGCGGCGCAGCAGGATGCGTATTGGGAATATCACGGCGCACTATTCGCGGGTGGGGAGAAGCGCCCGGAGAGTGAGCTCAGCGACGATGCTCTTGTGGCGCTCGCTGGTGATCTCGGTCTCGACACCGACCAATTTGCAGCGGACATGCGCTCCGAGGAAACCGCTGCCGCAATCACCAATAACGCGGAACTCGGTCGGAGCCTCGGGGCGGCGTCTACTCCGGTGTTCTTGCTCGGTGGGGTCCCAATTTCAGGGGCGCAGCCCACCGAGGTGTTTGAGCAAGCGTTTGAGAGCGCACTCGCGGAGCACACGCGCTAATCATGGATATCGGTCTCATTACTGCGTTCCTTGGCGGTGTGCTAGCGATCCTGAGTCCATGCGGGGCGCTGCTGCTGCCGGCTTTCTTTGCCTCCACCGTCGGTGCCGGGCCGCGGCTGCTGCTGCACGGCGTGATCTTCTTCGTCGGACTATTGCTCGTGCTGGTGCCCATTGGGGTCGGTGCGGGCGCGGTCGGAACGCTCTTCGGCGCGCACCGCACGCTGATTATCACTGTCGCAGCGATCATTCTGATTGTGCTTGGCCTCTTGCAGATTCTTGGCCTGGGCTTTGACCCGGCTCGAGCGATTCCAGGCACTCGGCAGTTGCAGCACGAGGCCGCAACCCGGGTCGGCATTGTGAAAACACTCCTGTTGGGGGCCGTGAGCGGTGTGGCCGGGTTCTGTGCCGGGCCGATTCTTGGCGCCGTCCTCACGCTTGCCGCCGCGCAGGGCAGTCTCGTCATCGCCGGAATGCTGCTGGCTGTATACGGCGCGGGCATGGTCGTGCCACTGATCATTATCGCGGCGCTGTGGGGCAGGATCGGCGACCGTGTACGTGGCATTCTGCGTGGACGCAGCTTCACTGTTTTGGGCCGAGAACTCCATTCGACCTCAGTCATCACGGGCGTACTCATCGTTACCGTTGGCATCGTTTTTTGGGCGACGAACGGTCTCGTCAGCATGCCCAACATTGTTCCGACCAGCGTTCTCGGCTGGTTGCAAGGTCAGAGTTCGGTGCTCGCTCGTGGTTGGCTCGATGCCCTGGTGATAGTGCTACTCGCAGGTCTTTCCCTGTTCTGGTGGTTTCGGGCCGCAGGTCGAGTCCGCGCCGAGGGCACCGAAAATGTAACTCAATCAATCGATCTTGGTGGAGCTGACGAGTGAACCAATACCGGGGCAACCGCACACAACGAATGTTAGGAGTCGGAGCCGCACTTGTGGCCGCACTCTTCCTGACTTCGTGTGCGCTGATACCCGAGAGCACCTCAGAGCCCGCACCATGGAACGACACGTTGCTCGTCGTTGACGACACCGAAGTGGCGCTGCCTGACGAATTTGCTGGCAGCGTCGTGCTCGACCCCGAATGGGCGACCGAGGCCAAAGAGCTTGACGGGGTACTCCTCGCTCCCCGAGAGACCAGGCACTCCCTCGAATACATTGCGGTCGATTCCGATGGGAGTGTCTTATGGGGCGCGAACCGACCGTTGAGTTGCACTGGGTTCGTGTTGACGGTCACTGATTCTGGTCAGGCCATCGCTGTGCTCACCGATGTAGAGTCGACGCCGACTGCCATCGCAGCACCCGCCGCTACCGCCTACGACCTGCGCACCGGAGAGCACGTGTGGGGGCCGGTCGAAGTGGCCGGTCCGTACCAGGGCCCCGGCCTGGTTTTCGCCGCGGCGCCCGAGGGGTTCATGGGCGACGCAGGCGCCAGAGTTGCGCTTGACCCTTCGACCGGAAAAGAGGCAGCGGATGAAAGGCACCTGGACGGGCGCAGGATCCTCGGGGAGCACCAGGGAACCGTAATGCTCGTCGATAACCGCGCCATTAGCGCCTTTCGGCCCGACCCAGTGGATCCAGGCATGAACGAAGCAGTGGAACTCTGGTCGCTTCCCCTCGACGGGCGGGGGTGGGATCGACAGTACCTGGAAAACAACACCAGGCACTCAGGTCTGGCAGGTGGGCTGGTGGTGCTCACAACGACCGAGGATTCCATCTCGGTCGTTGACCTCGATAGCGGTGACCTGGTGGCTGACGACGTCACCTCGGCCACAACCGACCAGACATCCGGCGTGCTCGTGGCCGTCGATTCGACAGGTGTGCGGGGGATTGGGTCCGATGGGTCGACGCTCTGGAGTCGAACGCCTGGGGCTGAGGTGACGCTCACCGGAATGGGCAGTGGACTCGCCTATGTTCAGGAGGGGGTGCGCAACACCATGATCGATACAAGGAGCGGCGAGGCCGTGAAGGGCGACTTCTCTGGCGCCGCGGAAGACGCGAAACTGTTTCTCCCAATCCATGTATCCGAGGCCGGTGCAGCAATCGTGCAGCACGGTCAGACTCAGTACCTCATCACGAACAAGCCAACTCCGTAGGTGAACCTCTCAGCCCAGTTGGCCACCGCACTTTGGTAGCCGGCTAGCGCTGCTCGACGAGCTCAGCGTCTCGCAGCACCTGGGTATACGGGACGCCCCCGACAGTCTCGATGACCCAGTCCTCGGTACTGCGCTGGAGGCGTGAGATCGACGCATTCTCAAGCCGCGGGAAGCCGTCGTAGGGGTGGCCAGACAGGGCGGAGAATGTGCGGCGGATAAGTGTGCCATGCGCGATCGCGAGTACCCGAGCACCCGAGTACTCGTCTGTAATGAGCTGCAGAGCTTCGGCGCCGCGAAGCCCGACAGCGACGTCTGGTTCCATCTCTGGGTAGACGCGTTCCGGCCAGCGATCGAACACCTCGGTGACGAGCAAGCCCTCTGCATCGCCAAAGTCCTGCTCGGCGAGGCCGGCATAGGTGTCTCCGAGCGGTACCCCGAGGGCATCGGCGATAATCGACGCGGTCTCGCGCGCCCTGTCGAGCGGCGAACTCACCACTACATCCCAGGTTTCGTCGGCATCCGTGAGAATCCCGCCCGCAACCCGCGCCTGGTCTCGCCCGGTCGCGTTCAATGGGATGTCGGTGCTGCCTTGCATACGCCCTTCAAGGTTCCAGTCAGTTTGCCCGTGCCGAATCAGTGCGAAAGTCATGTGGCCAGCCTAGCGAGAGCCGGGTCGACCTGCAGATCAGCGGCCGCCGATTGGCGGGTGTCACGGAAACACATGAGATATGACTAAGCTAGTGCGAACGAGGGGGAGTATTCCGTTTCGCTCGCATCGTCAAGACGT
>JBQDBM010000043.1:2138-10875 GCA_052090925.1 Leucobacter sp. | reverse complement strand
CGCGAGCTTGGCCGCGCCTGTTGGCGCTGGTCCCGGTGGCTTGGGCGCCGACTAGGTGTAGATATAGATCGAGGGGGCGGTTTGACGTAGTAACAACCACGGATACTACGTCAAACCGCCCCCTCGATCTGTGTGTGGCTGTCATGGAAACCTAGGGCTCAGAAAAAGATCACAGAACGGTAACGAAAGTCGCTAGGGTAGAGGGCAACTGCGCAACGGAGTGCGGCCCGGAGGTGAAGCGATATGCAGCGTACGGTGACCGCCGCATACCGCCGGAGCCTCGTTCACGCCGGGCTGATCGCCTGGGGGCTCGCAGTTGCGCTCGTGCTGGTTTTCGGCGTGAACCCGCACGCAACCCCAGCCAGCGCGCTGCAGGCCCACGGCGCGCTGCAGCGCCACGACAACGTCGGCATCATTTCGCACCGCGGGGCCGCTGCGGTGGCTCCCGAAAACACGCTGGCGGCCACGGGGCTCGCCATTGAACTTGGTGCGGACTTCGTCGAAGTTGATCTGCAGCTCACGTCAGACGGTGTGCCGGTGCTGATGCACGACGACACGGTAGATCGCACGACGAGCGGGAGTGGTGCCGTCGGGTCGTACACGTACGAGGAGATTCGGACCCTCGATGCGGGGCAGTGGTTCTCGGCGGAGTATGCGGGGGAGAGGGTTCCAACCCTCGAGGAGTTCATCCAATTGATTGCCTCCTCACCGACTGGAGCGCTCATTGAGCTCAAGGGTGATTGGCCTGAGGAACGCATCATTGAGGCGGCGGATCTGCTGCGCAGCCACAATATGTTGAACACGGTCGCACTGCAATCATTCGAGCTACCGACGCTCGAAATGCTGCACGAGGCCGCGCCGGAATATGCGCGAGTGCTCCTCACTCGGGAGCTCGACGACGCCATGCTGGAGACCGCACGTGAACTGCAGGTCTCCGCGATCGGCGCTCGGGCAGGTCTGTACGATGAGGCACCCGAGACGGTTGCGGCAATACGTGCGCTTGGCATTGGTGCGCTTGTTTACACGCTGAACGAAGAGGCAGAGTGGGGTGAGGCGGTGTACCGCGGCAACGATCTCATCATTACTGATGATCCCGTGTCGTTAGGTGAGTGGCGGGCGCGCGAGTAATGCTCTGATTTCGCTTCTGGTACAGTCTGTACGTACAAGCGAAATTTGAGGCGGAGCGTAAGCTCTGCGCCGATGCATCTTTTGCGAGCGGACAGTCGTGCACGTCCGCGCGCACTGTCTGGGTTGACACCAGTAGCTTCCGGCCGAAAGGACACACATGGCTCTCGTCAGTGGCATCGAGGTGATCGAGGAGTGCACATCGCGCGGCCTCGTCGCAGGTGCATTCAACACCACGAACATTGAGACGACGATGGGGATCGTCGATGCCATCGAGCGGGTCGGAGTGCCAACGTTCATCCAGGTCGCACCGACGAACGTCGCGCTCTCCGGGTACGAGTACATTTACGACATGGTTGCCCGCAGGCTGAAAGACACAAACGTACCCGTCGCGCTGCACCTCGACCACGGCAAGTCGCTCGAGGCTGTCGAGAGTGCGCTCGCCGCAGACTTCACCTCGATCATGATCGACGACTCAGAAGCGCCGCTCGAGGGCAACATCGCGACGTCCGCACGCGCCAGGCAGATGTGCGGGCAAGCGATCTCGCTCGAGGCTGAACTCGGGAGCATCGGCGGCAAGGAAGATGATGTCGCGCCCGAATTCGCCAGCACGACGGACCCCGCCCAAGTTGAGCAGTTCGTCGCAGCAGTGAGCCCCGACATGCTCGCGGTCTCGGTCGGCAATGTGCACGGGTATGCGCCCGATGCCCGCATTGACTTCGCACGGCTCACTGAGGTGCGCGAGGCGAGTAGTGTTCCGCTCGTGATCCACGGTGGGTCGGGCCTCCCCGCCGAACAGTTGGGGAAGCTTGCAGAGTATGGCGTCGTGAAAGTGAACATCGCGAGTGACCTGCGCAACGCGATGATCAAGGCATTCGGTGAGGCCTACATTGCGAACCCCAACGAGAACTCACTCATTCGGGTGTCACTCGACGCGGTCGCTGCGATCTCGGACGTTGTTGAACGCCGCATCCGTATGTTTAACCCGTCAGTGACCCACTGACACGCAGCGCCAATGCCACTCCTCCCCACCATCACGGTCGACATCGGTACGACCAGTGTGAAAGTGTGCGCGTTTGACGAGAACGCGGCTCTGCTGGCCTCGGACCGGCACGCTACGCCGACCGAGACTGACGCCTGGGGCGATGTGTACGACGTCGATGCGCTGATGCGCGTCGTCATCGACTTCGCGCGGGGACTCGACGAGGCAGTCCGTGGCACGATCCAGCGCATTGCCATCACTGGGGTCGGTGAGTCGGGCGGCCTCGTGCGCCCCGACCTGACGCTCGCGTCGCCGATGATTCTGTGGCACGATCACCGGGGTGCCGAGGTGCTCACTCGGCTGTCAGCGCAGGATCACCACACGATCTACGCCATCACCGGTCTCCCAGCGAACGCGAACTACGGGCTCTCGAAAGCCGTGTGGGCGAAGGAACGGCTGGCCAGTGATGACGTGAGCGGCACACAGTGGCTGAACATCGCGGAGTACGTCGCGGCGCTGATGTCGAACGAACGCTGGGCGGAGCCGTCACTCGCGAGCCGAACGATGGCGCTCGACGTGGCTTCGGGTGACTGGTCGCCCGAAGTGTGCGCGCTCGTTGGGTTGTCACCCGATGTCTTCCCCGAGCTGCGACCCGCGACGCAAGGTGCGGCGCTCACCGCGGAGTTCGCCCGCGACACGGGCTTGGGCGATGACGTGCGCGTGCACGTCGCGGGGCACGATCACATGGTGGGCGCGGTCGGTGCCGGACTGGTTCCCGGAGAACTGCTCGGTTCGACCGGCACAACCGAAGGCGTACTCGTGCTGAACGAACAGCCGAGCCTTGGCAGTCACGCCGAACGCTCGATGCTCGCAAATGGGGTGGGGTGCGCGGGGACTGACTACACCCTCTTCGCATCGATTCCAACGGGTGGGTCAGCGTTTGAGACGCTGCAGCACATGCTCGGCATTGATGCCGGCCAGCTCACCGGCAGGATCGCCGACCTCTACGACCGTTACATGGCTGGCCGCATCGATCTCGCTCGCACACCAGTGTTCCTGCCGCAGTTTCGCGGCAGTCCGCCCCCGACGAAAGACGCGAGTGCACGCGGGATTATTGCCGGGCTCGCCTCAGACACCACGGCTGACGAGCTGATATTTGGGTGCTTCGTTGGGCTCGCGCTGCAGTACCGAGACGTGCTCAACCTGTTTGGGGTGGAGCCGAGCGTCGTGAAAGTGATTGGACCCGCGAGCCGAAACCCTCTCTGGCTGCAACTGAAAGCCGACCTGCTGCGAACTCCCCTGAGCGTCTCGAGTTTTCCAGAGGTTGTGTCTCGTGGGGCGCAGGCACTTGCGTCGGGTGTGGCGGCCGCCGCGTGGCAAGCGAACGACCCGTACGAGGTGCGTGTGGACGAAAGCCGCGCGAACGCGCTGCAGGCGTGGTACCAAACGGTGCGCCCGAAGTGGGAATACATGTGGGATTTTCCATCGTGAGTCAAAGGCGGGCCGGATGACACTTGTCGCGGGTATCGACTCATCGACGCAGAGTTGCAAAGTGAGCGTGCGGAACCTGGAAACCGGTGAACAGGTGCGTGAGGGGAAAGCCTCCCACCCGGCAGGGACGATCCTGAACCCAGAAGCCTGGTGGGAGGCACTGTTGGCCGCCGTGCAACGTGCCGGCGGCCTCGAAGACGTCGCCGCGATCTCGGTGAGTGGGCAACAGCACACCCCCGTTTTCCTCACGACAGATGGCACGGCCGCCTGCGACTCGCCCCTGTGGAATGACACAGGATCGCACCCGCACATGGTGGATCTAAACCGGGAGCTAGGACGAGACGAGTGGATCCGTCGCACTGGCATGCCGATCACGCTCTCGGACACGGTGGTGAAGCTCCGTTGGCTGCGCGACACCGACCCCGCAGCTGCGGAGCGTACCGCTGCAGTGGCGATCGTGCACGACTGGCTGACGTGGCGTCTGCGCGGCTTCGGCCCCGGGCGACCGGACCTCACCGAACTCACCACCGACCGCTCGGAGGCGAGCGGCACCGCGTACTGGTCGGGAGAAACCAACGAGTACTGCATGGATTTGTTCGAGCACGCCTTCGGCAGGTCAGCGCGGTTGCCACGAATTCTGGGGCCGCTTGACAGCGCCGGCCCTACCGGAGAGGGGATCCTCGGTGTTCCACAGGGCATCCCGGTCGGCGTTGGTAGCGGGGACAATGCCGCGGCAGCCCTCGCACTCGACCTGCAACGCGGAGATGCAGTACTCTCGCTCGGCACCTCGGGCGTGATCTACACGCCGTCAGCGCGCCCGATTCATGACTTTGAGGGGTACGTGTGCAACTACGCGGACGCGACGGGAGCGTACATTCCGATTGTCGCAACCTTGAACGCCGCCCGAAACTTCGAGAGCGCGGCGGAGCTCCTTGAGTGCTCGCACGTAGAGCTCTCAGATCTTGCGCTCGAGGCTGCACCCGGCGCCGGGGGGCTGACACTGCTCCCATTCTTCGAGGGGGAGCGTACACCCGACCTCCCGCATGCCCGAGGGTCTCTCCACGGGATGATGCTCGACAACCTCACGAGACCAAACATTGCGCGCGCATGGATCGAGGGGACGCTCATGAGCCAGGTCGGAATGCTTGATGCGCTGGAGGCCCGCGGGTTACAAGTGCGCCGTCTCATGCTTATCGGCGGGGCCGCGCAGAGCCCGGCTGTGCGCGAGGTGCTGCGGCAACTCGTCGAGATGCCGCTCGTCGTGCCGGACCACGATGAGTACGTCACGAAAGGGGCCGCGATGCAGGCGGCTGCAGCGCTCACTGGGGCCTTTCCGTCATGGTCCGCGGCGCACACGGAACTCCCACAACTCCCACTTGAAACGCAGGTGGGCGAGCAGTATCGGGACGCCATGCAAGCGATGGGGTACCGGAGTCAATCTTCAGCTCGTGGAGACGTTGACCTCAAGGGGTACGAGGCCCGTATGTAGCCAAGTCTCGTGGTAATCGAACCGCCTATCGTTCCGATCCCACGACTGCGAACGGATGCGTAGCAGTGGATGGTCAGTTGTAATTCCGAGGTGTGCAGCAATGAGCTCGGGCGCAGGGAGCGCGTGGATGACTCGCTTGGCAGCCGCCGTAACGAACCCGGCGCGGTGCAGGGTGGAGTTCAGTGACGCCTCCCCGCTCAGCACTTCCGGGGATTCGAGCACGACGCGCCCCGCCCGATCGGGGAACCAGTTGGTGCTCCATAGCACCGTCTCGCCGTTCAGCGAGCGTACTCGCTCAAGTGCAACGACCTGCTCGTCACGCGGCAGACGCAGCGCATCAGACGCGTGCTGTGGTGCGGGAACGAACGCTGTGGACAACACCTTCGTTGAGATCCCCGTGCGCCCGTGGCGGGTTTGCGATTCGAGGAAGCCTTCAATATCTTGCAGGATCCACCCCGAGGGCTCCTCAGGTGCCGCAGCAAATACTCCGCGACGCGCAACCCGATGCGCGTAACCCGCCGACTCGAGTTCTGACAGCGTCTGGCGCACGGTCGCGCGCGAGAGGCCGAACTCCCCACAGAGGTCGTGTTCGCTCGGCAACCGGTGATCGATCGGGTAGGTCCCGTCGAGCACGCGAGTCTGAAGAATCTCAAAGAGTTGCTCGTAGTACGGAGTGGGTGAGAGTCGATCGATCGTCTGTGACACTGCCACCCCTCTCACCGTCCGTCGTACTTTCGTCCAGTGTATTCACTGCACGACCAGACCGCACTGTCCAGACAGTGCATACAGCGCTTTGACGGGTGACTCGCGTTTGAGGTGGGAGAATGAGCGGGTGACTGTAACTGAACCTTCCCACCCCGAGCGCACCACTTCGGGGGTTGGGCCGTGGCCTGGCGGCCGTGATGCGTGGCCAAGCGACGAGCACTACGACCCCGAACTGCTCGAGCAGGGCGACACGCGCAATGTGATTGACCGCTACCGTTACTGGCGCATGGAAGCGATCGTGGATGATCTCGATCGTCACCGCCACGAGTTCCATGTCGCGATCGAGAATTGGCAGCACGACATGAATATCGGGTCGATCGTGCGGAGCGCGAATGCGTTCGCGGCAGACACCGTGCACATTGTCGGGCGCCGTCGCTGGAACAAGCGCGGTGCCATGGTGACCGACCGGTACCAGCATGTCGTGCACCGCGAAGACGTCTCGGCGCTCGTCGCCTGGGCGGAGTCGGAGGCAATTCCGATTATCGCCATCGACAATGTGCCAGGTTGCGTGCCAATCGAGACGTTTGAGTGGCCGGAGCGGTGCGTGATGCTGTTTGGGCAGGAGGGCCCAGGGCTCACCGAGGAAGCGATCGCCGCTGCCGAAGCGGTCGTAGAGATCACGCAGTACGGGTCCACTCGTTCGATCAACGCATCGGCGGCCGCGGCCGTCGCGATGTTCAGCTGGGTGCAGCAGAACTCACCGCTGCTGCCACAAACCGAGGGGTAACGAAGCAGAGCGCTTGCGCCGCAACATGGCTACTCAACGTCGCCGCGCCAGCGTAGGATCCAGCCGGCGAAGAGCGTCACCACCCCGTATGCGACGAGCACCAGTAGTCCCTGCCACGAGCCCAGTGCTTCGGGCCCAGCGGAGTCCGCTGATTCTGCAAACGACATGTCTAGTGCGCTGGCGCCCACGAACGCATCAGTCGCCGACCCAGGCAAGAAGCGGGCGACACTCGCGCTCCAGTCCCAGAACTGAGCCCCCATGCGAAGTACTGGCTCCAAGAACTGGGTGAACACGAGCGCGAGTACGATCGCAAAGGCTTGATTGCGCACGAGTGCGCCGATCCCGAACCCAATGACGGCCCAGAGCGCCATTGCGACAATGACACGAGCAAACAACTGCCACGTTTCGCCTGTGCCAAGCATGGGGCTGCTATCCGTGAGCCCAATCACGCCGGCCCCCGCGGCTACCGAGCCGATCAACCCGACGACTCCGATGACCACCCCGAGCGCGAGCAACACAACGGCTTTGCTCAGCAGCACGACGAAGCGCTTCGGTTCTGCGATGAACGCTAAACCGAGGATGCGGTGGCGAAGTTCACCCGTCGCCATGAGGGATCCGAGGAGCAGCGGGATGACGTACCCGAACGAGGTGACCGTGGCGTACACGATGTTCGCCGCCTCCTGCTCGGGGAGGGCCGGCACCTCTGCACCGAGCGCATCAGCCATGGCAACGAAGAGCGCAGCGAACGTTGCAGCCATCATTGCTGAATACACGGCAAGTACGAGTGCGAGGATCCACCAGATCTTCGTGGCGGTGACCTTGCGGAACTCTGCTGACAGGCTCCTTGCAAACCGGCTCATCGTTCGCCTCCCTGCACGGCGGTTTCAGGCGCGGCGGCGGGACCGTTAGACGCATCGATGAGTTGCAGGAAGATGTGCTCGAGCTCGCTCTCTTCCACACTCAGGTGGGTGAGGGGGACGCCGGCGCCCAGCGCCACACGCCCAACCGTTTCTTCGTCCACGCCGGTGACTCGCATCACATCGCCGCGAACTCCCTGCACGTGTGCGCCGCTCGCGAGGAGCACATTTGCGAGCCCTGGATTGTTGGGAGTGGACACGAGAACGGTTCGCTCCTCACCGCTTCGGAGCCCTTCGAGCGTGCCCGCATAGGCGAGTTCACCCTCGCGGATGACCACGGCATCGTCGACACTGTGCTGCACCTCACTCAGCAGGTGAGAAGACAGGAGCACCGTTTTGCCCTCGTTCGCGAGGTGCCTGAGGAACTGGCGGATCCACCTAATGCCCTCGGGGTCGAGCCCGTTGACTGGTTCGTCGAGCACGAGCACCTGGGGGTCGCCAAGCAGTGCCGTGGCGAGCGCGAGTCGCTGCCGCATGCCGAGTGAATAGCCACCGATGCGACGGTTTCCGGCATCGTGCAGTCCGACGAGTGCGAGTTTTTCGGCCACTGAGGAGGCCGCGGCTCCGATAGCGCGACGCGTGATATCGAGGTGTGCGTGCCCGGTGTGTGCGGGGTGGAAGTTTGCGGAAAGTGACGCCCCAACGGTCAGCGCCGGCCGTTCAAGCTGGGTGTACGGGTGCCCGCCGATCGTTGCCGTCCCTGCGTCAGCCCGGGTGAGCCCGAGCAGTATCGACAGGGCGGTGGTTTTACCAGAGCCGTTGGGTCCGAGGAAGCCGGTGACGCGCCCTGGCTTAGCCGTAAACGAAAGATCGCGCACCGCCTGCACCGCCCCAAAGCGCTTGGAGAGACCCGCGATCTCCACTCGTCCGTCTACCGTTGCCTGCACTGTGTGCCCCCTGTGTAGCGTGCGTACACTTCTAGTCTGTCAGCTAGTCTGGCAGCGGAGTGGCCTGCGCATCATCCTTTTGAATGATATTTGTTTCAGACTTGCTCGCGATGATTGGCGGAGCCCAAACTGGTGGGCTTGGTGTCATGGCACATACTCCGTCTCCCACACATTTTTCAGACCGGCTCACTTCACGTCGAGGCGCGTGGGTCGCACTCGGTGTAGCGGTCGCCCTGCTCGTCGCCCTCTTTGGCCTTTTTGGCAGCGCTGATGCACCCGCCCGCACCGGGCATGCCCCGGCCGATGCGGAGTCGACGCAGGTGAGCGAGCTCATGGAGAAGTTTCCGAACGCGG
>JBQDBM010000043.1:0-2038 GCA_052090925.1 Leucobacter sp. | reverse complement strand
GCCGATGCGGAGTCGACGCAGGTGAGCGAGCTCATGGAGAAGTTTCCGAACGCGGACCAGCAGTCCGTGCTCGTCGTTGCGTCGCAGGCGGACGGCGGAGTATTGACGGACGAAGAGCTCGGCGAGCTCGAGGGGCTGCTACCCGTGGTTGACGCACAGGCGGCCGCCGACTCCTCGGGGCCGATCGTGAGCGAAGACAGGAAGGCTGCGCTGCTCGTCACTCCGATCACGGTTGGGGAGGACAACACGGAGACTGCTGGCGTGATCGAGTCACTCCGCACAGAGGTCGCCTCGCACGCACCCGCCGGTCTGGATCTGTACGTGACCGGTGGCCCGGCATTCGCCGCCGATGTCGCGTCCGCGTTTGATGGGGCAGACTTCACGCTGCTCTTGGTGACGATCCTGATCGTTGCCGTCCTCTTGATCATCACGTACCGATCCCCGGTGCTGTGGCTGATCCCACTCATTGTTGTCGCGTTGGCTGACGGACTTGCGGGCCGAGTAACTGCGGCAGCGGGCGAGGCATGGGGGCTCCAGTTTGATGCAGGCATCATCAGCGTGCTCGTATTCGGCGCTGGCACAAACTATGCGCTGCTCTTGATCTCGCGCTACCGGGAGGAGCTGCAGCAGACGGAGGACGATCGCCAGGCACTGAGCCAAGCTTGGCGGAAGACGGTGCCGGCGATTCTCGCGTCCAACGTGACGGTGGTGCTGGCACTCCTCACCCTGGTGCTCGCCACGATTCCGCTCACGCGCGGGCTCGGCATCCCCGCTGCGATCGGACTCCTCATCGCACTGGCCGCGGTATTGTTTGTGCTCCCTCCGTTTCTTGCAGTGTGTGGGCGGAAAGTCTTCTGGCCGTTCATTCCGCGCCCGGGAGCGGTGCGCCGAAGCGGAGGTGCGTGGCGCGCGATTGCGACTCGCGTCGTGCAGCGACCGGTGGCGAGCCTCGTGGCGGGGCTCGCGCTTCTCGCAATCATGGTGACAGGCCTCTTTGGAACGACCGTTGGCCTCGACCAGGCTGAAAAGTTCCGGGTGCAGTCAGAGTCGGCCGTCGGCCTTGAGGTACTGTCAGACCACTTCCCGCCCGGTGAGGCGCAGCCGATCGATATCGTCTCAGAAAGCGAGGCGGCCGATGATGTGGTTGAGGCTGCACAGAGCATCGAGGGCGTCGTGCGGGCGCACCCGGTCGAAACCACCGATGATGATGCGCTGACCAAGATCATGGTGACGAGTGAGTACTCGCCCAGCACTGAAGAGAGCCTCACTCAGATTGCGGAGCTACGCGACGCTGTCCACGCGGTTCACGATGCCCATGCACAGGTGGGGGGCGCGGTCGCCAGCGACCTCGACGCGCGGGCAGGCAGCGACGTCGATCTGTCACTGATCGCGCCGCTCGTCCTCGCAGTGTGTTTCGTCGTGCTGCTCCTGCTGTTGCGCTCGGTCGTCGCACCCGTGCTGCTACTCATCGTGAACTTGACGAGCGCGATCGCTGCGATTGGCGCGGGCGCATGGCTGAGCAGGATCGTCTTCGACCAGCAAGCGCTCGATCTGCAGGTACCGATCCTGGCGTTCCTCTTCCTCGTGGCGCTCGGCATCGACTACACAATCTTCCTCGTGCACCGGGCGCGCATCGAGGCTGCGAAGCTCGGCACGCGGGCGGGAATGATCGAGGCTGTGACGCACACGGGCAGCGTCATCACGAGCGCGGGCATCGTGCTCGCCGCCGTGTTCGCAGCCCTCGGTGTGTTGCCGCTCGTGACGCTCGGCCAGTTGGGACTCATCGTAGGCATCGGCGTTGTCGTCGATACGCTCATCGTGCGCACCGTGATCGTCCCAGCAATCTTCACCCTGGTCGGTGAAAAGATCTGGTGGCCGAGCAATCCGCAGCAAAGCCATGGAGAATTGACCCATGAGTCTCGTAGACGTACCGCTGCAGCGCGCTGACACAGTGGGGTCTGGCCCGACGGCCCCCACAGTGCGCGCGATGGAGGTCGGCCAGCACATCATTGCGATCGCACTCACCGCGATCGGTGTG
>JBQDBM010000042.1:0-10946 GCA_052090925.1 Leucobacter sp. | reverse complement strand
TCCTCGCATCCATCGCGAGATACCTGAAACGAATTAAAGAATCAGGACACTAGTATGGCGACTCGTGGCACAACACACGCGCTTCAGCTGAAGCCAGGGGTGGCGCGTGCAGTGATGTACGCGTGTGGCGTCCGCGGGTTCGAGCGCTGCCCGATCACCTCGAACCCGGCGTGGGTGAGGGCTTCGACCATTTTGTTCATCGGCCACCGGTATGCGGCGGCGATCGGATGGTCGAATGCCTCTAGCCGCGGCCCCGCGAAAAAGGACATCAGCAGCGATCCGCCGTCACCCAGCCGAGTGCGCAGTGTTACGAGCGCGTGTAGGAGCTCTTCTGAGCTCATGTGAATGGTCGAATACCAGGCGAGGATCCCGCCCCAGCGGGTCTCGCAACGGGCGAGATCTTCGATGGAATCGTGATGGAACACAACCGCGGGATGTCTGGCTCGGGCAATCGTGATGAGGCGATCCGATGGCTCGAGCCCTTCCACCGTGTGTCCGAGGCGTGCGAGGTGACCGGTCCAACGCCCGGTACCCGCGCCGACATCGAGAATGGGGCCATCGACTGCCGCGGCCCAAGGCTCGATGACCGCACGGTCAGGATCATCCGGTGAGATCTCGGCACCGAGAATGCCCTCGATATCAACCTCAGGCGACCCGTATGCATCGGCCACCCGGTTTATTGAGGCCACAGGATCAGACGTCCGTGCTGCTGTGAATACGGCGTCCGTCGGTGCCTCAGGCCGCTGGGTCATGGTTCGATGATCACTTTGCCTGCAGTGTGCCCGGCCTCCACCATGGCGACGGCTTCCGCAGCCCGATCGAGACTGTATCGGTCCGTCACCTGCGGGTCGACGAGACCGTACTGGGCGACGCCGGTGATCTTCTCGAGCCCTTCACGCGTGCGCACCACCGCTACGCCACCGAGTTGCTGCACGGTGGTCGGGTCTGCGGTACTGATGATGACGCTCGGGTCTTTGGCGACGACCGCGAGATCACGAAGCGCCTGCCCACCGACCAGGTCGATGAGCACATCAACACCCTCCGGCGCGATGGCACGCACCCGGTCAGCCGCACCCTCCCCGGAGGCAACGAACGTCGCACCGGTCGACTCCACCAGTTCCTGCTTCGCGGCACTGGCCACACCGATGACCGTGAACTTGTGCACATTGCCGATCTGCGCCGCCATCAGCCCGACCCCACCTCCGGCGCCAAGAATCAGCATCGTCTGACCAGGTTCCAGCTCGATCTGATGCGTCACGTCATACGCAGTCGCCCCTGCGACAGGCAGTGCTGCAGCGTCAGCAAAGGAAAGCTCTTCGGGCTTCTGGACGGTTTGTGCCGCATCCAACACCGTGTGCTTCGCGAACGTTCCCTGTCCTTTGGCCGCGAGGCCGAGCACCATGTCACCGACAGCGAAGTTCTCGACCTCTGCGCCTACGGCGGTGACGACACCGGAGGCCTCTCGGCCCATCGGTGCGGGAAGCGGCCAGTGGGAGCCCATCTGCCCCGCACGGATCTTCCAGTCAGCAGGGTTCACCCCGGCCGCTTTCACTTCGATCGCGAGCTCTCCAGGCCCAGGCGCCGGAGCGGGGCGTTCAACGAGTTCCTGCGTCTCGGGGCCGCCATAGGCGGCGAAGACCAGCGCTTTCGACATTATTGACTTCTCCTCATTCTCCAGGTGAGTGACACTTACGTGGTTGCCTGTGGCGGAGCGTCTTCACCCGAAGCCTCTGCCGCATCAGCGAGTTCCTTCGTGGCATAGTCTGCGTCAATTGCGTGCTCCGGAGGTGAATAGACGGTGTAGAGCACCAAAGGCTCATCGCCAGTGTTGCGGAAGTTGTGGCGAGTACCGGCCGGGACAGCGCACAGGTCGCCAGCATCAACGGTGTGCGTCTCGCCGTCAAGGTCGGCCTCTCCGCTGCCCGACACAAAACTCAGCAACTGGTCGGTGGTGTCATGCACCTCGTCGCCGATCTCCCCGCCCACCGGAATCGTCATCGCAACGAGTTGGGAATGCTTTCCCGTCCAGAGCACCTGACGAAAATTCGTGTTTGCTTTCGCGACCTCGTCGATGATGAAGTGCGTCGCCTTCTCGCCGACGCTGAACTGGTTCTCACTCATGTGTGTGGTCCTTTCTTAAGATGGAAGTTCGGATGAACTCTGGGCCGTGGCTGGTTCGACCGGGCGGCCTGTTTCATGTGCGGCTCGGGCGCGTTCACTCCTCGACAACGCAGTGGCTCCTTGGGTGTTGCGCAGCAGGCGCATCGCGTTGAGGATTACGATGAGCACCGATCCCTCGTGCACGAGCATGCCGATAGCCATCGTGACACCCCCTGCGAAGACCCCGACGAGCAGCACGACAACGGTGATGAGCGCGATCCAGATGTTCTGGCGCATGACGTTCACGGTGCGTTTGGCGAGGCTGATTGCTTCGGGCAGTTTCAAGAGGTTGTCGCCCATCAGGGCAATGTCTGCCGTCTCCACGGCCACCGCTGAGCCCGCTGCACCCATGGCAACACCAATGTCGGCGGTCGCGAGGGCCGGGGCGTCGTTCACGCCGTCGCCCACCATCGCGACCGTGTGCCCCTCGCGCTGCAACCGCGCGACAGCGTCGAGCTTGTCCTCGGGTAGCAACGAAGCATGGATCTCATCGATACCGACCGCCTCACCGATGGCTTCGGCGACAAGGCGCGTATCTCCGGTGAGCATCACCACCTTCTGCACCCCGCCAGCGTGCAAGCGCCTGATCATCTCGGGGGCATCCTCGCGGATCGTATCTGCGACACCGATTACGCCAAGCACGCTCTCATCGACCGCGACAATCATGGGGGTCTTGCCTGCCGCTGCCAGTTTGTTCGCAGCCACAGCCGCCCCCGCGTCGTTCACGATCCCGTACTGTTCGAGCAGCGGCACGTTACCGATGAGTACCCGCTTGCCGTGAGCGTCGGCCACGATCCCCTTGCCCACGACCGGTGTGACCGATCCCGGAAGGCCCTCGGGAGCCACTCCTTCTTCTTGTGCGGTGTCGAGGATCGGGCGGGCAAGTGGGTGCTCGGACCCTGCTTCTGCGGCGGCTGCCCAGCGAAGCACCTCGCGCCGATCCGCTTCAGGATTGAGCACAACGATGTCGGTGAGTACCGGGCGGCCCTCGGTGAGAGTCCCCGTCTTATCGACTGCGACGGCCGAGATCTTGGCCGAGGTTTCGAGGTACTCGCCGCCCTTGATGAGAATCCCGTTGCGGGCCGAGCGGCCGATTCCCGCTACGATCGCCACGGGAATCGAGATGACGAGCGCGCCCGGGCAACCGATCACGAGCAACGTGAGGCCGAGCACTACGTCACCAGAGATGAGGCCCGCCGCAAGCGCGAGTACCATCACCGCGGGCGTGTACCACTTCGAGAATCGGTCGATGAATGCCTGCGTTTTCGCTTTCGCATCCTGCGCTTCTTCGACACGGTGAATGATGCGCGCGAGCGTCGTGTCGGCTCCGATGCCGGTCGCCATGACCTGTAGGAATCCGCCCCGCGAGATCGTGCCCGCAAACACGTGATCTGACTTCGTCTTTTCGACAGGGATCGACTCACCTGTGATCGATGCCTCGTCGATCGCTCCGGTGCCTGACACGACCTGCCCGTCGACGGGAACTTTCGCTCCGTTCTTTACGAGCACGATCTCGCCCATGCGCACCTGATGTGCGGCGATCTCGACCTGCTCACCGTCGCGCATCACGACTGCAACGTCGGGGGCCACCGCGACCAACTCAGCGAGCGCTGCACGGGTCTTGTTCATCGTGCCGGCTTCGAGTGCGTGACCGATCGCGAAGAGGAACGTCACGGCGGCAGCTTCCCAGAAGTTGCCGATGAGTGTCGCGCCGATCGCTGCAATCGATACGAGCAGGTCGATACTGATGAACTTTACGAGCAGTGCCCGGACGGCCTTCACGACGATTCCGTACCCCGCGACAATTGCTGCGGCGAGCATGAACGCGTTCGCAAGGGTAAACACATGACCAGAACCGTGGGCGTGTTCGCCAGCGTCGATCCACCATTGCGGACCGACCGTGACGTTCCAGCTGCCGCCGAAGAGCTTTTCGACGCCGAACGACACGAGAATGAGGAGGCCCGAGACAACGGGAATGAACCAGTTGCCATACCGCCACTTATGGAACGCGTTCACGAATGTGCCGCCTTTCGAATTGGTGAACTTAGTGCGTTAGGAGCCGTTTGGCTAGAACGCGGAGGCCTTCGACTTATAGCCGGCCTTATCGACAGCAGCAATGAGATCGTCGACGGAACTTCTTGTCTCATCGTGGTCGATCTCAACGCGACCCGAGGCGAAGTGCACCGTCACGTTCTCGACGCCATCGAGCTTGCCGACCTGCTTCTCGATCTTGGTCACGCACGACGGGCACGAGAAACCCTCGGCGCGCAGCAGAGTGTGGGTGGTGTCAGTAGCGTTCGCCATGATGAGTCCTTTCGCTTCACCCCGAAACGGGGATCGACCAGGAGGTTCCTGGCCTTCACGACCCAGACTATTGTGTTGACAGAGCCTCAGCCTTGACGTAGATCAAGTCGTGCTCGGAGCTCCTCTCTGTGGCTCACCAGCTACTTGGGTGCTGTGAGTCGCTTCTTGGTTGATCTGCTGGGCGCCATGAAGGTCTACAAGACCGAACTGGTCCGTCAGCAAGGCCCTGGCGGACGGTCGAGCAGGTCGAGCTTGCGACCCTCGAATACGTGTGGTGGTGGAACCATGAGCGGCTCCACGGGGAACTCGATATGCGTACTCCGATCGAGGTCGAACAGGCGTACTACGCTGAAACCGAGACGCTTCTGTCACCGACCGGCTGACAGGGAAACCGGTCGGAACAAGAACCAGGCCAATTCAAAATGCTTCTTCCTGCCAAGCGTAGAGACCAAGGCGCCCGTCACGATAAGAGGATCAGAGAGGTCTTCATCCGACGGGATGAATCGAGCGCTTCCTTTCAGCTTGCCCTCATCATCAAACAGATTCTGATGGAGGCCACCCTCCTTCTTTTGACCGGGCGTCAAGTCATCGTCATCCCATTCGTAGTAGCCCGGAATTCTTCCCATGAAGTTCATCGTAACGACCGTGCACTCATCAGACGGTGCGACGTGTCCACCTAATCAGTGATCAAATCTGCAGAATCCAACTGGAGGCCACCGATGCCTACGTTCTACGATCCCGGCGCCGATGCTGGTGAAGCCTACGAAGCACTGCGCGGACTGGCCCATGCGAGCCGCCGGTTCGAGCATCTGAAAGACATGTATGGCGTTGTGGGTGATCTGCTTGGCGGGGTGCGATCGCTGAGACAGGTGCTCGACCAACTCGCCACTGCTCACGCCTCCAACAGACCACTGGCCTTCGACGACAGCGGCGACCACTCGGCAGGATCCAAAGACGCACTGGCAGCAGCAGACGAGCTTCACCAGGCCGCAACGTTCATCGACCAAGCGGAAGAGCGACTGAACGCGGCGATGTCAGCGGCTGGCCGAATCGCGTGGCATTCCGAACCATCCAACAGCCCGGTGTCAGTCCAACGCTGGATAAGCATCTGCTTTCTGCAAGGCGATGACGCCGATGAGCTGCTGCAGATGATCGATGATGAAGGTGCCGATGCAGCGCTGGCTTACTTAAAGAACTGGGACTATGGCGACGAAACAACCCAAGCTGCACTTGAGAACGGCTACGTTTACGACCTACCGCCCACCGGCCCCCTAGAGCAAGAGATCCGTAGCGGAAACTACGACATGACCTTCAGCCACTCTTTCGGCCATGTCGGCCGCTACCGTCTCCACGAGATCAACCCCACCGACGCCATCACGGACGACCATCCCATTCGAGCAGGATCACTCGCAAACGACCTGCAGTCCGCCACAACACCGTCGTCGTGGTTCGAGCACCCTGGCATCGCAGCGGTCAAGCGAGTGAGGGGTCTGGGGCTGTGAACAAAGACGAGACCGAACGCCTGCACACCTCTGTGCTCGTCGCTCCGACAGCAGAGAAACGTCGCCTGCGTAAACAGCGGAGCGCGGCAGTCAAGAAACTTCAACTCGAACAGCGTGAAGCTGAGAAGCGTGCATTGCGCAAGAAGTATGAGTCCGAACAAGCCGAGCGCCGGTCCACCATCTACCTGCCGAGCGCAGGCACACCCGGCCCTGCCCAGCTAAGTTCACCCGGCAAGTTCAAGCTTCCGCGGCATCAGGACACCTCAGCCACTCTTGCAGGCGCATACCCATTTCTTGAAGGCGGGCTCGGATCCGACGGCGTCTTCGTCGGGCAAGATCTCTACTCGGGCGGCTCATTCGTATACGACCCCTGGGTGCTCTACGCACGCGGCCTCATCACCGCACCAAACCTTGTGCTCGCGGGCATCGTCGGCTCCGGCAAGTCATCACTCGCCAAGAGCCTCTACACCCGATCACTCCCATTTGGGCGGCGCGTCTACGTACCCGGTGATCCCAAGGGTGAGCACACCGCAGTAGCCGAAGCCGTTGGCGGGCGTGCGATCGTGCTCGGGCGCGGACTCAGCACACGGCTTAATCCTCTCGACGAGGGCTATCGACCGCTTGGGATGAGCGAGGAGTCATGGGCGTCGACGGTCGCAGCTCGTCGGCGTGACCTCATCGGAGCACTTGCCGAAACGGTGCTGACGCGCCCGCTGACCCCGCTGGAGCACACTGCGATTGACACTGCTCTGACCGAGACGGTGCGAGCGAACTCCGTGCCGATCTTGCCCATGGTCGTCGACCGGATCCTCTCGCCGAGCAGCGCAGCGGACCCTGATGGTCGCCTGGCAGAAGACGGTCGCCTTGTCGGCCATGCTCTCCGGCGTCTTGTCGCGGGTGACCTTGCGGGGCTCTTCGATGGGCCATCGACCGTGCAGTTTGACCCGACTCTGCCGATGATCTCGCTCGACCTTTCACGGGTCGCGGAGAACTCGACCTTGATTTCAGTGCTTATGACCTGTTCGTCTGCGTGGATGGAGTCTGCGCTGCTCGACCCGAATGGCGGGCAGCGGTGGTGCATTTACGACGAGGCTTGGCGGCTCATGTCGCACCCGGCCCTGCTGAAGCGGATGGATGCGCACTGGCGACTGGCACGTCACTACGGCATCGCCAACATGCTCATCTTCCATAAACTCACCGACCTTGAGAACGTCGGCGACCAGGGTTCAGCCATGCGGGCTCTCGCAAACAGCCTGCTCGCGAACGCTGAGACGAGGATCATCTACCGACAAGAGTCCGACCAGCTCGGCGTCACTGCGGCGTCGCTCGGGCTCACCGGCACTGAACAAAAGCTCCTGCCAGGCCTCGGAGTAGGGCAGGGGCTCTGGCGCATCAAGGATCGATCATTCGTGTGCCAGCACCAACTGCATCCGGCTGAGCTGGAACTCTTCGACACGACCGGCCGCATGAGGAGCTGATAGCGGCAGAGTTCCAAGAGGGTCTGGGAAACTGTCCACATGATGAGAACCGGATTCAACGAGTTTCTAGCCTCAATGACTGCTGAGGCATGGGTTGCACTCGGAATTGGCATTCCCACACTCATCGTCGCAATTTTGGCAATCATTTTCTCAGTCCGCGCAAATAGCCGTGCTGACAAGGCCAATGAAATTGCAGGTCAATCGAATGACTTAGCTTTGGACGCAAACAAGATCGCAACTGAGGCAGTTGAGCATTAAAAATTGACCGCGCCACCCGTCTGGGGAACCATCGTGCCTGTTGCGGGCAAGAGAGGCTGGTATGGCATCGAGAACCGGTCCGGCAGAGACATCAATGTCCTGGAGTTTACGGTTAGACCAAAAGACAGCGCGGGGTCTGTGGCCTTTCGTCAAGAGCCCGGAGAGATCGTTGGTTACGGTGACTCACTCTACTTTTCGGTCGATAGATCTCTTGCTGACGACCCGAGAGAGATCGAAGTGGCTTGGGTCTATGCCGACCGGTCAGACGACGAGACGGAGTGGCAGTATCTCTACCGCACACTGATCTGGTGAGGGTTCGGTAGCGAGGCGGCAGTAAATGCGATCCAACGGATCGATTGGCTCACCTATGAGCCATGAGCACACACCCTTTCAATTCTAAGAACTCCGACGCTCCACTTGTCGATCTGCCGCTGGCGGTTATTACCGTAATGGAGATGGGTGCGGTCAGCGCCACGTTCGACGGTGTCGAGGTTCCACCTCCAATCTACGCCGAGCATTGGAGCCGTGCTCAGTTCGGTGATCTGCTTGACGCGCTCACACAACAGCGCAGTCGCTCGATACGACTTGAGGTACGCGAAAGCGACGGGAGCGTCTTCATCGAGATTATCCACGCCAGGCGCGGCAACGCTAAGGCAGTTGACGCAGCGGCACAGCCCGCAACGCAGCCGGATTCACGTCGAGCAAGGCGAGGCCGAACACCACGACTCATCGAGATCACCGGTGACGGGTTCATTCAAGGGGAGGACGTTATTGTCGCAATTCCGGTGAGCACCGCAGAAGGTGATGCTTCCGGCGTCGCTCGTGCAGTGATCGACCTCGACCAGCTCGGGAGCCCAGCCCGCGAGGTGGCACTCATCGGGTACGTCTCGGGGCACATCGTCACTGAGCGGCTCCGATGACCGCGCAGGGGCGGCAGTCCGGTTCTTTCGGAGACGAGATGACCAACATCTTGATCGCCGCGCTCATCGGTACCTTCGGGCTCACTCTCGTGCTCCGTGCTGCGGGTTCGGTCGCCGCATTTCTCACGGGCGTGAGTCAGCCCGGCGAAGGTATTGCGGGAGGTATCGGAGTCCTGTTTGAACCGACCCATCCTGGCCGAGCACTCGGTACCGATGAGTTGAATCCGTTCGCGTATTGGTTGGTCGTGGGCGCAATGCTCACCGTTCTTATCGTGCTAATCATGTGGGCCTGGAGCCGGTGGAGAAGGCACTCACGGAAGATCGACACCGACCCACGCAGGCTACCGGGCACCGCAACTGCCCACGAGGTGCAGGCCACCGCATCCTCCCGTGCACTGCTGCGCCGTGCTGGCACGCTGCGCCCGTCACTAGAGAAGCCCGGATCCGCTGATGTTGGATATCGACTCGGACAGTCTCACGGCAAGGAGATGTGGGCAAGCGTCGAAGACTCGATCCTGCTCATCGGACCACCTCGTTCAGGTAAAGGTCTGCACATTGTGATCCCGGCGATCCTCGATGCGCCGGGCGCGGTCGTGACGACCTCCACTCGGCCCGACAATCTCACCGCGACGCTGCGCGCACGCCTGCGAGTCGGGCCGGTCATGGTCTTTGACCCCCAACAGCTGGCAGAAGGCGTACCCGCAGGGCTGCGGTGGTCTCCGATTCGAGGGTGCGAGGACCCACTCACCGCAATGATTCGCGCAGCCGGTCTTGCGGCGGCCACCGGACTTGCCGACGGAGGCGTCGATGGCGGTGGATTCTGGGAAGGCAAGACTCGCGTCGCGCTGCAAGCGATGCTGCATGCCGCGGCACTTGACCACCGCACACCCGCAGAACTGTTCCGATGGACACTCGACCCATCGGCTGCTGCCGACGCCGTCGCGATCTTGAATGCCTCACCTCGGGCTGCGACCGGCTGGTCCGAAGGCCTGGAGGCGATGATCGAGACCGATCCACGCACCCGAGATTCAATCTGGCAAGGCGTCTCGCTCGCTCTCGCCGCTCTCGCCGACCCTCGTGTGCTCGATGCTGTCAGTCCTGGCCCAGATGAAGCCTTCGACCCTGAAGCTTTCATCCGAGAGAAGGGCACGCTCTATCTGCTCGCAACTGGCGCGGGCGCAGGGAACAGTGCAGCGCTCGTTGCAGCATTCGTCGAGGATCTCGTCGAAACCGCACGCCGAATTGCAGCTCGATCACCCGGGGCACGGCTCGATCCACCTTTGCTGCTCGCGCTCGACGAGATCGGCAACCTCGCACCGTTGCCTTCACTGCCGACGCTCATGGCGGAGGGCGGCGGTACTGGGATCACGACGATGCCCGTGCTGCAGTCACTCGCTCAGGCCCGCGACAAATGGAGTGAGGATCAGGCTGCCGCGATCTGGGACGCGAGCATCGCGAAGATCATCCTCGGTGGCGCATCGAACTCGCGAGACCTGCAAGACCTCTCAACCCTGATCGGTGAACGCGACGAGTTCACCGACTCCGTGACGCTCGGTGACTACGGGTCAGGATCCAGCCAACGCTCCGTGCGCCGGGTGCCGATCATGCCGCCCGACCGCATTCGAACGATGCCGTTCGGCACCGGCGTCGTGCTGCTTCGCTCCGCTCCACCGATCATCGTCGATCTGCTGCCTTGGCCAAAGCGTTCTGACGCTGCATCGCTCAAGCACGAGCGCAGCGAGATCGAGGCACTGCTCGAAAACCGGCCTGACACGAGGTGAGCAACCGCTGAGGTGGTGACGCCTACGCACCTGTCTACTACGAGCGGCTGACGTGGCTGCTCCCAATCAGGCAGGAGGACGGTCCCATGACTATCCGCACACAGCAGTCGATCTCAGGATTCATTGCCAGCGACCCTCAACTCACGCAGACCGACCGTGGCGACGCACGTTTCTACGCACGCTTCGGCCAAGAAAACTTTCGCCGCGAAGACGACGGCACATTCACGAAGCTCGAAACGAGCTTCCACAACCTGGTGATGTACCGCGCAACGGCAGAGCGCGCATACGAGCGCTTCTCAAAGGGCGACAGCTTCGTTGCCGAAGGCTACCTGCACGAATACAGCTACGAACGTGACGGGCAAGCGACAGACGGCGTGGAGTTTGTCGCCAAGAAGATCGGTCACGACACTGCTCGCACCCAGTACAGCGTGGATCGGAGTCAGCGCGCAGCATCGCAGGATGCACCGGCGCGCGGGCAGAGTCGCGCATTCGAATCCCCTCAGAAGCGGCCGAGCACTGATGCTCCGGCACTTGGTCGCTGAA
>JBQDBM010000041.1:0-11002 GCA_052090925.1 Leucobacter sp. | reverse complement strand
GTGTTAAGCACGCCGCCAGCGTTCGTCCTGAGCCAGGATCAAACTCTCCGTAAAAAAATTACATGCCCACCACCAACGGAAAAAGTCGGCAATGAACGAGTTTAACCTGACAAATCAAAAACAAACCATCAACCAACCCCACAAAAAGTGAGGCCAGTACTGACAATCCATCATTATTCATCCAAAAGGAATCGCCATCAACCAGACACACAAAACATGCCCAGCGACGGGATATAAAATTTGGCATTTGACAATCAAGTGCACACTATTGAGTTCTCAAGGACCAGACATCCCCCGTCAACAACCCAGAAACCCAGGCCACCGAGGAACAACTTTCCTAACTTACCACATCTTGCTGATCCAGGCAATTCGTGCTTCTCGAGAGAAACATGGCATACCTGTCACTCTAAATTCTCGAAGAATTCAGATTCACAATTCGTGACGAGTTTCAGCGCATAAAAAAATCGGGGCACATCCGCTATTCGCTTCTGCGTCCCGCTTCATCGCGCCAACAAATGAATAGATTACGCGGATCCACGGCACCGGGCAAACCATGGCGCACCTCGGGCGTGTCGCGCATGTTCTCGGTGAACGGCATGTGAACTAGGTTTCACTCGCCCGCTGCACCGCAGCCCAACGCACGTCATGGGGATCCTGCAGAGCGAGCACATCTACTACCTCTCCACCGTCACAGCGAAGCAGTTCGACGACGGCCGATCGTTCGTCAGTTTGCGTCACGCGCCAGGTACCTCCCGAGAGTTCCCATCGTTCGACCGCGTCAGGCGGCGTCACGAGTGGACTCTTCCATGTCCACCCCACCTCAGCCCCTCGGTCGTAAAAGTGCCGGTAGGCATAGATCAGTGGGTGCCATGCTTCGGGGTCAAGGTGGTCGGTGCCGTCGACGGTGATCTCGTTAGCCGCGTGAACGCGCACCACTTCCGCCTCGACCATTGCGAACACTCCGGACACCGCGGGGGTCACTCGGACGACGCGTGCCTCAATCTGCAACGGAGCTTCCGCCACACGAGGTGGCGTGACAAGCTCCGAGGCGACGGGGTGAAGCCGCGCCCTGCAGAACTTGTCGGGCTCGAATGCGTAGTCGGGCAGCTTTTCAGTGGGCACCGGATCTTTACCAGTCACATGAGCAAGTCGCTCAACATGTTGCCACTGCGCCGACGACGGAAAGTTCACCGTCACTTCTGGGTGACGGCGCACGTTGTCGAGTGACTGGCCACCCTCTTCAAGCCCCAGAACGATCGTTCGCCCGAGCGCGAAGTGGCTGGATGCGGGGGCCAGGTTCGGTGTGCCATCGGGGTTCTCGGTCGCGACCAGATACGCCGGTGTGCCAACGTACAGCACGCTCGGTTCGATGGTGCGATGGGTGGAGACTGGGTCCTCGCTCATGTCTACCAAGCTACCCCCACTCCTGAACCTTGCGCGTGAGAGGTTACTTGCGAATACCCGCGAGCGTCTTCTTGCCGCGACGCAGGATCGCGTAGGCACCGTGCAGCAGGTCGGACTCAGCGAGCTCCGCATCCTGCTCCACAACTTTCGCGTTGTTCACGTACACACCGCCCTGCGCAATCGCACGCCTGGCCTCACCGAGGCTCTTGACGAGTTTCGCGTCGACCATGAGCTGCGCGACCGGCATGCCAGCGGCGCCCTCAGCGCCTGGAAGCTCAGAGATTGCCGCCGCGAGCGTCGCCGCATCAAGCGCCTCAAGGTCGCCTCGACCAAACAGTGCCTCCGACGCGTCGATCGCCCCCTGGGTCGCGGCTGAGCCGTGCACAAGAGTGGTTACGTCGACCGCGAGTCGCTTCTGTGCTGCTCTCGCCCACGGCTCCTCATCCACCTGCCGCGCGTAGTCTTCAATTTCGGAGCGAGACAGAAATGTGAATACCTTGAGACGGTCCACCACGTCCGCGTCCGTCTGGTTCAACCAGAACTGGTAGAACGCGTACGGTGAACACATTTCGGGGTTCAGCCAGATGGCGTTCCCCTCGCTCTTCCCAAACTTTGTTCCGTCGGAGTTCGTGATGAGTGGGGTACCAATGGCGTGTGCCTGCGCGCCCTCCGCCTTGCGGATCAGCTCCGTGCCGCTCGTGAGGTTGCCCCACTGATCGCTGCCACCCGACTGCAACCTGCAGCCGTACTGGCGGTAAAGCTCTAAGTAGTCGAGCCCCTGCAGGATCTGGTAACTGAACTCCGTGTAGCTAATACCCTCGTCGGAGTTGAGGCGCGTCGACACAATGTCTTTCTTAATCATCGTGCCCACGCGGAAGTGCTTCCCCACCTCACGCAGGAAGTCGATGGCGCTCATCGGCGCGGTCCAGTCAAGGTTGTTGACGAGCTGCGCCGGGTTGTCACCCTCAAAATCCAAGTACTTGGAAATCTGGTCGCCGAGCGTGTCCACCCACTCCGCAACCGTTTCGCGCGAGTTGAGTGTGCGCTCGGCTGTGGGTCTCGGGTCCCCGATCAACCCAGTAGAGCCGCCCACGAGCCCGAGTGGCCTATGACCTTTCAGCTGGAGTCTGCGCATCATGAGCAGCTGCACCAGGTGCCCAAGGTGCAGGCTCGCAGCCGTCGGGTCAAAGCCGCAGTAGTATGCGACCGGCTCACCCTCGAGCATCTCCGACAGTGCACCCTGGTCCGTGGAGACGTGGATCAGCCCGCGCCAATCCAGTTCATCCCAGAGGGAAGCGAAGCTATCATCGTTCCTTTGCGCGGCAAGGATCGCGGCGCGCTCATTCGTTTCAGGCACGAGTGTCATCGTACTCCGGGGACGCCAAGAGAAACACTGAACTCTGTGATGCGCTCAGCGAGACGGTCGAGTTGTTCATCGACACGCACGCGAGCGGTCCCTCCAGCACCGACACGAGAATTCACTGACCCCTCGATGGTGAGCACGTCGCGCACACCAGACGTAAGGTGTGCTGAAACTGTAGCGAGCTCTTCGTCACTTGGGTCGTGCAGTTCGATCCCGCGCTCTTCGCAGTAGCGCACCAGTTCACCTGAGATCTCATGCGCGTCGCGGAAGATAACGCCCTGCTTTACGAGCCACTCCGCGACATCGGTCGCGAGCGAAAACCCCTGAGGAGCAAGCTCCGCCATGCGCTCGGTGTCAAACATCATCGTCGCAACCATGCCGGTAAATGCCGGCAGGAGCACCTCGAGTTGCTCAACAGAGTCAAAGATCGGCTCTTTATCCTCCTGCAGATCACGGTTGTACGCGAGCGGCAAGGCTTTCAATGTGGCGAGCAATCCCGTGAGGTTACCGATGAGGCGCCCTGACTTGCCGCGCGCAAGCTCCGCAATGTCGGGGTTCTTCTTCTGCGGCATGATCGAGGATCCGGTCGAGTAGCCGTCGTGTAGCCTGACAAAACCGAACTCTTTCGTGTTCCACACGATGATCTCTTCGCTCAGCCGCGAGAGATCGATCCCGATCTGAGCACAGATGTATGCGAACTCTGCGACGACGTCGCGCGCCGAGGTTCCGTCAATGGAATTCTCGAGTGGCGCACCGAGCCCAAGCTCTGACGCGACAAGACCGGGGTCGAGCGCGAGCGATGACCCAGCAAGTGCGCCCCCTCCATAGGGTGAGGCACTCGCGCGTTTGGACCAGTCGCGAATCCGTTCCAGGTCGCGCACGATCGGCCACGCATGCGCTGCGAGCTGATGTGCGAGCAGCACCGGTTGAGCGTGCTGCAAGTGGGTGCGGCCGGGCAGGATCGCGTCGGGATGCGCCCGAGCCTGATCGTAGATCGCCTGCACCAGTTCGATGAGCATGCCGCTGATGACTTCTGATTGGTCGAGCAGGTAGAGACGCACGAGCGTGGCGATCTGGTCGTTACGGCTGCGGCCAGCCCTGAGTTTGCCCCCCAGCTGCACACCCGTGATCTCGATGAGACCACGCTCAAGGGCCGAGTGCACGTCCTCGTCGTCGTCAGCAGCGGTGAATCGCTCATCGGCAACCCGTGCGGAGAGCTCGTCGAGGGCGTCACGCATGTCTTGCAGCTCTGTCGTGCTGAGGTACCCGGCTGCGGCGAGCGCCGAGGCGTGCGCCTTGGAGCCCCGAATGTCGTACTGTGCCAGGCGCCAGTCGAACTGCGTCGACTTGCTGATCGCGGCAAGAGCCGGCGAGGGGCCACTCGCAAAGCGTCCGCCCCACAGGGCACCGCTCTCGGAGGCGCGGCTTCCAGTCTCTGATTCAGTCATGCTGCCATTCTTTCATTTGTGGCGAGCAACCAAGCCATCAATGCTTTTTGTGCGTGCACACGGTTTTCGGCCTCGTCCCAGACAACGCTCTGCGGCCCGTCGATCACCTCGGGGGCAACTTCGTACTCGCGGTACGCGGGCAGGCAGTGAAGAAAGATGGCGTCTGCATCTGCATGAGCCATGAGGTCTGGGGTCACTCGGTAGGGGCCGAATGTCGCAATGCGCGCGGCCTTCTCGTCTTCCTGCCCCATCGACACCCACGTGTCCGTGATCACAGCATCGGCTCCGCTGACGGCCTCCCGGACATCGGTGGTAACGGTCACACTGCCACCGGTTTCTGCAGCAATCCGCTCCGCATCCGCGACGATGTCGGCGCGTGGGTGAAACCCGTCTGGTCCTGCCACCCGAATGTGCATGCCAGCCGTTGCAAACCCGAGCAGGTACGAGTGCCCCATGTTGTTCGCCGCATCGCCAACGTACGTGGCCGTCAGCCCCGCAAGGTCTCCCTTGCGTTCGCGGATCACCTGGAGGTCGGCGAGAATCTGGCAGGGGTGGAAGTCATCAGAGAGCGAGTTGATGACGGGAACCGTTGCGTGCTCCGCCATCTCCTCAAGCCCCGCGTGACTAAACGTGCGCCACACAATGAGCGACACCATGCGTGACAGCACTTGCGCGGTGTCAGAGATTGACTCCTTCACTCCGAGCTGCGCTTCACCCGGGTTCACAATGATCGAGTTGCCACCGAGCTCAGCGATACCCGCCGCAAAGCTAAAGCGGGTGCGAGTCGACGTCTTGTCGAAGATCACCGCAGCAGATTGTGGGCCCGCAAGCGGTCGCTGTGAGTACGGCTCCTGTTTGAGCTGCATCGCGAGGTCAAGCACCTCACGCTGCTCAGCGGGCGTTAAGTCGTCGTCACGAAGGAAGTGTCTCATCACCCTGATAGCTTACTGGCGATGAGTGACCGGGCCCTACGCGGTGAGGGCCGCGAGCAGCACGTGGCTTTCCTGACCGGGCCAGGTGCCCCGCAGCAACCCGGCTCGCGGCGGTTCGACCGGCCCCGTGTGCAGCACGCGCACAACGGTCAGCGTGGCCAAATCGGTCTCCGCAATTGTCACCGGTCCTTCCTGGTGGATCGTCACCGCAGAAAGGACGGGAACTGGAGCGTCCGGTGATCCTGAACCCTTGACATGCGTGGTCGTCTCCGTCTTGACCGCCTCGGCTCCCGGGGAGTCCACCACGAAGTGCTCCGCCTCAGTGCCGCCCTGCGCAATCGCGGTCGCGAGCGCTGTCCGATACACGGGGTCACCAATCGCGTCGTAGATCCACCGTTTGCCGAGGACGCCGTGCTCAATGGTGCCGAGCAAGAAGGCTTCGCCGCCCGTCAGCTCCGCGCCACGGTAGGTGAGCGGCACCTGGTACACGGTGTCGTCGCCAGCTGTCACCAGGTGCGACTCCATCCCGACATCTCCATCGGGGTCATCAAAACGATAGGCCGCAATGGGATCGATGCGGGTCGCGTTCCCTGTGAACCAGGGCTGACGAGGCAGCCACTCAGCGATCATTTCGGGCTTCGTCGGGCTGAGCGTCGTCGCGTAAATGAGAGCCATGCCCGTGATCCTACGCGGGTATGGCCCTCACTGCACGTACCGAAGCGAAGGCTTCCTAAGCCTGGTTCTTGAGCCGTGAAGCGGCGCGCGCACGTGTCGTCGCAGCGAGCTCGACCTTGCGGATCCGCACGTGGTCTGGTGTCACTTCGACGCACTCGTCTTCGCGCGCAAATTCGAGGCACTCCTCAAGGGTGAGCTGCCGGGACGGAGTCATCGATTCGAACGCGTCGGCGTTTGCCGAACGCATGTTCGTGAGCTTCTTCTCCTTGGTGATGTTCACATCCATATCTTCGGAGCGGGAGTTCTCACCAATCACCATGCCCTCGTACACCTCCTCGGTCGGCTGTACGAAGAACGACATGCGCTCCTGCAGGTTGATGATCGCGAACGGCGTGACGACACCCGAACGGTCGGCCACGATGGAGCCGTTGCTGCGGGTCGTGATGACGCCCGCCCACTCGGCGTACCCGTGGGAGATGGCGTTGGCGATGCCCGTACCGCGGGTAATCGTCATGAACTCCGAACGGAATCCGATGAGGCCACGCGCCGGCACAATGAACTCCATGCGCACCCACCCGGTACCGTTGTTCGTCATCCCGTCCATGCGGCCCTTACGTGCGGCAAGCAGCTGCGTGATCGCGCCCAGATGCTCTTCAGGCGCATCGACTGTGAGGTGCTCGTAGGGCTCGTGTACCTTCCCGTCAATTTGTCGCGTGACAACCTGTGGTTTCCCGACGGTCAGCTCGAATCCCTCACGGCGCATGTTCTCGACCAGGATCGCAAGGGCAAGTTCACCACGCCCCTGCACCTCCCACGCGTCTGGACGCCCGGTATCAACTACCTTGAGTGATACGTTGCCGATGAGCTCGCGGTCGAGACGATCCTTGATCATGCGTGCGGTGAGCTTGTGCCCTTTCACCTTGCCTACGAGTGGCGATGTGTTGGCACCGATCGTCATTGAGATCGCGGGCTCATCAACGTGGATGGCGGGGAGCGGACGCACATCCTCGGCATCTGCGATCGTTTCGCCGATCGTGATGTCGGGAATACCGGCGATGGCGACAATGTCGCCCGGGCCTGCCGTTTCGGCCGGGAACCGAGTGAGCGCTTTCGTGAGCATGAGCTCAGTGATGCGCAGGTTCTGCACACTCCCGTCCACTTTCACCCACGCCACGGTTTGGCCTTTGTTGATCCAACCGTTGCGCACGCGTAGCAGGGCAATACGACCGAGGAACGGCGACGAGTCGAGGTTCGTCACGTGTGCCTGCAGCGGATGCTCATCATCATGCTGCGGCGCCGGCACCTTCTCGATGATGGTCTCGAAGAGTGGCTCAAGGTCAGGATTGTCTGGCAGCTGCCCATCAGCAGGGCGATTGTGGCTCGCGGCTCCCGCGCGCCCCGACAGGTACACCGTCGGCACATCGAGCACTGCGTCGACGTCAATCTCAGGGTGCTCCTCGGAAAGGTCAGAGGCGAGACCGAGTAGGAGATCCTGTGCCTCGCTCTCGACTGCTTCGATACGAGAGTCTGGCCGATCCGTCTTGTTCACAGCAAGGATGACGGGCAGGTGCGCCTCGAGCGCTTTGCGCAGCACGAAGCGTGTCTGCGGAAGAGGCCCCTCAGACGAATCGACGAGTAGCACCACACCGTCGACCATCGAAAGCGCGCGCTCGACCTCGCCACCGAAGTCGGCGTGGCCGGGGGTGTCCACCACGTTGATGATGATAGGGCCACTCTTAGCGTGCTCACCCTCATAGGTGATCGCCGTGTTCTTGGCGAGAATCGTGATGCCCTTCTCGCGCTCGAGATCTCCCGAATCCATGACGCGGTCGTCGACGTCAGCGTGAGCATCAAAAGAGTTCGTCTGGCGCAGCATGGCATCGACGAGAGTGGTTTTGCCGTGGTCGACGTGGGCGACAATGGCAACGTTGCGGAGGTCTTCGCGAGTGGCGAGAGCCATAGAACTAGATCCTAACGATCGATATGAGCGAACGTTCTATTCTACATAGCAACTTCTTCCAGGCTGAACAGCGTGTGCGCGTTACGCTGATCCCGTGACCTCTGTAGTGAATCGCAGCCGTCTCCGCTGGGAGATCGGTATCGTACTTGCGCTCTCGTTTGGAGCGTCCGCTGTGTACGCGATCGTCTCGATCATCGAGCGTGTCACGCGAGGCACCTCTTTGAGTGAGCAAACGGCGACCATTCACAGCGCGCTCTCGGAACGCCCGGTGTTCGACCTCGTGTACCAGCTGCTCGGGTTCACGTTCGGCATTGCCCCGGTCGCGCTCGTGGTGTTCTTGCTGTGGCGCTCACGCCCACCCCACCTGGGGGCACTCGGGCTCGGCGGCATGGGGGCCGGAATTACTGGAGCACGATGGCGGTGGCCACGAGAAATCGGTGGCGGGTTCGTGCTCGCTGCGGTCATCGGTGTGCCCGGCATTCTTTTCTACCTCGCGGCGAAAGAGATCGGGATCAACACAACGGTGGTTCCCACCGCACTCGATACCTACTGGTGGACCGTCCCCATCCTGGTCCTCCAGGCACTGCGCGCAGCACTCGGCGAAGAGCTCATCGTGGTGGCCTACCTCTTCGACCGATTCAAGCGCTTGGGCGTGGGACCGGTCGCGACGATTGTGTCGAGCGCCCTGTTGCGCGGCTCGTACCACCTCTACCAGGGGTTCGGCGGGTTCATCGGGAACGTCATCATGGGGCTCGTATTTGGCTGGTGCTACCACCGTTATGGCAGATCGTTACCGCTCATTGTGGCGCACTGGGTGCTCGATATCGTGAGCTTTATCGGGTACGCACTCGCGGTGGCCTGGTGGCCGGGGCTGTTCGGCGTCAGCCAGTCGTGATGCTGTCTGCAAACGCCGCCATGAGTCCCCAGATCTCGTCATAGAGCTCGGGCGCCTCGTCGCATCGCTCTTCGGGCTTCCGCACCTCAAACGAGTTATCTCCGCTGCGAGTGGCTCCCCACTGGGTGCGCATCGCGGAGCACTCCGACGGCAGCTGCTCGATCACTGATGAGTTCAGAGTGATCGTGTCACCATCAATGGTGTACCGTGTGTCGCCGCCGAGCTTATTCGACACCTCAGACGTGGCGTTCCACTGTGTGATCGCCATCGTAAATGTCGGCCCCACATCGACGTCTGGGACCCCGTCGTCTGGCTCCTCTGTGGGCTCAGGGTCAGCATCGTTGCTCTCAGTCGGAGCGGGTGCGCTCTCGGTGGGCGTCGGCGTTGGTTCCGCCTCCGACTCCCCGGCTCGAGTCACGTTCACCACGACGATTGAGATGACCAGCGCCACCACGGCAAGGAGGCCGACCACGATCCACGGCACCATGTGCGGGCTGCGTTGCCGCACTGGCTGATCGTTGATTTCTGGTAGGGGCTGTGTGCTCACGTTCCACAGCCTAGCGACTGGAGTGTTACGAACTCCTTAGAAAGTGCTGGCACGTCCGATTACAGAATTCCCTGTCAGATCCAACGTTCGCGACCTACACTCACTGGCATGAACTCACCGATTCAGACTAAAGGACTCGTATACGCACTCGACTGCCCTGATGCGGTGGCTCTTGCCGAGTTCTACGCACGACTCTTGGGGTGGCGCACAATTGCGGACCCGCACTCTGACTGGGTCGATGTCGTGCCACCCGAACACGAGAACCACGGGTTTTCGATCGCCTGTCAGCAGATCAGCAACTATCGCGCACCTGACTGGCCTGATGGTCCGATACCCCAGCAAGCCCACCTCGATTTTTACGTCTCGTCGATCGCAACCTCTGCGCTCCTTGCGGAGGCCGCGGGCGCTGCCAGGCACCCATATCAGCCGAGTGAGGACGGAACGTTCATGGTGTTTCTCGACCCCGCCGGCCATCCGTTCTGCTTGTGCGAGGAATGAGCCGGTCTATGAGTCAGTCAATAAGAATGTGCGCAACGCACCAATGACCGCATCGGGCTGCTGCGAATGCACCCAGTGGCCGGCATCCCGCACCGTCATGCGCACCGTCTTCGGAAAAAGCGCACGCATCGCCGGCTCATCTGCATCCGTCACATAGTTCGACAGTTCCCCACCGATCCACAGCACGGGTTCCGTGAACGGTGCATTCGAGATTTCGGGGAACCCCATGATGGTTTCGAGTTCTGCACGGAGCAGCTCGAGATTCGGTTCCCACCGAAACCCCCCATCGCTGCGCTTCAAGTTTTGCAGCAGAAACCCTCGCACGGTGTGTTGGGGGATGGCGTCACGAAGCTTAGTGTCTGCATCTCCGCGGCTTTCGAGGGCCGCGAGGTCGAGCCCCGCGAGTGAGTCGAGAAGGTGTTGAAATTCGCCGCGCGCGGAGTCGGCGGCCGTGGGTGACACATCGACGACGACGAGGCGTCGCACGAGATCAGGGTGGCGTAGGGCCAGAATCATCGCCACTTTGCCCCCCATCGAGTGCCCCACAACATCGACGGGTCCCGCCGAAGCAAAGCCTTCTCGCAGGTGGTCAGCTACCAGGTCCGCGATTTCGAAGTAGTCGAGCGATGCCGTCCACTCTGACTGTCCGTGATTGGGGAGGTCAACGAGCAGGCTCTGGGCTTCAGGCTGGAGGCCCGAAGCAATGCGAGAGAAGTTTCGTCCGCGCCCAAACAGGCCGTGGAGAAATACGACCTGGTGTTCAGGGCTTGCCGCCGCGTCGCCCGAACTAGTGGAGTGGATGTGGTGAGAGAGACGATCATTCACGTCTCTAACCTACCTGTCGCGCTGCTACAGCGCCCTGCGGTCGTTCCGTCCGCTCAGCTGTTTTCGCAGGAGAACGCCCACATGACCCCGAATCGGTCGAAGATCTGTCCGTACCAATCACCCCACGGAGCTTTTTCGAACGGCATGCCGACGGTGCCGCCGCCGTCCAGCATCTTTTCGATGTACCGGCGCGCTTCGTCGGGGGTGTCAGTGGTGTACAGCATCGAGTATGCGGTGCCCCGCACGTGGTAGTCGGTGCCGTCGTCCATCGCGTCCCCACCAGCGATGATGCCTGCGGGAGTGGTGAGTGTCGCGTGGGCGACCGCCTGTGGGTCCGGTTCAAACGGCATACCCTCCATAGACGTATCGCCGTATCGCATAATGTTGAGGTCGCCCCCGAATATCTCGTGCCAGTGCTCCATGGCCTCGGCTGTCGTACCAGGCAGTGCGATGTA
>JBQDBM010000040.1:0-11661 GCA_052090925.1 Leucobacter sp. | reverse complement strand
GTGTAGGTGACCGAGAGTAGGAGCCAGCCTCCTACTCTCGGTCAAACTCCTACCCTCGGCACGCGCCACCACCCGAAACAAGAGCCGAGCACGTCGCAACTGCATTGACGCATTCGGCCCTTGAGCTTGTGAAGATCAGGCGGTCTGCTCGTTTGGCGGTAGTCGGGACTACTGCCTGAGTTCGTCACACGTCGCCGATAGGCTTCTGGTGACCGAAGGAGACTCCAGCGTGGCTAAACAAATCAACGTTGTCGGTGCCGTAATCGTTCGCGATGAAACGATTCTTTGTGCTCAGCGGGGCCCGGGGGCGCTCGAAGGTATGTGGGAGTTTCCTGGCGGCAAGATTGAGCCTGGCGAGACTCCCGAAGAGGCTTTGCGCCGTGAGCTTGTCGAGGAACTACTGATCGACGTAGAGGTCGGCAAAAAAGTGGTCACGACCGTGTACGAGTATGACTTTGGCGTTGTCACGTTGACTACGTTCTACTGCCGGCTTGATGAGGGCGAACCCACCCTCACAGAGCACGTGGCAGTGAGATGGCTCGCAGTAGAAGAGCTCCCGTCGCTCGAGTGGGCGCCCGCCGATGTGCCAGCAATTGACAAGATACGCAGCGACTTCAGAGCGGTCCATGCGTGACACTTCGAGCGATGCCGACTTTGCGCTCGATATTCAGCACGGCTATGTAAGTAAGCAGGTAGGTGCGCGAAAGGTCGCGAATCCGCAGCTCATTCTGAACAACGACCAAGGGTCGATGCTGCGAGCCCTGCGTGAAGAGCTCAGCACGGCATCAGAATTCACGTGGTCGGTCGCGTTCGTCTCGCCTCGCGCCGTCGCGCTGCTCAAACAGGAGCTCGTTGATTTCACTGCCCGGGGCGGCAAAGGAACGATCGTCACCTCCGACTACCTAGGGTTCAATTCACCAGGTGCCTTCCGCGAGCTTCTTGGGCTCTCGAGGCTGGGGATTCCGACGCGTATTTATCGGCAGAGCGACTTCCACCCGAAGGGATACATCTTCCGCCAGGGAGAGCTCACCACGGCAATTGTCGGCAGCAGCAACCTCACCGAACGCGCTCTCGTCACGAACCACGAGTGGAACATCCGCGTTACGTCCGCTTGGGAGAGCGACCTCACCGATCAGCTGAACACACTGGTCGACGAGCAGGTGACTGATTCTGGACTTCTGAGTGAGCAATGGATCACGGCTTATGCCGAGAACTACGTGGCACCCCAGTCGCGCACCGTTCCTCGCCCCGAACCGACTCCGCTAGAGACAGCGATTGGTGCGTCGCCCGCCTATGCGACATTCACCATTCAGCCGAACAGGATGCAGGTCGAGGCGCTTCGCAGAATTTCAGAGCTGCGTGATTCGGGTGCCAAGCGCTCGCTCGTAGTTTCGGCGACCGGAACGGGCAAGACAATTTTGTCCGCGTTGGATGTGCGGGCGGTGCAGCCGCAGCGGTTGCTGTTTGTGGTGCACCGAGAGCAGATCATTGACAAGGCAATTGACGAGTTCATGAAGGTACTCGGGGAGCCGCGCGAGAGTTTCGGCAAGCTTGTAGGTGGTCATCGCGAACTTGATCGAAAGTACGTGTTTGCCTCCATCCAGACGTTGTCGAAGGAGGAGACTCTGCGTGGGATCGCCCCGGATGCATTCGACTACATGCTTGTCGATGAGGTGCATCGCTCCGGTGCGTCCTCCTACCGAAAGGTTCTCGACCATTTCACGCCCGACTTTTTGTTGGGCATGACCGCGACCCCAGAACGAACCGACGGGTTCAACGTATTCGAGCTCTTCGACTACAACGTTCCGTATGAGATTCGGTTGAATGAGGCACTCGATGCCGACATGCTGAGTCCATTCCATTACTACGGTGTGACAGACCTTGAGTTTGCGGATGGAACGACGACTGACGACTTCACAACGGTTCAGAAGCTGGCTTCTGATGAGCGCGTTGACCACATCATTCGCGCCCTCGAAACGTACGGTCACCGCGACATTGCTCCTAAGGGGCTGATGTTCTGCAGTGGTCTGGCCGAGGCGGCAGAACTTTCTGAAGCGCTCAACCAGCGCAGCGTTGATCGGCGTCGTTTGCGCACGATTGCACTTGGTGGCGACTCGTCCCTAGTAGAGCGCGAATCGGCTGTCGCCCGTCTTGAGAACGGTGAGCTTGATTACATCCTGACCGTCGACATCTTCAATGAGGGCGTTGACATTCCGTCGGTGAACCAGATCGTCATGCTGCGTCAAACTGCGTCGTCGATCGTGTTCGTGCAGCAGCTCGGGCGTGGGCTGCGCAAGAGCGACGGCAAAGAGCATCTGGTGGTGATCGATGTCATCGGCAACTACACGAACAACTTCTTGATCCCGGTAGCGCTGTTTGGTGATGCAAGTCTCAATCGTGAATCAGTGCGCCAGAAGCTGATTTCAGCAGAAGAGGTTGGTGTCATCGCTGGGCTATCAAGCGTGCGATTCGACGAGATTTCGCGCGACAGAGTGCTGAAATCCATCGCAACCACCAAGCTGGATGACCTCCGACGCATCCGCACCGCGATGGAACAGATGCGCAATCGAGTCGGAAAGCTTCCGGCACTCTACGACTTCTATCGGTTTGATTCCGCGGATCCCGTCATCCTTGCGACGAAAGCGGAGCATTACCCCAACCTGCTCAACAAGGTATTCAAAGCTGGCCTTTCGTTCTCGGAAGCAGAGAGCAAGTACCTGCAGTTCCTGTCGAACGAAGTACTGCCCGCCAAACGGCTGCACGACCTAGTGCTGCTTCGCTTGCTTTTGGCGGGTGAGACGCTGACATCTGATCAAGTTGTCGAGAGGTTCGAAGAGCAAGGGATTGACTCGTCGCCGGCGTCGGTCGCGAGTGCGATCAATGTCTTGGCGTTGGGGTTCAATTCGACGGATGCTGAGCTCAAGAAATACGGGCAGGGTGTGGCAGTCGTGGAGCCCGAGGGGAGCGTTCGGTTGAACGAATCGTTCCGTAGGTCCTACGACACAACCTCCGCTTTTAAAACTGCCGTCGATGACCTCATCTTCACGGGCCTCGAGCTCATCGAGGCGCGGTACGACACCGATCGTCCGTTCACAGAGGGCAAGTTCTATGGCCGCAAGGACGCCTGCCGGTCACTCCTTTGGCCAAAGAATGTTCAGGCGACAATCTATGGCTACAAGGTCGATCGCACAACCCAAACCTGCCCGATCTTCGTAACCCTGCATAAGGCCGAAGATGTCTCTGCAAGCACTGCGTATGAAGACGCCCTCCTAGATCCGTCGACCATGCTGTGGTTCACGAGAAGCCGCCGAACGTTGCAGTCCGATGAGGTTCGAGCGATTACATCAAACAGCGTCGACCTGCATGTCTTTGCGAAGAAGGACGATGCTGAAGGGTCTGACTTTTACTACCTTGGGCAGGCCCATGCCGTGAGCCCTGAGCAGACCACAATGGGCGACGATCTCAGTGTCGTGAAGATGCAACTGAAGTTCGAGAAGCCGTTGAGCGCAGCGATATTTGACTACTTCCAGCCTGAGCTGACGTAGAGGGTAGCTGTACCTGGCTCTTGCTAAGTGGGCCCGGGATCTGTTCGCGTCACTTGGGTTGTGTATTCGTCTCCGTAAACCGTGGCTGCGTGAGCTCCAAGCTGGCTAGGTGCTTCTGCAGCCGTTTCGCCATCGGCAAGAACGTGCCGAATGATAGGCCGCCCGACAGAATCGCACCCACAATTGGAATGACTTTTGCAACGCCACCGGCAAAAATCTGAGTGGTCATCCGAGCGCCAAGGTAAGACGCGACTCTCTTTACCAAGGGGTAAATGATGCCCTTGGTCAGAGCCTGGCGTGGGAGCTGCTTCAACGCCTGGGCAGCGATAAGTTGCGAGACCTTAGCGACACCACTTTGGGCGATCTGAGCGCCGAACATGACGCCGAGAAAGAGCGTGAGAATGCCTTGAGTTCCATCGTCGAGCTCTTCTCCGTCCTGCTCGAAAAGATCGGGCCAGCTGTAGATATAGGCCAGCTTCTGCGTGATTCGAAGCATGTGTCCGAAGTACTGCACGACGTCGGCAGGAACGGTTCCAATGAGGGCGATGCCGCCCGGTATGCCAGAAGCAGTCGAAAGCGCCGTCACTTTAGCGGTCTCAAAGTTGATAGACGCATCGGCGACGGATTTTATTACCGTGCTTGGAACCCCAGCTTCCGCGGGTGACGTGGCAATTGCTTGTTCGATCTGCGTCTCTGTGCAGTATCGCTTCAGCGCAGACTGCAGGTAAGCGGTTCTATCGATTCGCACACCTGGAGCCTTGGCGGCCGTATTTAGTAGCTGCATGGCCTTTATGCCGCGGTCAGGCACCGTGGACCCCTTACTGCTGCTCATAGAGCTAAACGTAGCGTTTCCCCACCGCCAATTGAATCGAGCGAGGTTCTAGTTTAGGAGAATCTGTGGGGATAGGAGCTGGGAGGGCGCAGGACTCCAATTTGGTCCACGCGCACCTGAAGATGCCCGCGACGGCCCCGCCACGGACGCCAACTGGAGCCGAGGCACGTGGGTGTGGCGCGGCGACATTCTGGGATCCGGAACCTCGGGCGGCGGTTGCCTTGCCGAGTTCTGGGGATGGTCGGGCGAGCAGGTGCCGCCCCCGCTACCGTGAGCGTTCCGAATGTAATCAATGTTGCGAGAATGTGCCCGAATGCAGCCTCTGGGCGGCTTCTCGCCACAGATTGACTATATTCAGCAAACGTCCTGCCTCATCAATACGGTCGATACCCGGGCCGCTGGAAGTGGCCGTTGCGCGCGTTGTACTCGCGCATTCGCTGCTCGTTGATGCCTCGGATCGTGCCCGGGATCGTGCAGAGGTCGACGATCAGCCAGATGCCGAGGGCGAGATAGATCATGAGTCCGATGCCGATCCACCAGGTGAACATCGCCACGATCCACATGATCAGCTGGCTGACAGCCGCACCGGTGCGACCGAGATAGAAGTTGTGGGCTCCGAAGCCTCCGAGGAAGATCGCCAAAAGATACGCGATCGCGGTGTCTTTGAGAGCTGGCGGCATGATGAATACCGGCTGCATATACGGCGGCGGTTGCATCGGACCCGGCATCGGCGCCGAATAATGCGCGAACGGCGCGGGCGCTGAATACGGCTGGAGTTCGCCACGCGAACTCGTGGAGAAACCGGGATCTGAAGCCGTAGGCTCGGGAAACTCGTTGGGCTGGAAGGGCGGGTACTGAGACATGGACGTGCCTGCTTGCTGTGATGGGGACGGTGCTTTGTTCAGTATGGTCCTGACCTGTGACACGAGCGCGTGCTGGGAGTAGAAGCCAGGCTCCTGCTCTCAGTCAGATTCCTGCTGTGGGCAGGGTGATTTCGAGATGCCGCAAGCGGCTCCTCAATCAGCGTGCCGAGGCAGCAGCAGCGCGAACGGGAAGCGCTGCGACCGCACGACCCGCACATCCGACAGCGTCTCAGCGCCCTCTTCAGCACCGCGAATCAGGTCGCCGGTGTCGTACTCCGAACTCGACAGGATGACGCGTCCGCGGCTGTTCACCATCGTGGCTCCGCCCAGGCGCTCGACCAGGGGCAGAAGAACATCTTCGAGGGCTGTCACCAAGACATCAGCGCACGCGACGCCCACGAATTCGCTCTTGATCGTGACCGGCAGCGATGCCGTCAGGGTGATCTCGTTCGAGCACAGGTAGTCGACGAACGGCCCGGCCACATGCCGCGAGCCGGTCTCGGCCGGAACCCTAAACCACTCGAGCCGCTGCAGATCGATCGCCGCGTTGCCAGGCCCAAAGGTCGACGACGCGAGCAGCGCGCGGTCTGGGCCCTGCCACCACGCGAGCGGGTTGCCCACAGTGACGATTCCCTCGGATGCGCAGAATCCGGCGCCGTAAAGGGGCCGGTCAGTGTTGTCGAGCAGGGCGTGGGCGTCAGGCTGAGTCAGCGTGACGAGCTGAGCGCCGGTGAGCGGCCTCTTGCATGCGGCAAGCTGGGCGCTGAGCCTCGGAACCCAGTCATCCAGCGGTGCGAAGACGCCGCCGAAGAAATCGTCGATGCGATCGATGACGGCATCTGCTGAGAGCAGATCGCTGACAGTCATGCTGCCTCCCCGGGGGTGCCGGCCGACTCGGTGCGGGCTCGGTAGGCCTCAAGTGTTGCACGAAGCGACTCACCCTCGGGCCTCGCCAGCAGCTTGGCCCTGAAGTCCCCGAGCCATTGGATCGAACCGCGGATGCTCGTGCGCACGTTCTCGCGCACCGCCGCGATGTCACTGATCTTCGTCGCCTCGACCTGCGCCACGAGCGCGTCGTGCGTCGCGTGCCGCTGCTGCTGATCGAGATCCTGCAGGGCCAGCAGGGGAGTGAGTTCGGCCTGCACTCGCAGGTTCTCAGAAGTGAGCCGCACCGACTGGCTGAGCGAAGCAAGCTCAAGCTGCACGTCGGTGATTCGTCGCCGCCAGGCGTCTGCGGGAAGGTGCCGCGCATCCGTCAGCACGTTCTGCACGACGTCGAGTTCTTCTGGTGTCGCACGCCGGCATGCGTACTCGCCGCAGGCCGACGCGATGACCTCGTAGAGCAGGCCGAGGTCGGCGAGGGCCACGCGCGGCATCTCGATCAGCATCGTGGCGTTGACTTCCGTGACGGCGCCCAGGCTCGTTCGCACGAACGACCCGCCGTTGCGGCCGCGGCGCGTCTCGATGACGCCGCGGTGTCGCAGAGAGCCGAGGGCCTCGCGGACGGTGACGACCGCAACGCCGAACAGCTGGGCAAGCTCGTTCTCGCTCGGCAGTCGGTCGCCCTCGATGAATGCGCCAGACGAGATCGCGCGCAGCAACCGGGTCTCGACGAGCTCGGCGCGACCCTCGTCGCCGATGGGGGCGAAGGCCGCGTTGCGGAGACGGCTCGAGGCAGAGTGCTGCGAGGGCACTGCAGATTCGTTCATCCCGGCACCCTCCTTGGCTGCGTGGCTTCCAGTTTCCCATGCTTTGCGGACGCATCCCTGCGTGCTCACCGTGATCGAAATGTGATGCGCATTCGTCGCCGAAACATTAATACATCTAAAAGCGTATGTTAGTGTTTCATGCATTCAACACCGCCGTTGAGGAGCGAGAAGACATCATGGCAAAGCCCAGCGCAGCATCAGCTGCATTCACCCAGACCGCAGTATCCCTTCGTGGAGTCGGCAAGCAGTTCGGTGACCTCACCGCTGTTAAAGACCTCGACATCGAGATCAGGGCGGGCGAGTTCTTCTCGATGCTCGGCCCCTCGGGCTCAGGCAAGACCACGGTGCTGCGCATGATCGCCGGCTTCGAAGAGCCGACGGCGGGAACCATCGAGCTGAACGGCGAGGATGTCACTCGCGCCGCTCCCTTCGACCGCGAGGTCAACACGGTCTTTCAGGACTACGCGCTCTTTCCGCACCTGACGATCGCCGAGAACGTGGCGTACGGCCTCACCGTTCGCAAGGTCGGCAAGGCTGAGCGCAAGAAGCTCGTCGGCGAAGTGCTCGAGCAGGTGCGCCTCAGCCACCTCGCCGATCGACGCCCCTCGCAGCTGTCGGGCGGTCAGCGTCAGCGTATCGCTCTCGCGCGGGCCCTCATCCTGCGTCCCAAGGTGCTGCTGCTCGACGAGCCGCTCGGCGCCCTCGACAAGCAGCTGCGTGAGCAGATGCAGATTGAACTCAAGCAGATCCAGCGCGAGGTCGGCATCACATTCATCTTCGTCACCCATGACCAAGAAGAGGCGCTCACGCTCTCAGACCGCGTCGCCGTGTTCAACGACGGCAAGATCGAGCAGGTCGGCAGCCCCCGCGAGGTCTACGAGTTTCCTGAGACCGAGTTCGTCGCCAGCTTCCTCGGCGTCACGAACCTGCTTGATGCCGAGGTGTCGCAGAAGCTGCTCGGCAGTTCGAACGTGCACAGTCTGCGTCCCGAGCGCGTGTTCATCGCGGATGCGCCCGCCGCCGACGCAGACATCGTCTCAGTCAGCGGGGTGGTCGCCGAGACCGTCTACGCCGGAGCCCACTCGCGCTACCTCATCGACACCCACCACGGCGTGCAGCTGATCGCCGAACGCCAGAACTCGCACACACCACGCACCGAACCCAGTGTTCGTCGTGGCGACACCGTCACCGTGCAGTTCAGGCGAGACCACGCGACCCCCGTGCCCGCCGCAACCGCAGTGCTGGCAGACGCAGCCTGACCCATCCCACAACCACCAAGTCATCACGAAGGAGTCATGATGAAGAAGAAGATCACAGCGCCGCTAGCCGCAGCCGCCATTGCCGCGCTCGCACTGACAGGCTGCTCCAGCGGCGGCAGCGGGGGCGAAGGCCTCAGCATCGACGTGCCCGAGATTCCGATGATGGAAGAGCTCGGCGACTTCGAAGGCCAGGTCAACATCGTCGCCTGGTCGGGATTCGTCGAACCCGAATGGTCAGACCAGTTCACAGAAGAGACCGGATGCGTCGTCAACCGCAAGATCGCCGGCACGTCGGACGAGATGGTGCAGCTGATGCGCACTGGCAACTACGACCTGGTCTCCGCGTCAGGCGACGCCAGCCTGCGGCTCATCGTCGGCGGCGACGTGCAGCCGATCAATCTCGACCTGATTCCGAACTTCGGCGACGACATCGTCGAGGGCATGAAGGGGCAGATCTACGACACGCTCAACGACCAGTCGTACGGTGTGCCGATCGGCCGCGGAGCCAACATCCTGCAGTGGAACGAAGACGTAGTGACCGAGGCTCCCACCAGCTGGGATGTCGTATGGGAAGAGGATTCACCCTACGCCGGTGAGATCATGGGCTACGACGCTCCGATCTACATCGCTGACGCCGCTGTCTACCTGATGGCAACGCAGCCCGACCTCGGCATCACCAACCCGTACGCGCTCGACGAGACGCAGCTGGCCGCCGCAATCGACCTGCTCAAGCAGCAGAACTCGATCATCGGCGACTACTGGGCAGACCCCGTGAAGCAGATCACCGCGTTCAACGGTGGCGACGTCTCGGTCGGAACCTCGTGGGAGGTGCTGCGCAAGCTCTCTGAGAATGACAGCTTGCAGGGCACGCTGCCCGAAGAGGGCTCGACCGGCTGGTCAGACGCGTGGATGCTGTCGTCGGATTCCGACAACGCCAACTGCGCCTACGCGTGGATGGACTACACATCGAGTCCCGAGGTCAACGGAGCGATCGCGATGAACTTCGGCATGGCGCCCGCCAACGCCGCGTTCTGCGAACTGAGCGACGAGGCCGCAGAGCACTGCGACCTGTTCCACGCAACCGACGAAGAGTACTTCTCGAACGTCTGGTTCTGGACGACGCCCATTGAGCAGTGCATCGACGGACGCACCGACGTCACCTGCACCAACTTCCAGCAATGGACGGATGCCTGGCTGACTGTCAGAGGCTAGCCTCGAGCACCGGTCGGCCCGCATGTGCATTCTGCGGGTCGACCGGCCCCTCACCCTTCGTCTGCCGGACGCCGCCGCTCTGCCGCAGCCGCGCATCCGCCCCTCTATATGCACCTCTCACGGAAGAAGATCCACGTGACCACCCAGCTCTCACGCTCGACCGGCCGCAAACCGCTCTCGTCGGCGCTGCACAGGCACCCGCGAGGACGTCTGCTGTCGCTGCTGTCGTTGCCGATGGCATGGCTCGTCGGTGTCTACATCCTCTCGCTCGCTCTGATGCTCGTCACCGCGTTCTGGGTCACCGACCCGTTCACCTCGAAGGTCAAGCCGGGCTTCACGCTCGACAACTTCGCCAGCATCTTCACCGTGCCCGCCTACTTCAACACCGCGCTGCGCACGCTCGGCATCGCTGCCGCAGTGACCGTCGTCTGCACCGTGCTCGCCGTGCCGCTGGCCATCTTCATGGCGAAGATCGCCAAGCCCTGGCTGCGAGGCGTGCTCGCAGTGGCCGTGACGCTGCCGCTCTGGGCCGGCTACCTCGTCAAGATCCTCTCGGTTCGCATCGTATTCAGCGACGGCGGCTTCTTCAACTGGGTGTTCGGGCCGGTCGGCATCTCGAGTCCTGGATACGGCGTCACCGTCACGATCATTGCGCTCGTGTATCTGTGGTTTCCGTACATGGCGATCCCCGTGTACGTCGCGGTCTCGCAGATTCCTGTGAATCTGTTCGACGCATCCGCGGATCTCGGCGCTCGCGGCCTGCGCACGATCTGGACTGTCATCGTGCCGCTGCTCAAGCCAGCCGTGGTCGCCGGCTCGATCTTCACCTTCTCGCTCAGCCTCGGTGACTACATTGCCGCGAAGTTCGTGGGTGGGTCGACCCAGATGATCGGAACGATCATGGCCCAGAACATCAACCTCAACCCACCGGTCGCCGCAGCCTTCGCAGTCGTGCCGATCGTGCTCGTGCTCATCTACCTGCTCGCTGTGCGTCGCACCGGTGCGCTCGAGAACCTCTAGAAAGGGCCACGACAATGCTTCGACTCGGCCGCGGCACGAAGATCACCCTGACGGTGATCGCCGCACTCGTCATCGTCTGCACCTACGTGCCGCTCATGGTGATCATCACCAACTCGTTCAATCCGAGCAGGGTCGCCGGATGGCCGGTCAGCGGATTCTCGCTGGTCTGGTGGGAGAAGGCGCTCAACAATCCGGCTGTGCACGCGGCTGTGCTGAACTCTGTCGTCGTTGCAGCAGGAGCCACCGCGATCGCCCTGCTGCTCGGCACACTCGCGTCGTTCGCGCTGCAGCGCTTCAAGTTCTTCGGTCGCGAGGTCGTGAACCTGCTCATCGTGCTGCCGATCACTCTGCCCGGCATCGTCACGGGTGTCGCGCTGTCGAACACGTTCTATCAGGTGCTCGACCCCATGGGAATCAAGGTCGGCTACATGGGCATGATCATCGCCCACGCCACGTTCTGTGTGGTCATGGTCTTCAACAACGTCATTGCCCGGCTGCGTCGCATGAACCCGAACCTCGAAGAGGCGTCGATGGATCTCGGCGCCGGCATCGGGCAGACGTTTCGGCTCGTCACGTTTCCACAGTTTCGCAGCGCGTTCATCGCGGGCGGCCTGCTGGCGTTTGCGCTGTCGTTCGACGAGGTCGTCGTGACGATCTTCACGGCGCCTCCTGGGGTCGAGACGCTGCCGCTCTGGTTCATGAACCAGATGGCGAGGCCGAACGAGGCGAACCAGGTGAACGTGGTCGCAACCGTGATCATCCTGCTGTCGCTGATTCCGGTGTGGCTGTCGCAGCGTGCGCAGTCGCAGACGGATGCGAAGTAGGGGGTTTGCGGGCGGCCGGTGCCGTGATTGCTGACTGGCAGTAGGAGAAATCGGGCTTGAGTGACCGACAGTAGGAGTGAGGCTCCTACTGTCGGTCATCTTCCTTCTGTGAGCACGTGCGGCCGCCGAGCGCGTGCCGATACGTAGTCAATTCTCGGAAAGCGTGCCGATGAGTAGTCTCTGTGCGGCGTGGCGCCAAAGATTGACTACTTATCGGCACCGGCCCAGCGGGCGTCAGCGCGTGTGCGGCCCCGGGTTCGCCGATCCATGCTCGCCCTCGCCGGCACGGTGCTCAGCCGGGTTGCTCTGATCGTGCGGCAGCTCTTCGACCTCGTCGTCGACCGTCGTCACGCCGGGATTCGACGAGCCGTGGGGCTCGAACGCGGCCTTCTCCTCG
>JBQDBM010000039.1:0-14709 GCA_052090925.1 Leucobacter sp. | reverse complement strand
CCGTGCCGTGCTCTCGCTCCCATGCGCGCCTGAGTGCATTCATGGCCGTGGTCTTACCCGCACCGGCTGCCCCCACCAGTACATCAATCCGTCGGCCAGAGACTGCGATAGTCGCAAGTGCGGCCGCCTGATCATCGCTCAGAATCCGCCCGTCGGCATCGGGCCGATTCGTGATCTGCTCTACAGTCGCAAGCGCGACAGTGGGTGCGGTGATGGTGCGGGATCGGTGCAGGAGTCGGTCTTCGGCTTGTAACAGTGTTTCAGAGGAATACACGGCCGAGTGCTTCGGCCGGAACCTGCTGGTGCCATCGCCTCGCTGAAACACGACAGGGCTCGACGCCAGTTCGGGTGGTGACAAACGGAGGGACGCGTTCTCGGCAGCATCGACCACCAGCCCGGTGATCGCTTCACGATCACGCATGCTCGCGAAGCGCCACCCCATGAGTTGCCGGGATGCTTCGGCGTGCAGGTTCCAGCGCCGCCACGTCGACCGTTTCTCACCGACCACATCCACGACGCTCTGCCCGACCTCGGCAACGACATCAAGCGGCACATCGTCGGCACGCAACAACATTGCGGGCAGGTTCGGAGCAACACGTTGCGCCCACCGGGTTGCGTCTTCGCCAAGCAGACGGCCTGCACGAATGCGCCAATCGTCGGTCAGTTCCGCCAGTGATCGCACCTGCTTCTCGGGCCGAGTTGCCAGGGTTGCTTGCGCGCGCAGCTTCAGAATCGTTGCCGTCGATGGCTGCTTCCCGTGCCGCTGCACGTAGTCATCGATGAGCCGATTCTTCTCCACATCGATATGACGCGAACGCGTAGAGAATTCCGCCACCAACTCCTCGGGCACGGCATTGATTGCCCATGCTGGGTTGCGGTCACGCCCCATGTCCCGCGATTCCCACTGGACACCGAATGTGCGAGTCATGTGATCAGCGAACACCGCTTCATGCAGTTCCGAGAGTGCGACGACTGCCGCGTGCATTGGCCTTCCGTCAAGGGAACGCCACTTGCCGTCTTGCGCGGTCTTGACCTTGTTCGAGATCACCACATGGGTATGCAAGTGCGGGTCACCGGCACGGGAATCGTAGTGATCAAATGCGGTGGCGATCAGCCCGGTAACATCGACTTGGGCGGCGGCCCCGTCGGGGCCGGTTGCACCTACGCGAGTGGTTGCAACCTCGCGCTCGATGAATGTAACCATCTCCGCAATCGCCGAATGGTGTGCCTGCGCAATCAACGATTGCGTCCCTGCATCCGCAACTGCCCACAATACCGAGGCAGATTTTGGGACCGAGAATGTGTAATCAAAGCCAGCCACCGCTCGGCGGGTACCGCGCTCGGTTTCCTCGGCCTCGATCTGCGCGACGTGCTCTGCCCGGGCGGCCGGTGACAACGACTCATCAAGGTTGACCACGCGCGTTTCGATCCGTTCCGAGACTGTCGCGAATGACTGATAGGCGCGGCCGAGCGGGTCCCCGGTGATCGGGTCTCGCCCCATTCCGACAAGGAGCTGAAGCTGCGCCTCGGATACTTGGTCACCACTGAGGAGTTGCCCGGCACCGACCCCGGTGAGGCCTTGCCCGATCCACCGCCCGGGCGGTGATCCCTTCTCGGCGTAATAGCGGGTCAACGGGGTCGAGAGGGACCGGTCACCGTCACCGGCAGCGACAGTGCGCAGGAGGTATTTGTAGCCGTCACCGGCACTCATTACCCGCAGCGAAACCGTCATACGAGACAGGTGCAAGCGTGTCACCTCATGACGACGGTTTACCCCTTCAGGCGCAAGACTGCTGTTTCTCCGAGTCCCATCACAGTTCTGAATGAACGATGACTAATAGACCCGGACAGAGACTAGCTACCAACGAAATTCTGCCATCCCACGGTCTTCTCCGCCCCATTTGCGCCCGTACGGTCGATAGTCAACCAGGCATTTGAAGACCCGTCCTCCGCGCCCCACCCCAATGCTCTTTCAACGTCACGACGACGAGGATCTGCACCGAAGGTAACCACGTGCACTGTCGGTTTTGAACCACGGTCGATAAATTGCTTGCGTAACATTGAGTTCACTGGCTCATCGCGAAACGAATAACCGATAACCAGCCAATGATCTGCATCTGCCAATGTCTCTGTGAACATCTCATAGGCAAGGCTAAACGGAAATTTGGTGACGTGATCAGTTTTATCTCGGTGATTAGCAAGGACAACTACGGGGCGAACATTTGTGGTTTGTTGACGAACGGCTAACCACTGTTCGTCATCCTCAAGCATCTCTTTCGGCAGCTTTGCGTGGATCTTTGCGTCTCTGGTCGCCCAATACGTGAGAGATCCGTGGAGGTGCAGCAACCGCACTCGCTTATTCTCGGGGAAGTCACTTGCATTTTCCCTGAGCGCCTGGACTCGTCGTTTCTCCTTGTCGTCGACGGTGACTAACACACGTTTCCACCCATGCCCCATGTCCGCAAGTTCCGTCTGGCAGACCCAAAGCAGTGCTGCCAATAATAACGTGTCGTAGTTCAGGTTGCCGAAAACAACTTTTCCTTTGAATGACTCGGTAATTTGAGCCACCAGTCTATGAAGATGCTCCGCGTCATCTACGTATGCATGAGAACGCTCAGAAATGACTTGCAGAACATGTGAGACTCCCGCGTCCCGAACTTGCTCGGCAAATTTTGCCACCTTCTTAATTGATTTGCGCAGCTTTTTATCTCTAGGTTTCGTGAGCTTCGCGAGAGTTTCTAACACTCCGAGTGTTCTAGATTCAGCACCGAACGCCCCGACGAGGACCTCAAAATCGTCGGCGCTGTTTGCGCCTTGGGGCAACGCACGCTCAGCAATCTCCTGCATGGCGGTCACCACATCATCGCCATCAGCCGCCTGAATGCGTTGCATTACCTCTTCGGTAATAGCTTGGAGATTTAGATCTTGATTGAATGCAATTGACAGACCATTCCCGACTAGAACGGCAACATTCTTCTTGTCGTTGTCTGGGGACAAAACGTCTGCCACTGCTATCTATCTCCTGGTATTCGTGGTCATTTTTCGACCCCCGCCCCACTGTACCCGAATAGCCACTCACGCCTCTTCTGCAAGACGCGTGGCAGCTGAGAAAGGTGTCGGCCGCAGCATGGAGGGCGGCCACTCATGGGTCAGGCGACCCTGAGTAACTCCGGGACTCAGGTCTCGTGGGGCGGTGAACGAGGGCGACGAATAGCTGGAGGTGTAGGTGGTGTACCTGACAGGTGACCAATCCAGCATGATACCCCAAGTGGCTTCGGTTGGAACTCACTATTCTGTCGGAGCCCTGCATGCACAATTCCACGACTAGCCGCCAGCTAAAGGTCGGGTCGCTGTTCTCTGGATATGGCGGTCTCGACCTTGCCGTCGAACACCATTTCGACGCCGAAACCATCTGGTTCTCAGAGATCAACGAACCCATCGCTCGCCTCTTCTCTCACCACTGGCCTGAGGCACCAAACCTTGGAGACATTACCGCCATCAACTGGAGTGAGGTTCCACCGGTGGACATACTTTGCGGTGGATTCCCTTGCCAGGACGTCTCGACCGTTGGCAAACAAGCAGGCCTCGCCCCCGGCACTCGCTCCGGGTTGTGGGCAAACATGGCGACCGCGATCGAGGCGTTGCAGCCCGAATGGGTCGTGATCGAGAACGTGCGCGGGTTGCTTTCTGCGCCCGCAACCCGACCAGTGATGCAAGGAGCACCCGATGACGAACGCAATCCCGCAAACGCAACCATGGGGGCCGCAACCCTTTGCGAAGTGGAATCCGACCCGTGGGGTCTGGGAGATGAGTCAGCCCGATCTCTTCGCGCGCTTGGTGCCGTACTCGGCGATTTGGCCGACCTCGGGTTCAATGCGGAATGGGTTGGTTTACCGGCGTCCCTCATCGGTGCTCCACACCACCGGTACCGCATCTTCATCCTCGCCCACCGGCACTCTGTTCCGAACTCCGCTAGCCTCGGATTCCTCCCGCGGCAGCGAAACACTAGATCGTGTGAAAGCCAGACGCGGGACGATCGCGCTCTCGCACCAGATCATCGACTTCGCCCTGCACGGACCGGATGGCTCACCGACCAGGCCGACCGAATCGGAGACCCTGTGGTCACTGATCGAGCAGCTATTCGACAGTGGGGAAAATACGCCGACGCCATCACGCGGTGGGAGCACACCACCGGACGACAAGCCCCCGCACCTGCGTTTCTGGATGAGTCCGAGAAACCACGACCGGCACCCGAGTTCGTGGAATGGTTGATGGGATTACCGACAGGGTGGGTCACTGAGACACGACACAGGCTAACGACAAATGAGCAACTTATGGCTCTCGGTAATGGAGTCGTTCCGCGGCAAGCAATGTATGCACTTCGTGCCCTCTTTGACGTCCCCGAGTTGAGAGCACGGCACGTCAGGGACGCTAGCTGAGCTGAGCAAGGGGTATCACCATAGGTGAGCCTGTCTCCGGATCAGGCGCGATCCGGCATGGCAGTTCATAAACGTGTTCGATGAGTTCCGCGGTGATGACATCCGTCGGTGGCCCGGAGGTGACAATCTTGCCGTCTTTCATGACAATCAGGTGTGTCGCGTACCGGGCTGCTTGGTTAAGATCGTGCAGCACTGCAACAATAGTGCGAGCCATGTTGCGCCTCAACCGCTCGAACAATTCCAGCAAGCCGTATTGATGTGTGATGTCTAGAAAGCTTGTCGGTTCGTCTAGTAAAAGTACCGGTGTCTCTTGTGCGAGTACCATTGACACCCAGACTCGCTGCCGTTGACCACCTGAGAGCTCATCAACCTGGCGGCCCGATAAATCGGATATTCCGGTCGCAGCCATCGCTTCGACCACAGCATCGTCATCGGTTTTCGACCAGCGATCGAACATCCCCTGATGCGGGTGCCGACCACGCGCTACCAGATCCTCGACACGGATACCCTCGGGCGAGAACGAGGACTGCGGGAGTAAGCCGAGTCGTGTCGCAAGACGTTTGGTCGGGACATGTGCGATGTCATCACCGTATAGCAGGATGCGGCCCCGTTCGTGCGGCAGAATTCGCGAGATGGCGCGGAGCAACGTCGACTTCCCGCAGGCATTCGGGCCGATGATCGCTGTATACCCACCTTCAGGAATTGTGAGGCTCAGATCCTCTGAGATCACGCGTCGGTTGTATCCGACAGTGAGGTGCTCGACCTGGATCGCTGTATTTGGTGTCGAGGCTTCCCATCTCACGGGTACGTCCCGTGTGACGATCTTCATTCGTGTCTCCACTGCTTGATACTCATTGTCCCGTCCCTTGAACACCTGGCGCGGACTCATCGGTGGTATCAGCGAGTAACTCGACGTCGACACGCGCATCTGGGTCGGTGAGGTCAGCCTGCTGTTGCATGGCGGCAAAGTATGCTTGCCGGATCTTCTCGTCGCGGGTGGTGCTGTCTCTTCCTTTCTTCCAGTAAGCTGCCGCGAAAAGATGATCCCGTTCATGCCCATTGTTGGTCAGGTAGCGGCGAGCCATTGCAACGTTTGCCGTTTCGGCGGCAATCCAGGCCTGAACGCGTCGCTCAACGGTGTTGCCGACGGACGTTGAGGACAGCTCGTCTCTGAGTTCATGAGGCGCCCAAGCCTTACCGACGCGGAGAGCCAACTGCAGGCCGGGATGCTCTGGAAGAAGCGCTGTCGCGTCTTCTGCGCTGTGCACGTGTAACCAGGCGTTAACCCGGTGGGTGCTGGGGATCGCATGGAGGATTGTTGCCACTGCGGGGAGTGCGCTCGCGTCAGCGACTAGGAGGTGCTCGTCGATGCCGTCGCCTATGGCGAACTCGCGGCGTATGGCGTGGACCTCTGTGCGGTTGCCTGGTTTCGCCTCGCTGAGCCAGCGCTTCATAATCCCGCCGGTGTGGCGAAGTATGTCGACCTCGATCGTCTCTGGTGATGGTCTGTTCGCTACAGTCATGGCGCGTAGCTCCATGTTTCCGTCTCGACCGGGAATGGCGAGTTTTATGGCGTCCGCGGGGAGGGTGGGTGAGTAGGCAACAAGTTCCGGTGCAGTGAATGTCACACGTACGTAGCTGGGCGCGATCTCTTTGACGGCGACTATTGTCGCCTCGCCCGAGACTGGTGTCATTGCCTGCTGCGTCATTTCCCGGATGCGGCTTCTGATGTTGCTCATGTGAGATCGTGCCCTTTCAATATGATGGTGTGGTCTGGCTGCCAGATTCGTGCATCGCGGTGGGTGACGAAAATGAGCGTGCTGCTGACCTTGGTGAGAGCGTTGACAACTTGCTGCTCTGTCGCCTCGTCGAGGGCGGAAGTGGCTTCATCAAGGATGAGGATCGGGGCGTTCTTGACCAGTGCGCGGGCGATCGCGACCCGCTGTCGTTCTCCTTGGGAGAGTGATTGCCCGTGGACGCCGACCAGCTGGTGGATGCCGAGCGGATCGCGGGTAACTACCTCGCCGAGGCTGGCGCTGCGCACAGCGTCGATGATGTCATCGTCTTGGGCACCTGGACGTCCAAGGCTCACGTTCTCAGCCAGCGTTCCTGTGAAGACGATGGGGTCTTGGGGTACATAGGCGACGTGAGCGGTGATCTGATGTTCACTGAGTTCCTTGAGTGGCACTCCTCCGAGGGTGATCGTTCCCCGCGCTGGGTCGTCGAAACGCATAAGCAAACCGAGGAGTGTGCTCTTTCCTGAACCACTGGGACCTGCGAGGTGTAACCGGGTACCTTCCGGAATACTCACCGTCACACCATCAAGCGCAGGCGGCTGGGTGATGGAACCAACCTCGATGCCATGGCCGTTGGGATCACGGCTGTTTCTGCCTGGGTGGACAGGCAGGGTCTGTGCGGCAATGACCGCGCGGTATGCGGACGAATGCGCACGCAGTTCGTTCACCGTGATACCGAGGAGAGCGAGGTCGTCGAGGGGAGCGCCCGCGCGTCCAGCCAATATCAGCAGCGCTAATGCTCCAGCCGGCTCGGCAAAGCCTCCTGTGCAGATGAGGTAGATCACTATGCCGGCAAGCGGAGTGATGCTTGCGAGCGCAGATATGAACGTTGCAGGCGCGGCAGCACGGTTGGTTCGTGCCATTGCCTGCTCCTGACGGTTCCAAACCTGTTCGACACGGAGCAGCGCCTTATTTGGACCTGCCACGGTGCGTAGCAGGTCGAGGTGTTCGACCAGTTCGACCGTCGCCGCGGTTACTTCGTGCTCAATCCCGTGCCTCTCGGAATCGGCGCGTGCGAGGCGGCGCTGAGCGAATGTTTGCGCTGCTAGAGCGGCGATGAGTAACGCTGCCAAAATGCTCGCCTCTCGGAGACCGCTGACGACCCATACGGCCGCGACTATCATTGCTGGCAGGAGCGGGGCGAGGATGAGAGTCTGAAGTTGGTGCGCGGGTACGCCCATCAGCGACGGGATGCCGCGCCCTGCGGCCGCGGTGATCAGAGCGCGATGGTCGGCAGTGAACCACGATAACTTCGCACGAGCAAGGGACTGTCCGAGCGAGGCATAGAGGTCACCCGCCAGCCGTGCCCCTCCTAAATATCCGGCACGTGAGACGAGCACCGTCACGACGAGCGATACAGTCGCTGCCGCGATCACTAACGAAACACTGCCTCTATCCCGGATCGCGAGAGACAAGATTGTGTAGGCAACAGCTTCGATGAGCGCGACTAGAACCCAGCCCGCACCAGCCCCAACCAATCGACTGCGAGCTGCAGTGGAAGTCTCAGTAGTTGCCACAGACTGCTGACGTTCTTTAAGGCTCACCATGTTCCTCCTTCTTGCAAATTCGTCGCCGGGACGAACACATGCCGACCGTCGGCACGTTCTGCGAGATGAGGATCGTGGGTCACGATGACGATGGTTTTTCCTTCCGCGTACGCAAGGAGATCGAGCTCTTTCCACACCCGAGCTGCCATGCCGTCGTCGAGTGCACTCGTCGGCTCGTCCAGCAGGATTACCTGCGCCGGGGAGAGGAATGCGCGGGCAAGCGACACTCTCTGTCGTTCTCCGCCGGAGAGTGTGCTCGCATCGGTGTCGAGAGATACGTCGATCTGTGCGCGGTGAAGGGCTTCAACGCAGGTACTGTCATCAGCATTTGGACGTATCAGTAGTAGGTTCTCGCGGACGGTCGTCGGAAGAACAGCAAGACCCTGTGGGATTAAGAGTACGGTTTCGGTGCGCACGTCCTCATCAAGTGAGGAAATATCGGTGCCGCCAATCCTCACGCTACCGACACTGGGGCGCTGTAGCCCGGCGACTATACGCAGGAAGGTACTCTTCCCTGCTCCGCTCGGACCGATGATCGCGGTGATCGTTGACGACGGAAGGTGCAGGGTGAGGTCGTCAATGATTCCGCGTTCATTGGCAGAGGCGGCGAGATGGTCAACCTGGATGCTCGGGGGTTTGGTCACGGTATTCACCGATCCACGCTGCAGCGAAGGCTCCGAGAGTAACCCTCCAATTCTGGAAGAGGCTGCGCGCCCACTCGCAACATAATCCAAACCGTGCCCGAGTCGCAGTGCGGGAGTGACCAAGGCGAGACTGAGTAGCAACGTCGCAGCGAGAGTCGCTGTATCCCGCCCGGAACCGACCGCATATGCGATCGCATAACTGGCTACCGCTTGGAGAAGCGCGACAGCAACCGCTGCCGGTGTCGCAACCCGTCGCACCCACGCGACCATGCCGCTGGTGAACCGGCTCGTTGCATCCGTAAAATCTGCCATCGCTCCCTTGGCAATGCCGTAACTGCGGAAGATATGGATGCCGCGCGCATAGTCATCGACCGCGGTTGTGATCTCTCCCATGACTCGACTTCGTTCTGCGCCGTGCCTTGCCGACCGCCGTGGGATCACCGTCAGGTATACGACAGCCGCAAGTAGGCCAGGTACTAATGCAGCAAGCGACGCTGGTCCTGCCAACACCAACAGGAGCAGGACCGAGCAGATAGGGATCACGATCATCACCGCGACTTCGGAAGGTAAATGGGCGATCATGTGATGCAACGAGGCGATGTCTTCGGAAATCAAACGCCGTAACTTGTCAACCGGGTAGGAGCCCAGGCGGTCAGCTGGAAGGCGCAGTAGGTGCCGAGCCACGTCACGGCGCAGGCGCGCCTCAAACTGACCCTCTACCGAATGCGCGAGCCATGACGAGGCCGCTGACAGCAGCGCCGCAGTCAACCAAGCAACGCAGATCCAGACGGCTATATTCGCGGACGGTTCGCCGATCATGCGCACGATTCCCCAAATCGCGACCAACGCGGATACACCGGAAAGCACCGCCCCTAGAACCGCAGCCATGAGGCCGGGAACCGACGGGCGGAGGACCAAGAGGACGGCAGGGTCAATCAAGGGGGTCTTGTTTGCCATGCCACAAGTATACACGTATAGTTAGGTTAGCCTAACCTTGGAAGGATGGCATGAGCAAACTAGATCATGGTCGGATTGTGGATGAGGCGATGTCCGTCATCGAGGGTGACGGCGAGGCGGCACTCTCCATGCGATCGCTTGCCGCGCGTATGAAAGTCACACCCATGGCGCTCTACCGCTACTTCGATGACCGCGATGCGTTGCTACTCGCCCTTGTTGAACGAGTGTCGGAAGCGATCGAGCTCCCCGAGCTCACTGGCGGGCCAGTGGACAGGGCAGTCGATCTAGCGTTGTACCTGCACGATTTCCTTGTGCAACATCCTTGGATGATCCGCCTCATCTCCACTGGGCGGCTCGCAAGTCCAGCAGGGATGCACTTCCCTGAAGGCTTCCTCACTTGTGCGTTTGACGCCGAGCTCGATGACGAGGCGGCATTCGTGTTCTACCGCACAATGTTTGCCACGATTCTGGGGCAAGCGACGATCACATCTGCGAAACAGGAGCACCCTTCCGACTTGAGCCTGGATCAGGCCACAACCGAACCCTTGCCCAGAGTAATCGCACTATTACCGCGCTGGCGTGAACTGGATACAGCCACGACCCCTCGGCGCGTCTTTAGAGCGACCGCCGCAACGCTCCGGACTGAATGACAATCATGTTCTCCCCAAAAGAAAGAAGAGATACTCATGCCTAAATCCCTCACCCGTCGTTCTTTACCCGCGCTCTCCGCGTTGCTGGCCGGTGCGCTTTTGCTTGGAGGCTGCGCTTCAGATCAGCAGCCTGACTTAGCAGAACAAGAGCCTGCCAACAGCAACAGCACCAGCACCGAGTTCCCGGTCACGTTGCACAATGCCTACGGCGATATCACGATCACAACCAAGCCGGAACGGGTGGCCACTCTGGGGTACGCCGATGTTGCACTGGCTTCTGCAATGGGTGCGAACGTCGTGGTGGCTCCGGAATCATTCACGACAATTGCTGGAGCTGGTGATGAGAAGAATCTGCCTTACATCGACCCGCTCCCAGAAGAAACTACGTGGATCAATCCGATGAGTATCAATGTTGAACAGGTCGCCTCCGCGAAACCCGACGTCATCTTGGCCACCGCTGCGTTTACGCTCGATGAGGCCATGTACTTGCAGCTCAGTGACATCGCACCGGTAGTCACCTATGAAGAAGCACTCTATTCTGCTTCCAGTGAGGAGTCTGCCCAGCGAATCGGCGCAGCGCTCGGAGAGGGTGACGCTGCAGAATTACTGATTCAGCAGGCTGACGAGGCGGTCGCGGAGATCCGAGCAGAACTACCCACCCTTGCTGGCGGCACTTTCCTGTATGGGCAAGCTCGTGACGGAGTCGTTGTGATGCTCGTGGACGAGGCGAACGTTACCGCCCGATTTATGCATCAACTCGGACTGGTTTCCCTTCCTGCTGTCACCGAACTCGGTGGGCAAGGGTCGGTACCTGGTTCGATAGATGTGAGTCTGGAGCAGGCCCCGCTCTTCAATGAGGCTGGGGTGCTGTTCATGACATTCCAGTCCGATGCGTTGCAGGACAAGTTCGAAACCGATCCGATCGTGTCCAAGCAACCCATCATGTCCGAGCGATACGTGCCGGTCGGACTCGAAGCTGCGACCGCGCTGCAGGACCCAAATGTGGCCTCCATACCGTGGCTATTGAATGAACTGCGTCCGGGCCTCGAACTCATTCCTGCGAAGTGACGGTCTTGCTTGAGGAGGTGCCGCAGCTGCAAACAAGCAAGCTGACGCGGCGCCTCCTCGGAGCGAGTGTCGCGGCGATTGCCTTGCTGTGCGTCCTAATCGTCGCAAGTATTCTCGTTGGCTCGCGACCAGTCACCCCTGCGGAGTTCTCAGGACTGCTCTCGGGCCACGGTACAGACGAATTGAAAACACTCGTCTGGGAAGTTCGTGTACCCCGTACACTTGCCGGGTTGCTCGTCGGTGTCGCCTTGGCATGGTCGGGGGCGCTCATGCAAGGAATGACCCGTAACCCGCTCGCTGACCCGGGCCTCCTCGGTGTCAGTTCCGGGGCAGCCTTCGCTGTCGTCATCGGCATGGGCTGGTTCGGTCTACGATCAGCAACCGGTATTGCATTCGTAGCAGTCACTGGTGCGGCCGTTATAACTACGATTGTGCTTGCAGTCGGGCTACGGGGCAGGGCGAATGGAGCAACGCTCATCCTCGCGGGCGTCGCGTTCAGTATGACCATCTCAGGTCTTCAATCTGCAATCACCCTGCTAAATCCGCGGGCACTAGACGCGATGCGCGCATGGTCAGCCGGATCACTCGCTAGCCCGGATACCAATGTGCTGACCCAAATCGTTCCAGTTTTCTTGACGGGCGGGGCGCTCGCGCTTCTTCTGACCCGCCAGCTTGATGTACTCGCGCTGGGCGACGATTTGGCGCGCGGACTCGGTTCACACCCATTACTTACCCGCGTGGGAACGGGTATCGCCACTGCTTGCCTGGTCGGTGCTGCCACCGCTATCGCCGGACCCATCGGGTTCATAGGACTGATGGTTCCACACATCGTTCGCCCCTTCACTGGCCCCGATATGACCCGTGTCCTACTGGCCAGCACCGCAACGGGTGCCGCGCTAGTTCTCGCCGCCGACATCATCGCCCGCATCGCGCTCTGGCCTGGCGAACTCCCTGTTGGTGTTGTCTCCGCAGCATTCGGGGCCCCCATACTGCTAGCCCTGATCCGGAAGACCCGATGACCACCTTCTCCACTCCACAGACGAGAAATCGATTGCAGTGGGGAATCGCAGTCACCGTCTTACTCGGCACCCTCATCGCTGCATTGCTTTCAGGCGACCTAATACTCACTCCCGTGCAAGTTTGGAACGCAATTACCGGCCACGCCGATTCATTCACGACCACGGTCGTGCTGTCGTGGCGGCTACCTCGCGCACTCGTTGCGATCGTATTCGGAGCAGCCCTCGGTGCCGCGGGCGCGATCTTCCAAACTCTCACCCGCAACCCTCTAGGCAGCCCAGACATCATTGGATTCAACACTGGTGCTTACACTGGCGTGCTGATCTCCTTGATCATCCTCCCTGCGGCAGGGTTTGTCGTCCTCGCGAGCGCCGCAGTCGTTGGAGGCCTCGCTACCGCCGCCGCAGTCCTCATCTTCTCCGCGTCGACGGGGGTAGGAGGGCGCGGCTTTATCCTCACAGGAATCGCAGTCAGTGCGCTACTCACTTCACTCAATACGTGGCTCCTTTACAAGACCGATATAGCGACCGCAACCACTGGGTCAATATGGGCCGCTGGAACTCTAGACAACACCCGGTGGCAACACGCGACTCCTGCGCTGATAGTTCTCATATTCGCTGCAACCATCACCGGAATGTTCAGCAAGAAACTGCGCATTCTGGCACTCGGAGACGACCTTGCAACCGCCCTCGGTCTCCGCGTCACGGCAGACCGAGTCGTCTTGATCATCTGTGCAGTGACACTCACTGCCGTCACAACCGCTATCGCAGGCCCCATCCTGTTCATAGCCCTCGCCTCACCTCACCTGGCCAAAACACTGCTGCCTCATGGACGACCAATCCTCGCGGCAGGAATAACCGGTGCGATACTTCTCAGCTGCGCTGACTGGATTGCCGCACACGCATTCGCTCCAACCCAAATACCAGTTGGAGCTATCACAGTCAGTTTGGGGGGAGCCTACCTCGTTCTGACCATCTTGTTCCGAAAGCAATGAAGCTGAGAGTGAACAATATCTTTGCCGCCGAGAGACTCCCGAACTGACTCGGCGGATCAACTAGATCCGAGGAAGTTTACGCAATCGTAGAAGGGAATCATCCTATGGGCGACAATCACCGAATAGCGGAAGGTAAAACTTCACGAGAACAATTCGTGAAGCTTCCTGAATTGAATGTAGCGTTCCGAAAGCGGACGGACGATATCCACGAAAGACTGACGCAATTGAATTTGTCAACGCCTGCCTTCTCGCGGGAGATGGACATATTCACTCTACGAATACCTGCGAAATTTATTGCCGCTGGGTTCAAAGTACAACCCATATTTCATGAAGCAGGACATTGTTGGTCTGGCTGTTGAATTTTCGAGCTTTGTCCCAAATCTTTCTGCCATCGGCGCCCTACGTGGCAGAGCAACTCAACCTCGCGAAGCATCTTCCAAGAAACTTAGTTAAAGCGAAACCGACTTATGTTCACAAGGTATTGCATCTCAACATTGAGGCTCCCAGGTTCAGTTTCACAGTGTCGGTGGAAACAGGTTCAACTTAGTGATGCGCTTAAATAACGAGACGAATGGTGGATAACTACCAAGGATTGTTGGCGCGCACGCGAACAACGCAGCGACCGGTTGGCCCTGTCGCGTTTGACTGTGTGAAAGTCGTTATTGTGCGCGACGGCAGTGCTTTGTTGTTCAGTGAGTTCGGGCAGCGGATCGTCGCGGTGGGTGATGTTGTGGTGTTGGGCGCAAACGTGCTCTGTGGCAGTGAACCGGAAGGGCACATCACCACGACGACGATCTACCTTGACACTGATTATGTGATCGATCAGGTGTTTTGGCAGCACGCGTGGTTGCTGCGTGATCGTTTGGATGCACAGCGGTTCACCGAAGCTGTCTACAGTGAGCCTTCTCAAGTGCTCCGGCTTGGTGAGGACCGTGCCGGGATGTTGATGCCGTGGCTGGATGAGTTGGTCGCACTCAGTATTGATGGCGGGTTCGAGCATCATTTTCATCGCATGCAGGCACTGTGGTTTTCGATCGCGGATGTGGTGACTCCGTTCATGAAAATCACGCCGATACGGCAGAGCCGGACACAGCGTGCTCATTCACGTCCGACACTGCCACGGTGTCGGCGCTTCGCACCGGCGAGGGACGAAGCCCACCAAACCCGAGCGACGCTGGCAAGTGACATCGCCTCGAACTGGACACTGGGTGCTTTGTCGGTCCGGGTGCATCTGTCACCGAAGCAGCTTTCGCGGGTGTTCACAGAGGCTTATGGGAAGACGCCGTTGGCGTATCTGACGATGCTTCGGGTTGAAGAGATGGCGCACCTGCTGCGTGAAACTGACCTCACCATCGATGCCGCCGCCCGCAAGGTTGGGTGGGCCAGTCGCAGCCGCGCGAACGAAGCATTCCAAGAGTGCGTCGGCATGTCCCCGAGCGAATACCGCCGCATGCACCTGGCCGGTGAATGATCGGGAACGGGACATCTCCGGTGTCCTTCGGGACGTCTTTTGCGACACCGCGGTCCGGTGTTGGTTTTTGGCTGGTAGGACGGTAAGGACTGTCGGGTTCAGTGTTGTTCCTGGCGGTCGTCCCGT
>JBQDBM010000038.1:0-15258 GCA_052090925.1 Leucobacter sp. | reverse complement strand
TGGGTACGAACACCGAGGGAATGTCATGCCGGTAGGTCTGCACCTGGTTCCACGCTGATTTCAGCGTCGCGTGCTCAGCGGCGGGGTTCTTCAGCTCCAGCAAAGCGAGCGGGAGGCCGTTGACCATCACGAGTACGTCAGGGCGGCGGTTCTTGCCGTTCTCGACGATCGTGAACTGGTTGACAGCCACCCAGTCGTTGTTGGCCGGCTCTTCGAAATCCACCATCCAGAGCCTCGTCGTTCGCAGCTGGCCGTCATCACCACGGTGCTCGACCGGCACGCCGTCGGTCATGAGCTGATGCAGGCGAGCGTTCTCATCGATGGGGCTCTGCGACTCTGCACGCTGAACTGTCTTGACTGCTTCGTCGATCAACGTGGCGTCGGTGCCAGGATTGATCCGCCGCAGCGCGTCACGAAGCCTGGCCCACAGAAACACGTCCTCATACGAGGACCGCTCAGAGTAAGGCTCGCCCGGCGCGATGTCAGGTCCATGAACGCGGCGGTAGCCCAGCTCAGCGAAGTACTCCAGAGCGGCTTGCTCGACGATGTTCTCGTTGAAGTTGCTCATACCTCGATTCCTTCGACGGGGACGCGAACGCGGCCGGAGAGCAGCTCAGGGAGCAGTGCATCGCGCAGGGACGCGAGTCGCAGAGATTCAGCCCCAAGTCCAAGAATGCGTCGAAGCAGCGGATCAAGGGACGCGTTCAATTTCTGCACGAGGGCGTCGCTCATCTCCGGCCACGGTAAGTCTTTAAAGTTGGAACTGTTCAGACCGGGAATGGCAACTCCTGTACCTCGTTTTCGCATTTCGCCGTCCATCCAAGATGACCCGAGTAGCCAGTACAGAAGCCCTTGAGAGATGGTATCCACGGCACGCACCCGATACACGTGCTCGTTAATCGTCGCTTCGGCCGCTGGGAAGCCATAACCGAACGCACTCACATGCGGGGTGAAGTTCCCCGGCGAACCGCCGTCCTTGTACACGAGAACATCACCGTCGACGAGCTTCCCGCGACGCATACTGTCTGCGAAGTCCCGCGGCACTCGCTTGAAGGTCTTTGTAGACATTACGCCAGCTGACTGAATACTCTCGGCGCCTAGGCTGACTACTCCGAAAGTGGATGCGATAGTCCCCCCTTTCGGCCTCGAGCCTGTCTCGACGACGGAGACCATATCGCCGACCCGTTTATCCCGTACGTAGTTAGGGAATCCGTACACATCTAGGTCGAGCGCCGCCTTTAGTATCGCTTCACCGAGGGCCTCGAGCGCAGTGATGGCCCGCCGGTTCGACTCGATCTTGTCGTCGAGCGCGCCGAGCGTCGCGGCAATCGAGCGCTGCTCCTCGGGGATTGGAAGGCGGACTTTTTCAGCGTCAAGGAAATGCTGGAACTGAAAGTTGGCAATCCCCGTCGAACGATTCTGGTAACCCCAAGTCCGGCCATCTGCGTACATCCCCTGTAGCCACCAGTAGACGTAGTGGGGATCTGCCAGAGCCGGATCGATTCGTACGAGGCGACAGAAGCTAGCGGGAATGACTGGTACATCGAATAGATTGAGCAGTTGCTCACTGATGAACACGGTCCGCCCAGTGGGACGATCAGATGTCCCACCGGAGCCTTCAAGCAGGATGTCTCCTGGCTGGAGAGTTCGTTGTGGAAGTTTGCTCACGGATTCCCATCGGCGGGGGACCCCTGAAGCGTCGCCGACGGCGACGCGCGGAAAGTCAGCGCCACGGATAATCGCAACTTGTTCAGTGCCATCCGCACGAAGTTCCTCACCCCATCCACCGCCTATTGAATGGGAGACAAGTTCTCGCATGGGAATCATCGCTGCATATCCCCCAGTCGTCTCCGAACCTCATCCTCAATTTCGCGGCCACGCTCGAACTCCGCGAACAACTCATTCGTGAGGCGTTCGATCTTCTGTTCGATCGGCTCGTCGTCGGCTGCTGCCTCGACTGCACCCACGTACCGGCCGGGTGTGAGCACGAAGTCATGCTTCTCGATCTCGTCAATGTTCGCAGCTTTGGCGAATCCTGCTATGTCCTCATATCCGCCGTCGTGGTTGCGCCACGAATGGTATGTGCCAGCGATCTTCTCAACGTCGTCGGTGTCAAGTACGCGGAGCCTGCGTGATTCCATCTGGCCGAGCTTGCGTGCGTCGATAAACAGCACCTCGTCTCGACGCTCCCGGTGTCCATTGCCCGCACGCCCCTTCGAAACGAACCACAGCGCGACCGGGATGCCAGTGTTGAAGAATAGCTTGTCCGGCATCGCGACGATGCAGTCCACCAGTCCCGCCTCGACGAGCCCGCGGCGGATCTCGCCCTCACCGCTGCTCTTCGAGGAGAGTGACCCGTTGGCGAGCACGAAGCCTGCCGTGCCGTTGGGGGCGAGGTGGTGGATGAAATGCTGGACCCAGGCGAAGTTCGCGTTGCCCGGGGGAGGAGTGCCGTACTTCCAGCGGGGGTCGTCGCCGAGCTTAGCGTCCCACCAGTCAGAGACATTGAACGGCGGGTTCGCGATGACGAAGTCGGCGCGGAGATCTTGGTGCAAGTCCTCGGTGAACGAGTCCGCAGAGTGCGACCCCATGTCGGCTTCGATGCCTCGCAGTGCGAGGTTCATCTTCGCAAGCTTCCACGTCGTGTCGGTGAACTCCTGCCCGTACACGGAGATGTCGGTGCGCTTGCCCCCGTGGGCCTTCACGAACTCAGCTGACTGCACGAACATGCCGCCCGAGCCAGCTGCGGGGTCGTAGACGCGACCCTTGTACGGCTCCAGCATCTCCACGAGCGTCCGGACCACAGAACGCGGCGTGTAGAAGGCTCCCGCGTCCTTGCCGGTCTCCTTGCCTGCGAACTGACCCAGGAAGTACTCGTACACGCGCCCGAGCACGTCATCAGCGCCGTGGTCGTCGGTCTCGGTGAAGCCGATCGACCCGATGAGATCGACCAGCTCGCCGAGGCGGCGCTTGTCGAGGCCATCACGGCCATAGTTACGGGGCAGCACACCCCGAAGCGACGGGTTCTCCTTCTCGATGGCGTCCATCGCGTTGTCGATGATCTCACCGATCTGCGGATGCTTCGCCGAGTCCTGGACCGATCCCCAGCGAGACTTCTCCGGGACCCAGAAGACGTTCTTGCTCGTGTACTCGTCGCGCTCCTCCAGGAACGAGTCGATCCGCTCGGCCTTGATGCCATCAGCAGCGAGCTCCTCCTTGAGCTGCTCGCGACGCTCCTCGAAGCGGTCTGAGACGTACTTCAGGAACACCAGGCCCAGCACGACATGCTTGTACTCGCTGGGCTCCTGGTTGCCGCGCAGCTTGTCTGCTGCCTCCCAAAGCGTCTGTTCAAGTGTTTTGGCTGGTCTCGGCTTCGCAGCACGTCTCGACATCTGTGTCGCTCCTCCGCGCGAGAAACGCGCCTCATTCTGCACTTATCTGCGTTTCCGATCCTACCGGTGAGCACTGACATGGCTGCGGACCCTGCCTGTAGCGCGCCGTCGGACGACCATGAGACGCCACTCGTGCGCACCGGCCGCCGCTGGCTCGCTCTCCTCCAGCGCGTCGCGGAGAACGTCGGCCTCGTAACGGCCACGACCGCCTGCAGCTAAGCGAAGAAGACTCGGGCGCTCGTGGCAGCCGCGCGTAGCGCGGCTCGGGAGCTGCCTCGGTGGGCAGGACCCGCCTGTCCGCCGCGAGAACAGGAGAACACGCCGTGACCTGGACCACCATCCGAAGCAACGCTCTACTCAGCCTGACCAGTCTCGACCGAGTAGGCGAGATCCGCTACGACAACCGACAGCACGCGCTAGTACTTGTCGACCCCGCAACAGCAGAGGAGGAGGTGCTCACCGTGAACCTCCTCAATTCTGGCTACGTGGCCGACCCTGGTGAAGTCTTCGTCAAGGACTGGAGCGAACACTCCGGACTGGCTGCTGCGCTCGTCGCTGCCCGGGTGGCAAAGCACGTTGAGAGCCTCCGAGTGGGGCCGCACGGGGCCACTGCCCACCGACTGAGGATCATCGACGAGGCCAACGCCGTCGAGGACCGTTCGGAGGTCCCCAAAGCCGGCCACGATCCGGTGTTCGAAGAGCAGCTTGCTGCTGTCTTCATGAGGCTCGCCTGCCGCGACCAGCACTGATCATTCGTACGGCGACGAGCCGGCAACCGCCCCGCCTCAAGTGTGATCGACGGCCCGCCGGTGGCGGGCCCGGGCCAAGGGTGAAGGAGACGTCCTTCATTCCTGTCTGCCAAGGAGGTTTAACTGCCCGCCACCGCCGAGGTCTAGCCGACCGGACTCGCCCGGTTTCGGGATATCGAGCCCTCCGCAGCGCGGACCCTCACATTCGGCAGCGTCGCTGCCGTATTCGCTCTGGCCATCTCAGCCGAGACCAATTACATCAAGGAGACGTCATGAAACGCGCAAACAGCTACCGACGCATCGCCGCAGCACGCGAACAGCAGGCAACGAAACTCCGCACCTTCGCCCAAGCATTGGTCGTCGGTGGAGCAGACCCTCTTCACGACCTCGAACTGGTGAGGTCTGCTGAGATCGAGGTCGAACCGACCCGGAGAGCAATCATCAGGGAAGCCAGGGCCGACGGCTTCGACTGGCAGCAGATCGGAGACATCCTCCACGTCACTGCCGAAGTTGCCGAGCTCCGCTACGGCAATACGGAGACCTGACCAACACACAAGATCCCCGAGGGCATTCGCCCCCGGGGATCTTTTTCCTCCCCCATCTTGTCCGACGCCTGCAAGTAGAAGGAGTTCTTCCAACCCTTCCCGCGGTTAAGGATTCCACGGGCGGAGACGAGAGCTGCTCATTCGATTCATACCGCAGGCAGTCACATCTACATCTTGATACCCCTTGATTGCTCGCTTTCTGGGGTGCTTTGAGCTGTTTTAATTCGCCGCAGTTAACAGTTCACCGGGTGTACCAGGAGAACGTGGCGAGAGACCGAAGGATGCGCCGGGTGTGGGGTAGCGATAAGGCCGCCGGAGGCGGCTCGGGGTCTCTTATGCGAGAGACGAGCGGGTGCCGTGTAAGCGCGCCGATTCCCTGAGCACGGCTGCCAGCGGGGCCCGCCGCCCTCTCCACCTCTACGACAAAGGAGAGACACCATGACCACCATGACCGAGCCCGCGATGCGGGTGTGGATCGGCTGTTTGGCTGCTATAACAACGGACAACTCGTTGGCGAGTGGTTCGACGCCATCGACGCCGACGAGGTCACCTTGGTCGACGTGCACCGAGGTTCTGGCGGCAGCCGAGAAGGTTGCGAAGAGCTCTGGTGCTTCGACGGCGACGACATGCCGGTCCACCGCGAGATGAGCCCCAATGAGGCCGCGGAGTGGGGGCGCGTGTTCGACGAGGTCGACGAGCACCAACGAGCCGCCCTCTACGCCTGGGTCGCGAGCGGCGACTACGTCTCCGAGGACACCGGCAACCTTCCCGTCGTGTCCGACTTCCAAGAGCGCTACTGCGGGCACTGGGACAGCTTCGACGACTACGCCCGTCAGCTCGCCGACGACATCGGCTTGCTGCGCGACGTGCCTGAGGAGATCGCGACCTACTTCGACTGGGACAGCTGGATCCGCGATCTCAGCTTCGAATACTTGACCTGTGGTGCCGAAACCGGCGGCGTCTATGTGTTCAGGGCGTTGTGATGTCGCGCGATCCCAGCGACGACCCTTGGCCATACTTCTGCGTCGATGCCGAACACCGGGCGCCGTGGCCCTGCGCGCAGGAGTGGGTCTTCGAGCCCGACCTCGGTGCGTTCAAACTCTTCGTCTGCGACGACCACGGGCCGGTCTCGATGATCGCGGTCGTCTCTATGACAGGACGCGAATGCGGGTCAGGATTTCCCTGGCTCTGAGCCTCGAGCGTCAGAGCTTGCGCTACGCCGCTTAACTGGGTTCGCGTCCGCCGGTGCATCGCGCTGCTCAGGCAGTTCGTCGCGCAGTTCACCGTTCAGCAGCGCGACGGGATCGACGCCCAGGATGCGAGCCAGCTCATCGAGCGTGTCTACGGTGACATTGAACTCAGAGCGCTCCAAGCCCGCGATGTACCGAGTGGTGAGACCGACCCGGTGTGCGAGTTTTTCTTGCGACAGACCCCAGTGATTGCGCTGCGCCCGCAAAGCGGCGCCGATCCTGATCTTGAGCGAATCCTGCTCCATCCATACAAGGCTGACTGCTAGCACGCTCGCGTTCCATGATGCGATAAGTGCTGGCGCGTATAGGTACTACTAGAATCGCTTGGTAGACGAGCAGAAACGATGCCGTCAGACAGAGACGGGAACAACCGCCCGCGCACCTCGCCAGTGCCGGTGTCCTCAGCCCCCTAACGGCCCGACCTGTCGGCGATCACGTCACTACGACAGGAAAAACAGGAAAATGAGGCCCCGTCATGCGCGCTTTGACGAAGAAGTCCATCACGATGAAGGCAGCGGTGGGGGTGACGCTGCTGATCGCCCTCACCGGCTGCTCGGCCCCGAGCGAGCCCGAGCCCAGCGCATCCACCGAGGCAGAAGCCTCGGCACCAAAGGAATGCTCAGGACTCACCGGTCTCGAAGCGCTTGAGAAGTGGGCGAACGAGGTCGAGACTACCCGTGCATGGGATACAGCAGGCGAGTACAGCGATGTGAGCGGCTACGACGAGTGCGCCGAGCTGTCGTACATCGTGCTGCGCCCTGCGGAGTGCTGCACCGTGTTCGAGATCACGCCCGTGATGTTCTTCAACCGGGGCCAGTTCATCCCGGCAGCGACCGTGACCGACCGCGCCCAGGCCAGAACCCCTGACGCCGTCACGGAGCGCATCGACGACAGCACCATCGCGCTCACCTTCGCCGTACCAGGCGGAGCGAACATGCCCCCGATCCTCACCACGACTACATACGCCTGGGATGAAGCCACAGGCGCAGTGATCGCCGAAGATCAAGAGCCCGCTACTGAGGAAACCGTGGGCGGCGACGCCAACGGGCACTGGTGCCCTACCGCCGAGAGTAACGATCAGAACGGGTGCGTGACCATCGCCCTGCCGACGGCCACCTACGACAGCGGCGCCACCAAGGAACTCGTTGATCGAGGCGACCTGAACGGCGACGGCGGCACCGCCTACGTCGCACCGGGCGCACCGTTCGGCACATTCTACCCGGCAGGAACACCCATCGCGCTGCCCGATTACTACGCAGGCGCAGACCTGCCTGACCAAGACCGCATTTGGAACGGTCAGACCGCCGTCATGCTGGTGCGCCAGTAGCTCGCGAAAGGAACAGAAGACATGAACACCCAGCCACGAGCACAACTCGAACAGCGAATCGCTGGCCTATTCCACCTGTTGCAGCGCTTCGAGAGCCTGCAACAGCAGAAGGAAGCGGCCTACCAACGTCACGCGCATCTCTACACCCCGTACATCTCGAAGTGGCGCGCCGGAATGTACTGGCTCTGGGTACTGATCGGCACCATCGCACTGACGATCATCGTCGCGATGATCTTCTTCGGCGCGATGTCGGCATGGAGCAACGCCTACCAGAGCGACAGCAGCGCCCAGCCGCCTGTCGGTGTGGCCGCGCTCTTCCTCACCCCTCTGCCGGTGGCCTTGATTCTGGTGGGTGTGCTCGTCGCCGTCCGCAATGGGCGAGTGCCCGCGAAGAACGCGCAGATCGAAGCCGCGAACCAGGCTGCCGCGCAGCAGATCGCTAAGCTTGCCGCACCCGAGGTTGGCCCCATCGACGCACAGCTCGCCGCAGCCCGCAAAGAATACCGCGAGAACTACAACGGATGGTTCCCGGAGAAGTACCGCAACTCCGTGGACGTGGGCGCGTGCTGGCACATCGTTCACGATGGCCGCGCATCCACCGTGCAAGAGGCCGTGAACGCGCTCATCGAAGATCAACGCCACCAGGCGATTCTGGACATGCACGCAGCCCAGATCGCCGAGCAGCAACGGGCCACCCGCGTGGCCCAGGTCAACGGCGTCATCAACGCGAGCATGCAGGGCGCGATGATCGGCACGATGATCGACCAGGGCAACAAGACCCGCGCAGCGATGAACGCACCAGTGACCGTGAGGCTCAAGAAGTGACGCCCGATGCGGCCCCGAAGCGCAAACGCACGCGCTTCTGGGTGCTGCTCATCGCAGCGGCACTCGTCGCCGGTGGCGGGGTCGCCACCATTGTCAGCATCAACGCCTACAGCGCCGAGACCGCGCGCCTGTGCGACGTCGCGCTCGAGAACGCCGAGACGGCTTACAACGCTGCCCAGGAGGCGGTTGCATCCGCCACCGATGCGCTGACCGCAGCGAAAAGCACCGAGCTACCCGACGGGGGCACCAGCATCGCCTACGCCGACCACCCTGCCGTTGAATCGACAGCCGACGCCGAGGCAAGACCAGGCGGTGCCGAGCTGATCGAGGAGGTCACCTCACGACGCGATGCGCTGGCCAAGACCATAGCGGCTGAGCAGTGCGGTGACCGCGACCAGGCTGCACGGCTCACCTCGGACAGCGGGGCGATCGTGTCCGCCGTAGACACGCTCAACGAGGCCACGGCAGGCCTGCTTGCGGACTTCGAGCAGTTCCAAGCCGATGAGTCCGCACGCATCGCCGCCGAGAAGAAAGCGGCTGAGGAGGCGGCGGAATGATCGCGCCTCCACCCGGCCAGTCCGGCGGCGGATGCCCACCGGGTACGACCTCGCACGTCACCAACAACGGTGGCACCGTGAGCTGCTGGTAACCCGGCACCGTTGAAGAGAACCAACACAGACCCCGAGGCCTCGCGCCTCGGGGTCTGTGTTTTTGTCGTCAATCTCTCACCAACCCCTGAACGCATCAGCGAGCTTACGAGCGCCGAGCCAGATCAGCCAGCCGAACCCGGCGATGCCACCGAGCGCACCGAGCGCGATGAACAGCTTCTGCCACCACAGCTCGGCAGCCGCGAACGAATCCCATGCCCACCCCAGCAGCGGACCGATACCGAGCGCGTGGAACGCGCCCAGCGTGAGCCCGCCCAGCACAAGCATCACCACTGCGAGCGGGAGCAACGCGAGGCCCAACCGCCCCGCAGCAGTCCACGTCACCCGCGCCGAGAGTGCCTCCACGCGACTCTCTGCCGCACTGACGGCCCGCACGACACCCCCGGCCTCGCTGATGATGCGTTCTGCCCGCACAGCGGCTTCTGCGGCCTGCTCGGCACCGATGGACGCGACACGCTGCTCAAGCTCGCTGACGCGCGAATCGACTGCCTTGATGAGCCTGGCGTCGAGCACCCTGACAGCTTGAGCTACGAGCTTGTCGGGGTCGATGACGATGCGACCCCGACCCTTCACCGCGTCGGCGAGATTATCCGCCGAGCTGCTCATCGTCTTGAGCTGCTGCTCGATCCTCAGCGTCATCGAGTACGAGGTGAGATCGGACTGCTTGACGCTTTCGCCGTCGGGCAGTCTCACCGTCTTCGTGGTGCTGAGCGTCTTCGCGACGCTGGCGAGCGTCTTCTCGATCTCGCTCAGCCTCTTCTTCGTCTCGTCGTCGAGCTGAGTCGAGGCGTGCTCGTTCAGCTGCGAGGTCAACCGGTCGAGCCGCGTGGTCTGCACCTCGTCCATCACCTTCACGAAGCTCGCGAGATCGGTCACGGTCTTCGTGAGCTTCACGAGATGCTGCTCGACGGCGTGCACCGTCGAGGTCAACGCTTCCAGCGTCTCCGTAGTCTGCTGCTGTTCGTCGGCCTGCTTGATCTGGTCGAGCACTCCCACGAGAGGCTCCCTTCTGTGCGTGGTAGTCGAAAATCTGCTGAGCGCCCTCGGCAGTGAACTCGGGAGTGAGCCCCGAAGCCTTCTTGCGCCCAAGCGTGCCGTTGTCGGCGCGACGCATTTTGTACGTCCAGCCATCGCGGTGCGTCACCGCGAGCGTGACCCCGTGCTCGGCGAGCACTTGCTCGAACCCAGCACGGTCTGCTGAGCGCGAGTCGGTGAGCGCGTCGAACACCTTGTCGCCGAGAACCTGCTCGAACCCGCCGTCGGCGAACTGCTCGCGGCGCTGTTCCCAGTCGGGCTTCGGCTGCTGCGGATCAGGCAGCACGGAGAGACCTTCCTCAACCATCAGCTCGTCGTTCAACTGATGGAGACCGTGCTTCCAGCTCGTGTACCGCTGCAAGCTCTTGCCGGTGAGGTCGTCATTGTTGATGACGATGATGTGCGCGTGTGCGTGCCCGCCGGCGGAGTCGGCGTGCACGACAACCAAGTAGTCAGCTGAGTGCATCCGCTCGGTGAACTTCACAGCGACATCACGCACCCGGTCGAGGTCTTCCTGCTTCGTCACGTCGAACTCGTCAGGGCTGAACGCGAGCACATAGTTGTACGTCTGGTTCTTGCGTCCGCGCGCTCCCGCCAAGCGCTCAGCACGCGCGATGAACTGCTCAGGAGTCGTGCCTCCGCTGGTCATGCTCAGCGCGAAAGACGCTGCACGGTTCACACCAGCCCGCTGCCCCTGTTTGCTGCCGTAGACGACGTAGACGACGCTCGCCGCTGCTGAGGTAGACGGCTGAACGCTGATCGTACTCATAAGCGAATCCGATCCCCGAACGCGGCGCGCACTTCTGCCACTGCGTCGAGCACCTCACGGAGGAGCTGCTCGTTGGTGGCGTTGCCTGTGCGCTGTACCTGGTTCAGATTCACACCCACACGACGAAGCTGCTCAACCGCGCTCGCCTGCTCAGGCCGATGCTGAAGCACGGCTTCTGCCTCGAGTCGCTCAATCCGAGCACTTCGCGCATCGAGACCGTCGAGCGCGGCCGCACGCACCCAAGCACTCGGCTTCACCCCGAGCACGAGCGCACGAGCATCGATCGCGCTACGCTCTCCCGATGTCAGCCTCACATCGATGCTGACATCACGGCGCTGCTTCACATCGCCTGCCCGCTCCATCTCATCGCCCGGAACAACGGACGATGCGCTGTCGCTGCGGCGGCGCGGACGGCCGGGAACACCGCCCACCGCTTCGCCGCGTCTAGCATCCGGGCGAGCCTCGGAGCCACTGCTACGCAGCGTCTCACTCACCCGGATACTAGACAGGCCAGCAGGGTACTTGTCCGACAAATCGCTTCGCGATCCGTCTCCCAAGTACCGGCTGGCCTCGTCCTCGCACCCGTTGGGTGCTGCGGGCGAGGGTGCCCCCGGAGCACTCTCGTGCTCCGGGGAAGTCGGCATGCTCACTGCCATGAGCCGCTAACCTCCTCACCGTGATCGTCATCACGCGATGCGTGCTGATCGTGCACGGTCGAAGTCGGGGTGACCGACTTCTTCGCCCGAGTCGAACGCTTTGCCTTCTCATCGGCGAGAGCGCCACGAGCCCTGCTCGCGAGCTTCTTGTACAGGTCGGCGTTCTGCTCGCGCAGGAGCGCGACGACCCTCTCCTCGATGCGGCGCTGCTCGGCAGCGGCAGCACGCTTGAGCTTCGCGATCTTCTCGGCGGCGCGCTTGCGCTCGGCTTCGATCAGCTCGTCGAGGCTGCTCATGGTCGGGTTCGTCATGGTGTTCTTCTCCTTCGTGTCGGGTCAGTGCGGAAGCCGGTGGACATCCGTGGGATGGTCGCCGGGTGCCATGCGGGTCATCCGGTCGAGGTACGGGGCGAGCATGTCGAGCGGGAGCATCTGCGAGGCCCGCTCAGGGCGGCGGGCGTTGTCCCAGTCGCCGCGAGAGACGGTGCCGAGTCCCCACTCGGAGAGCCAGGCGAGCTTCTCGACAACCGTGCGGTCGCGGTCGGCGAGCCACGGAATCGCGACAACTCCCTGCCGGTGCGCGATCACGAGCGACATGAGCACCGCGCGCTGGGGAGTGACGATGCGACGCCCCTTGCCGTAGGCGAACCGCAGGTGCCATTCCTGCCACTGGACGACGGTGCGCAGGCATCCCGTCTTCGCCATCTCGCGGGCGATGCCGCGTGCGCGCAGGGCGTCATCCACCGTCGGCCACGGCTCGGTGCCGAACGTAGCCATCTCGTGCTCAGTGCCGTCGGGCAGCGGCACCAACTCGGCGGTCATCGACGCCATCACCGGGGAGCGCTTGAGGTCGTAGTCAAGGCTCACCGAGCGGTCGATGCTGCTCGGGATGAAGTCGCGGCGGTCGTCACGGCGACTCAGCTCCTGGAAGCTCGGGAACCGCGTGTACCCGTTGGGCACGCGACCATCCCGGGTGACGACGACACGCAGCAGGTACTCGCGGTCTTCAGCACTGTCGGGCACGATCCCCTTGGGTGCCTTGAGGCCGTTGTGAGCGCAGACGCCACCGAGGTCTTGCGACACGTTGCCGCGAGTGGTGAAGTTCACCAGGTCGTCCTGCGCGTGCTTCGGCTCCCAGATCGACGGGTCGCCGGTGAGCGCCAGACGCGAATCCCGCAGCACGTCGGCCAGCCCGTACAGGTCGAGAACTTCCACCTCATGAGCGAGCACGTCGGTGATGAAGCCGTCAGTCGTGACGCTGTACCCCTTGCCGCCGTGCTCGGTGATCTGGTTCAGCGCGGCGTGCAACTGGGCACGCACGAACGACGTGGTGAAAGCGGCGTGGTACGGACTCGTGATCGCCGAGCCGCCCACGTCGCCGTACTCCTGCAACCTGGCGTCCCACGAGTGCTGCTCGGCGACATCTTGCGCGGTCTTGCCGTACACCGAGTTCACGCCGGTCTTGAGCGTGCCCTCCTCGATGCTGCCCTTGCCGAACACGCGCTTGGCGGTGTTGCGGTCGTCGATGAGCTGCTTGACACCGTGGCGCAGCACCCGGCTCGGCTCGCCATCAGTAGTCTTCAGAACCCGCCCCGCATAGCCGATCTGGCAGAAGACCTCAGCACCTAGCCGGAGCGCCAACCACAGCTCAGGACCACACACCCAAGTGCCAGCTACCCCATCAGAGGTGCTCGGGTAGATGAGCGTGCCGTCTGTGACGATCGGAAGCGTAGGAAACGCCACGGAGCGGGGGAACGTGAAGCTCACGAAAGCGACCACCGGGCTATCCGGCGTCGGCACGTCATCCTGGGTGAGCCAGCGCTCGTGGAAGACCTCGTCGATAGCGCCCGCTTCCCAGTCGATGTCAAGCACGCTCGCCATCGCGGTCGGGTACGCGTTCTGGGCGTCGATGTCCACCGTCGGCACCGGGTGGTGACCCGGCTTCGGGCACGAGTTGAGACCGCCGTGGTAGCCGCGGGCGCAGGCAGTCATGAACTGAGCCGCCGCGCCGTCAATGGGTTCCCGCCCGCGCTGGGCGTAGAAGCTGAGCTTGTCGTCTTCGACGACCACCTCGAAGCCCTCCACTTCCTCGGGCGCGAGACCAGCGAACAGGCGACGGAACTCCTTCGCGCTGTCCACGCCGAGGTACTCACTGCCGGAGGCGACCAGCGCGGCGGCGGCACCACCGCTCAACGTGATCGGAGGCACCACGCCGTCGCCCCAGACGCGGGCGAGATACTCGACGACGATGTCAGCGTCGTTCATGCCGTACTCGAGAAATTCGTCGAGGTAGTGCTCGCGGTACCCGGTCATGCGCGAGATCCAGGCGCCGGGCACGTCGATCTTCGGCACGCCGCAGGCGTCGCCGAGGTCGGCGAGCTTCTGCTTGCCCGCAGGGGCGTGCGCCATCGTGTCGCGCACCGAGACACTCAGCGACTGCCAGTAGCGAGCGTGGTGATCACCTCGCTGCATCCTGAACGGCAGCAGCGTCACGAGGCCTCCGGCAGCGGAGGTCAGGCGGGTGAGGTGGTCGAGGTCGTGGGCGCGCCCGTCGATGCGGAACGCGGTCAGGTCGGCAGCGCCGTAGTGGCAAGCAAGGACGATAGGCACCCGCAACTTCGAGAGCTTCTCCACGCGCTCGTCGTAGTCATCAGACCAGAACGCCGAGCGCGCGACGCCGCGCGGCCCGACCTCGTCGGGCACCAGCGGCGACTTCCACAGCTTCGCGGCGCGCACGACCTCCCACAACGCCGTCAGCAGCGAGACGCGCTCGCCCGAGCCGAGTTCCGGCAGGATCGCGACCTGAACCATCAGCGACGAGTCGAGTGGGTCGAGAACGCTGAACTGGTACGAGTCGATGACGCGCACGCCGTCAGTCGTCGTGAACTCGGTGTCGAACCCGACGACGAGACCGGCGCGGCCAGTGCCCATCGCCCGCACCGAGGGGAGGTCGCCGAACGCGATCTGCTGGGCAGCAGGCGGCAGTGGTACAGCAGCGGTCTGCGCCGAGGTCGTCGCCGCCGACACCGCGCCCGCGACAGGCTTCGCGGCGGCACGGTCACACGGTCGTAACTCGGGGCTCCCCATAGGGGCTAATGACCGTGCCCGTTCTGCCGCGTGATTATGCGGATTTTGAGGGACGGAAAGTGGTGACAGTCCGCGACTGTCACCACCTGCGACCGCCCCGGTGGACGCCGCGCCGCCCGCTGCGTCCACCGGCACGACCGTGCCCCGCGCCCCAGTCGCAGTGGTGCGCGGCACCCGCCTGACGAGCACCTCGAACTCGGGTGCTGAGCCGTCAGCGCGCACGCCGTCGGTAATGGTGTGCGACGCCCAACCGGGCGCGGCGGCGCTCATCGCGCACCGCCGAAGATCGTCGCGAGCTGCTCGCGTTGCTCGTCGGTCAGACGCGGCGCGGCAGCGACGACGCGGGCGACAGCGGCGTAGACCGTCGTATCGGCGGTCTCTTTCGCCGGTTCCACCGGGCGAGCGCGAAGGTACTCCTTCACATCGCTGGCGTGGAACCGCAAGCCGTTGACAGTCTCAACGGCGGGCAGCACACCGCGACCATGCAGGCCGGTTTCCGCCCAACGACGAACGGTACGCTCGCTCTTCGCAGCGAGCGACGCAACATCGGTAAGAGTCAGCTCGTACTGATCGCGCCGAGCGTGCTCAATAATCTCAGTGGTGTCGTGGTGCACGACAAACTCACCCCTTCAGGGATGAGTTCTCGCCTTGAGTTAGGTCTTACGCTTCGTTATAAGGCTGCCGATTATCAAACTCGTCATGTGCTTCGGTGAAAGTCGGTGACCTTGGAAAGACTGCCCTCAAGCGGCAGCACGAGATTTGCAATCCAAGGGCGCAATCACTCAGGCGCGATGTGTATAGTTACCGCGACTAAGCCTACACCCCCTTGTCAAGTTTTGGCAAACTTGTCTTCAGAACCACACCCGCTTCGCAAGCCTCTTGCTGGCTGATGCCCTCTTGTTCAGACGACGGAATAGGCGTGCGATCCAAGTACGCTATTTTCACGACACGATGGC
>JBQDBM010000037.1:0-18341 GCA_052090925.1 Leucobacter sp. | reverse complement strand
AGTTTGATTGCCGGTCAGCCGTTCCCAGCGCCACTACCTCTATCTTCACTGTTTGCATGAGGGTGACCACCACCTCGCGAACGTCTCGCTGAGCCTAGAATGAGACAACTGATATTGGGTGTACCTTCACCGCGTGGAGTCGTGAACGCAAACCTCTCTCCAACTGCAATTTGAGCGGGATCAGGAAACAGTCGATTAAGGTCTACTGAGCCGCTCTCAAGGAGTTGCTGAACGGCGGATTGATCCGCTTCGCTGAGGTCGAGCTCGCCTGCAGCCTTCTTGCAAAAAGCAGCCGATGGTTGCCACCTATATCGAGAAGAGAGTTCTTCCGCTCTCTGGAGGCACGTTCGACAGTGGGGCGGTGGCCCAAAGCAGAATCAGGTGACAGCATTCTGTTCAGGGATATCTGCACCCAAGAACATGCAGCGGAATGCCAGGGTCTGATGCGGGTTTGGTCACACCGACTTCTTGGGCTATGTTGCAGAATGTGTGGATAAGCCCCTCCTCTCGCCGCATAGACATGCAGTAAAACAAGGATCGTCATGCTCCGGCCCCCTTAACTGTGCCAAAACCCTCAAACACGACCCGCTGTCTGCTATGCGATACGAAACTCGTCAAGAACGGTAGAACGGCGGCAGGCACTCAACGCTGGAAGTGCCCCTCGTGCGGCGCTTCGAGTTCACGCAAACGTGAAGATGTGACCCGCAAACACCAACGCGAGAAGTTCCTCGCCTGGCTCCTCGGGAAGAACTCACAAACACAAGCGGCAGGGAACACGAGCCGGAGCACATTTCACCGCCACACGGCCTGGTGCTGGAACATCACACCGAAACTACCTCCGGTCACGATTCCCCCGAAGTACGTAATGATCGACGGCACCTACATCGGCGACTGGTGCCTGCTCATCGCGACCGATGAACGCAACACCCCACTGGCATGGCAGTGGTGCTCCACTGAATCACAAGCCGCATGGGAAGCACTCTTACGCAAAGTCCCGGCCCCGCTGGTGGTGATATGCGACGGCGGCTCCGGCGTCCACGCAGCCCTGCGTGAACAATGGCCCGATACCCTCACCCAACGCTGTATTTTTCATATCTGGATGAACCTCCGCACCCATCTCACGCTCCGACCGCGCACCCCGGCCGGGCAGGCGCTACTTGCAATCGGGAAACGGTTGCGTCGGATCAACAGCACTGACGAGGCGGTGGTCTGGTTACAGCAGCTCAATGATTGGCACACCGTCTACGGGCATCTCACCCGCGAACGCTCTTACGCGAAACGTAGGCTCCAGAACGGGCTGTGGGACTCACCCACAGGCAAGAAATGGTGGTACACCCATGACCGGCTCCGCAGGGCTTATAGCCTCCTTGCAGAGCTGCAACGCCGCGATCATCTTTTCACCTATCTGGTCGCTGGCGGACCGAAAACCACGTCCCGGCTCGAAGGCGGCATCAACGCGATGATCAAGCAAACTCTCCGATTACATCGGGGCATGAGCATCGAACATCAGAAGCGGGCCGCAGAGTGGGTACTGATTGAACGGGCAGGGCTGCTCCACACTGCAGGCAGCATGCCAAGAGCCGCAGCCGGCACCTCGCAACAACGGCGTCGCTGCTTCACCGAACCCGATCCCGGGCCAGTTCACTACGACACCGGACTCGACGCCACCGAGGGACTGTGGTTACGCAGCGGATGGGCTGGCAAAGGGTGACACACCCGGCCGTATCCACACGTCCTGCAACATAACCCAGAAATAGCCCCTGGCCAGAGTGTTAAACCATCTGGTCAGGGGCTATTTCTCATTCGTGCGCGAAGGGGGACTTGAACCCCCACGTCCGAAGACACTGGAACCTAAATCCAGCGCGTCTACCAATTCCGCCACTCGCGCATCGTGCCTATTTAGGCACTGAGCCAGCTTAGCGCGTTTTGAATGCGAAATCGTACGAGTGGTGCCAGTTCCGCTAGAGTAAGTCGGTTGGCAATACCAATTGTGAGGAGTGCGGTGTCCGCGACGATTCGCCGGCGTATGTGGGCACTCAACGCCCTTTTTCTCGTGCAGGGACTCGCCCTGGCATCCTGGGTGAGCCGTACCCCTGCGATTCGAGATCTGATCAGCGCTTCAACTGCCGAGATGGGTCTCGTACTCTTCGGGCTCTCCGTCGGATCGATGGTGGGGGTGCTTTCCTCGGGCCGGCTGGTCGCGAGGTTTGGGGCACGCCGGGTCTCCATCACAGGAGTGACCTTTGTCTCGGCAAGCATGCCGGTGGTCGGTATTGGCGCCGACATCGGGGTCCAGATCATCGTTGCGTTCGGACTGTTCCTATTTGGGCTTGGGATGGGTGTCGGCGAGATCGCCATCAATATTGAGGGAGCAGTGGTTGAACAGGAGGCCGCGAAGCCATTCCTACACGCTCTGCACGGCTACTTCAGCTTGGGCACTGTCATCGGTGCAGCGTTCGGCATTCTCGCTACTGGTCAGCAAATTCCAGTCGAACTGCATCTGGGTGGTGCGGGTGTAGTTGCCTTTGTTGCACTGCTGTGGGCGATGACCTCGATGCCGTCATATACCGGACGGGTGGGTGCAGCCGAGCGCAGATCAATGATTGGGACGAAACGACCTGCGGTGTGGAAAGATCCCCGAATACTGCTTATTGGCGGCATCGTATTGGCGATGGCGCTCGCTGAGGGAACGGCGAATGATTGGTTGCCCCTCATCATGGTTGACGGGCACGGATTCTCGCCCTCTGCGGGCTCAGCTGTGTTCATGGTGTTTGCGATCTCTATGACCGTTGGCAGATTTGCTGGTGGACCGGTCCTGCGAAGATTTGGGCGGGCCGCTGTGTTAGCGGCGAGTGCCGTCTTTGGGGTCATTGGTATGGCACTCGTGGCGTTTGTCGATCACCAGGCCGTCGCTGCCGTCGCTGTTGTGTTGTGGGGTCTCGGAACGTCGCTCGGATTTCCGGTCGCAATCTCGGCCGCGGGTGACTCTGGACCGAACGCTGCGGCTCGAGTCAGTCTGGTCGCCACGCTCGGCTATATCGCGTTTCTTGTCGGCCCACCCTTGCTTGGGTTCGTGGGCGAGCACGTCGGCCTGCGTTACTCGCTCATCATTCCCATGGTCATCATGGCTGCAGCAGTGTTCTTTGCGCGAGCCACGAGACCACAGCCTGAAGGTAGACCCTGAGGCCAACATAGGGGACTCATTCGTGACCGGCTCACACGGAACGTCTGTGTCGCTCACCGACGAGGAGTAGGCTTGACTTGTTCAGATTCTTGCGGATGAGAACTACGCAAGACAGCACTACAGCGAATGAGGAGCTTCAGTGACGCGCACCATCAAGCTTGCAGTAATTCCAGGCGACGGCATTGGCCGTGAAGTGACGGAGCAAGCAAACCGCGTGCTTGATGCAGTGCTCGCCGGGAGTGATGTCACGCTTGAGCGCACGGAGTTCGCACTGGGTGCCGAACGTTTCTTGGCAACGGGGGAAACGCTCCCCGCGGCTGAGCAGACGGCAATTGCTGATCATGACGCGATCCTCTTCGGAGCCGTTGGCGGAGTGCCCGGTGATGAGCGCTTGAAGAACGCGAACATTGAGCGCGGATTGCTGCTCAAGCTTCGTTTTGACTTCGAGCACTATGCCAATGTACGGCCGTGCACGCTCTTCCCGGGTGTCACATCAACGCTTGCGAACCCCGGAAACATTGACTTCGTGGTGGTGCGCGAGGGCACTGAGGGGCCGTACGCAGGCAACGGTGGCCGGGTGCGCAATAACACCCCGGCCGAGGTCGCGACCGAGGTTTCAGTCAACACAGCGTTCGGCGTCGAGCGCGTCGTGCGGTACGCGTTCGAACTCGCCTCCCAGCGTCCGCGCAAGAAGCTGACGTGGGTGCACAAAACGAATGTGTTGGTGCACGCTGGGGCAATGTGGCAGCGAATCGTTGAGGCCGTAGCAAGCGAGTACCCAGATATCGCCGTTGATTACATGCATGTTGATGCAGCCACGATCCATATGGTGCAGAATCCTTCACGTTTCGACGTTTTAGTTACTGATAATCTGTTCGGTGACATCCTCACAGACCTGGCTGGCGCTATCGGCGGTGGCATCGGTCGTGCGGCCAGCGGCAACATCAATCCCGACGGCACGTTCCCGAGCATGTTTGAACCCGTCCACGGTTCAGCACCCGACATCGCAGGGCAGCAGCTGGCGGACCCAACGGCCGCGATCCTTTCTGCAGGCATGATGCTTGATCACCTCGGGTTGAGTGCAGCAGGCGACCGGATCCGTGAAGCCGTACGGGCGAGCCTTGCCTCACGCGGCGACGCCCAAATTTCCACGAGTGAGATTGGCGATGGCATCATCGCGCGGCTCTCCTGACCTCCCCACGATAGAAACCGAGTACTCCTTCTCATGAGCGATCTGACATTTACCCATACCGAAGCGAAGCGTCTCCCGGCGAACGAACGCGCGGCGATTCTCGCGGACCCAGGTTTCGGCACGCACTTTACCGACCATATGGTGTCGATCGAGTGGACCGTCGAAGACGGTTGGCACAGCGCGAGCGTGGTACCGTACGGGCCGATCCAGATCGACCCCGCATCATCGGTGCTGCACTACGGGCAAGAGGTCTTCGAAGGACTCAAAGCATATCGTCGACCCGACGGGTCAATCGTGACGTTTCGGCCTGAGGAAAATGCGCGCAGGCTCAATCAGTCAGCACAGCGGCTTGCGCTGCCAGAGCTTCCAGAAGATCTCTTTGTACAGGCCATCCACGAACTCGTGCGGGCTGACAGTGCCTGGGTACCGACTGCGGCGGACCAGAGCCTGTATCTTCGCCCGTTCATCATTGCCGACGAGGTATTTCTCGGTGTGCGCGCGGCTCATCGGGCACGCTTTCTCGTAATCGCAAGTCCGGCAGGCCCATACTTCACGGGCGGCGTGAAGCCAGTCTCCATCTGGTTGTCTGAGCACTACGCCCGGGCAGGGCACGGCGGCACCGGGGCCGCGAAATGCGGCGGTAACTATGCGGCGTCACTCCTGCCGCAGAAAGAGGCTGCTGAGCACGGCTGTGCTCAGGTGCTGTTCACTGACTCTGCAACCGAAGACACGATCGATGAGCTCGGAGGAATGAACCTGTTCCTTGTCCAATCCGACGGCACGCTCATCACCCCTGAACTGAATGGCAACATCCTCGACGGCATTACACGAAAGAGTCTCATCGACCTTGCCCGCGAACGAGGTCACGCGGTTGAAGAGCGCGCGGTCACCGTTTCTGAGTGGCGCGCAGGTGTCGCTGATGGTTCAATCACCGAGGGGTTTGCCTGCGGAACCGCTGCAGTCATCACGCCAATTGGTGCTCTGAAAACGGCAGACGGAGGCAATATTGAGTTTGGGGACAGCGCGCCGGGACCTCTGACACTGTCGCTGCGTGAAGAACTCACAGGAATTCAGTTTGGGCTTCGTGAAGATCGCATGAACTGGCTTGACGAGATCGTCCCTGCGACTGTGGCGACTGGGGCGTAACGTGAAAATTGCGCGGTTCCAATACGAGGGCGAGATTTCCTATGGAGTGCTCGATCAGGCCGAGAATGGCAAGGGGATCGAACTCGTAGAGCTCATGGCCGACCCGATGGTCGCAGGCTACGACACGACTGGTAGGCGCCTGCGTCTCGAAGAGGTGCAGCTGATTGCACCGGTAATCCCGCGTTCCAAAATCGTGGGTGTTGGGAAGAACTATGCCGATCACGTTGCCGAGATGAAAGATGTGACCGGCGGAGGCGCGGCTGATGTACCTGCGGAGCCGCTGCTGTTCCTGAAACCTAATACCTCTGTGATAGGCCCGGGCGACGCCATCGTTCGCCCGACTGCCTCGAACCACGTGGAGCACGAGGCGGAGCTCGCGGTTGTGATTGGTGCCGTCACGAAGAATGTGTCTGAGGATGATGCGCTCAAACATGTCTTCGGCTTCACGTGCGCGAACGATGTGACCGCGCGTGATTTGCAAGTGGGCGATGGTCAGTGGGCCCGAGCAAAGGGGTTCGACACGTTTTGTCCGCTCGGACCTGTCATCGAGACCGACCTCGATCTCTCTGACGTGGGAGTTGTTGCACGGGTCAATGGTGAGGTGCGCCAGGACGGCTCAACAGCTGATCTGGTGCATGACGTCGCAAAAATTGTCGCGTATGCGTCGCAGGTGTTCACACTCCTGCCAGGCGATGTCGTACTCACTGGGACGCCGGCTGGGGTCGGCCCGCTCGAGGAGGGCGACGTCGTCGAGATTGAAATTGAGGGCATCGGCATCCTCCGAAATAGCGTCGCCTAAACGGCCGCGCCAGCCGGGGTATCGCACCGGCGACAATTGCGTCCATTAGGGCCGAGAAACATGGCATACTCTGGGGGTCAAGGCTTCGAGGAGGGTGCCAGATGACGAGCGTGTGGCATGCACTACACCGCGGACAGTCGGTGCGCAAACGAAGAATGCAGTTGGAACACGCCCACGAGCGATTCGTGACCGGACTGTCGAGTGAGCCTGAGGTTGACCTGCGCGAACGTTTCGCTGCAGAGGAGGCCCTTCGTCCGCTGGTGTTTGAGTCTTGGCTTCGTTCACATAACAGCACGATGAACCCTGACCATCTACCTGAGGTTCCTGCGCTCTCCGTAGATGAGCTTCAGGAGCTACGAGTCATCCATCCGATGAGTCGCGTGCTCCCGCTCGTCAACAGGCTCCTATTGAATGAAGCGACAGAGTCGGGTTTCATCATCGCAGTCGGCGATGCTGAGGGGCGATTGTTGTGGGTGGACGGAGACTACAGGCTTCGTTCCCGTGCCGAAGATATGGGCTTTCGTGCGGGTATGGACTGGTCGGAACGCGCGGTGGGAATGAGTGCCCCTGGCAGTGCACTCGAGCTTGACCATGCGATTCAAGTAGTTGGCGCCGAACACTATAACCGCGGGGTGCATCAGTGGAGCTGTGCCGCTGCCCCTGTACACGACCCAGTGACCGGGTCGATTCTCGGCGTCATCGATGTGACCGGCGGAGACGAGATCGCCGCCCCGCACATCCTTCCGCTCGTCGAGGCGACGCTCGCGGCAGTGGAGGCAGAACTGAAACTCGAATCCTTGAGGGGACATCTTGAACGCGCGCGTCCAATGAGTACACACAGTGCGTCAGGTGTCGGACGCACAGGCTCCTCTCGGCGGGTAACTCCTCGACTCGTCGTGCTTGGGCGCGAAACAGCGCTGCTTGAATGCGAGTCGGGAGCACATGAATTGAGCGGACGCCACGCTGAAATCTTGATTGCGCTTGCGTCTTCACCGAAGGGAATGAGTGCTCAGGTTCTGGTGGGAGCCGTCTACGGGGAACAAGGTTCTGAGCAGACCCTACGCTCGGAGATCGCAAGACTCCGTGGATGGATGAACCAGCAGGGGATAGATCTTGCGGTGGCGTCCCGCCCGTACCGGCTTGCCTGCGAAATGAAGATCGATGCGAGTGAGATGCTCGCCGCACTTGCACGTGGCGCCCACCGCCTGGCACTGGCATCGTATGAGGGTCCGGTGCTGCCGCAGTCGGTGTCGCCATCCGTGAATGAACTACGAATGAATGTCGAAGGTACTCTCCGAGAGTCAATGTTGCAGTCGGCCGCTGCCGACCAACTGTTTGCTTATGCTCAGCTCTGGGCGCCAGACGACAAGGAAGTTTGGGAGACACTCCTGCGTCTTCTGCCTCCCCGCTCCCCGAAACGAGCTCGGGTTGTTTCGGCCCTCGAGGAACTCCATACGCTCAACTCAGACACTGCGGCGTTCTCGTAGCCGGCGGGGCACGACTGGGCGCATGCAACGTATATGCAACGTCTAGTGCTCTAGGGTCACAAGCACTCTTATACGACCGGGTTAGGCGGATGAGAGAACTACAGACAACGACGTCAAAGGAGTCGAACGACATGACCGTATATGCATCTCCCGGCCAACCAGATTCCCTGGTCAGCTTTAAAAGCCGCTATGAGCACTACATTGGCGGCGCATGGGTAGCTCCGGTGAAAGGGCAGTACTTTGAGAACGTGAGCCCGGTCACCGGCCAGGTGTTCTGCGAGGTTGGTCGTGGCACCGCCGAGGACATCGAAGCTGCTCTTGACGCGGCGCACGCTGCAGCACCGGCATGGGGGAGTACAAGCCCTGCAGAGCGTGCCGTGATCCTGAACAAAATTGCGGATCGTATCGAAGAAAATCTGGAAATGATTGCGGTCGCGGAAACCTGGGACAACGGGAAAGCCGTCCGTGAAACCTTGAACGCGGACATTCCACTTGCGATCGATCACTTCCGTTATTTTGCCGGGGCTATTCGTGCACAAGAGGGCGGCATCTCCCAGATCGACGGTGACACGGTCGCCTATCACTTCCAGGAGCCACTTGGCGTTGTTGGCCAAATTATCCCCTGGAACTTTCCCATTCTCATGGCGACGTGGAAGCTCGCACCAGCACTTGCTGCCGGTAACGCCATCGTCCTGAAGCCTGCGGAGCAGACGCCAGCGTCGATCCTGCTGCTCTTCGAACTCATTGGAGACCTGCTGCCAGCGGGAGTGGTGAACATTGTCAACGGGTTCGGAGCAGAAGCGGGCAAACCGCTCGCATCGAATCCGCGCATCGGCAAGATTGCATTCACCGGTGAAACCACGACGGGTCGTCTCATCATGCAGTATGCCTCAGAGAACATCATTCCTGTGACTTTGGAGCTTGGAGGGAAGAGCCCCAACATTTTCTTCGACGATGTCATGATGAACGACGACGCCTACTGGGACAAAACACAAGAGGGCTTCACCATGTTTGCGCTAAACCAGGGCGAGGTGTGTACCTGCCCGTCGCGCGCTCTGATCCAAGAGAGTATCGCCGGAGACTTCCTCGATGCGGTGGTGGAACGCACCGAGAAGATCACGCGCGGTAACCCACTCGACACCGACACGATGATGGGAGCGCAGGCATCGAACGACCAGTTTGAGAAGATCAAGTCCTACTTGGATATCGGCCGCCAGGAGGGCGCTCAAGTGCTCACTGGCGGCGGTGTAGATGAACTCGGTGGAGAATTTGCCGAGGGATTCTATATTCAGCCAACGATCTTCCGCGGAGATAATTCCATGCGTATTTTTCAGGAAGAGATCTTCGGGCCTGTGGTGTCGGCGACGACATTCACCGACTTTGATGACGCTATTGGCATAGCAAATGACACACTTTACGGACTGGGCGCTGGAGTGTGGAGCCGAAACGGGAACACGGCATACCGTGCGGGGCGCGCGATTCAAGCCGGCCGCGTGTGGGTCAATAATTACCACTCGTACCCAGCTCACGCCGCATTCGGCGGATACAAATCGAGTGGAATCGGACGTGAGAACCACTTGATGATGCTTGACCATTACCAGCAGACAAAGAACTTGCTGGTGAGCTACAGCGAGTCAAAACTGGGTTTCTTCTAAAGGGAACGGACGCTGGATGAGAGGGGTGGCGCCGCGGCGCCACCCCTCAGAAAGGAGTACGAAGTGTCCGAGGACGTAATTGAGGCCCGCCCAGAAGTTGAGGGGGAAGTCGAGAGCCGTCTCGCTTTCACTCCGGTCGCGATTGAGCTGATTGACAAACTGTGGGTCCTTCACGGACCGCTGATGTTTCACCAGTCGGGTGGATGCTGCGACGGGAGCGCTCCCATGTGCTACCAGCGCGGTGAGTTTAAAACAGGTGGCCAAGATGTACTCCTTGGCACGCTTGAACTGCCGACCCTGCAACGGGAAGTTGGCGGCTCTGAGAGTGGCACTGGTCGCGAGATTGAGTTTTGGATGTCACGCGAGCAGTTCGCTGTTTGGTCACATACCCACATAACGGTCGATGCAGTGCCTGGCCGGGGGAGCGGCTTCTCCCTGGAAGCGCCGGAGGGGCTCCGCTTTCTGATTCGCTCCCGCCTGCTCTGACGTACTGCGCTGATGTACTGCTCGTACGCACCGAGTGGGTGCTAGGACCCTTCAAGCGGTTTAGGTGCCTAGGATTGAGGTATGAGTGAACTGCATGCACACAATGGCTTCGCGCTCCCCGCGATCGGACTCGGCACCTACAAGCTGAACGGCGTAGCGGGAGCTGAGGCTGTGGCGAACGGCATTCGCGGCGGGTATCGGCTGCTTGATTCCGCATTCAATTACGAGAACGAGGGCACCGTGGGCCGCGGCATGCGTGACGCCAACGTGCGGCGTGATCAACTGATCTATACGAGTAAGCTGCCGGGTCGGCATCATGAGTATACTGCAGCGCTCCGCACCATTGAAGAAAGCGTCTACCGTGCGGGGGTAGCTGCAATCGACCTCTACATGATTCACTGGCCGAACCCGATCACTGGTCGCTATGTCGAAGCATGGGAGGCGCTAGTCGAGGCCCGTGAGCGCGGTCTCGTAAAGCAGTTGGGCGTCTCAAACTTTCTCCCAGAGCACCTCGAACGAATTGAAACGGCGACGGGCGTGCGGCCCGTTGTGAATCAGATTGAAATGCATCCGTTTTATGCACAGGAAGAGATGCGCGCTTACCACGAGGAGCGCGGGATCATCACTCAGGCGTGGAGCCCGGTGGGGCGTGCCGGAGAGGTGACCGAGCATCCGTTGATCAATGAGATTGCTGCCTCACATGGCATCACCGCCGTTCAAACAATTCTTGCGTGGCACGTGGCGCGTGGGGTGGTGCCGCTTCCTAAGTCGGCTGACCGGGGCCGGCAGCGCGAGAACTTTGCGGCGGCAAAGCTTGTGCTCACCGACGACGAAGTTGCGTCGATCACATCGCTCGGGACCCCAGGGCAAGCGCGCCTAGACCCTGCCACCTATGAAGAGTTCTGACTCGTTGCTCCGTTCATCGAAATGGATGCGGTCAGGATGAGAGTGAGACAATAGAGCGCAATGGATCCCAACAAACTCAATCACGGTTCTAATCCGAGCGAACCAGGCCAGGATCAGGCCCCAAAGCTGATCAAGACGCGTCCGCGCTCCGCGGGGTCGCGTCCGCAGGTGCGCCCCAAGGCTGAGGGGTGGAAGCAACTGACGACTCCTGATGGCCGCCCAACGCTGCAATTCGCCTCGCCCAGGGTGAAGCAGCCAGAGAAGCACCTTGCCGACATGACGTTTGAAGAGCGTGAGACAAAGGTCGAAGAGCTCGGACTTCCGAAGTTCCGTGCGAAGCAGCTCTCAAAACACTATTTTGATCACTACACGGCTGATCCTGAGAAGATGACGGATCTTCCTAAGGATCGTCGCGCTGAGCTGACGGAAACATTCTTCCCGCCACTGCTCAGCGAGGTGAAGCGGCTCGTGACCGACGACGGTGACACGGTGAAGTTTTTGTGGCGACTATTTGACGGCGCGCTGGTTGAGTCTGTGCTCATGCGCTACCCAGGGCGCATCACACTCTGCGTCTCGAGCCAGTGCGGGTGCGGCATGAACTGTCCGTTCTGCGCGACCGGGCAAGCGGGTCTCACCCGAAACATGTCGACCGCCGAGATTCTGGATCAGATTGTGCAGGCGAACCGGGTGATCTCAGAGGGTGGCCTCGGCCATGCGCGAGACGCCGGTAACGGCGCAGAGCCCGAGCGGGTCAACAACATTGTGTTCATGGGGATGGGCGAGCCGCTCGCCAATTACAAGCGCGTGATGAACGCGGTCCACCGCATGGTTGCTCCCTCGCCTGAGGGGCTCGGGATGTCTGCGCGCGGCATCACCGTCTCGACGGTGGGGCTTGCACCCGCCATTCGGAAACTTGCGGACGAGAACATCCCGATTACGTTCGCGCTGTCGCTGCACGCACCGGACGATGAGCTGCGCGACGAATTGATCCCGGTGAACAGCCGGTGGAAAGTGGATGAGGTGCTTGACGCAGCATACAACTACTATGAAACGACCGGTCGCCGAGTGTCGATCGAGTATGCGCTGATTAAAGACATGAACGATCATGCCTGGCGTGCTGAGTTGCTCGCGGCTCGGCTAAATGAGCGAGGCCGCGGGTGGGTGCACGTTAATCCAATTCCGCTGAACCCAACGCCCGGTTCGATCTGGACCTCATCGACACGTGAGGTCACGCGTGAGTTCATCGATCGTCTGAATGCTGCTGGGGTGCCGACGACGCTGCGCGACACTCGTGGCAAGGAGATTGACGGTGCATGTGGACAGTTGGTCGCGACGGAGCAGGATCGGGTCGATGCCGCCGCGATGGCGTCGGTATAACCTGAAGGAATGCTTGTATAGAATTCCGTGTCTCTCGGTTATGATATCCGCATGACTGCGACACGCCAGGGCGATACAGCCGGATCCATCGACTCTACTGAACTCAGGATCTTGCATGCCCTCGCGACCACCGGTTCTCTTACCGCAGCAGCGGCGAGCTTGGGCCTCAGCCAGCCAGCGGTGAGCCAGCGCATCAAGCGCATCGAGACGCGCTTATCCGTCCCGCTGATCGAGCGCAGTGGGCGGGGGATCAGGCTCACCCCGGCGGGTGAGATCCTCGCGGAACACGGACGCACCGTGGTTGCCGAGATTGATGCAGCTCTCGCGGCGATAGATGACCTGAGGGGGGAACGTGCCGGGATCCTGCGCTTTGTGGGTTTTCCCTCCGCCTCAGCAACGCTCGTGCCCGCCATGATGCGTCTCCTCGCGGACGAGGCTCCGGATGTTGCCCTCCAGTACCGGGAGGCAGAGCCGCCTGAGGCGATTGCTATGTTGCGCGACGGCGAGGTCGACTGTGCGCTGGTATTCGACTATGAAGGTGCGGCTGAACTTCCCGCAGGGAGCGTCTTCCTGCCGCTGTGGCGTGAAGAAGTTCGTCTAGTCGTCTCCGAGGACCGGGCAGAAGGGTTGAGTGAAGCAGACCTTGGTGATTTTGCCTCAGAACACTGGATCGCCGGGTGCGAAAAATGCCGGGGACATCTTCTTACGGCCGCAGGTGAACACGGCTTTGAGCCAGACATTATTCAAGAGACCGACAACGTACCCGCAATGCTCGCGATGGCGGCGGCAGGCGGCGCAGTCGCGATGGTTCCCGGTCTGGCACTGGCGGCGGCACCCGAGCTGCCGAGCGACGCAATTGCCCTCCAGCTAGCTCCGCCGAGATATCGCACCATTGGGCTTGTTGCGATGGCGACCGCAAACGAGAGCCCGCAGGTGCGATTGACGAGACGCTTGCTGGGTCGTATTGAAGGCGGCAGATGGGACCTCGAGGCCGCTGCCTGAGGGTGGGCCGAGCGTGGGACTTCGCTCGCTCGCGTCTTTCGCACGCCCGCGCAGATAGAATGGTGGGCGATGTCAAATATCGTCTCTCCCCAGTTCTCGACCGCCACCGGATCCGATGTGCGTGTCCGTTTTTGTCCATCGCCCACCGGCACCCCACACGTTGGGATGATTCGTACGGCCCTTTTTAACTGGGCGTATGCGAGACACACAGGCGGTACCTTTGTGTTCCGTATTGAAGACACCGATGCAGCACGTGACAACGAAGAAAGCTACACGCAGATAATTGACTCGCTGCGCTGGCTCGGCCTCGATTGGGACGAGGGCGTTGGCATCGACGGCGTGAACGAGGAGGGTCCGCACGGCCCGTATCGGCAGTCGCAGCGTGGGGAAATCTATCAGGGTGTGATTCAGCGCCTCCTCGATGCTGGATATTTGTATGAGAGCTTCTCCAATGCTGAAGAAATTGATGCACGGAACGTGGCCGCTGGTCGACCGAAACAGCTCGGTTATGACAACTTTGATCGTGACCTCACTGATTTGGAGCGTGAGGCATTTCGTGCCGAGGGTCGCACTCCCGCATTGCGTTTTCGCGTGCCAGATGTAAACCTCTCGTTCACTGACTTAGTGCGCGGAGACATTACGTTTCCCGCTGACTCGACTATCGACTTCGTTGTAGTCCGCCCAAATGGGGCGCCGCTGTATACCCTGGTCAACCCCGTCGACGACGCGCTGATGGAGATCACCCATGTCCTCCGAGGCGAGGATCTGCTCTCGTCGACTCCGCGCCAGATCGCCCTGTACCACGCACTGATCGACATCGGCGTCGCGAAAGCGATCCCTCGATTTGGGCACCTGCCATACGTCATGGGTGCGGGAAACAAGAAGCTCTCGAAGCGAGATCCCGAATCAAATCTCCTCCTCCATCGTGACCGCGGTTTTATTCCAGAGGGTCTCCTGAACTACCTCTCGCTCCTCGGCTGGTCGATCGCTGCGGACCGTGATGTCTTCACAAGTGATGAGATGGTCGCCGCGTTCGATGTGGAAGACGTGAACCCGAACCCGGCTCGTTTCGACCAGAAGAAAGCCGACTCGATCAATGCGGATCACATTCGCATGCTGTCTGAAGAAGACTTTGAGCGCCGGATCAAGCCATACCTTGTTGCGGGCGGAGTCTTGCCAATTGAACCGAGTCACGATCAGCTCGCCATGGTTCGCGCAGCGGTACCGCTTGTGCAAAGCAGAGTGACTGTGCTGGGTGAGGTGGTTGGCATGCTTGGTTTCCTCTTCACACAAGCACATGCGCTTGAGTATGACGATGACGCACTCAAAGCCCTCAAGGATGATGCTCTTCAGGTTCTTGAAGTCGGAAAGTCGGCACTGGGAGCCGTTGACGAAGACGACTGGCAGACAGAAGCGATTCAGGCCGCGCTGCAAGCCTCCCTCATTGACGGACTTGGCTTGAAGCCACGACTGGCTTATGGACCGCTGCGCGTTGCAGCATCGGGCCGGCGTGTGTCACCTCCACTCTTCGAGTCACTGGAATTACTAGGACGCGCCGAAACGATGGCTCGGATTGAACGGTTGTCGGCGTCGCTACGAAGTCTCTCGGAGTAACCATGACGAGCGAGGTGAGTAGCGCTGAGCGTCCGATTGCTGACCTCCCGCAGGGGGTCGCGATCATTGGTGGGGGGCCAGCAGGTCTTTCAGCGGGTTTGCAACTCGTCCGCGCGAACCGGCGCATCACGATCCTCGATAGCAACCGACCACGCCACTCAGCAACTCTGCAATCCCACGGTTTTCTGACGAGGGATGGTGCCTCACCGCTTGAACTGCGTCGCTTGGGGCGCGAAGAATTTGTGGCCTACCCAACGGCGCGGTTCGCTCAGGCAGTTGCGAGAGAGATCGTGCCGCTTTCTCAGGACGAAGCTCGTGCTGTCGGGTTCCCCGACGGGATTGGGTTTCGCGTACGAGGAACAGGGATTCGTGGGTCCGGAGATGTCGATATCGTCTCCAGGCGTGTGTTGATTGCGGCGGGACTCACAGAGGAGCTCCCCGCGTTACCCATGATCCGCGCCTATTACGGGACAGATCTGCACAGCTGTGTCGAGTGCGATGGCTTCGAGAAGACCGATAAACCGCTCGTGCTGATCGGAGAAACCAGCGACCTGTTTGCGCGCGCACTCCTCATCAGCCGCTTTAGCTCCGACCTGATTGTCTTCACGAACGGCGCTGACACGGTGAGGGCAGAGCAGCAAGCGCAGCTCGAGGCGATTGGGATCAGCGTCGAGCGTCGCCCCATCGATGACATCGTGGGGGAGCAGGCCCATATGACCGGAGTTCGTCTCACCGACGGAACCGTGATTCCCCGCGTAGGCGGGTTTGTGCGGCCCAGGTGGCACGCGCCCGTTGAGTTTCTGGGAGAGCAACCCATCGAGCGTGACGACTGGGGTCTGGTGGTCGTGAGTGCGACAGGAGAGACGTCGATGAGGGGCGTCTATGCAGTGGGGGATATTGTGCCACCGGGGCCAGAACAGCTCATCATTGCCGCTGGTGACGGAGCCAAGACCGCCGCGAAGCTGAACATGGACATGATTAAGGGTGCGCTCGGTGTTGGACGGGTTGATGACTAGGGTTGATGTGATGAGTGTGACTGATGGGGCGGTGCCCGCGGTGGAGCAAATGAACGAGAACCCTGCAAGGTATCTGACTCCTGGATCGCGTGCTGCCACGGCGGGAGCGCGGTACGCGACGATCTCGGCTGTGTTCGTCGGGATATTGCTCATTTCGAATGTGGTCGCAGTGAAGCCGATCGCATTTGGGGCCATCACGTTCGGAGGAATGTCACTCCCGCTGGTGTTCGACGGTGGTGTATTCCTCTTCCCCCTGGCTTACATCGTCGGTGATGTGCTCGCTGAGGTTTATGGCCTCAAGGCTTCCCGGCGGGCGATCTATATGGCGTTTGCGCTTGCGCTGGTCGCCTCACTCACAATCTTTGCTGTCCAGTTGTCGCCGCCAGCCGAGGGCTGGGAGAACCAGGCAGCATTTGCGGCCGTTCTCGGATTTGTGCCTCGCATTGTGGCGGCGAGTCTCATCGCGTTCCTAGCGGGCCAGCTCATCAATGCATGGGTGCTGGATCGTATGCGCAAGCGCACCTCGGGTCGCTTACTGCGCACTAGACTCATCAGCTCAACGCTCGCCGGGCAGCTCATCGATACTCTGCTGTTTTGCACCATTGCATTTGCTGGAGTCATTACGGGCATTGACTTTGTGATGTATGTGGTGCTCGGGTACGTCGTCAAAGTGCTTGCCGAGGTTGTGCTCCTCCCGGTAACGACCCGTGTGATCAAACGCGTTCGTGCGGCCGAGGAGCTCGGTTTTAGCTAGCGTCGCGCAGGATCTGCTGCTGCTCGCGCGAATTCGGGCCCGTAGAGCCGACCAAGCACTTCGTCACGTAGCTCCACGAACGTGTCATCAACGATGCTCGTACGAATCTGATCGACGAGCCGCACGATGAAGCGCTCGTTGTGAATCGTCGCGAGGGTGGACGCCAGCATTTCTTTCGCTTTGAATAGGTGGTGCAAATACGCCGCGGTGTAATTCTGGCAGGTGTAGCAATCGCACTCTGGGTCGAGAGGCTCGAAGCGGCGTCGCCCAGCCGCAGCCTTGGCATTGATACGTCCACTCGAAGAGTACATGGTTCCGCCGCGTGCTTGTCGTGAGGGTGCCACGCAGTCGAATGTGTCAGCGCCCGCCGCAATTGCTGCAAACAAGTCGTCGGGTTCTGAGATTCCCAGGAGGTGCCGTGGCTTCTCCTTAGGCAGTTCGTCGGATACCCAGCCAACGATGGTGGCAAGCTCACGCTTCTCCAGCGCGCCACCGATGCCAAACCCGTCAAACTGCTGCTCAGTTGCTTCCGCGCCGGACATATTTGCAAGTCCTCGAGCTGCTGAACGGCGGAGATCCTCGTATTGGGCACCCTGAACAACCCCGAATAGTGCCTGATATGGACGATGTGAGCGCTCTTCGGTTTGTCGAGCGTGCTCATCAAGACAGCGCACCGCCCAGCGTGCGGTGCGGGCGACCGAATCTTCTTGATAGGCGCGGGTATTGAGGATCGTGGTGCACTCGTCGAATGCGAAGATGATGTCTGCTCCGAGTTGGTGCTGGATTTGCATCGAGACTTCAGGAGTGAACCGGTGCTTATCACCATTGAGGAAAGACTTGAACGTAACACCGTCCTCATCCACATGGGCGAGACGTTCTTTGTTCCGTGCGATTACTTCCGCGTCGCTATGGGCGCCGGCGGCCATCGAAATAATCTTTTTGAATCCCGCGCCTAGAGACATTACCTGGAACCCACCAGAGTCGGTGAATGTTGGCCCCGACCAATTCATGAACTTGCCGAGCCCACCGGCTTCATCGACGATGTCGCTCCCCGGCTGTAGAAACAGATGGTATGCGTTCGCAAGTACCGCCTGGCCACCGAGTTCGGTCACCGTCTCAGGAAGAAGCGCTTTTACTGTGGCCTTTGTGCCAACCGGAACGAACGCGGGAGTCTGCACATCGCCGTGCGGTGTCTGGATCGTGCCGGTGCGGCCGAGAGGTTGGTCCTGGGTCCCCACTTTGCCACCACGATCGAGAGTTTCTATTACACGAAATCCAAAGTGATCGGGCGAGGGCGTCTGATTAGGTGAGGGTGTCTGAGTCACCCGTCTATTCAAGCATCTTGGAGCCGGGAAGGTGTCGGTGTTCAATGGGGTGCAGTGTGACATACGCAAAGCTTCGAGCCGATCCCACCTCGAGACACGCCCGGTGGGTGAGGCCGGTTTGTCTCATACGACCGACTCATCGTAGAGTTATACCTCGTTGGCCAGGAGCGCAAAGCTCCACCGGCCGGCCAGAACTTTCAGCTGGGAATCTGGGTTTGTAAAGCACCAGGAGTCCTGCTAAAGTTGGAAGTCGCTCCTTTCCCGTCTGGGACACTCGATTTTGAGTGTGTTTCGGCGTGAAAGAACAGCAGTTGTTCCTCGGTGGCCTTGGTTTCAGGGTTGGTGACGGGGGATGTCTGGTCCTTGAGAACTCAATAGTGTGCACTTGATTGTCAAAT
>JBQDBM010000036.1:13992-19013 GCA_052090925.1 Leucobacter sp. | reverse complement strand
AGGTGGACCCGACCGCACGTGTTGATAGCGTGCCGGTCGGCGTCCTGCAGCGCGTCGAGATCATTAAGGCGCTCTACCGAGACGCCAAAGTGCTCATTCTCGACGAGCCGACGGCCGTGCTGACGCCGCAGGAGGCCGAACGCCTCTTCGAGGTGCTCCGAGCCCTTCGCGCAGACGGCCGCACCATCATTTTTATTACTCACAAACTCAAAGAGGTCATGGCAATCTCTGACCGTGTGACGGTACTGCGCGACGGTCGAGTTGTCGCGCGCATGCGGACGAGCGAAAGCTCCTCCGACGAGATCACTCGCGCCATGACCGGGCGTGACGTCGACCTCACAGCTGCTGCGGCAACGTCAGATCCCGGCGACGTGGTGCTGGAGTGCGACAACCTCTCAGTCCCGGGTCACGGGCGCGACGCAGTATCGGAAGTGAGCCTGTCGGTTCGCTCCGGCGAAATTGTGGGTGTCGCGGGCGTCGCTGGCAACGGCCAGGTCGAGCTGGCTGAGGCCATAGTGGGGCTACGTGCGCAAAGCGCGGGCAAGATCCACCTGAATGGGACCGACATCTCGAAGTCCGGGATCGCCAAGCGCCGCGACCTGGGGGTCTCATACGTCCCGGAGGATCGACACTCAGTGGGCTCCGCCCCTATGGCTGATGCCGCAGACAACCTTGCCATGGGACACCATCGCCACGCGCCGATTCTCAAAAATGGCCTCCTGTCGCGAGCCCGCATGGTCGAGCACGCGAAGCGCCTCATTCAGCGGTTCAACATCAAGATTTCTAGCCCGTCGACCGCGGTGGGCACACTCTCTGGCGGCAACCTGCAGAAGATCGTGGTGGCCAGGGAGCTCGATTATGGCGCCCCGCTGCTCATCGCCGAGCAGCCGACGCGCGGCGTCGACATTGGCGCCATCGAGTCGATCCACCGCGAAATCACGGACTACCGCGACAAGGGCGGTGCGGTGCTGCTGATCTCGGCTGAGCTCAGCGAGATCATGAACCTGTCGAGCCGCATCTTGGTGATGTTTGAGGGGCGCATTGTCGCTGAACTCGACGTGGCCGATGCGACTGAGCACGGTCTCGGCGCACTCATGGCCGGAGCCGAGCCAGTGGGAGAGGAACGATGAAGGACGTCCTACTGCGGGTCCGGGACTGGCTGACCGGTCCTATCCCGACTTCGGTGCTGCTGGCACTCATTATCGGCGGTATTTTTATGCTGATCGCTGGGGCCAACCCCTGGCAGGGCTTCGTGGCGATGTTCGATGGCGCACTGGGTGACGGCCTCGGAATTTCCAACACCCTCCAACGGGCGATCCCACTCGTCGGACTCGCCATGGCGATTGCCGTCGCTTTCCGCGCCGGTGTCATCAACCTCGGCGCTGAGGGGCAGATGATTCTCGGCGGTCTCGTCGCCGGGGTGATTGCGCTCACGATGCCGGGGCCCGCGTTCCTCGTCACACTGTGTGCGCTGGTCGCCGCGGTGCTCGTGGGTGCTTTCTGGGCCTCTATTGCGGCATTCCTGCAGAGTTCGCTCGGCGTGCCGATCCTGATCGCATCGCTCTTGCTCAACTACCCGGCCCGCTACTTCTCGTCGTGGATGATCCGTTTCCCCCTCGAAGACCCCGAATCGTCGATGGTTGCGAGCCACGCCATCGACCAATCCGTGTTGGTCCCGGCGCTCGCGCCGCGGGGTTCCGCGATGAACGAGATGCTCGTGAGCATGTTTGGCGAGAAGAGTGTGCCGGTGATGATCGGCTCCAACGTGAACTGGTCACTCTTCATCATCATCGCCGTCGTGGTACTTGCTGTCTTCATGAACAGCAAGACCCGGTACGGGTTTGAGTCGGGCATCCAGGGAAAGAACACCGAGTTCGCCAGGTACTCGGGCGTCAACACCAACATGGTGACGTTCAAGACGATGATGCTGAGTGGCGGGCTCGCGGGCCTCTTCGGCGCATTGCTTGTCATCGGTGCACCCAACACCCGCATCATCGACGGCGCGCTGCTCGGCACGAACTATGCGTGGACCGGTCTGCTCGTCGCGCTCCTTGCGCTGTACCGCCCTGTCGGCGTCGCGATCGCGGGAACGTTCTTCGCCGCCATCATGGTTGGCAGTGCTGCGGCCGGGCGAGAGCTCGGTCTCTCCCCACAGATCTCCGCGATCATCCAAGCCCTCGTCATTATTTTGCTGGCGTTCCGCGTGCGGCTGATCTTCAAGAAGAAGCGAGCGAGTAGTGCGGGCGAACCGCCGCCGCCACAGCTTTCCGAAGCAGTCGAGCAAGAGACCGGGGGGAGAAGCTGATGGAGTTTGCAAACCTCTTCGATAGCGCGCTCGTCGAATCGGTGATGCGTGCGCTGATCCCGATTTTGCTTGCCGCGTTCGGTGGGCTCATCTGTGAGCGTGCGGGCATCTTCAACATTGGTCTCGAAGGCATGATGCTCATCGGGTGTTTCTCCGCCGTTGCGGCGTCGTTCGCGAGTAGCAACGCGTATATTGGCGTGCTCGTCGGGATGCTCGCGGGTGCCGTGTTTTCGCTCATTCTTGCCTACGGGAGCGTGACGAGGAATGGCGACCCGATTGTGCTCGCCATCGCGATGAACATTCTCGCGATTGGGCTCACGAGCTTCTTGTTAGTCGCGATCTTCGATGTGCAGGGCGTGTTCCAGGATCCGGGCATCGTGGGCCTCGGCCTCCTGCCGATTCCGTTCCTGTCTGAGATCCCCTGGGTTGGGCCGGCCCTGTTCTCGATGTCGTTGCTCGGCTACGTTGCACTCTTGCTGGTGCCCGTCGTGTGGTTTGTGCTCTTCCGCACCCCGCTCGGCATGCGACTCAGGGGCGTTGGTGAGCGGCCGCTCGCTGCTGCGACGCTCGGCGTGAGCCCGGCGAAGTACCGCTACGGCGCCGTGATCCTCTCCGGGGCGCTCTGTGGTCTGGCGGGTGCGCAGCTCGCGCTTGGCAACGTGGTGCAGTTCTCGGAGAATATGTCGTCTGGTCGCGGCTGGATCGCCGTAGTCGCCGTGATGCTCGCCCGTGCGCACCCGATCGGGTTGCTGTTCGCGGCCCTCCTGTTTGGTTTTGCCGAGGGTGTCGGGTACCGCCTGCAGGGTAACGGCATGCCCGCCCAGATCACTGACGCGGCTCCCTACGTGCTGACGCTGATTGTGCTGGTCATTGCGAGCAGCCGGTTCCGAAAGACGAGAGAGGTGATGGTGACGTGAGTGATGTTTCTGAAGGGTTACCCGCTGCAGCGGCCAAGTATGTGAAAGAGCTCGGCCTCAAACCGCTCGAGCACGAGGGCGGCCTGTTTCGACAGACCTACCGCGACGAGTATTCGACCGTCATCTACTTTCTCGTCTCGCCGCCCGATTTTTCGGGCCTGCACATCTTGAAAGGCGCCGAAGGGTATTTTTGGCACGCAGGATCCCCCTTGCGCCTTTTGCTCCTCCATCCCGACGGCACGGGTCAGGAGCGGACGCTCGGCCCAGATATTGCTGCGGGGCAGCAGTTCCACACGGTAGTTCCGGGCGGAATTTGGCAGGGGTCTTCGACTGACGGTGAGTGGTGCCTCGTGAGTACCACGATGGCCCCCGGGTTTGATTGGGAGAACTTCAAACTCGGCGAGCGCGCAGAGCTGACGGCGGCCTATCCCGAGTACGCTCCGCGCATTCGTGAGCTCACTCTGGAGTAGGCCGCCGGTCTGTGGTGGTTCACCGGATTCGCGGTGCCTGCACAGTTCGTTAGGAGATGAGCGCTGAGAGGGCGGCGCGGAACGTCCGTTCCACGGTCGTCTTCACGATGTCTCGGTGCGGGGAATAGTCCGACATGTCGTCGTCCTCACTCGCAACTGGGTTGCCATCGACCGCGAAGGCAGCGCCCGCCTCGATACCGTGGAGCGCTGCGACAGTGAAGAGCGCGGCCGCCTCCATCTCAACGGCAACCACTCCGGCGCGCTGCCAGAGCTTGTGGTCAACGCCAACGATGACGTCGCTCGGGTAGAAGAGATCTGAAGTCAGCACGATGCCGGTGTAGGGATCTTGCCCCTCGTTCTTCACAGCGTCGCGGAGTGCGATGACAATCTCCGGGGTGGCGACCGCCGGGAACTCGAGTGGCACCATCTGCGAGGTGACGCCCTCGGCGCGTACCGCACCAGTCGCGACGACGATCGCTCCGTCGGTCACCTCCGGCTGGATGCCGCCGGCGGTGCCCGAGCGAATGATGCGCTTCGCACCTGCGCGTGCGAGCTCCTCAAAGCACACTGCAGCACCCGCGGCACCGACGCCGTGCGACGCAACCGTGACGGGCACGCCCTGGTAGGTTCCGTTGTACGTCATGTACTCGCGGTTTGCCCCAACCTGAACAGCATCGTCCAGCAGCTCAGAGACCGCCTTTGCGCGCTCAGGGTCCCCAACGACGAGCGCGTAGTCTGCAATCTCGGAGACGCGGGCGCGTAGTAGTGGCAGTTCGGTTTCGGGGGAGAGACGGATCGGAGCCATTGTGGTCCTGCTTTCTAGGTATTCGTGCGGAAATCGGTGTGGAGGAGCGTGCGGGTGACATGATCCTGATGGAATGATCTTATTCGCTCCGGTGTTCAGAGAACTCAGAGATCTCCGAGCGACGCGTTGCAGGAGCAGCCCCTGTCTTCGGGGTTGTCCGAGATGCGTGCCACGAGGGTGGTGAGGGCCTGCTTGATGCGATCTTGCCCCTCGGCCATGCGGCGCCACACCATGCCAGCGGTGACGGGCTCGTCTTGCACACCTTCAACGCCGGCGTCGAGGTCCGAGACGAACGACAGGTTGACGCAGCACATTGCGAGTTCGCGCGCGAGTACTGTCTCGGGGTGTTGGGTCATGCTGAGTACGTCCCAGCCCATCTGCTGGAACCACTGCGACTCAGCTCGCGTCGAGAACCTCGGCCCCTGGATGACGACGGCGGTGCCGGTGGGGCGGAAGTCTTCGTCGAGGTCGCCGAGTGTCGACACGAGCTCGTTCCGCAGGTCCGGGCAGTAGGGGTCGGCGAT
>JBQDBM010000036.1:11781-13892 GCA_052090925.1 Leucobacter sp. | reverse complement strand
CCGTACGGGGTGGTGATGGTCTCTTCGCGGGGGTTGTCGAGCAGCTCATACAGCCCCGACCCGCCGATAATTCCGATCATGTAGTGCGCCTTTCAGGTGCGGTGGGTTACCAGCTGGGGGCCGTGCTCATACCACCGTCGACCACGAGGTCGTGCCCGGTGATGAATGCGGCGTTGGGTGAGGCCAGGAAAACGCAGGCGTTGCCGATGTCTTCGGCTTCCCCGAGACGCCCGAGTGGCGCGTTCTTCTGCCAGCTCGCGTGACCCTCGGGCCATCCCTCTGCGAGCCCTTCGCGTTCGATGAGGCCGGGGGACACGGTGTTCACACGGATGCCGTGGCGGCCGTACTCGAGCGCGCTCGTGCGGGCGTGCATGACGACCGCGGCTTTCGACGCGCAGTAGTGCGCGTGGTTGAGTGCCGGGAACGTGGCCTCGACCGAGGCGATGTGGATCACAGCCCCGCCTGTGCCAGCTTCTCGCATCGCGGCGACGGCCGCCTGTGTGGTTGAGAACGTGGCGTTGACGTTCGAATCGATGACAGCGCGCCATTCGTCATCGCTCGTCTCGTCGAGCGGCTGCACCGGCTGCACCCCAGCGTTGTTCACGAGCACGTCGACGCTGCCCAAGAGTCGCACGGCGTCGGCGATCAGACGGCGGCACTGCTCAGGGTCACGGAGATCTGCTGCCGCAGTCTTCACGGTGTGGCCTTCGGAACGCAGTTCGTCAGCAAACGCCTCAGCACGCTCCGCTGAGCTGCGGTAATGGATCAGCACTCGTGCGCCGGCCGCGACGAAGCGCCTCACGATTCCGCGCCCGAGGCCACCTTCCCCACCGGTAACAATGACGTTTTGGCCGCCCAGGTCAGGGAGCTGTGGATCTCGTGCTGGCATGTGCCCTCCATCGGTAGTTGTAAAACAACGTATCCCTCGCTGTTGAGGGCGTCAAGTGGCTTATGATTGTGGAAATTGTGAAGACTGGTTCGGGGCAGGATTGAACCGGACGCGATGCGGCGACCGGCATGGAGGAGGCGATAGTGGCTAGTGGTGTGACTCTCGTGTCAAAGGTGTCGACGGACCTCCAACTTGCTCTCTCCCGCGGTGAATATGAGCCGGGCGACCGGCTCCCGACGGAGACAGATCTCGCCTCCAGGTATGGAGTCTCGCGCCCCACCCTCCGGGCCGCGCTTCGAGAACTCGAGGCACGCTCGCTCGTGCGAACGCAGCATGGGGTCGGCACCTTCGTGAGCGACAACCGCGCGATCCATGCCGGGCTCGAACGCATGGATTCCATCAGCGACTCGATCCGCGCGCAGGGCCGCGAACCTGGTATGGAGTACCAGAGCCGTGTGATTCGCGCGCTCTTGCCGGATGAGCTTGAGAAAATGGATCTACCGGCCGGGAGTGAAGCGCTCGAGATGCGGCGGTCGATCCTCGCCGACGGCGAGGTTGTGGCCTACTCATATGACCTCATGCCCATCGGGGTGTTCCCCGAGGGAATGGATCCTGATGAATTGACCGGTTCGATCTTTCAGTTCCTGCGCGAACGACTCGAACTGAATCCGCACCGCGGCATCGCGGAGATTCACGCAGTGACGTCCGACCGCATCGGCTGGGGTGCCGACGCCGAACAGCATGAACTGTACGTACTGCTCGACCAGCTGCACTATGCAGACTCTGACCAATTGTTGCTGTACTCGCGCACCTATTTCATTGAGGGCCGCTACGCGTTCACCGTCGTTCGGTCGAACTAGTTGGGCACGGTTTCCCGGGCGGGTAACCCCAATGTTTAGGGGTGTGGTGCAGGGCGACTTCTGCTAGGTTGTTTGACAACTCAGCGACGACGCGAAGGAGTACAGCCATGGCCGGTTCCGCCACACACGAGACGCAGGAAGCGCTGCAGGACCTCATCGAGGCGTCGCAGGCGCTCGGGGATCCAAGCCTTACGCTGCACGGGGGCGGCAACACCTCCGTCAAGGGCACGTGGCGAGACGTCACGGGTGCTGAGGTGCCCGCACTGTTCGTCAAGGGGAGTGGGCACGCGCTCGCTACGATCCAGGCCGATGGGTTCGCTCCGCTGCGACTTGCGCGACTTCGAGAGCTGCTACCTCCGACG
>JBQDBM010000036.1:0-11681 GCA_052090925.1 Leucobacter sp. | reverse complement strand
GAGCTGCCTGCCGAGCGCGAATTTGGATCCGACGAAGCGCTGCACGTGACGCAGCTGCGTGCCCGATTGAGCGAGGCTGCTGGGGATCCGCTTGTGGTGCGGCGCGACGGTGGGGCGGAGACAGCTGCGCTGATTGCGGACGCAGCGGTCGTGGAGGCGACCCAGGCCGGGCCCATGACTCCCGACCACGTGATCTGGAACAAGAGCAAACCGCTCGTCGGCGATGACGTTGACGCGTTTGTCAGCGACTATGACCGCTACTTTGAGGTGAACAACGGTCGACACGGGGGGGATCTTGCGCGCAGCGATGCCGCACCCCGGGTGATCTTGCACCCTGAACTGGGGTTGCTGTCAGCCGGGCGCACCGGCAAAGAAGCGCGAATTGCCCAAGACATCGCGCAGCACACGCTGGCGGGCGTCGCCGATGCGGTCGCGCTGGGCGGATACGAGCCGGCTGGCCCGGAGCACGTCTTTGACATTGAGTACTGGGCGCCCGAGCAAGAGAAGCGCCGCATGGGCGGTGGGTACCGACCCATGGCCGGGCGCGTTGCCGTCGTCACCGGTGCCGCCTCCGGTATCGGGCGGGCCTGCGCTGCAGAACTGCTCGAGCAGGGTGCGAGCGTGATCGGTTGGGATCTCTCTCCCGAAGTCGCGACGACATTTGATGGGCCGGAGTGGCTGGGCTTGCAGGTAGATGTGTCTGACGCGGAGGCGCAGCGCCAAGCGATTATCGCGGGCGTGGAGGCGTTCGGTGGGCTCGACATTCTGGTGGTTGCGGCGGGTATTTTCCCGGCCGCACAGCACCTCACCGAGCTCGATATGGAGATGTGGCGACGTGCAATGTCGATCAACGTCGACTCCGTTGCCGCACTCTTCGGGATCGCGCAGCCGTTCTTGAAAGAGGCGCCTGGTGGCGGGCGTGTGTGTGTGGTCGCATCGAAGAACGTCGCGGCCCCCGGGCCGGGAGCTGCTGCGTACTCGGCGTCCAAGGCGGCCATTACGCAGCTGTCGCGTATTGCGGCACTCGAGTGGGCAGGCGACGGTATTCGGGTGAACATGGTGCACCCCGATGCGGTGTTCGACACGAAACTGTGGAAGCCCGAGCTGCTCGCGCAGCGTGCTGAGCACTACGGCATGACGATCGATGAGTATAAGCGGCGTAACCTGCTGAAAGCTGAAGTGAGAAGCGTGGATGTCGCGGCCATGGTGCGCGCGATGGCGGATGACACGTTCCGCTGCACGACCGCAGCGCAGGTGCCCGTCGACGGCGGCAACGAGCGCGTCATCTAATTAGGCTCTCTCACACAAACGAATCTCCCGAAAGGACATACACATGGCAGAAAGCCCGTCGTCACAGGCATTTGCTCCGGCAGTGGACCCAATCGCGGCAGGTGAGCTGGTGGGCCCAGTAGCGCTGGTGACTGGTGCTGCGGGCGGAATGGGACGTGCGATCACTCGGACGCTCGTCGCCGCTGGCGCGACCACTGTGTACGCGCTTGACCGGATTGAAGCTGAGGGGGACGGCATCGAGAGTGTCATCGCCGACCTCAGCGACCTCGACGCGCTTACCTCGACCATCCAGAACCTCGAGCACACCCCGCAGATCGTCGTGAACGCGGCGGGCTTTTATTCGTCGCGACCCGGTTTTGATTTCAGTATCGAAGACTTCTCGCGCACGGTCGACATCAACGTGATTGCTCCGTTCGTGATCATGCGCGAAGTGGCGAAGCGGATCGAGGCGGAGGATCTCGAGGGTGCGATCGTAAACATCGCGTCAATTGCGGGTAAGCGCGGGTTCCCGGGGGCTGCGGACTATGCGGCGACCAAGGGTGCGCTGATGAGTCTGACGCGCGCCGGGGCCATGGATCTCGCCCCGCGGCTGACGGTCAACGCGATTGCTCCGGGGTCTGTGAATACACCGATGATCGAGCAGGTCGCGAGGGATATCGCGGCCAAAACCGGCCTGCCGCTTGATGAGCAGCGTGCGGCCCTGGTTGCCGATACGCCGACCGGGCGAGTACAGGAGCCCAATGAGATCGCGGCTGCGATCCGTTTCCTCGCTTCGACGAGCGCTCGCTCCATTTCGGGTGAAACCCTCGTGATTGATGGCGGCGTCTCCCGCGACTGAGGCACTTCCAACACCGAGTTTAATCAAGTGCTGGCGTGAGTTTCTCTGTGCCTGATTTGTGACTAAGATAGAGGGGTTGCCTCGTTGGCCGACTCTCTCTCCACAGAGGGGAAGCTCTCGAGGGGACGTACGGGTTGTGGCGCAGCTTGGTAGCGCACCTCACTGGGGGTGAGGGGGTCGCAGGTTCAAATCCTGTCAACCCGACAAATTGAAATGCCTGATGAGGGGTGTTTTCTAATACTAGCTTCTCGAGAGTTCCGGTCGAGCAGAGCGAAATTGCGAGAGACATTCAACACCCTGTTCCGCCGTGTTCTCCTCCAAGGTGGGCAACGGACGTGTTTATGATCGGCGATGAATGAGTACGCCTCCTGACGATGGGCTTGGCCCGTGCAAGCGTCTTGTCTTGAAATGCGGACTAGTGAAAGATGACTGACATGACCGAACGTGCGCCACGTAAGAACACCGAGGTGCCAGGTGGTACCGGCCGTGGGCTGAATCCCAGAATGGTTCAGATGGTCGAGGGGGCACTCATTGCGGCGTTTGCTCTCACTGGCACGGTCGTACTCGCCCCAAATTTGTGGTGGTTCCCGCTGGCCATCTTCCTGGTATTTGACCTGTCTGCGCTGGGGTACCTGCGTTCGCCCGCGACCGGGGCACGTTGGTACAACGCCGTGCACACCTACGTTTGGCCAGCGCTGCTGGGAATTGCCGCATTCGTGACGGTCACGCTCGCACCCGAGTGGTCGCTGTGGCTGTCGCTTGTTGCATTTGCGTGGGCGTTCCACGTAGGGGTCGACCGGATGCTGGGTTATGGACTAAAGCTCCCCGACGCGTTTACGCACACCCACTTGGGATGGATTGGCAAGGATCGCAAAGGAGCGACCCCGGCCCCGTAGTCGCATGGCCAGATTGAGCGGTACGAATTACAGCTCAGAAGTGCATGAGAAACGCCTACCTCAAGTGTTGGTCATAACGCCGATCCCTTAGTGGAATGTCATGGCACAGCGTGAAGCAGAACGGGCCCTGAGAATTGGCCTGCCCTGAGCTACGAAGAGCAAACGTATGCTGGCGGAGGAATCGCGTCCTACGGTCCCGCCGCGACCCGGGCATCCAATCGAGGGCGACGGTACCACTCAGCCGTACTACCGAGGGTTGCCGACCTTTCACCCCGCGCAACTCCAATTCTCGGTAACCTGGTGACCGATATAATCGCCCAGTAAAACAACAGGATCTTCATTGATTGCCCAAAACACGGCATCGGAGCGTACAGCGCCCCCAGGCATCACGATCACGCCCGAGTTCGCACAAGCGCTCGAGCTGCTGCACTCAGGCAGCAACATCTTTCTGACGGGCAAGGCGGGCACTGGTAAGTCGACGCTGATTCGCCAGTTCCTTACGGAGACCACACGCAACACCATTACGGTGGCACCGACGGGAATCGCCGCACTCAATGTTGACGGGTACACGATCCATCGTCTGTTTTCATTCCATACCGGGATCAATGAGGATGCAGTGCGAAGCGGCCGATACTACCCCGGTCGATTTGCCGAGGCGCTCAGCACGCTCGATACCCTCATCGTTGATGAGACGTCGATGGTGCGGGCTGACCTGTTCGATTCGATGGTCGCAGCGCTCGAACGTTTCGGACCGAAACCCGGTGCACCGTTTGGCGGCGTGCAGCTAGTACTCGTGGGTGACTTATACCAGCTACCTCCTGTAGTTCGGGGTGACGAAGCGGAGTTCATCGCCGAGCAGTTCGGCACGCCCTACTTCTTCTCGGCGAAGCACTTCACACGAGACGCGTTCCCGACTGTTGAACTCACGACAGTGTTTCGGCAGCTCGGGGACTCGCGGCTCGTCGAGCTGCTCAACGCGGTACGTGATGGAGCGCTGCTCGAAGATGCGCGGGCTGAGCTCAACGAGCGCACGAATCCCAATTTTGACCCGGGACTCGACGAATTTTGGCTCACACTCGCTACGACCAATCGCATTGTCGGTGCACGCAACCGGCAAATGCTCGAGCGACTCACCGCGACACCCACGGCTTTCGCGGCGGTCATCACAGGCGAGACCGATGGGTTCGAGTTTCCCACCGATGAAGAGTTGCAATTGGCCGTCGGTGCACAGGTGATGCTACTCAATAACGATTCCGCGAATCGCTGGGTCAATGGCAGCATCGGTCGGGTGGAACGCATCGGGTATGACGCCGGCGACCCCATCATCACCATACTGCTGCGCGAAGGAAAGCGAGTGCAGGTCGAGCCGCATCGCTGGGACATCACACGTCCCGTCGTGCAGTCGGGGTCGCTGAGCCACGAGGTAGTTGGCTCATTTACTCAGCTGCCGATGAAGCTCGCCTGGGCAATCACGATCCATAAGAGTCAGGGACAAACCCTCGACCGGGTTGTCGTCGATCTCACTGGTGGCACGTTCGCCAACGGCCAGCTCTACGTCGCACTCAGTCGCTGCACGAGTCTCGAAGGACTCGTGTTGAAACGCGATGTGCTGCCACGAGATCTCAAGACCGACATCCTGGTGCGTCGCTACCTCGAGACCGGGCGACCGGGCGCAGCGGATCTCGGGCGGGCTTACGTCTCAATCTTGCATGTCGGGAACGAGGGGGATCGCTACCGACCGCGGCCCATTGAAATCGCCGTGGTCACCGACGATGGCGACGAGGCCACGACGGTCGTCAACCCTACGAGTGACTTGTACTCGGCGCAGACCGAATTTGGGCTCACGACGCGTGATGTCGCGCTTGCTCCGGTGCTTGCTGAGGCCTGGGCTGCGCTCTCGCCGCTGTTCGCGGGACGTGTTCCCACGGGTGTTGGCATCGATCACGCGTTGAGTCTCATTGACTCCGAAATGAAGCGGAACGGAGTAGTCGCGCGTATGCCGCTTGGGGCCGAGCTGCCCGCGCACCGGCTGTCTGTTTTGGACCATCAGGCGCTCTCCTCACCCACGGCCCTCGAACGAGCCCGTGCGCTCAGAGGGATCTCACGCAGAATTGCCACCGAGACGCCGGGTGCTTTGCACGCCGCTTCGGGCAGCCCGTTTCCAAGCCACTTTGCTGGTCGTGGATACCTACTGCAGCGCACCACAGGCATGCAAGGACACGGTGGGCCTGACGCGTTCACAGTGGGCGGCCATCTCTCGGCCGAGGATGACGCGGCCCAGATACTCGCCGACCACCTCGTGGCCGCGTGGGAGCGCGTCGTCGACCGCGACGAGCATGTAGTCGAGCGGTTGCGTGGTGTCGAACAGCACTACGGAGTCCAGGTGCTACCAACAGACTTCGTACTCGAAGTCGCGCTCTCGTGCGAGGTGCTGCTCGTACCTGGCGCACGTGTGTGTTTCACCGGTGAAGTCGTGTCACCCGTGCACGGGTTCTATGGTCGCGAAGAGATGCAGCGGGTCGCACGCGAGCGCGGTCTCGTAATCTCAGACAACATGACGAAGACGCGCACCGATGTCCTCGTCGTCGCACAGCGCGGCACTCAGTCGGGCAAGGCGAAGAAAGCCGCTCAGTGGGGAAAGCCGGTGCTCGATGCGGAGGAGTTTCTGGACTGGGCGCTGCCCTGATAAATGGCGGGTGTGCGAGTTCGCGAGGTTATATTCGAACTTTTGTGCTGACTTCCTGTCTCCGCCGGTGGCATCGAACGTCGTATCGAGCACCCTTGTCACGCTTGATCATTCCAGTGATGGGTCGACATAAATCCTCGACTTTCTAGATTGTGAGATTTGATCCGGTCATCTAATACCCTCCTGAAACCCCGACTGAAACGCTTTTGACCAGCGCTTTGTCCGGTTCGGGAGTGTCGACTACGGATGGTTTCGGTTGCCTTGGAGTACCTGGCGCACAGGGCCTGCATGACTACTCCAACGTCGCTCCCGCCTCCGCAACCCCCTCGACGGTGACGAGACGAGTCGCCCGCACCTGACGATCGGCGCCTACGGCAAGATCACGACTCGTAGACGCCCGAGCGGCCGCATCGAAGCCCGCGCCCGCTATCGCGACTGGGACGGCGTTTCGCGACTCGTGCAGGTGAGCGGCGATACTGCGGCGGCCGCGACCACGCGTTGAAAGCGAAGTGCGTCGATCGCAATCTGATTGCGCCGAGTGCGGGATCACTCACGACTGACAGTGCGTTCCCTGATCTGGTGGCGTACTGGCTCGAAGACATCGAGGTGGAGGATCGGCTCGCGACGACCACCCGGCAACTGTATGAGCGAGACATGCGCACCCTTGTGCTGCCCGCATTCTAGGATCTGACGTTGCGCGAGAACGGGGTTCCTCGGTGCGACCAGTTCTTGAAGCGGCTTGCGATAGATTCGTACTCGAAGTCGAAGCATGCTCGCGTCGTGCTGCGACTCGCGCTCGCACTGGCGGTGCGACACGAGGTGCTGCTGCGTAACCCTGTCGATCATGTTGCGCGGTTGCGTCGCGATGTGCGGATGGCGGACGCGTACACGCCCGAAGAGATCACCGCGATCCGTGCGGCGATTGCGTATTGGGAGGCCGGGCGCGATGTGTCGGGACCGAAGCCCGACGGGCAACTCGGCGCGATCGTCGAGGTCATGCTGGGCACGTCCGCGCGCATCGGCGAAGTGCTCGCAATCCGCCGCCGCGACATCGATCTGAGCGTGCCATCCGTTCGGATCGCCGGAACGATCGTCAGCCCGAAGAGTGAACCGACGACACGGCAGGATCACCCGAAGACCGCGCGGTCGCGGCGCACGATCCAGCTTCCGGGGTTCGCTGCGCACGCTGTGCAACGTCGATTGAGAGAGCTCAACACGATCGACCCTGATGCGCTGCTGTTCTGTTCTCGCGGGGGCACACCGCTGACGACGAATAATGTGCGCCGCCAGCTCCGCCACGTGATGAATCTGGCGGGGATCGAGGGCGTGACCCCGCACAAATTCCGCCGCACTGTTGCGACCACGATCAACGAAAGCGCGGGCGTGGAACTGGCATCGCAGTTGCTCGGCCACACCGACCCAGCGATCACGATCAAGCACTACATTCGCCGCAACGAGACCGTCGACCCCACGACCGCGGGGATGCTCGAGAAGGCGTTCGGATGAGAAGCCTAGCGATCAGAAATGGTGACAGGTACACTGTATGTGTAACTAGTTTGGTTCGAGTGGAGGTGAACATGGATACTGCACTGATGCCAGACATGCTGGGATATAAAGATCTCGCAGACGAGGGGCTGACGCGCAGGCAGTTCGAGCGACTGATCGAGACTGAGGAGTACGAGCGGATCGCACCTGGTCAGTTCCTGCGCTCCGGCGCGACGGACGATACTACGGCCGCGTGGATGGCAATCGGTGCAAAGCGACCGCAAGCGATACTTTGCCTGCTGACGGCGTTGTCGATCCATGACCTCACAGACGAGATTCCAACGCGCAGTAACATCGCCATTCCGCGAGGTACTAAGCCATTGACCGTGTGGAGCGCGCCGATCAGTTGGCACCACTTCGGTGCCGCAACTTTCGACATTGGCCGTACCGAACACGCGCTGCCTGGTGGGAGAGCGATAGGACTATATTCCGCGGAACGCACGATCATCGATCTGTTCCGCCTCAGCCATGAATGGGGCAACGACCTCGCAATCGACGCGCTCAAACGATGGCTCCGTGCCAAAGGAAACAGCCCGTCCCGGCTGCTCAATATTGCCAAGAGTTTCCCGAGGGGGAGACCAGCGCTGCAGAACGCTCTGGAGATCCTGCTTTGACACCGAAACCACAACGCGGCACGCCCGATGGTGACGCGACCCTGGCAATTCAGAAACTCGCACGTGAGACCAACGCAGACGTGCAGGAGCTGCAGACCCTGTACGTGCTCGAAGCACTTCTAGCCCGAATTGCCGCGTCACCGCACCGAGACGATTTCGTGCTCAAGGGAGGTGTGCTGCTGGCGGCATTCGCCGCACGCCGTCCTACCAAAGACATCGATCTCCAAGCCACTGGGTTATCTAATGATGCCGAGGACGTGGCCGGGCGGTTGCGTGAGATTACAGCTATCGAATTGCCTGACGGGGTGGCCTTCGACGCAGACAGCATCACCGCGTCGGCCATTCGGGACGGCGATGCTGATGAGTATGCTGGCGTGCGCGTGCGACTCGTCGGTCACCTCGGTCGTGCTCGGCTGACTGTCGGGATCGACGTCAACTTCGGTGACCCGATATGGCCAGCTCCTCAACTCATCGAGTTGCCGCGCATCGTGCCACTCGGCCAGCCGCCGGTCGCGCTACTCGGCTACCCACTCGCGATGGTGCTTGCCGAAAAGATCGTGACCGCGATCGATCGGGGCGAGGGGAACACTCGTTGGCGGGACTTCGCTGACGTCTACACGCTTACACACCTTCATTCTGTTGAGGCGGACACGCTCCGGAACTCGCTGGAGACCGTGGCCGCTTATCGAGGCGTCGCTCTCGCTCCAGTGTTACCGGCACTCGCGGAGATGCCCGAGCGTGCGCAACCCAAGTGGCGTGCCTGGCGTACACGCGTAAATCGCCAGAAGGAGCTCCCCGAAGCCTTCGCCGAGGTTCTCAACGAAATTGCTCGCTTTAGCGACCCCGTGTTGCTGGAGAAGGCCAAGGGGAGCTGGATGGCCGCAGAGCGGGCCTGGACGGATCACAACGGTAGATCTGTGGACGAATTGGGAACGTGAGCGTACCTTGGAGGTATTGGGATCGATCATCGCTTCCGGCGCAAAACCGTAGCTATGCTCCGATAACAGTAAGAAGAACGGTGACGCAAAATTTGCTTCACCGTTGTTTTGTGTCTGGCAGAGGATGCGGTGACGATTGAGAACCCCGCTCTGGTGTTGCCACGCGTCTTGCAGATCAAGGTTGAGAGATCATTGGCCGCGATCTGCCAGACGCGTGGCCACTCAACTGAAATGCTTACCGACCGCATGACGGCATCGTAGAATGTGTGCATTTGGGAGTCGTCGTCGCCAGACACCTTGAGTTGCTGATTCTCGGAATCGACGGTATCGCGGGCGTGTTCGTGCAACTCTTCCTGTCCTTCGGTGCCGAAGTCGAACGCCTGGGCAGGCCGTTGCATGCCAGACCAACCGCCACCGGCAAACTTAGGAATCGCCTCCATGACAACGAAGCTCGCGGGACTACCGTAGCCGAGCGCGTTGCGAACCCGACGGCGGCGGGCATCAACACAGCTCCTTTGTCCGGATAGTTGCCAGTGACCCGTTGTAGGCAGTGGATGCTGATACGCACGAGCATCCGCTCGATTCAGGCGCGCTCGTGCTCGAGACGGCAGAGCAACAAGACATGTCGGAATGAGTCGAACCGATCGCGATATCATTCCTCGCGGGCGGGTATGCGCTGCCAACCGGGTGAAACGGCTAGTAGGTTCTGCCCAGGGGTCCACGCCCGGACCTGGGATCGAACGAGCGCTCCTGGATGGTTCCTGCTCCAACCCATCTCCAGGTAGACGTCCTTTCCCGTGTTCTCGACCCAGATCAGTGCCTTCTGCTCAGCGGTGAGCCAGTCCCGCAGGAAATCGACATCGATCAGTAGCTCGTTCTGGCCCACGTTTACGGAGTGCCGCAGAACGGCGATGAGCCGCCCGCTCGCGTTGGTCCACCCGTTGCTGCCATTCCAGTGGAGGGCACCCGGTGCCGGGCCGAAGAACTCAGGAGCGGGGGCGTCGAACGAGATCGTTTCAAGGTTGCCTGGCGCATATTCGTTTTCGCCAAGCAGCTCCCACACTGCTGGTCGTGTCGGAACGCTGAGTGGGTCAGTCCAATCGTAGTCCACGGCACTCAGCGTCTCGCCGTGGTGGTGTCCGAACGGGTACTCGCCAACGTACCCGTGGTAGCTCGTGGGGGGCCGGGACATCTCGAGGTCGTTGATCAGGTCCCGACCCTCGAGCTCGTCAAGGGCAACAAGAAGATCGTCGGTGTCAACCACATGGGTGTAGAGGTTGGTCCAGACTTGGTGGGGGCGTTTCGTGCTGTCGCCGGCGAGGTCCCAGCTGTATGAGCCCGATACGACGATGAAGGGACGTCCGTCTCGTTCGGCGGAGTCGACGTCGATAGTGGGCAGGTCGGAGTCATCGGCCACCCATTGGGCGTCAGTTTTTCCGATCTTCGCATCCCAGTTGTAGGCCGGCACCCAGGGCCGGGGCGCATCGCTCGCTGGTTCGAACTCGGTCACTGTGGGGTCGACCTGCCGGACGATGGAGGATTCGGGTCCGGCAACAGCCGGCGGCGGGGCTTCCCAGGAGCTCCTGGTCTTGGGTGTGTGGTCGGACAAATGCCCGATAAGCCGGTTGAGTGCGATCCATTGGTACTTCTTGCCGATCCGTTCGATCCACTTTGGTTTCCCTCGTCCAGGCCCGTACTTTCCCAGGACGTAGCCGTCGAAGTTTGAATGCAGCCGGGGTAGGTATCCGAGCCGAATGACCTCTGCGACCACCCATCGCGCACCGGCGGCGACGTCGACACCTGGCCGGTTACGCAACTCGGGTGTGAGCCGGTAGATGAAGAAGTCGTCGCCCGTGGTGGAGTACACGAGCTTCGGGTAGTCGCGATTGTTGTAGGCGGCAATGTCCTCTTCCGTTGGCCAGGTCAGTGGCCAGGTGCTGCTGTAGGGAGGGCGGAAATGGTCGGGCTGCACTTCTGCTGGGAGGGCTTCGCGATCGTGTGCCGCTTCGAGAATGCAGCGGGCGGCGTCGCGAACGGCGGCGTTGGGTGTGGGGTCTGCGGAGGGGGCGAAGAAGGTAGCCGAGACGACACCCGCCGCTGCAGTCCAGTCCGTCTCGCTGCCACTGGCCAGCAGCGCCGAGTAAGCGACCTGAAGCGCGCGTTCGACGACCCACTCGTCATCAACGGTGCAAAATCGTTCGAGTAGGGTGGCGGCCCGATGAGGGTGACGCGCAAGCAGGCGGGCTGCGGCGATCGTGGCTGGCTCGCGAACACGACGATCAGTGGCGCTGGTCGTCCATAGCAGTGCCGTGACCCACAAACGTGTGGTCTCCGCACCCACCTGGTCGATCGGTCTTTCACCTCCCCAACGGATCAGGCGATCGACAGCTCCGCTGGTGCCGTGACTCGTGTGTAGCCACCCGGTGAGGAATTGATCTCGGGCCGCCATCGTGAGCCCGCTAAGGAACTCGTGGACAAAGTCGGCGTTGAGCGGGTGGCCGGGGCGAGCTGCGAGCCTGAACAACATCGTGAGGCTTGCGTCGAAGGTCTCACGGCGATGCAAAGCGCTGGTAATAATGCTGCCTGTGTCGAGGGTGATGGAAGACACAGATCGCCATGCCGTGCCGGCGATGACGGCAAGGTCGCGCGCGACGATATCAGTAATCTCCGCGGTGAAAGCGCTCAGCTCGAGCCCGAAGCGTTCGGCGACGACCACCGAGACCGCTTCGAGGAGACCGACGTCGATGGTCGCGTCGAGTCCAATGAGCTCCCCGAGGCGACCAGACAGCTGAGCACGGACGCCATCCGCGTCGTTTGCAGGCTCTTCCCAGATGAGGGTGTAGGTCGGCCGGGAGCGTCGGTCCGCAGATAGAC
>JBQDBM010000035.1:0-19772 GCA_052090925.1 Leucobacter sp. | reverse complement strand
GATGGCGTCTACATTTCCGGTGCCGTACTCGCTGCAGACCTCGGTCTCCCCGACATTGGGTTGACCACGCTGAGTGAAGTCGCAGGTCGCGGCGAGCAGATTGCCCGCATGACGGAGCTCCCCACAATCATCGATGCCGATACCGGTTTCGGCGAGCCGATGAACGTGGCGCGCACAGTCCAAGAGCTCGAGAATGCCGGCATCGCTGGCTGCCACATCGAGGATCAGATTAATCCGAAGCGCTGCGGACACCTGGACGGCAAAGCGGTTGTGGACGAATCGACGGCAACCAAGCGTATCCGTGCCGCCGTCGATGCTCGCCGAGACGACAACTTCCTCATTATGGCCCGAACCGATATCCGCGCCGCGGACGGTCTCGAATCCGCGGTCGACCGCGCCAAGGCGCTCGTTGATGCGGGCGCAGACGCGATCTTTCCCGAGGCGATGCGCGACCTGAGCGAGTTCGAGGCAATGCGGGATGCGGTCGATGTACCGTTGCTCGCGAACATGACCGAGTTTGGGAAGAGCGACCTCTTTTCGACGCAGCAGCTCGCCGACGTTGGTATGAACATTGTGATCTGGCCGGTGTCGATGTTGCGTATCTCGATGGGAGCGACGGGACGCGCACTCGACACGCTGATCGAGGAGGGGCACCTGACAGGCAAGTTGGATGAGATGCAGCACCGCGCCGACTTGTACGACCTCATCGATTACGAGGGCTACAACTCATTCGACACAAGCATTTTCAACTTCACGGTTGAGCGGTAGCGTACCCACACATGAAGTTGGCACGCGCAATTCTGATCGAGACGTACGCGAAGGAGCAATCATGACGGAAACCGAGATCAAGAAGGGGCTTGCGGGTGTCGTCGTTGATTACACCGCGGTCTCGAAAGTGAACCCCGAGACCAACAGTCTCCTGTACCGCGGGTACCCGGTCCAAGAGCTGGCGTCGACGCAGCCGTTCGAGGCAGTCGCATATTTGATGTGGCGTGGTGAACTGCCAACTGACGACGAGCTGACCTCATTGCGTCGAGAGGAACGCGAGTACCGCACGCTCGATGACCGGGTGAAGGCAGCTATCGATCTGTTGCCGTTAGATGCGCACCCCATGGACGAAGTACGCACAGCGGTGAGCCTGCTGGGTGCTGAGGCACTCGCTGGTTCAGGATCAGTGCTCGACGCCTCGGGAAGCCCCGAGGTGAACCTCTCACGCAGTGTGCAGCTCTTTGCCGCGCTGCCCGCGATCGTCGCGTATGGGCAACGCCGCCGTCGCGGCCAGGAGCTCGTGCCCCCGCGTGACGATCTCGACTACTCCGCGAACTTTCTGTGGATGACGTTTGGTGAGGAACCCGACGAGGTCGTCATCGACGCGTTCAACCGTTCGATGATCCTGTACGCCGAGCACTCATTCAATGCCTCGACCTTTACTGCGCGCGTGGTGACATCGACCCTGTCCGACCTGTACTCGGCGGTCGTCGCAGCGATCGGTGCGTTGAAAGGCCCGCTGCACGGAGGCGCCAACGAGGCCGTACTCCACATCATGAACGAGATCGGCTCGTCCGAGAACGTGGTGCCGTGGCTTGATCAGGCGCTCAGCGAGAAGCGGAAGATCATGGGCTTCGGACACCGCGTGTACAAGAATGGCGACTCACGCGTACCCGCGATGAAAGCCGCGCTCGACACCCTGATTGAACACTACGACCGTCCCGACGTTGCCGACCTGTACGCGAAGCTCGAGAGCGAGTTCGTGTCGCGCAAAGGCATCTACCCGAACCTCGATTACCCTTCAGGGCCCGCGTACGACCTCATCGGTTTCGATGTCGCCACATTCACGCCACTGTTCATCGCATCACGAGTGACGGGCTGGACGGCGCACATTATGGAGCAGGCTGCGTCGAACGCGCTGATCCGCCCGCTCTCGGCTTACAACGGCGAAGATGAGCGTCACGTCGACGAATAGCTCGTACTCACTCCACAAGCTTCCCCTCAACTGAGGTGCTGATCGCGTCAAGAGCGAGCGCTCGGAACGACTCGGGCGCCTCGGCGACCGACTCGAATACCGCACCGGCGTCGGGGGTCCACATAAAGCTGCCTCGCAGTTCGTCACTCTGCTCCAGAAAGTCGGACCGGTTGTGGCACCCTCGGGTCTCTCGACGCTCCAGCGCACACTCGAGGGTGGCTCGCGCCGCCAGGAGCGAACCGTAGAGGTCGTAGGCGTGGGCCAGGTCGTCGAAGCCCGCGATGTCAGGGTGGACACCGATGTTCGTTACGCGACTCTCGATCTCCCGGAGCTTCTCAAGCCCCGCCTGAATCCCCGTCTCGCTGCGTACGACCCCGGCGTGCTCAGTCATCACGTCACGGAGCGCACGCTGCAGTACGCGTGGGGTCTCCGTACCTTTCCCACTGAGCAGGTGCTGCATCTCGTCTCGCGCTTCTGTAATGGCCTCGGGTGAGCGGTGCACCTGGGTGAGGTTCGTGACGTACTCGGCGGCCTCACTGCCTGTGATGCGGCCATACACGAGCAACTCGATGAGAGAGTTACCTCCGAGACGGTTCGCCCCGTGCAGTCCACTTGACGCTTCGCCGATCGCATACAGCCCGTCGACACCAGTGCCGTGATCCTCTGGCCGCACCCAGACACCGCCCATGGAGTAATGAGCGGTCGGTGCGATCTCGATCGGCTCCTCAGTGATGTCGAGCATCTGCAGGTCGATGAGCGTACGGTACACACGCGGGAGCTTCTCGAAAATGGTGTCTCGCGGGAGGTGAGACACGTCGAGAAACACCCCTCCGCTCGTAGTGCCGCGGCCCTCCAGGACTTCGGTGAAACAGGCGAGGGCGACGCGGTCACGGGTCGACAGCTCCAGTCGCTCAGGGTCGTAACGCTCCATAAAGCGTTCGCCGAGGGCGTTACGCAGGATGCCCCCTTCGCCGCGCGCCGCCTCTGAGACGAGGGTGCCAGCTGCTTCGGCTGGCTCGAGGATGCCGGATGGGTGGAACTGCACGAGTTCGGCGTCGCGGATCTTGCCACCCGCGAGTGCCGCGAGCCGGAACGAATCACCAGTGTTTTCGTTGCGCCTCGAGGAGGTATTTCGCCAAATTCGGGTGTGTCCTCCGGCCGCGAGTATGACGGCGTCGGCGTGGATCACCACCGGGGTGCCATCAACAATGTCGAAGCCGTACGCGCCGAAGATTTTACCTTCAGCCGCGAGCAGGCGCGTGATGTAAATCGTGTCGACGATCAGTACGTCGAGCTCACGGACCCGGCGCAACAGGGTGCGCTGAATCTCGAGCCCCGTGTAGTCACCGGCGTAGCAGGTGCGGCGGTACTTGTGAGCACCGAAGAAGCGTTGGCTGATCCGCCCGTCGGTCTCCCGTGCAAACGGCATACCCCAGCGCTCCAGATCCTGAATACCCTCGGCCGCGTTCTTTGTCACGGTCTCGACGATCGCAGGGTCAGCGACGAAGTAGGACTCACGCAGCGTATCTGCCGCGTGTTGTTGCCAGCTGTCCTCGGCATCGACGGTGCCGAGCGCGGCGTTGATGCCGCCGGCAGCAAGCGTCGTGTGCGCATCATGCTTGCGTCGTTTGCCGACTGCGAGCACCTGAACGCCTCGCTCAGCGAGCTCGATCGAGGCGCGCAAACCGGCGCCGCCGGTGCCAATGACCAGAACAGAGGTGGAGAGCAGCCGCTCGGAGCGGGTGTGAGTAACCATATGATCAGCGTAAGAGTGAGACGTCAATTACTCCAATGAATAGTTACCATGCTGTTGATAGCAATAGGCTATGGTCATGAATCTGGATCAGTTGCGTGGTTTCGCGGAGGTCGCACGCACCGGCCACTTCACCCGTGCTGCCGAACGTCTGCATCTCGCGCAACCCTCACTCAGTCGACAAATTGCCACACTCGAGGCTGAGCTCGGCGTTAATCTGTTCCACCGAGCACGGGGCAACGTATCGCTCACATCGGCTGGCGAACGCCTCCTCCCGTTCGCGCGACGCATGCTGGCCGATGCCGAAACTGCACGCAACGAGATGGCTGAACTTGCTGGGCTGCGACGCGGCCGCATCAGGCTGGGGGCAACACCGACTCTGTGCACGAGCCTCGTCAGCGACGTACTCGTGGAATTTCAGTCGAGATACCCGGGCATCGATATTGAGATTCTTGAGCGCGGGTCGCGGAGTCTGATTGCGGCTCTCGCAGAGGGTCTGTTGGATCTCGCCCTCGTCGTCACGAGTGTGTCATCTGCGGCGGCCCGCACCGTGCTCGATCGAGAGTCGATCTTAGGTGAGCGCCTCGTCGTCGTCTCATCTGTGGCCTACCCTGACCCGTTCGCGCGTGAGGGTGACACTCAAGACGGCCGCACGCACGGTGCTGTTGAACTGCGAGACCTTGCGAACGTACCGGAAATCATGTTCCCGGAGAACTATGACTTACGAGTGGCGGTGGACGCCGCGTTCCGCTCCGCGAACCTCACCCCGCGTGTCGCGGTGGCGGGCGTTGAAATGGATGCTGCTCTGCGCTTCGCCGAACGCGGTATCGGTGTCGCGGTGGTCCCTGCCATGGTCGCGGTGGATCGACCAGCCCTCCGCGCTGCACCACTCGCTGACCCAAGCCTCACCCGCACCATCAGCATCGCACGTCGCTCAGACATGACACCGACCCGTGCGAGTATGGCCGCGCAGGCACTGATCCACGAGATCGCGGACCGACTCACTACGCCAGGTGCCGCGACGTCACACCTGGTGACTCGGTTGCGGACATAACCAACAAAGCGTCCCGCCACCCTGCGTACATGGGTGCGGGACGCTTTGAAAAGCTGTGGAGCCTAGACCATCTTGGTGACCTGGTCGAAGCTCAGCTCGACCGGGGTCTCGCGCTCGAAGAGCGAGACGAGCACCGTCAGCTTGCCGCTGGCCGGGTTGATCTCGCTGATCGTGCCAGGCAGTCCCTCGAACGAGCCCGACTTGATCGTAATGGTTTCGCCAACCTCGAAGTCGATCTCGACCTGGCCCTGAGCTGCTGCGGTCGCGGCAGCTGTGGACTTCGCAGTCGCTGCGGGCTCGAGCTCAACCGTACTCTTCAGCATTTCAAATGCTTCCTTGAAACGCAGCGGTACGGGGTTGTGTGCATTGCCGACGAAGCCCGTCACACCGGGAGTGTGACGCACAACGGACCAGGAGTTCTCGTTGAGCTTCATGCGGACGAGTACGTAGCCAGGGATCCTCACGCGGGTCACCATCTTGCGTTGGCCGTTCTTGACCTCCATGACTTCTTCCATGGGGACCTGAATCTCATAGATGTCGTCGACCGCGCCCATCGTCTCGCGACGGTTCCACAGGTTTGACTTCACCTTGCGCTCGTAACCGGCGTAGCTGTGTACGACATACCATTTGCCCGGCTTGGTGCGCAGCTCTCGCTTGAACGCAGCGTAGGGGTCTTCTTCAACCTCAGCGTCGGCCTCAGCCTCAGCTACTGACTCCTCCTCGACGATGGCGTTTGCAGCAGCCTCGGCGCCCTCGGGGTTATCAATCTCGAGTGCTTCCTCGACTGCAGCGTCGGCGACCTCATCGGTCGACTGTGTCAGCGCATCGAGTGCCGCGTCGAGGTCGGCCTCGGGGTTCTTGCTGTTCTCGCTCGTCATGTGACTCTACTTATTTCTCTCTATATGCGTGGATCTTCACTCAAAACTTGGAAGGCGTTATACCAGCGGTGTGCCAAAGACGAAGACCATCAGAAACCCAAACAATTGGTCGAGTGCCCAAACGAACGCCATCATAATGACGACGAACGCGAGCACGACCAGCGTGAAGCGGATGAGCTCCTTGCGCGTCGGCGTGGTTACTTTCTTCAGTTCGGCGATGACCTGCTGCACGAACAGTACGAGGCGGCCAATCCAGGACTTTTTTGCTGCCCGGTCGGCTTTCGCACGCTCGACGAGACCGCCACCGGTCTCCTCGATTTCGTTGCTGCTCACAGATGCCGTCCTTTCAATCGCCTCGGGTGTTTCGGTGCACTACCCGGGGTGTGGCAGGGCGGACAGGACTCGAACCTGCAACCTACGGTTTTGGAGACCGTTGCGCTACCAATTGCGCCACCACCCTTTGGATCATTCATATCCTGACCCGAACCAACATGGAGCATTTCTTGCTCATGCAGGCATAGTTGATTCTGGCAGAAGTCAACTACCGGCTCCGAGTCTACGGGATTCCCCCGAACTTTGTCGAACCAGGGGAGCTTAAAGAATGCCCTGATTTGCGGTTCCCGCGGGGATCGGATCGAGTCTCGTCACCTCGACCGGGCTCTCCAGGAGTCCTTTCAGACTGGCGCCGAGCGTTGCAACTGCTTCGCCGTCGCCATGAATATCGAGCAGCTCTGCCGACTCCCACTTCTCAATCATCACGATCGTGTTGTCTGGCGCTCGATGAATCGCATACAGCTCGCACCCCGCCTCCTCATGCACCGCAGCAATGGCTGGGCGAAGCGCTTCGACAACCTGGTCAAAGGCTCCGGGCTTGGGGCGGAAAATGGCGGTAACTACAACTGTGCTCATGCTCGGAATCTATCAAAGTTTTGGGTCAGGGTGCAGGGATGCAACACCCAGCAAGCTCTGAGTGCGCGAGCGCCTGCACGTGGCATACCCTAGAGATGTGACTGAAACTCCACGCCTCTCGAAGAAAATCGCTGCGATCGCCGAGTCGGCGACCCTCAAAGTCGACGCCAAGGCGAAAGCGCTCCAAGCCGACGGCCGCCCCATCGTGAGCTTTGCTGCGGGAGAACCAGATTTCTCGACGCCCGCGCACATTGTCGACGCCGCACGCGAAGCCCTGAACGATCCCAAGAATTTCCGCTACACGGCAGCGGCAGGCCTCCCGCAGATGCGCGAAGCAGTCGCGGCGAAAACTGCGCGTGATTCGGGGTGGGACGTACCCCCCACGCAGGTAGTCGTCACGAACGGCGGCAAGCAGGCTGTCTACCAGGCATTCCAGGTGCTGCTCGATCCGGGCGACGAAGTGCTCGTGCCAGCGCCGTTCTGGACCACGTACCCTGAGGCAATTCAGCTAGCCGACGGCGTGCCCGTCGAGGTGTTTGCGGGCGCTGACCAAGGGTACAAGGTGACCGTTGAGCAACTCGAGGCCGCCCGCACTGAGCGCACCAAAGTGCTGCTCTTTGTTTCCCCTTCCAACCCAACCGGTGCCGTCTACTCCCCCGAGGAGACCAAAGCCATTGGTGATTGGGCTGAAGCGAACGGCCTGTGGGTGGTGGCCGACGAGATTTATCAGAACCTCACCTACGACGGTGTGCGCGCTGCGTCTATCGTCGAGGCGACTCCCGCGCTGCAGCATCGCGCCATCCTCGTCAACGGCGTTGCGAAGACCTATGCGATGACGGGGTGGCGGCTCGGGTGGATGGTGGGCCCGGCCGACATCATCAAGGGCGCCGCGAACCTCCAGTCGCATCTGACATCGAATATTAATAACATCGCGCAGCGCGCTGGTATCGCCGCGCTCGAGGGCCCGCAGGAACCGATCGAGGAGATGCGTCAAGCATTCGATCGCCGCCGAAAGCTTATTGTTGCCGAACTCAATGCGGTTCCGGGCTTCAACTGCCCGACGCCCGAGGGTGCGTTCTACGCCTACGTAGATGTGACGGGTGCCCTCGGCAAGACCTACCGGGGTGTCACGCCAAGCACGTCGCTCGAGTTGGCCGACCTCATCTTGTCGGAGGCCGAAGTCGCGGCGGTGCCCGGTGAAGCATTCGGTCCGAGCGGCTACCTGCGCTTCAGCTACGCACTCGGAGACGATGCGCTCCTCGAAGGCGTGCGTCGCATTCAGGCGCTCCTCTCGGAGTAACTCGCGGGTCTCCTCGCGTTCGGCCCGACTGGGCACCGCCCGGCCTGATGGCGCCATTTTCGTAAGCGAGCACGATCAGAGCCCCGCGGTCGCGCGTCAGGCGATTCCCCACAGCTTCCACGTTGCCTGAGCGCTTACCGAACTCCGGAGTTCCTCGACTACTCGGTGGTGTCTCGGCGAGTGCGGGCCAGGAGTGCTGACCCAAAAACGAGCAGTAGCAAGATGCTGCCGAGCACGATCCCCGTGGTTGGCGATCCACCTGTGACCGCGAGACCGTCCTGAGGATCGTCAGATGCACCGCCTGACTCTTCCTCACCACCGGAGTCCCCCTCGCCGGAGTCCCCCTCGCTACCGTCGGAACCACCACCCGAGTCGACGCTCACGATGTTGATGGCGTCCCAGCCGACAAGGCCATCCTCGGTCCACACGCCAACCGTGTGTGCGCCGATCTCCGTGTCGGCGGGGATTGTGACGGTCACCTGGCCGTTCGCGTCAACCGTCTGTGTGCCGAGGTAGATCGGGTCACTAAACAGCCAGACCCCGATCTCGGTTTCGGCCTCGAGGCTCTCAGCAGTCACCGTGATCTCGTCGCCGGGTGTTGCCTCGGATGGGGCGGTGATCTCACCCTCAAGTGCCGGGGACAAGTCGTTCTCGGTTGGTGCAACGGCAGGGATTGTCTCGGGATCCGGATCCTCAGCGTCCGGCGTCACGACGAACACCGACTCAATCCAGGCGCCCGGTGCATCAGCCTCGAGCCGCACGGTGTGCTCGCCTTGTCCGAGGGAGTCGGAGACGTATTCGAACACGACCTCACCGGTTCCGTCTGAGGTCTCGACCGCAGTTTCGCTTCCAGCGACGGCCAAGCTGACCTCGGCATTCTCGGGGAAATCCTGTCCTGTGAACGTGACTCCGGTGTCTGCAAGTTCCGATTCGGTCAGCTCGGACGGGGACACGCTGAGACCCGGGTTATATACAGGGTCGTCCTCGGTCACGGTGAACGACGTCTCCGCCGACAAGTCGCCCTGAGTCAAGGCTACCTGGTGCGAACCTACGCCCAGCGAATCGGATGTGAAGGTGAATGTCACCTCACCGTCAGCGTTCGCTGACTCCGAACTCACGTGAGAGCCCGCAACCGACAGTGAGACGCTCGAATTCGCCAGGAAATCGATTCCTGTTACTGTCACGCCCGAACCGGTGAGCTCAGACTCGGTCAACTCCTCCGGAGTAACGGACGCTTCAGGGTTGTATACCGGATCCTGATCATCGGTCACGGTCACCGAAGTTGACGCCGAGAGATCCTCGTGCGTCAGCACTACCGTGTGTGACCCGACACCCAACGAACTGGAGGTGAAGTTGAACGTCACTTCACCTTCGGAGTCAGCAGTCTGGGAGCCCGCGTTCGAGCCTCCGACCGAGAGCGCCACATCCGCGCCTGCCGGGAAGTCACTGCCCGTGATCGTCACGCCCGAATCCGCAAGCTCAGACTCAGTCAGTGACGAAGGGCTCACCGAGACCTCGGGGTCATACACCGGCTCAGGATCCGCCGTCACCGTGAACGAGGTCGATGCAGACAGATCACCCTGCGTCAGGACCACCTGATGCGAACCCGCACCCAGCGAACCGGATGTGTAGCCAAATGTGACCTCACCGTCAGCGTTCGCTGACTCCGACCCAACATTCGCACCAGCGACCGACAGCGAAACATTCGAATTCGCCGGAAAGTCGGTTCCCGTGACCATCACACCGGAATCAGCAAGCTCAGACTCAGTGAGCGAGCTCGGGGACACCGATGCCTCGGGATCATAAGTGGGCTCGGGGTCCGCGTTCACCGTGAACGAGGTGTCGGCCGTGTGTACGCCAGCCCGCAGCTGCACATTGTGGGTGCCGGTGACGAGCGAGCTCGAGCTGTAGTTGAAAATGACGTTGCCGTTGTAAAGCGAAGCCTCGTTATCGACCACCGAACCGTTGATGAGCAGTTCCACGCTAGTGTTCGGCGGGAAATCCTGGCCCTCGATGACGACGCCGCCATCGGCGAGCTCAGACTCGGTGAGCGACGAAGGGCTGACTGAAGCCTCTGGGTCGTATACAGGCTCGGGATCACTGGTGTTCTCAGCAGTCCAGGTGAAATTCATGCCTCCGCAAGTGCCGTAAGGAAGAAAGCCAGCACGACCGGTGCCGCTCGCCGAGCCGTCGGCGTTCACGACGCCGGTCAGCTCATAGTAGGGGCTAACGTCCCCGGTGTCGTACTCCCATTCGATTTCGAACGGTACCCCAGTCCCGATCTGAGTTGATGGCATTCCCACCCACTGGACTGGGTAGACACCGGAACCGTCGCTGCAGTAACTCTCGGAGTCGAAGTTGCTCATAAACCCGTCGGAGTCGATATCAAAGCTCACCGTGGCACCGGTGTACGCATCGCTCGTTCCCTCGTAGCTCCCCGCGGGCGGCCCGTCCGCCGCGTTGGCCTGCAGGGTAGGAACGGCGGTAAGGATGAGAGCGAGGAACGCGATAATCGCGATTACGGGCCGACTTCGTAGAAGCGGGTGGCTGGCTTGACGGCTCAGTGACATAGAGAGGTTCCCCCGATAGAAAGGTGCTCGAAACATTGAGTCGCGACGCCCCTTAGCACCCAAGGCACTCGCGCGCTCCGACCAGCTTGTCGAACTGTTCACAACGCCAACACCCGTATTTATACGGGTATTTGCTCAGGCCACCCCCTCTCGCGCACTGCTCCGACTACCTTGAGTAGGGTGTAACGAGTTATAGGGGGCTTTGGGGTGCGTTCCACATGTTGATCGGGCGGGAGAAAGATCTCGACCTGTTGGTCTCGCTGCTGTCCGAGCAGTCCCCGTTGCCGGGCGCTGCCCGAATGATCCAGCTTGACGGTCCGATCGGCGTTGGGAAAAGCGCACTCCTCTCAGCTGCACTCACGTCCGCGTCAGTGCGGGCGTTTGTATCGAGGGGAGATCCCACCCGAAGACAAGGTCCACTCACAACGCACCGCGCCATGATTGAGACGTTGCTCAATCGCAGCCTCGAGTGTCTGCTTGAGGAGGCGACAGCACGGTCGCTGGCGAGACAGTGTCTCGCCGCCCTCCAGGACGAGCCCGTGACGATCGCAATCGATGACGCCCACTGGCTTGACGAGGCCTCCGAGCAATTCTTGATCGACATGCTCACGACTCCATCGCAAGCGGCCATTACGGTAGTTGTCGTGCACCGATCCGGACAGGATCCGGTCTCGCTGATCAGCCAGGCGCGCCGGGCCGGAGTGGTGCACGAGCACCACACTCTGCAGGCGCTGGACGACGACGCCATACGAGAGATTGCCGCTGAGCTCTCCCGCGAGCAGCAAGAGGAGACCGTGAGCGTCGCTGGCGGCAACCCACTGTTTGCGCGGGTGCTGCTCGCAGCATTCCGACGACATCCTGAGGCCGCTCAAGCACAGGGGGCGCTCGGTCTCGCGCACGGGTCACAGTCTTCCGTTCTTGCCGCGGCGGTCACCGAGGACGTGGAGCAGTTGTCTGAACATCCCCGAACACTGCTCGAAAGTCTTGCGGTGCACGGCGGCCCTCTGGACGAAGCTGTACTGGCAGATGTGGCCGAGATGACGCGCGTCGAAACCGAAGCTGGCCTCGAGGTGCTCGAGTATAGCGGCTTGTATACCGCAGACAGCGATGAGCCGCTGCACCCCGTGGTGCGACTGGGCGCCTACCAACTTATGTCGCCCACTCGTCGAGCACATCTGCACCGCACCGTCGCCGCTTTGCCTAACGTTGACTTCGTTGAGCGTACGGAGCACCTGGCAACGCTGGGAGACGACCTCTCCGCGACCGAGGTCGACATAATATTCCACGCGGCCGAGCTCGCTATAGGTACGGATCCCAAAGCGACTGTCCGCTGGCTGGAGGTGGTGCCAGTCCAGTACCGGTCCTCGACACTCGAGATTCTCCTCGCTCGCGCCGAAGTGCTCTGCGGTTTCTCTGAGCGTGCGATTGAACGCTTAGTTCCGCTCACCGAGCTGGATCCCCCAGACGGCATCGAGGCGAGAGTGCTCCTCGCCAACGCGTTGAGGATGGAGGGACAGCTCCCAGAGGCGCGGGCGGTGCTCACCGTCGACGTGCATGTCTTGGACCCGCTGCTCCTCAGAGAACTCATCGACATGCTTGCGCTTATCGACGGCGAGGCTCCGTCAGCGTTGGTCTCCCGCCTCGCCACTTATCCCGGCCGTGAGAACCGGGTGACCGCTGCGGCCTATCTAACGATGGAGCTGTTGGGAGAGGGCAAGGTCTCGGAGGCGCGAAGCGCGTTTCGCGGAGTCTCACAGTGGATGATCCAAGCCCCAGCTGGCATCTTGCGAGATACGCTGCACGCGGTGGCCTGCGCTGCCTGGTCCGCGTACATGCTGGATGAGTTCCGCGCGGGAATCGATCTGGGTGAACGCGGCCTCCGCATTGCGCGGAGGTATGGACGTGTGGATGTCTTCGCAAATCTGTCGATCGCCATGGCATTCTCGCTCCTGCAGGTGGGCCGCCTCGACGAGGCAGATGCGTTGGCAGAAGAAGTAATCGCGGAGGGTGATCGCTACGGCACACCGGGCCTCATTGCGATGGCACGAGCAGTGCTCGCGATCACCGCACAGGGGCGCCGAGACACGGAGCTCCTCGAGAGACGCTTGCGCGACCTCGTGGCAGCCGAACTCCCCGAATTTGGCTGGTGGAGGCGCGCCGTGCTCACCATTCGGGCTCGCGTCTCAGCGGTGCTCGGCCGACCGGAGCCGTACCAACTCCTCGGTGAGCCGCAAGACGCGATGACGGCGCTGAGGTACGCTGACGCAGCCCTCATCTCCGCAGCCACTGGTGAGCTCGATACTGCGCGGTCGATACTGGCAGAGGGCCTCGCCTTGGCGGAACAGCAAGGCGCCCGGAGCCAACGTGCCATGCTGCAGACCACTCTGGCGGAAATTCTCTTGCAGACAGAGGACCCCGTGCGTGCGGCCGAGCTCTTCGCGTCCGCTCGGCAAACGTTCGACCAGCTGGGGATGTCCCTACAGCTGGGTCGGGTGCACGCTGGCCTGGCGCGGGTGGGGGTGACGCGAGGGCGAGGATCCGATGCTCGGGCACTCCTCACGAAGCGCGAATGCGAGGTTTCCGATCTCGTCTCCGAGGGCCTCACCAACCAGGAGATTGCTGCACGCCTCGTGATCAGCCGCCGCACGGTGGACGAACACGTCTCGAACTCACTCAAGAAACTCGGGGTCTCGTCTCGCGTCGGTATTGTGCAGGCGCTGAGTAGCGTCGGATAGCACCAGTTACTCACACCGGCGGTTCCTGCCATCAGCTCACACGCTGCTGCCACCCGACTTTTCAATCCGGAATCTGCATCACTTGATTTAGATGCATTTGCATATTATGCTTATGCATATGAATTCGGCGCCGTGGAGCTCGGTGGCCTCGCACTTCAGCCCGAGGAGGCACAGTATGGAATTCGGAATTTTCTCTGTCAGTGACGTCACGCGCGACCCGGTCAGCGGTGACACCCCGAGCGAAGCTGAACGCATCCAAGGCGTCGTCCAGATCGCTAAGAAGGCCGAAGAAGTCGGGCTCGACGTCTTCGCGATCGGAGAGCATCACAACCCGCCGTTCTTCTCATCGACCCCCACGACGCTGCTCGCCTACATCGCGGCCCAAACCGAGAAGCTGCACCTCACCACATCAACGACCCTCATCACCACCAACGACCCTGTGCGCATCGCGGAAGAATACGCGATGCTGCAGCACCTCGCGGGCGGCCGCATGGACCTCATGCTCGGCCGAGGGAATACGGCTCCCGTCTACCCCTGGTTCGGTCAGGACATTCGCAGCGGGCTTCCCCTCGCACTCGAGAACTACAACCTCCTGCACCGCTTGTGGAACGAGGATGTGGTGGACTTTGAAGGCAAGTTCCGCACGTCTCTGCAAGGCTTTACTTCCACACCGAGGCCACTCGACGATGTCGCACCGTTCGTGTGGCACGGATCAATTCGTACACCTGAAATCGCTGAACAGGCGGCCTACTACGGCGACGGGTTCTTTTCGAACCATATCTTCGCGCCTTCGGAGCACTCCCTCCGACTCATCGACTTCTACCGCGAGCGTTTCGAACACCACAGCCACGGCACCAAGAAGCAGGCGATCGTCGGACTCGGCGGGCAAGCGTTCATTGCGAAGAAGTCGCAGGACGCGCTCGACGGGTTCCGGCCCTACTTCAACGAAGCCCCCGTCTACGGTCACGGACCGCGGATGGAGGATTTCATTCGTCAGACCCCGCTGTCAGTTGGCAGCCCACAGGAGGTCATCGACAAGACGCTGAGCTTCCGCGACATCTTCGGCGACTACCAACGGCAGCTGTTCCTCATCGATCATGCCGGGCTCCCGCTGAAGACGGTACTGGAGCAGCTCGACCTGCTCGGCGAAGAGGTCGTCCCGGTACTGCGGCGCGAACTCGCAGCCAAGCGCGATCCAGAGGTGCCAAGCGCTCCGACGCACGAGACGCTCGTGAAGGCGAAGTACGGCGATGCAGAACCGCGCCAGCCGCGCCCAAACGCCAACCGCGGCGACAACGTCACCGGTGGCTCGCCGTACCAAGACAGCCCCGCGAAACGCGGCTCCGCGTTCGGGCTCTAGTGCCATGATGGGACAGACCGACTCACGGACCGACGTGCGGCTCGCCAACCAGGGGTGGGAGGCGCTCATGACCGCCCACGCCACGCTCATGGCGACGTACAATGCCGAGGATATGTGGGACCAGGTGAACATGCGCGAATACGATGTGCTGTACACCCTGGCGAAGCATCGCACTCCCATGCGGCTGAGCGAGGTGCAGAGCGGCGTGCTGCTCAGCCAGCCGGCCCTCTCCCGCATGGTCGAGCGACTCGTGTGCCGTGGGCTCCTCAGCCGTGTCACTGACGCGGCAGACGGCCGCGCGGTGCGCATCTCGCTCACGGAAGAGGGCGCCAAAGTGCAGCACGAGGTCGGGCGAGCTCACGCGAAAAGCGTCGCTCGCGAGGTTGGGTCGCGACTGAACGGCGAGGAAATCTCCGAACTGCAGCGACTCTGCGACAAGCTCACAAGATGAGCAGCGGGCCGGATCAACCGGACGCGCACTACCAGATTTGACCATAAGGAATCGCTTTGATGAACACACCCAATCACTTCAATACTTCAGACGAGACCGGGTCCTCCGCTTCGGAGGCAGCGCACCAGGCCGAGGCACCCGTGGTTGCCGTCGTCACAGCCGGCACGAGCGACCCCTCCACAACGACCATGCTCGCGAATCGCATTGCCGACAAGACCGTCGCGCTCGCTGCGAAACGCGACACTGAACTGCAGGTCCGTGTGATCGACCTTCGCCTCCTCGCGGAAGACATTATGACCGCACTCGTCACCCGGCACATGTCGGCCGAGCTGCAACAGGCCAGCGATATCCTGCGCGATGCTGACGCGATCATCGCCGCGACCCCCGTATACAAGGCGGGCGCGAGCGGCCTGTTCTCCGCATTCTTCCAGGTACTCGACAACGATCTCCTCATCGGCACCCCGGTCGTGCTGAGCGCAACCGCCGGCAGTTCGAGGCACGCCCTCGTCGTCGACGACCAGCTACGGGGAGTATTCGCGTACCTGCGCACCATCACCGTCCCGACCGCCCTGTTCGCCGCACCCGAGGATTGGAACAGCAGCGACCTCGGCGAGCGCATCAAACGCGCGGCTTCGGAACTCGTGGCGCTCATCGTGAGTGACTTCCGCTCATCAGTGCGCGGCGAGTCATGGAGCAGCTACCAGCACTCATTCGGCAGCGCGGGCGGCACCGAACTGGGAATCGAACTCGATACCGATCTGATGCGGCTCGCGACTGGCGGTGTAGTGTCATAACCATATGCGCAAGGAGCTGAATCCTGTCGTCGAAGTGACCCTCACATTACTCAAGCTGGGGGTCACTTCTTTCGGTGGACCCGCGGCTCACCTCGGCTATTTTCGCGAGGAGCTCGTTGCCCGGCGCAAGTGGGTCAGCGAGCAGCAGTACGCTGAGCTCGTCGCGCTCTGCCAGTTTCTACCGGGCCCCGCTTCGAGCCAGGTCGGCTTCGCGCTCGGGCTGACCCGCGCGGGCTATGGCGGAGCGATCGCAGCGTGGGTCGCATTCACTCTGCCGTCGGCAATACTGCTCGTCGCATTCTCCGTCGCCGCGTTCTCACTCGACTCCGCGATCGGCCAGGGCATCTTGACCGGGCTGAAAGCGGTAGCCGTGGCCGTGGTCGCACACGCGGTGTGGGGCATGGCACGCACACTCACACCCGACCTCCGCCGCATCTGCATCGGTGTCGCAGCGGCAGCGCTCGTCATACTGCTGCCCGGCATCCTTACGCAGCTCGGCGCGATCGTGCTGGGCGTGCTCGCGGGCATCGCGTTCTGTCGACCAGTGTCCGCAGAGCATGCAGAGCCGCTCGCCACACGCATCTCCCGACGAGCCGGAATCATCGCGCTCACGGCATTCGCGGCGCTCCTCGTCGCGCTTCCGATCGCGTTCGCGCTCACCCGCGAGATGTGGCTCGGGATCGCCGACGCGTTCTACCGCGCAGGTGCCCTCGTCTTCGGCGGCGGCCACGTGGTGCTGCCGCTCTTGCAGGCGGAGCCCGCGATCCACGCGGTGGTTGATCCTGATCAATTTCTCGCCGGTTACGGCGCAGCTCAGGCCGTGCCCGGCCCGCTGTTCACATTCGCCTCATACCTCGGGGCCGAGATGGTGTCGGGGGTCAGCAGCATCGGTGCGGCGGCTCTCGCACTCGTCGCGGTGTTTCTCCCCGGCATGCTCCTCGTCATCGCAGTACTTCCGTTCTGGCGGCAGCTGCGCGGCTTCCGCACGGTTCGCTCCGGGATCGCCGGCGCGAATGCGGCGGTCGTCGGAATTCTCGCTGCGGCGCTCTACGACCCCATCATCACATCGGGCATCACCGGGGTGGCGCCGCTCGTCATTGCCGTCGTGTGCCTCGCACTCCTTGTTTTTCTGCGGCTTCCCGCATGGTTCGCAGTGCTTGTCGGTGTCGGGATCGGAGTCGGTTCGGCAGCTCTCGGTGTCGGGGTCTGAGCGCGGCTCTCACCCCAATCGCTCACCGCCCAGATGCCTCCCGAGGTTCGTGAGTGCCTCGTCCCAGCCGTCGTAGACGAAACCATCGCCGGGCTGTCCAGGTAGTCCGCGCAGGTGAAGCACCAGCTCAGTGCGGCCATCGCCCTGAGCCGTAAATGTCAGGGTGATGACCGGCGCAGTCTCGACGGGGGTGCCGGGCTCACCCCATGTGAAGACGAGGCGGTCGATCGGATCAACTTCGAGGTAAACGCCGCCCGTGGGGAATTGCTCGCCGGTCTCGTCATTTGTCATCGTGTACGCATAGGTACCTCCGACGCGAACGTCGAACGAGACGGAGTCTGTGCTGACGCCGAATGGACGTAGCCACATGGCGAGCTCGCGCTCGTCGGTCCAGGCGCGCCAGGCGAGCTCCCGCGGGGCGTCAAGAGTTCGGGTGATGGAGAATTCCGGGGTTGTCTCGTGTGTCGTGCTCATCTTCTCGTCTCCTTTTCGTCGTTGATTTCATGGGCGTTCTTCTTCATCACCTCGAGATGGTCTTCGAGGGCGTCGAGGCGCAGGTTCCATTCGTGGCGCTGTTTCTCGACCCAAGCCGAAACCTCGTCGAGGGGCTCGGCCTGCAGCGAGAGCCGCCGCCACTGCGCCTGCACGGTGCGAGTGATGAGGCCTGCGCGTTCGAGCACTTTGAGGTGCTGCGAGATTGCGGGGGCACTCATATCGAATGGTGCTGCGATCTCGCCGACGGTGGCAGCGCCCTGGGACAGTCGCGTGAGAATCTCTCGGCGGGTCGGGTCCGCAAGCGCAGCGAAGACCAGACTCAATCGATCCACCGCACTCATATTAGTAACTCCTTAATTAGTGACCTACTTAACTGTAAAATGAGACTGAAACCTTGTCAAGCAAAACCTCATTCATACAGGCGATTCGCGTACCATGGAGTGCTGCAAGATGCTGGCGGGACGGCCCGCCGGCAACCACACAAGCGGGACGGCCCGGCAGAAACGAGATCGCCTGTGTCTACCGCCACGCTCCGATCCGCCCTGACACCGAGAGTGATCTTCCGTCTGCTACTCGGCTGGGGAGCGTTCATCGGGCTGCTGATCGCGCGGCCGCTGCTTTCCGCGCCTCTGCCTGCACCGGTACTCGTGAGTGTGCTTGCGGCAATCATCGCCGTGATCGTCGTGTGCGCATTCGGGGTCGTCGGCGAAGCCGAACACCTGGCTCGCCGGCTCGGTGACCCCTACGGCACTCTGGTGCTGACCCTGTCGATCGTGCTCATCGAGGTCATCCTCATCTCCGCCGTGATGCTCGGCCCCGGCGAACACACCACGATCGCCCGCGACTCCGTCATGGCGGTGTCGATGATCATCATGAACCTCGTGATCGGCGTCGGCTTGTTGGTCGGCGGGTTCCGGCATCGCGACCTGCGCCCGAACCGCACCGGCGTGTCAGCGTACCTCTCACTGCTCACCGTGCTGATCGCGGTCGCATTCGCACTCCCCGGCCTCATCGGCAGCGGCGGCGCATACACGGCTGGTCAAGAGATCCCGATCATCGGCCTGACCGTGATCCTCTACGTCTTCTTCCTCTACCGGCAGATGGGCGCCCAGCGCGAAGACTTCCAAGAAGTCGCCCTGACACCGCGGGTGCGGGACGCACTGCCCTCGGCGGAGCAGCCGGTCGAGCCCGGGCGCACATCGGTACTCGGCGTGATCTCTGAGCACCGCGCAGAAGTGACCGCCCGCACCATCATTCTCATCGTGACAGTCACCCCGATCGTGCTGCTTTCCCACGACATGGCCACGCTCCTCGACGACGGCCTGGACCGCGCAGGTGCACCGATTGCGCTGTCGGGCATTCTCATTGCGATGATTGTGTTCCTCCCCGAAACGATCACCGCAGTTCGCGCCGCGCACTCCGGCGAGATTCAGCGCGTGAGTAACCTCTGCCACGGCGCCCTCGTCTCCACCGTCGGCCTCACCATCCCCGCCGTACTCATCATCGGCCTCGTCACGGGCCAGACAGTAGAGCTTGCGGAGAGCCCGGCGAACCTCATGCTGCTCGGCGTGACGCTGCTACTGACCCTCATGACGTTCTCGGGGAAGCGCGTGACTGCACTCCAGGGTGCCGCACACTTGTTCGTGTTCGCGCTGTACGGGCTCACCGTGTTTGCGTAATGAGCTTCGGGTGAGATGCTGTCAGCGGCAGCCGCCGAACTGCTCACCGGACGCAAAATCGGCGGGGAAGTAGCACCGACGAAGACACACATGAAGTTGCGGCACGGCTCCCGAAATTTCCGGGGAGTAGGCTGATCCCGGTTGAACTTCGATAATGAAGGAAGTGATGGCAGGACACAGCGGAATTAGCGTCGAACGGCTGACGAAACGCTTTCGAGATGTGACAGCGGTCGACGACGTGTCGTTCGAAGTGCCCGCAGGGAGTGTCTTCGCGTTCCTCGGCACCAATGGGGCCGGGAAATCCACGACGATCAATTGTCTGACCACGGTGTTGGCCCCGGATGCGGGCACACTCACCGTCGCAGGCCACCCGGTCGCCACCGCCGGTGATGCGGTGCGTCGGGCGATCGGTGTGGTCTTTCAGGATTCTTTACTCGACCAGGCACTGACGGTGCGAGAGAATCTGGAGCTGAGGGCGCTGCCCTATCTGTCCACGCGAGAGGCGATTCGCGACCGCATCGCCACCCTCACCGGGCTCATGGAGTTGGATGACTTCGTCGACCGCCGCTACGGCCGCCTCTCGGGTGGGCAACGACGTCGCGCGGACATTGCCCGTGCACT
>JBQDBM010000034.1:0-19843 GCA_052090925.1 Leucobacter sp. | reverse complement strand
GCACAACTCCCCGAACGACGACATCATTTGTGCTGACGACTTCGGACACTGACACGACGGGCTGCCAGCGGACGAACTCGCGTCTCCGCTCGCCCGTGGTCAGTTCAGTGACCGCACCACAGCCGACTGCCTTGTCGAGTCAGTGAAGCGTGGATGGATGCCGGATTACCCCACGTTCAACCGCAACCCACTCGATTTGCACGACGAAGCCGAGGCGCTCGGTAAGGAGCCCGCGCAGCACGTCGTAGATTCGCTGAATGATGGCAGCCTGAGCTACGCCTGCGAGGACCCCGACTCACCAGAGAACTTTCCTCGGGTGGTGCTGGTGTGGCGCGCAAACATCCTCGGCTCATCGGGCAAGGGGAACGAGTACTTCCTCAAGCACCTCCTCGGAACGGATGCCGCAATCAGGGCACCCGAGTCGGAGGAGGACGCACGCCCGCGGGATATGCGGTGGCACGACGAAGCACCAGAAGGCAAGCTCGACTTACTCGTCACCGCCGACTTCCGTATGACGAGTACGACGCTCTTCAGCGACCTCATCTTCCCCGCAGCCACCTGGTATGAGAAGTATGACCTCTCGTCCACGGACATGCACCCGTTCATCCACTCCTTCAACCCGGCAATTCCGCCGCCGTGGCAGACCAAGACGGATTATGAGATGTTCGGGTTGTTCGCAGAGCGCTTCTCTCAGTACGCGAGCACCCACCTCGGCGTACGGAAAGACATCGTCGCCACGCCTCTGCAGCACGACACTCCCGACGTTATGGCGACGCCGCACGGACGGGTGACAGACGCGCCGCTCGTACCGGGTGTCACCATGCCAAAGCTCACCGTCGTTGAACGCGACTACACGAAGCTTGGTGAGCAATGGAAGTCGCTCGGACCACTGACTGAGAAACTTGGTCTCACCACCAAGGGCATCAACTACCGCGCTGAGCCGGAGATTGAGCAGCTGCGCCAGACGAATGGTGCCGTGATGAGTGGACCGTACCAGGGCGCGGTGCGGCTCGACACCGACAGGCGTGTCTGCGACATGATTCTCGCGCTCTCCGGCACGAGTAATGGTCGCTTGGCAACCCAGGGGTTCCGCAAGCTCGAAGAGCACACGGGCCAAAAAATGGCGTTCCTCGCGGAGGAGCACGAGGGCTCACAGATCACGTTTGCCGACGTGCAGGTCCAACCTCGAAGCGTTATCACCTCACCGGAGTGGTCAGGATCCGAGCACGGCGGGCGACGCTACACGGCATTCGCCATCAACGTCGATCACCTCAAACCCTGGCATACGCTCACTGGCAGACAGCACTTCTACCTCGATCACGACTGGATGGAAGAGTTAGGTGAAAACCTGCCCGTCTACCGTCCGCCGCTCGACATGCACCGACTCTTTGATTACAAGAAAGTTGGGGAGGTCGGAACGAACGAGCAGTCGAATAACGCAGAGGTCACCGTGCGCTACTTGACTCCGCACTCGAAGTGGTCAATCCACTCGGAGTATCAAGACAACCTCTTCATGCTCTCGCTCTCACGCGGCGGGCCGACGATCTGGATGAGCGTTGAGGACGCGGAGAAGATCGGCGTCCGCGACAACGAATGGATCGAATCGTACAACCGCAACGGTGTTGTGGTTGCGCGAGCCATCGTCTCGCACCGCATGCCCGAGGGCACCGTGTACATGTATCACGCAAAGGATCGCACCATTGACGTGCCAATCGCCGAGACCAGTGGTCTGCGTGGCGGTATTCACAACTCCTTGACTCGGATTCTACTCAAGCCCAGCCACCTCATTGGCGGCTACGCGCAGCTCGCGTGGGCATTCAACTATCTAGGTCCCACGGGTAACCAGCGCGACGAGATCACCACGATCCGCCGCCGTAGCCAGGAGGTGCAGTACTCATGAAGGTCATGGCGCAAATGTCGATGGTGATGAACCTCGACAAGTGCATCGGATGCCACACGTGCAGTGTGACGTGTAAGCAGGCATGGACGAACCGTACTGGCGTGGAGTACGTCTGGTTCAATAATGTGGAAACGCGGCCCGGGGTCGGCTATCCGCGCGGATACGAGGATCAAGACAAATGGCGCGGCGGCTGGGTACGCAACAAGAAAGGGCGCCTCAAGCTACGTGACGGTGGTCGCCTTTCGAAGTTGTCGCGGATCTTCTCAAACCCGAAACTCCCCGAGATCAATGACTACTACGAGCCGTGGACCTACGACTACGACATGCTGCTGAATTCACCTCGCAGCGCGCAGACTCCAGTGGCTCGCCCGAAAAGTCTCCTCACGGGCAAGGATATGAAGATCTCGTGGTCGGCAAACTGGGACGACAACCTCGGTGGTTCGGTTGAGACGATGCAAGACGATCCGATCCTGAAGAAAATGAGCGAACAGGTCGAGGCGGAGTACGAGAAAGCCTTCATGTTCTACCTGCCGCGAATCTGCGAACACTGCTTGAACCCCTCGTGTGTGGCCTCGTGCCCCTCGGGCGCCATGTACAAGCGGGAAGAAGACGGGATCGTTCTCGTTGATCAGGATGCCTGCCGCGGCTGGCGTATGTGTGTCTCGGGCTGCCCCTATAAAAAGGTCTACTTCAACCACCGCACGGGCAAAGCTGAGAAGTGTACGATGTGCTACCCGCGCCTCGAGGTGGGGCTCCCCACTGTGTGCGCCGAGACCTGCGTGGGTCGACTCCGGTACCTCGGACTCGTGTTCTACGATGCCGACAGGGTTGCGGAAGCCGCGAGTGTTGAAGATGAGAAAGAGCTCCTCGATGCCCAGCGCTCAGTGCTGCTTGATCCCCATGACCCGGCTGTCGTCGAAGCTGCACGTGCCGAGGGGATCCCGGAAGACTGGATCGACGCAGCACAAAGGAGCCCGATCTGGAAACTGATCCAGGAGTACAAAGTCGCACTTCCCCTCCACCCTGAGTACCGCACCATGCCGATGGTCTGGTACATCCCACCGCTCTCCCCCGTCGTTGACGTGATCAGCGGTTCAGGGAGTGACGGTGAAGATGCCAGGACCCTGTTCGCCGCAATTGACAAGCTGCGTATTCCGATTTCGTACCTGGCCGAACTCTTCACCGCCGGCGATATCGGCCCGGTCGACATGGCACTTCGTAAGCTCGCGGCCATGCGTTCCTACATGCGAGGCGTGAGTATCGACGATGAGCGTGACGATAGCATTGCGCACGCCGTAGGCATGACGGGGCCCGAGATCGAAGAAATGTACCGCCTCCTCGCAATCGCGAAGTATGAGGAACGCTATGTGATCCCGTCCGCTCACGCAGAGCAGGCTCACGATCTCGAAGAGATGGGATGCTCGCTCGAGTTCGAAGACGGACCCGGCATGGGGGGCGCTGGACCATTTGGCTCGTCGAGCGGACCATCGGTCCCCGTCGCAGTTGAAAATTTCAACGCACTCGCCGACCGGCAGACTGCGGACCGACCGTCGACGCCGGGACGCGTAAACCTCCTGAATTGGGATGGCAACGGGAGCGCCAGCGGCCTATTTCCGCCGCCAAAGGGCGACCTTGGACCTGTCCGGACGACCGGACGTTCGAGTGAGGAAAAGTCATGAGTCTCACCGCGCTCGCGGCTCGCGTGACCAGGCGGCGACCGCTTCCGAAGAAACCGCTCTCGGCGATCCCGCTCACACGGGAGAGCCGTGCCACTGTGCACATGCTGACGTCGCTGCTGCTCGACTACCCCAGTAACGAGTGGTTCGAGAGGCTCGACACCATTGAAGAGCATCTCTCGGGCCTGCCAGAACAGATCGAGGGTCCGCTGCGCTCGTTTATCGACGAGGCCCGCGAGACCGGGGCGCTTGAATGGCAACGACGTTACGTCACAACGTTTGATCTCAAGCGAAAGTGCAGCCTCTACCTCAGCTACTTCGCGACCGGGGATACGAGGCGCCGGGGCACAGCGCTCGTGACGTTCCAGGAGGCCTACCGTGCAGCCGGTTGGGAGCTGGACGCGGCGGAGCTGCCGGACTACCTCCCGATGGTGCTCGAGTTCTCAGCTTGCTCTGACTCCCCCGTCGCAGAGGCCCTGCTCGCGTCACACCTCGAGGGCGTCGAGGTGCTCCGTGCTGCGCTTGAGTCGATCGACAGCCCGTGGGCGCGGGTGGTACAAGCTGTAACACTGTCACTCCCGCCCGTCGACAGCCGCACACGCGAGCGGGTGCTCGAACTCGTGAATGAGGGGCCGCCAACTGAAACTGTCGGCCTAAGTTTCCTCGGCAACCTGCCACCGTTTTCACCGGGAGGACAATCATGAGTGGTGTACAGATCGTGCTGTGGGTCGCAATCCCCTACATCTCGATGGCGATCTTCATCGTCGGCCACATCTGGCGCTACCGATATGACAAGTTTGGGTGGACGACCAGATCGAGCCAGGTGTATGAAAACCGTCTCCTGCGGTGGGGCTCCCCCATGTTTCACCTCGGGATCCTCATGGTGATCGCCGGCCACGTGGTGGGACTGTTCATCCCTCGCGAATGGCTCTATGCGATCGGCATTTCAGAGGAGATCTACCACGTAGGGGCGACAGTACTCGGCACCTTTGCCGCCGTGCTCACGCTCGCGGGCCTTGCGATCCTGATCTACCGCCGTCGCGTCGTGGGGCCGGTATTTCTCGCCACCACCGTGATGGACAAGGTCATGTACGTATTTCTCGGTGCCACACTCCTCTTTGGCACACTGGCGACCATCGTGCACCAGGTATTTGGCCCGGGTTTCCACTACCGTGAAACGATCTCACCGTGGATCCGTGATCTCTTCATTTTCCAACCGAAGCCCGAACTCATGGAGCACGTGCCGCTGCTCTTCCAGCTGCACGTGTTGACCGCGCTCGCTCTCTTCGCGCTGTGGCCATTCACGCGCCTCGTGCACGTGTTCTCGGCACCGCTCGGGTACCTCTTCCGTCCGTACATTGTCTACCGTTCACGTGACACCCCGAGAGGCACCAGGCCGGTGAAGCGAGGCTGGGACCCGGTGACGCAGCCCGACCCTGAGCGCCTGCGCCGCCCGTAAGGCCCGAACTCGGTCACGCACCTCGTGGGCGGTAGCCGCTGAGGAACACTTCTCGATACCCTGGAGACAGTGCGGCAGAACTTCTGTTCTGGTACCGCGCACAATCCTCAAGATCGTGAAGGAGCCCGGAGTGGTCTACCGTGTGCAAGGGGTCGTTGTCCGAGAAAAAGACGCACCCGCAACGCTTGAAACGATTCTCGTGCCGGACCCGGGCCCGGGTGAGGCTGTCGTCGATATCATCACTAGTGGGGTCTGCCACACTGACCTGCACTATAAGCAGGGCGGCATCAGTGATGACTTTCCATTCCTCCTCGGGCATGAGGCCACGGGACGGGTCTCAGCTGTCGGTGAAGGGGTTACCGAGGTTTCGGTCGGAGACCGTGTGATCCTCAACTGGCGCGCGGTGTGTGGCCAGTGTCGCGCCTGCGCGAAAGGTCAGCCGCAGTACTGTTTTGCGACACACAACGCCTCCCAAAAGATGACGTTGGAAGACGGAACTGAACTGTCCGCCGCACTCGGTATTGGTGCGTTTATTGAGAAGACTCTCGTTGCCGCTGGTCAATGCACCAAGATTGATGAAGAATCTGATGCGGCAGCAGTTGGCTTGCTGGGTTGCGGAGTGATGGCCGGTATCGGCGCGGCGATCAATACGGGCGAAGTGAAGCGTGGTGAATCGGTTGCGGTGATTGGGTGCGGTGGCGTCGGCACAGCCGCGATAGCCGGGGCTCAGCTCGCGGGTGCGACCACGATTGTCGCGGTCGACCTCGACGACGCGAAGCTCGCGCAGGCGAAGCAGTTCGGCGCGACACACACTGTCAATTCAGGTAGCACAGACCCGGTTGAAGCAATCAGGGAATTGACCGGTGGCTTCGGTGCTGACGTAGTGATTGACGCCGTCGGGATCCCCGCTACCTACAAGCAGGCGTTCTATGCGAGGGATCTCGCCGGACGTGTGGTGCTCGTGGGTGTACCAACGCCTGAGATGACACTCGATCTGCCGTTGCTCGATGTATTTGGTCGCGGTGGATCGCTGAAGTCGTCTTGGTATGGTGACTGTTTGCCGAGCCGAGACTTCGCGATGCTGATTGATCAGTACAAGTTGGGCAGGCTCGACCTCGATGGTTTTGTCAGCGAGCGAATCGGCATAGAGGACGTCGAGGCGGCGTTCTCGAAGATGGCCGAAGGTACTGTATTGCGATCGGTGGTGGAGCTGTGAACGTGCGCGTAGAACAACTTGTCACGAGTGGAACATTTTCGCTCGATGGCGGCACTTGGGACGTTGACAACAACGTGTGGATTCTTGGAGATGACTCCGAGGTGATCGTCATTGACCCGGCACACGATGTCGACGCCATCGTCAAGGCTGTGGGGGATCGTGCGGTACAGGGGATCCTCCTGACCCACGGGCACGATGATCACATTCGTGCCGCCGTCGACACCGCAAAAAAGCTCGACTCACACCTCTATCTGCACCCTGCAGATCACATGTTGTGGGAATCCGTGCACGACACTCTCCCTGACTTCGAGCTTGCAGATGGGGCAACGTTCGTCGTGGCGGGCGTCGAGATCACCGCGGTGCACACCCCGGGTCACTCGCCTGGTTCAGTGAGTTTCGTTGTGTCGTCGCTCCAGAGCGTTTTCACCGGCGACACGCTCTTCCAGGGCGGCCCGGGTGCGACTGGACGGTCGTACAGTGACTTCCCGACCATCATCGAGTCAATTCGCAACAAGCTCTTGACGCTCCCCGCGGAAACGAAAGTATATACGGGGCACGGCGATACGACCACGATCGGTGCGGAGGCCCCAAATCTCCAGGCCTGGATAGATAGGGGCCACTGAGTTCAAAAGCATCGCTTATGGGGTCCGTGGCCCGTGCCGCACACGGCGGCAGCCTACCGACTGAACCCAGGTAGGCCACTGATCCTACTCATATGATGCCGACACGCGGAAGTTCCCCCTTTCAAATGCAAGGAACGGTGTGACTTCCGCGTGTCGATGCGCTATTCAGGCTCCGAGGAGCGCTTCCACGGGGCCGCGTGCAAAGAACACGACGAAGCCAGCTCCAACCACCCACAGCAGCCAATGCACTTGGCGTGCTTTGCCGCTGAGTGCATTGACGAGCACCCATGAGATGAACCCGGCCCCAATGCCGTTGGCAATTGAGTATGTCAGTGGCATCACTGTGACTGTGAGAAACACGGGCAGTAGCACTCGAAATTCCGAGAGGTCGATGTTCTTGACCTGTGCCATCATCATTGCGCCGACCACTACGAGCGCGGCCGCAGCGATCTCGGTCGGCACGATCTGCGTAAGCGGTGTGAGGAACATGGCTGCAATGAACACGAGCCCCGTCACCACGTTCGCGAGACCGGTCCGCGCCCCCTCACCAATGCCGGCACCCGACTCGACAAACACCGTGTTCGATGATGCTGAGGTCATGCCACCTGCTACCGCGCCGATACCCTCAACGACGAGAGCCGATTTTAATCGGGGAAAGTTTCCCTTGGAATCCGCGAGCCCTGCTTCACGTGCGAGGCCCGTGAATGTGCCCATCGCGTCGAAGAAATTGGTAAACAGCACGGTAAACACCAGCATGACCACGGTGACGAGCCCCACTCGACCGAAGTCAAAACTCACCGCACCGATGAGGCTAAGGTCAGGAATACTGAACGGAGCACCGGTGAGCGTGGGAACCGTGAGCCCCCACCCGCCTGGGTTGTCAACGGCGGGTCCCAGCTTCCAAATAGCTTCAACAATCACCGCAACTATGGTGCCAGTGGCGAGCCCGATGAGGAGCCCACCTTTGACTTTTCTGGCGACCAGGATGCCGGTCACAATCAACGTAAAGACAAAGAGGCCGGTCGGCACTGTGGCGACCGACCCACCTACGCCGAGCCCCACGGGCGGTGAGGACGACCCGGTGGCGGTCACAAACCCGGCGTTCACGAAGCCGATGAATGCGATGAACAGGCCGATACCGACGGTAATTGCGAGCTTCAGCTCGACGGGGACGGCGTCAAAGATCATCCGCCGCAGTCCAGTGACGGCGAGCAACACAATAAGCGCGCCGTTGATGACGACGATGGCCATTGCTTCGGGCCACGTCACCTGACCGACGACGGAGAACGCAAGAAAGGCGTTGATGCCGAGGCCGGCCGCGAAAGCAAATGGCAGCCTCGTGACGACACCGAAAAGGATGGTCATTACACCGGCCGTTAGGGCGGTGACCGCACTGACGGCCGGGAACGACAGCACGTTTCCATCTATGTCTGTCCCGCTGGTGAGGATGATGGGGTTCAGCACGACGATATATGCCATCGTCACAAATGTGACGAATCCACCACGCACTTCACGGCCAAATGTGGATCCACGCTCGGTGATCCCGAAGTACCGGTCAACGCCTCCCTTCACACCGAGAACGTTCTGCTGCTGTGACGGTTTCCGCACACCAGTTTGCTCGTCAGCTGCTCCCACTGAATTCTCCGTCTCCTACGCTTGGAAATGACCCAACGAATAGACGCTACACCAGCGCAAAGCAAGGAGCCCATCTCAGACCACTTTTGGACTGAGATGGGCTCCTTGGGAAAAGATACAGAACGTTAGCTGACGCTGACGAGGTCAATCACGAAAATGAGCGTTTTCCCTGCGAGCGGGTGGAACCCGGAGCTCCCGTAGGCCTGTTCGGGTGGCACCACAAGCTTGCGTCGTCCGCCAGCTTTCATGCCAGGAATACCGACCTGCCAACCCTGGATCAGAGACCTCAGCGGGAAGTTGATCGTTTCTCCACGGCTCCATGATGAGTCAAACTCTTCGCCCGTGTCATATTCGACTCCGAGGTAGTGCACCTCAACGGTCGAACCAGCCTCAGCTTCGGCACCCGTACCTTCCACGATATCGAGGCTCTCAAGCTCAGTGGGCGCGGGGCCCTCAGGGAATTCAATCTCCGGCTTAGTCGGTGTTGTGTTATCCATGTGCTCCATTCTTCCGGATTCTTTCGGAGTCTGCCTCCGAATCTCTGGTGAACCGGAACACGCGGGCATGTTAGACGTGTACAACAGACGCATGTCGCCCACAGGACATTTCTGTGGACTACCCTAGGAGATGTGAGATTCGCGCATGTGACCCAGGATTCAACCTCAGGCCCCAAGCTGGTGGCTATCAGGGGTGACTATTTTGTGCCCGTAAGTGAACTTGGCTCCAATGCCATCACTCTTCAAGACCTCATTGAAGAGGGCCCCGAGGTACTCGAACGCGTGAATACTGCCGCTGATGCACTGCCCGCGGACTCCGGCGAACTCCTTACAAACGTCGGCTACGCCCCGGCGGTCATCGACCCACCGATCACGCTTGCGGTGGGCCTGAACTATGACGAACATGCCAGTGAGTTGAGTCTCGATAATGACTCCGGCCCCGTGTTGTTCTCTCTGTTCCCCAATTCCCTCAATGGCCACGGTGGCGATGTCCCCCTCCCCACACACCTCAGCGAAGAGGTGGACTACGAGGGTGAACTCGGAGTGATCATTGGACGCTCCGCTAAGGATGTCTCGGTTGACGAAGCGCTGGACTACGTGTTCGGATATACCGTGATCAACGATCTCACCGCCCGCAATCTCCAGTTCAAGGAGCCGCAGTGGTCGCGCTGCAAGTCATTCGATGGGTTTACTCCTGTCGGACCCGTCGTGGTAACCACTGACGATGTCCCCGACCCCCAGGCGCTCCATATTACGACCGACGTGGATGACCTCCGGGTACAAGACTCCTCCACCAGCTATATGATCCGCTCCGTCGCGCAGTTGATCGCTTCTCTGTCACAGTCGCTGACGCTGCTTCCGGGCACACTGATCGCTACAGGGTCTCCGGGTGGCGCGGGTCGCTCACGCACACCCCCGCTCTATCTCACACCCGGCGCAAGCGTCACCGTCACCATTGAGGGCATCGGAACACTCACCAACCGCTGCGTGCAGGGCTAGCGCCTGAAGCCGGGCGCGTTACGCCTCGCCCATCACTCCGGTTGAGCCAAGTGTAGGATCCTGCGCAATGATGTCGATAGCATCGGTCTCAGGCTCCAGGCCCGCAAGTTTTGCGGGTTGCAGGATCTCATCAAGCTCAGCCTGACGAAGCAGTCCGCGCTCCATCACCAAATCAGCAACGTTTCCGTTCGTAGCGAGTGCCACTTTCGCGAGCTTCGCAGCCTCGGCGTACCCAATTACCGGCGCAAGCGCAGTAATGACGGTCACAGACCGGGAGACGGTATCAGCCAAGTGCTCTTCGTTCGCGGTGATGCCGTCAACACAGTTCACGCGGAGCGTCTGGCACGCCCGCTCCATCCACGTGATCGACTGGAATAGCGAGTGCGCAATGATTGGCTCAAATGCGTTGAGCTGCAGTTGCCCCGCCTCGACCGCCATCGAAACTGTCACGTCCGACCCGGCAACCGCGTACGCGACCTGAGACACCGCTTCGGGGATTACGGGGTTCACCTTGCCTGGCATGATCGAAGACCCAGCCTGGCGGGCAGGAAGATTGATCTCACCGAATCCAGCCTGTGGACCCGACGACAGGAGGCGCAGGTCATTCGAGATCTTTGAGAGCTTGAGGGCAGATCGCTTAAGCGCACCCGAGAACGTGATGAATACGCCCGTGTCACTCGTCGACTCAACGAGGTCGCCAGCTGACACGAGCTGGAGTCCCGTGATCTCCTGAAGATGTCGCACCACTGCAGCACGATAGCCCTTGGGAGCGTTGATACCGGTTCCGATCGCGGTGGCACCCATATTGACTTCCCGCAGCAGGGCCACTGCCTCGGTCAATCGATCTACATCTTCCCGAAGCGTCACAGAGAACGCGGTGAACTCCTGCCCGAGAGTCATGGGGACCGCATCTTGCAACTGGGTACGCCCAACTTTGATGATGTGGGAAAACTCGCGGCCCTTTGCCGCAAACGACTCCGCTAAGAGCTCGATCTCTTCGAGCAGGCTCTGCAATGAGAACGCGAGCGCAATCTTGATGGCGGTCGGGTAGGTATCGTTGGTGGACTGGCTGTGGTTTGTGTGGTCGTTTGGATTGATAAACGCGTAGTCGCCCTTTTCCTTGCCCGCAAGTTCAAGGGCCCGGTTGGTGATCACCTCGTTCGCGTTCATGTTCGTCGACGTTCCAGCTCCGCCCTGCACGACGCCGACGACGAACTCGTCGAGCAGCATGCCGCCCTTGACCTCTTCGCACGCCTGGTCGATGAGGGCCGCCCGCTGCTCGTCGAGAGCGCCAATCTCAAGGTTTGCACGGGCCGCGGCCTGCTTCACGCACGCAAACGCACGAACAAAGTCTGGATAGACAGAGATGGGGCGGCGCGCGATCGGAAAGTTCTCGTGGGCACGTGCGGTGTGCACTCCCCAGTACGCCGATTCCGGCACTTCGACACTTCCGATCGAATCGGTTTCCGTGCGCATTCGCACCGCGCCTGCCTCGGCCGTAGCGGCGTTTTCCGCTCCTACTGGGGCAGAGAAATGGGTACTCACCGTGTATCAAACTCCTGAGTCAGATCTATGGCGGATCCACCGCCCTGTGCAACGCATCCAGCCTATCGAGGTGCGGCTCAGAACTTCCCGCCGATGTCGAGGAGTCGGCGAATGCGCTCTGGAATGGGTGGGTGCGTGGCGAAGAGCCGCTGCATGATCCCGGGTTTTAGCGGATCTGCGATCCACAGGTGCGCCATGCTTGAGTTTTGCTTCTGCATCGGACGCCCGTACTCCGAGAGCTTATGGAGAGCGCTCGCAAGCGCCTCCGGGTGCCGCGTCGTCAGCGCACCCGTCGCGTCCGCCAAGTACTCCCGCTGCCGCGACACGGCCAACTGCACAAGGCTCGCGATGAGCGGTGCGACGAGCATTGCAACCAAGCCGAAAACCAGCATGATCGGATTGGAGTTATTGTTTCGCGAGAAGAACGCCATCCGCACGAGCATGTCAGAGATCATCCCGACGGCCACAACGAGTCCGTAGACGATCATCGAGACGCGGATGTCATAATTTCGTACGTGCCCGAGCTCGTGCGCCATGACACCCTCAAGCTCAGGATCAGTCATGATGTCGAGCAGTCCAGTTGTTGCGGCGACCTTGGCGTGCTCGGGGTCGCGCCCCGTTGCGAACGCGTTCGGTGCCGGATCATTCACGATGTACACCTCGGGCATCGGGCTGCCAGTCGTGATCGATAGGTTTTCGACGATGCGATACAGCCGTGGGTTGTCAGTCTGGGTAATCTGCTGCGCACCACTCATGGTGATGGCCTGTTTCCCTGCGGCAAAGTACTGGATCAGCGCATACCCAAGCGCGAATGCAACTACCACGATCACGATGACCGGTGAGCTATAGATGTAGCTCGCGAGCCACCCAAGTCCCCCAACGATGATCAGGAAGAACAGGATGATCAGGACGCTGTTGACCTTGTTACGGCGTATTGCGCGGTACAACGAACCGTCCCGTTAGAACTGGATGCGCGGTGGCTCGGCGATCGACGCAACATCGTCGACCTCGAAGAACTCCCGCTCCTTGAAGCCCATTGCACGCACAAAAATCGTGTTTGGGAAGACTTGAATTTTGGTGTTGTACTCTCGCACACCACCGTTATAGAAGCGCCGCGAAGCCTGGATCTTGTTTTCAGTATCGACGAGCTCGCCTTGCAGTTGCAAAAAGTTCTGGCTCGCCTGCAGCTGTGGGTAAGCCTCGGCGACAGCGAAAATGCTCTTCAACGCCTGCTGCATGTGATTCTCAGCGGCTGAGGCCTCAGCGGGCCCCTGCGCGGAGATGGTCTCGGCTCGCGCTTCAGTGACATCCGTAAAGACGTTCTTCTCGTGTGCCGCATAACCTTTCACGGTATCCACGAGACTCGGAATCAAATCGGCACGACGCTTGAGCTGAACAGTGATGTCGCTCCATGCCTCGTCCACACGAACACGCAGAGTCACCAACGAGTTGTACGTGGCCCAAATATAGATGCCGAGTATGACAATTACGCCGACAACTATGAGGATGGCAATGAGTGATCCAGACATGGGGACAATCTTACCCGGGGGTTCTCATGAATCGGCTGAGCTTCTGGTGAACACAGTATGTTGACTTGGTATCAGACCGTGACATTGCACCGTGGTTCCGCATCGTTCCGCCGAAGTATAGGGTGTCAATCACTCCAAAATGGCGTGATTCACCAGTTCTCACATTGACGGGTGAACCTCAGTTCCATAGCGTGGTTCACAATCTCGACTTCGGGGTTTTCGTCTGTAGAAAGGTCGTCCATTGCAACTCAACAAACGTCGGTCAACGACAATCGCTGCATTTGCAGCCCTCGCGCTCTCCGCCGGGTTCGTCGGATGTGCGTCTGATGATGGTGGTGGTGAAGGCGGCGGTGATGCGGGTGGTGAGATCAAGGACACCTACACGGTAGCCACCGATAGCTCGTTCGTTCCGTTTGAGTTCGAAGAAGACGGCGAGCACGTCGGCTTCGATATGGACATCGTGAACGGGATCGCCGAAGAGGTCGGGTTTGATGTGGAACTCGAGGTGACGAACTTCGACGGGATCATTCCTGGGCTGCAGACGGGCACGTTCGATATCGCAATCGCTGGCATCACGATCACCGAAGAGCGGCAAGAGACCGTCGACTTCACCGACCCGTACTACAAGTCGGGTACGAGGATCGCGGTCCCAGAAGACAACACAGATATTGAAGGCATGGAAGATCTCGAGGGGAAGACGGTAGCGTCTCGCCTAGGCTCCGCACCCCTCGATTACTTGGCAGAGAACGTCCCGACTGCTGAGACGATGCCGTTTGAGCAGTTGGACCAGATGTACCTCGCAGTTGAGGGTGACACCGCTGATGCGCTGCTGTATGACGCGCCGAACGTCGAGTACTACATCAAGACTACCGAGGACAGCAATCTGAAGGTTGTTGGCGATCTCTATGAAGCGCAGGAGTACGGAATTGCGGTCTCGAAAGATAACGAAGCCCTCGTTTCTGCGATGAATGATGCACTGGCTACCATGATCGAGGATGGCCGCTACGCGGAGATCTACGAGAGCTGGTTCGGTGAAGAGCCGGAGTGGTTGGAAGAACTCGCAGCTATGGGCACGAGCTCTTAAAGCTTCGGACATTCATTGATTGAGGGCGGGTGTGCTGGCGCACCCGCCCTCCCATGAGAGGCATACAATATGCACGCACTCGCGAACTTCAACTGGGCAGGAGTGGTCGAGTTTCTACCCGCCCTGTTAACGGGTCTGTACTACACACTGCTGGTCTCGATTGTCGGGATCGGCATCGGTTTCGTTATTGGCGCATTTGTGGGCCTGGGCCGGATCACGAAGATCAAACCGCTCTATTGGCTCTCGACCGCATTTGTTGAGCTCATTCGTGGAACACCGGTGCTGGTGCAGGCAATCTGGATCTTCTTCGCCTTGCCGCTCATTATTAGCTACACCCTGCCTTCACTCGTTGCCGGCATTATCGTGATCGCTTTGAACTCAGGTGCTTATATCGCGGAGATTGTTCGCGGCGCGGTTCAGTCCGTGGATAAGGGCCAAATGGAAGCCGGTCGGTCCTTGGGCATGGGGAAGCACACCACGATGCTGAATGTGATTTGGCCCCAAGCGTTTAAGCGAATGATTCCGCCGCTAGGAAACCAGTTCATTATTAGCATTAAGGACACGTCGCTGTTGTCGGTGATCCTGGTCCCAGAATTGATCTTCCAGGGCCGTATGATCGCAGCAAGCCACTTTAACGCGGTCGAGATTTACACGACCGTTGCGGCGTTCTACTTGGTGATCACACTGTCGCTGTCAAAGGTACTGAGCATTATTGAGAAGCGCTTGGAGCGATCATGAACGCAATTATTGAGATCAAGGACCTGCACAAGTCGTTCGGCAGCAACCATGTACTCACGGGGATTAACGGCTATGTGAACGAGTCCGAAGTCGTGTGCGTCATCGGGCCGTCTGGGTCCGGGAAAAGCACGCTGTTGCGATGCTTGAACATGCTGGAAGAGATCACCGGTGGTGAGGTCATCGTTGATGGCACGAGCCTCACGGGCAAGAACGTGAACATCGATGAGGTACGCACTGAGATCGGGATGGTGTTCCAGCAGTTCAACCTGTTCCCGCACAAGTCTGTGATCGAGAACATCATGCTTGCACCAATGAAGGTGCGTGGCCTCAATAAGGCGGCTGCCCTCGAGCGTGGGCGAGCACTACTGGCAAAGGTGGGGTTGGAAGAGAAAGAAACGGCGTACCCTGCGCAGCTTTCCGGTGGCCAACAGCAGCGCGTCGCGATCGCGCGAGCGCTTGCAATGGAACCGAAAGTGATGCTGTTTGATGAGCCCACATCCGCTCTCGATCCCGAGCTCGTCGGCGACGTGCTTGCGGTGATGAAGACCCTTGCTGACGAGGGGATGACGATGGTGGTCGTGACACACGAGATGGGTTTTGCTCGTGAGGTGGGTGACCGCGTCATATTCATGGATGAGGGAGTCGTTGTCGAGCAGGGAGATCCTGACGATCTCTTCTCGAACCCACAAGAGGAGCGTACGCAGTCGTTCCTCGATAAAATCCTCTAACACGGACCCTCACTCTGTGTTTACTGGCCTCAGCGCATTTCCTCTCACTCCGCTCGCTGACGATACTGTCGATGAGCGCGCCTTCGCGGGATTGATTGAACGTCTGGCACATGCGGGCGTCGATTCAATTACTGCGCTGGGCTCTACCGGCTCGTATGCGTACCTCACCCTGGAGGAGCGCGCGCGAGCAGCACATGTAGCGGTACAACATGCTGGAAATACTCCAGTGTTTGTCGGTGTGGGGGCGCTTCGCACCTCACACGTGCTTGAGAACATTCGGCGGGCAGAGAATGCAGGTGCATCGGGAGTGCTGCTGGCGCCGATGACGTATCAGCCGCTCACGGATAACGATGTATTCCAGTTGTTTCGGGCGGCAACGGCACACTCCGAGTTACCTGTTGTCGTATACGATAATCCGGGCACGACCCACTTCACATTCACCCCAGAACTCTATGGCCGAATCGCTGAGCTGCCGGGCATCGCCTCCATTAAAATCCCCGGTGTCTCAGTTGACCTCCAGCGTGCTCGGGAACACGTCAACTCGATTCGAACGGTGGTGCCACCACACATCACCATCGGTATCTCGGGGGACGCCGTCGCGGCGACAGGACTCGCTGCCGGATGTGATGCGTGGTACTCGGTGATTGGTGGCACTCTTCCTGCCCCTGCACTACGGATCATGCGAGCAGTCGAGAATGGGCGCACTGCAGACGGGCTCGCAGAATCCGAACGTCTCTCGCCACTCTGGGATCTCTTTCGCGATTTTGGTGGCAGCCTGCGTGTGGTCGCTGCCATTGCGGAGCAGCTGGGGCTGGTGACGCAGCGCAGCCTGCCGTTACCCATCCAGGGCCTCTCGACGGAACAGAGACAAAGGGTGACCTCCGTGCTCCGCCACCTTGAAGTGGACGCCTAGAGCCGTGCACAGTCTGACCGGCTCACCCCTCAGTCGCTGATTCAGTTACTCGCAGGGGGCGCACCCTCGGTAGACTGAATTCTTGTGCGTACCAATGCGGACTCACGCGCCACCCCCTATAGCCCAACCGGCAGAGGCAGTCGACTTAAAATCGATCCAGTCTGGGTTCGAATCCCAGTAGGGGGACCAAAGCACCGCCGCGTCCCGCATCAGCCCAACCTGGCCTGGATAGCTTATGGGTCAGCCTGGGACTTGCTCCGTGTTTTAGCCCTAGTTCGTCCGGGCTGTGAGTTAGATGATTGATACGAGACTCTCCCTCACGTATCGTGACCACATGAATGAGAACAAAGAAAATAAGGAACCAGAAGAAGCCACTGATGAGCCGGTCCTTGACGGTGCCACAGAAGCAGACGCCACAGAGGCAGACACTGACGAAGTGGACCCACGGAAAGGTCAAGCAGACCCGGCGTTGATCCGTCACCCCGACAAGGGAGACAAGAATAAGGCCCCCTACAACCTGTAACGGGGACGCTTCTGTTTGGTCCGAGTATCGGTCATAGGTAGATAGCGGCATCGCAGTTGAAATCGCAACAGTGGTCCTGTGTCCGTGGACTGCTCGCGTGCCGTCGCATCTTGAGCATTCCCACCCCACCATGGGGAAGATTAAGTGAGCCCCGAAGCTGGGCAGAACTCGGGGCTCACTGTCATGTTGTGGACCCTGCGCTGGGCAGAACTCAGGGTCCACAGTCTATGGGGCCGGGCGATGTCCGGCGGCTGGTTTAGATGCGTCGCAAACGCTCCCTCAGCAGTTCGAGTTGTTCGGTCAGCTGCTCTGGCACGCGGTCACCAAACTGTGAGAAGAAATCCTCAGTGAGATCCGCCTCTGCGAGCCACGAATCCTGATCGATGGAGAACAACTCTTCAAGGTCGTCGGGAGCCACGTGGATACCGTCAAGATTCAGCTCCCCACCCGCAGGGACGATGCCGACCGGAGTTTCCCGCCCAACAACATCACCATCGATGCGACGGATGACCCAGTCGATCACACGGGAGTTTTCACCGAACCCTGGCCAGAGGAAGCGACCGTCTGCGCCCTTGCGGAACCAGTTCACTTGGAAGATCTTGGGCGCTTGCTCCCCGAGATCCTCCCCAATCCGGAGCCAGTGACCCCAGTAGTCCGCCATATTGTATCCGCAGAACGGGAGCATTGCGAACGGATCTCGCCTGAGCTCGCCAACGGTCCCCTCTTGGGCCGCGGTCTTCTCCGAAGAGATCGTCGCACCGACGAATACGCCGTGTTCCCACGAGCGCGACTGGGCAACCAGCGGCACGTTGGTAGCGCGTCGCCCACCAAACAGGATCGCATCGATCGGGACCCCGTGCTGCTCGTACCACTCAGTTGCCAGTGTGGGGGTTTGCTGAATCGGCACGGTAAAGCGAGAGTTCGGGTGCGCGGCCGGGCGCCCTGCCGCAGGGGTCCAGTCCTCACCCTTCCAATCGATCAGGTGATCGGGGACTTCATCGCTCTTCCCCTCCCACCACACGTCACCGTCATCGGTGAGTGCAACGTTCGTGAAGATCGTGTTCCCCCAGAGCGTCGACATCGCAGTCGGGTTGGTCGACTCTCCCGTGCCTGGTGCGACTCCAAAGAAGCCGGCCTCAGGGTTGATGGCGTAGAGCCGCCCGTCAGTACCGGGGCGCAGCCACGCGATGTCATCGCCAATTGTCTCGACGCTCCACCCGGGAATCGTGGGCTGGAGCATCGCAAGGTTCGTCTTGCCACAGGCTGACGGAAACGCCGCCGAGAGGTGGTAGGCGCGGCCCGTGTCGGTGTTGGTGAGCTTGATGAGCAACATGTGCTCAGCGAGCCATCCCTCATCTCGGCCCATGACACTCGCGATACGCAGTGCGAAGCACTTCTTTGAGAGCAGTGCGTTCCCCCCGTAGCCTGAACCGTACGACCACACTTCGAGGGTCTCGGGGAAGTGAGTGATGTACTTGGTGTCGTTGCACGGCCACGCAACGTCTTGCTCGTTCGCTTCGAGCGGTGCACCTACCGAATGGACGGTGCGCACCCACTGCGTACCAGCGGTGATGCCATCGAGCGCGGCTTGACCCATACGAGTCATGATCCTCAAATTGAGCACCGCGTATGGGGAGTCCGTGATCTCGATACCGAGCTGCGTAATGGCGCCGCCGACCGGTCCCATCGAGAACGGGACGACGTACATGGTACGTCCGCGCATTGCTCCATCAAACAACGGGGTTAACTCGGCCTTCATGGCACCAGGCTCGCGCCAGTTGTTGGTCGGGCCTGCGTCGCTCTCGTTCTCTGAGCAAATGAATGTGCGGTCTTCGACTCGCGCCACATCTTCGGGATGTGAACGCGCGAGGAAGCTCCCCGGCCGTAGATCTTGATTGAGTGGGATCAGACTGCCAGTGCTCACAAGTTCGGCGGTCAGGCGATCCCACTCATCCTGGGAGCCGTCACACCACACCACAGCTTCGGGCTTGGTGAGGTCGGCAACTTCTGCGACCCACTGCAGCACTTCCTCATTCTCGGTATTCGCGTAATCAAGTACCCGCTCCGAACCTGAAACTATGGTGGTTCGTGCTGGGGTATCAAGAGTGGCATTACTCATACGAGGTTCCTCTTCGGTCAAGAATTGGGCTTAACACCATTCTCTGTCAACATTTGGTGACAATAACACCAAATTCAATGTAAAGATTTACGATTCTTGCCGTATAGTAAAATTATGGCGCTCGAAACGGGTTCATCATTCAACCCCACTGATATAGACAGAATGGTGCTCGGTAGACGCATTCGGCACTTCCGCACCAGAGCGGGACTCACGCTCGATCAGCTCGGAGAGATTGTCGGCGTCGTGGGGAGCCAGCTCTCCCTCATCGAAAATGGCCATCGCGAACCACGGCTCACCCTGCTACAGGGGATCGCGCGTGAGCTCGGCATTGATCCCGCAGAGTTACTGAGCGGAGAGGCCCCCGACAAACGCAGTGCCATGGAAATCGAGCTCGAGCGGTCTCAGGCGCTCCCCGTCTACACGCAGTTACATCTCCCCCACGTGCGTTCGCCGCGCACACTCAGTGACGAGGCACTCGAGTCTCTCGTAGGCCTGCACCGAGAGCTCGCGCGGAGGTCTCGGGCAGCAGCCACGACCCCCGAAGAGGCCCGCCGCGCCAATACCGCGATTCGTCTCGAGATGCGCAAACGCAATAATTACCTGCCAGAGCTCGACAAGCTCGCGGAAGAGCTCATGGATCGCATCGGGCACACCACCGG
>JBQDBM010000033.1:0-20590 GCA_052090925.1 Leucobacter sp. | reverse complement strand
GTAGAGCCCCAGTCTTCCAAACTGGCTACGCGGGTTCGATTCCCGTCATCCCCTCTGGTCATCTAACCGCAGAATCATGCGGAAGTATGGCCCGAGCAGTATCTGCTCTGGGAGTGAGTTCAAGCCCTCTCGTGGAACAACGTGGAATAGCGCGTTGCTGAACATGAGGGAAAGACCATGCACACCACTACCCAACGCACGCCCCGCAAGCCCGCTGCGAAGCGCAATCGCGACTCACTCGGCAGTGTCGAACAGCTCCCCAGCGGCCGCTACCGCGCACGCTACTTCCGAGACGGTGCCCAGTTCAAAGCACCGCACACGTTCCCCACTAAAGCAGCCGCCTACGACTGGCTCGCTGCCGAGCGTTCCGACCGTGCTCGCGGCACCTGGCACGATCCGCGTCTTGGTCGGGAGACGCTCGCCGAGTACGTGCACAACTGGCTTGCTGCTCGCGTCGATCTGTCGCCCCGCACTGCTGAGCATTACCAGCGCATGGTGCACCTCCACATCCTCCCGAAACTGGGAGCGCCGCGCGGCATCGAACTCGGGTTACTGCCCCTCGGGGAGATTACGCCGGCCACAGTTCGCGCATGGCGCGCTGCGGTGCTCACCACTGTGCGGGAACGGATCGCCGAACGCCGCGACTACTCACTCCGCATGAAGCGGCGCCACCCCGCCCGAGCTTGGGCCACCTCGCACGGTATCGATGTGCCTCTCACTGGCCGGCTTCCCGAAGCGGTGCTCACTGCATGGAAGCAAGCGGGCAGTCCCGAAGAACAGCCAACCGTTACTGAGATTCAAGACGATAGTGCAGACCCGGGAGCTGCAACGACTGCCGGCGCATACACAGTGCTCCGCGCGATCCTCAACGATGCGGTGAAAGACGGCCTCATCCCGTCGAACCCCTGCCAGATCAAAGGCGGTGGGATCGTGTACGCAAAAGAACGGCCGACTGCGACCCCCGCCGAGGTCGGGACGATCGCTGCAGCGATGCCTGCCCACCTCGCAGCTGCGGTGATCGTAGCGGCATGGAGCGGACTCCGATTCGGGGAGCTGTTCGGCCTCGCACGTAAGCACGTCAACCTCGATGCCGGCACCGTGCGCGTGGAACGTGCACTCGTGGAGCTGCCAGGTGAAGCGGTGCGGTTTACGAAGCCAAAGACACACAGTTCACGGCGCACCGTCCACCTCCCCCCGTTTGTAGCCGAGGTGCTGCGCGACCATATGCAGACACACACCGGCCGTGAGCAGACTGCACTCGTGTTCACCAGCTCACGCGGCCTACCGATCACGCGCGGCCGCCTCACTCACGCCTACCAGCGGGCACGGCTTGTCGCCGACCGCCCAGACCTGCGGTGGCACGACTTACGGCACACCGGTGCAACACTCGCCTACACGGCCGGCGCAAGCGTGCGCGAAGTACAGAACCGGCTCGGGCACTCCACCATGCGGGCCGCCTCCATCTATGCCCACGCGGCCGATGACGGCGACCGTATTCTTGCCGACCGCCTCAATGCGCTCTACGCTCCCCCGCTGCCCAATGCGTAGAAACGTCACGAGTGTCACTATCCGCACCAGCATGCCGCAAGATGCGTGACACTCGGCCAGCCGCAATGCGTCACCCCAAGTGTCACGCACAATGAAACACGCCGAATATGCAGCAATGCACGATTCTGTACCGCTTCCCCAACACGCCGCAATATTTTCGGATGCCACTATCGCTGTGCATACTCGAAACACGACCTATCACCACGAATCACCGACCTACACGAGAGGGTGAACAGAATGCACACACTGCCGAAGCTGCCGGGCACACTTGCATCCACAGTCGCCCTCGCACGTGAACTCGAAGCAATCTCCGCACCGCTCACGCGGGCAGCTGCACCGCACGCACGCAAAGCCGCACAAGCCGCCGCATCCTATGCAGCATTAGCGCAAGCATATGAACGTCACGAGCGCACAGCTGCCCGCTCCGAAGCGATCCGGCGCGCAGCACTCGCCGAGCTTGATGAAATGCGCGACCCGGTGCACCGTCTCGTGGTCCGACTGGCCCGCGAAGACACAACGTCGATTGATGACCTCGACACGATCGACACCGAACTCCGAAACGGTGCGACACCCGCGCGACGTCGCGCGATCATTCGGCAACTGCTCACCCAGTTGCTTGAGCTACTCCACCATGCTGCCCGGTGGCTGCATGTGTTCCAGTACCGCGCCGACCTCGCCGCGCTCCATACCGTCGAATCTGTGCTCACTGCTGAGTCGATCGAACGCCGCAGCGAACCCCCGAGGCCGCAGCTCGTGCGGCTGACCCGCTCGCTCGACCTCGCACCCGGTGCCCCGTCGGCACTCATGCTTCCCTAGCTCTGAGTAGACGCCCGCACTACGGGCACGAATCACCACTCTAGGCACGCTGCGGCGTGCCCTGCTGCGCAACGTTGCTAGGCAAGCACCTCGGCCGCTCTTGCGGCCGCTCCGATCACCTCCCAGCGTGTCGGAAACACCATCATGAACCCCAATAATCGGGCAGTCGTACCCGAAACATTGCTCACAATCCCCGAGGTCGCCGAGCGGCTCGGCATCACCGAACGACTCGCCCAGAAGCTTGTCTATACTCGCCAGCTCCCGACGGTAAAGATCGGTCGGCTCGTGCGCGTACACCCTGATGACCTGGCCGCCTACGTCGCCGACCACACTCGGCCCGCCGGCGTGGAGGTGACCCGATGACACCGCAACACGGCCTCAGCCATATTTCTGAACCCCTCGGCGACCTCGACGCGATCCAGCGCATGAAGTACTGGGAACACCTGCTTGCCGAACATGAACGCGAACCGCTCCGCCTTGCCGTGCTGTTGCTCGGCCGTGCGGCAGCGGCGCTGCCAAGCACCGTGACGGCGCGTCCCACGAGCAAGCTCGGCCTCTCATCACTTAATACCGAGGTGGCCCAGTCGAACACCCATCGCGCTCAATTCACCCGACGCGAAGTACGCGACACGATAAGCCGCATGATCGACCGTGACGTCCTGCCCCCGTGGTGGCAGACCCACAGCCGCCCGAAGCTACGCAGGGAGGTGTAACTAGTGGCAACGATCCAAGATGCGCTCTCGTTGGCCGCTGCCGGCTGGCGAATCCTGCCCCTACGGGGAAAGATACCGCTGACACGGCACGGTGTGAAAGACGCGAGCGCAAACCCTGACCAAGTGCGGCAGTGGTGGGCCGGGAGGGCGCAGCACAATATCGGCGCACGAGTGCCCGGGCATCTAATGGTGCTCGACCTCGACCCGCGCAACGGCGGCACACTCAATCACCTCGAAGCTGCCCACGGTGGGCCACTGCCGGAAACCCTCACCGTGTATTCCGGCCGAGGCGACGGCGGCCGGCATCTCTACTATCGGCACCCCGGCGGCCGGCTCTCAGCGCGCCGGCTCCCCGAGGGAATCGATGTGAAGACCGAAAGCGGGTACTGCGTCATGCCACCCTCGATGCACCCCGACACTGGGCAGCCCTACCAATGGGGAAGCGGGCAGCACCCCGCACCGCTCCCCCAATCACTGCTCACTCTGCTACAGCCACCTGCCCCCAAACGGGCTGAGTACACACCACTACATACCGGTAACAACGGCAGAGACACGCAGGCCAAACTGGCAAAGCGGGCCGGCAAACTCGCGCAACACGTGGCCGCAGCTGCCGAGGGGAACCGCAACGCACGCCTATTCTGGGCCGCCTGCCAAGCGGTCCGAGACGGGCACCCTCGGCCGACGTTTGATCTACTCGCGGAGGCTGCGCAACATAGTGGCCTCTCCGATTCGGAAGCGTGGCAAACCATCAATAGCGCGCTGCGAACCGAACGGAGCACCTCATGAGCGCCGGCGTACCCTCGGCTGTGCCCGAGCCGGAAGACGGTGTGAGTATCCTCGACTTGATGCGTGGCATCTTCCAGCACTACACCGTGCAACAGACACCACACCATTACGTGGCCCTGGCACTATTCAGTGCGTACACGCATTATTCGGGAGTCTTCCGGTACGCCCCGCGTCTCGTGGTCACGAGTGCTGAGAAGCAAAGTGGGAAGACACGCACGCTCGATATCCTGAGAGAGCTTGTCGCCCAGCCGCTCGTGTCAGCGAACGCGAGCACGGCCGCGCTGTATCGATCAATCGGTGATGATCCCGAGCACCCGCCGACAATCATCCTCGACGAAGCCGATACGGTGTTTGGAACCCGCACTAAGGCCGAGCAGAATGAAGACCTGCGCGGCCTGCTCAATGCCGGCTTCCAAAAAGGAACCCCCGCACTGCGCACCGTGGGACCAAAGCACGAGGTAGCCGCGTTCGATACGTTCGCGCCTGCCGTGCTCGCTGCGATCGGTGCGCTGCCAGATACGATCATGGATCGTGCCGTGGTGCTGCGGCTGCGACGCCGGCGGCCAACTGATGAGGTCGCACGCTACCGGCTGCGGGAAGCCGAGCGGCTGCACGTATTGCGGGATCGTGCGGCCCGGTGGGCCGGTGCACGGCGAGCGGAAGCCGAGCATCATATCCCCGAGACAACTATCGATGACCGGCCGGCTGATGTGTGGGAGCCACTGCTCACGATCGCCGACCTCGCCGGTGGGCACTGGCCACAGACTGCCCGAGCTGCTGCCACCTATCTGGTGACCGAGGCGGCCGGGGCAGATAGTGAATCGTCCGAGGGTATCGAACTGTTGGCTGATGTGCGTAATGTGCTCACACTGATGAAGTCTGAACAGCTGCCCACTACTGCGCTGCTCGAACATCTGCGCAGTATCGAAGACTCACGGTGGAAAGAATATGAGCTGAGCGGGCACCGCCTCGCCTCACTGCTCAAGCCGTACGGCATCCGGCCCAGGCGCTCGAACTCACAGCGCTACTATTTGCGATCAGAGTTCGATGATGCGTTTGTTCGATACCTCCCGGCAGCCCAGGATGAGGCACCGGGGTAAGTGTCACCAAGTGTCACAAGCGTCACGCGGCGCGGGTATTCCTCACGGTGTACCCGCGCTGTGGCGTGGTGGTGACACTTGGTGTGACGCTTTGGAGTCGTGTAAGTGTCACTGATTTAGCCGCAAGATTATGCGGATCGTGACGCTTGTGACGCATGTGACGCATATACACAGCAACAGCGGTGAACGTAGATTTCGCCCGCTCGCTTTTTAAGTTAGCGACCCGCTGGACATCTCGCGCCTGCCTGTCCGTTTTTTCTCGACCATAAAAAAGGCTGATCGCAGCTGAAAGTCGCAATCACTTACAGATGCGCGCTACTACTTACCTGCCGCTTTTAGATAGCACCAAGCTGCGGCCCTTGGCCGCCTGCGGATAACCCTACACGCTGCCTACTACACGGCACCATCGGTCACTGCTCACTCTGCTGCGAGTAGCTCCACAAGCTGACGCTTGGCAGTGTCTTCTACAAGTACATAGCGCTGCGTAGTCGCCGGTGATGCATGCCCGAGCAACTGCTGCACGGTGAACACATCGCGGTTGACGTTATACGCCCGAGTCGCGAAGCGGTGCCGGAGTGCGTGCATAGTCACGCCTGGCGGGAGTAGCTCAGATACCCGCTTGCTCAGATAGCGGGGTGAGAGGTGCCCAGCGTCTTGGCCGGGAAAGACGAAGCCGGCCTCACGATCGCGCAGTACGGTGGCAAGCGACACCGGGAGGGGTAGCTGCCGCGTGCGTTGCCCCTTGCCTCGCACGGTGAGTGTCCACCCACCGGCACTGGCGGGCTGCACGTCCCCCGTATGCACTTGTGCCACCTCTGCGCAGCGTAACCCCAGCTCGCCCGCAAGCCGGATCGCGAGCCGTTCCCGATCGGGTGCTGCGTCGAGCGCAGTTCGATATTCATGATCGTGTGCGGGCCGTGGTGCCGGCGGTGCTGCGGGCACTGAGGGGAGCGCCTCGGCCGGGTTGCTGTCAGTGCGGCCGGTGGTGACGGCCCACCGGTAGAAGCTGATGAGCTGCATGCGTGCGTGTCTGCGTGTCTCTGACTTCCAGCGTTTGCGCCCGGTCCACAGCATCAAGTCATCTGCTGACACTTCCCAGGGTCCGAGGCTCGAATGCTCTCGTGCGAAGCGGCCGAGAATATCGGCGTGGGTGTCGATCGTAGTTTCTTGCCGGCCACCGGCGCGCAAGTGGATCGTGTACGCCTCGACCTCGGGTGCCCATTGCGCCGGCACGCCGAGCTTCCGTAAACGACTGCTCAGCTGCTCAGTCGGATCGGCGACTACTCGCCCCTCGCGGTAGGCCCAGCGGTAGAACGCGCGCAGGCTCGTGCGGTTTGCGCGTCGCGTGTGATCCGTCACGGTGAGTGACTCTAACCATTCACGCACGGTGTCTACGGTCACCTCCCACGGGCCGAGACCGCACGCCGCAGCAAAGCGGGTGAGGTGCTTGACACGTAGCCGCACACTCGCCGCAGTTATGCTCGCGTGTGCCTGTGCGCGCTCGAACGCGCCGAGTGCATCCTGCCACTGATCCGCGAGCCGATACCTCGTGACCGGTGCCGGCTCAGGTACGGGTTGCTGACTCATGAAGCCGTGAGCCATGCCCCACCGGTAGAACGCCCGCAACGTCTGCCGTGCTGTCTTGACCGTGCGCACGCTGCCCGGGTGCGCATCCAAGTAGGCGACTACCTCACGGCTGCTCACTTCCCACGGCGGCCGGCCGGTGAGCTGGCCGAATCGCTGTACGATCCGGCCCTGCCGCTCGGCTGTAGTCGCCGCTAACCCTGCGGCCTGCTGTGCTGCCTCGAACATCTCCCGAGCGGCAGCCCAATCACGAGTGTGCATCTTCCAGCACCTCCAACTCAGCAGCTCGCGCCCGCAACACCTGCGCAGCCTGCGCGAGCTGATCCGCTGCGGCTGCTAGCTCGTTGCTCGTGAAGCCAATACCGACTGTGCCGTATACGTGGTAGCTCGCCGGCAAACCGAGGTACTGCTCGATGCCACCCTCCAATGCGAACGGCAGCAGGTCGCGAGTGCCCTCGTGCACCCACTCATCCGGCGGCTCACCGTGTTCTCCGTGCATGCCCTCGCGGCACCATTCAACCGGGCACTGAAACGTCGTCTGTCGCATGTGCAGGATCGTAAACACACTGCCCACTATGCGCAAGCGCGTGGAATAACGTGGAACTAACACCTGTAAAAGCGTGTCTTTTCGTGTAGCTCGGTGTAGTGGTGTGATAGCCTCAGATCGTTGTAATCATGCGGGAAACCGCGTGATTACGCACAAGTCAATATGAGGGTTTGGGGAAACTTCCAAACTGGCTACGCGGGTTCGATTCCCGTCATCCCCTCCATTGTCCTGAGTCGCGACTTCGTTGACAGACGGTGCCGCGACTCAGTTGCCCAACTACTCCTCAGCGATTTCGTCGTATGCGGTGGCGCGTAAGGCCTGCGCGAGTCGCTGCACATACCCGTGGTCAGCCTGCCGAAAGATGTCGTTGATGTCACCCTGGCCAATCAGTCTGCCCTCTTGCAGTACGAGCACGTCTTGAACGAGTGCTTCGAGCATGCGAATGTCGTGACTAATGAGCACCACCGCCGCATTGCTGCGTTTCCGGTACCACTGCAACAGCTCAACAATCTTTGGGCGGTTATTCGCATCAACACCGAGTGTGGGTTCGTCTGCGAACAGTACGGGAGGGTCGAGCATTAGCGAGCGCATCACCGCAACGCGTTGGCGCTGCCCTTTTGAGAGTTCATACGGGAAGTCCTGCAGCTTGCTCAGAGGAAGCGCGACAAGTTCCATCATCTCCGCGACTTGTTCGCCAAGCTGTTCGCGATCAAAGTTCTTTGTCCGCTCGGAAATCGGTTCGAACAAGATGTCGCCAACATTCATGTCAGGGGGCAAGGTGGCTCCCGCCTCCTGAGAAAGGTGCCCCACATATGCTGTGAGTCGAGACCGCGTCCGACGTCCGAGTCGGCGCATGCCAACGTCCAACACGTGAGCTTCGCCACCTGTTGCTCGGATACGCGCTGATTTCTCACTGACGTCATTCGCACGCCCAGCCAAAAAGCGCATGAGCGTGGACTTCCCCGAACCACTCTCCCCAAGAAGTGCAAGTACATCGCCCTGCTTGAGATCAAAGCTCACGCCCTCGACCGCGTGGAATGATTTCCCCCCCGCGTGGGCAGGATACGCCAGTGAGAGGTCTGAGACTCTAACCGCGGGGTCTGCATCAACTGTGGGGTGGGCCAATTCGGCATCTCCTTCTCAGTGTTTCGTGCGGGGGTACACCCGCCGTACACGTTCCGTGCGCGAGTAAAAGTAGCCTATGACACCACATACCTATGAGCCTGAGGCGCATCGGAATGGCCCGATATTTACACCACTCGTCTTATGCAGTCTCCCGCAGACCTCTTCGTGCCGATTCGAGCAGCACTAGCTGTTCTTGAATACGTCTCGACCCCTCATCACTTGGATCTCCAATCCGCTGCATACGTGTAACGAGTTCGCCCTTGAGCGCCTGGAGGTCGCGATCAAGGAGTGAAATTACAACGTCTTTTGCGTATGCCACAAGCTGTTCGGGTCGCCGCTGCGGCATCGGGGCCATCGCCAATTCGCGGATGAGCCCACGGTGAGTTTCGGGCGCGGCCTCCAGAATCTGAGAAACCCACTTTTCTCCGCCAACATCTGCGCTACTTCCCGCTTCTGTGGCCTGTAGCACTGCTGCGATGGCCGTGCGCACCACCCGCAGGTTCCCCTCACTCACCTGTACCGTTACTGCTTGTGCAATAAGGTCAGATCCGATGGCAGCACCCTGCTGCAAGATGGCCATTAGGGCGTCACGTTCAAGCCAGACCTGCGGGTTGTTCGGAAGAGCCGCCAGTGAGATTCGAGGGGCCTGCCGATCTTCCTCGTGAAGCTGGTCAATCCTGTTCGACTCTCCGGCATGCCCGTGTGATGAAGAATGTTGTGGAGCCGAGTGTCTCGTTCCCGTGTGAGCAGTGGGCAGGGGACGTGATTCTGCGGTGCGGACTGCGTGTTGCACTTCACGAAGCTCTGATCCCAGCATTCGTGCCAGTTCGCGGGTGTACCCCGGGCACAGTGAGGGATCCTTGATCGCTGCAATGATGGGAGCAGCCTCACGGAGCGCCGCAACCCGCCCCTCCACACTATTGAGGTCAAAGCGGGACACCGCTTGGCGCAGTGCAAACTCAAAGAGAGGCACTTTACGAGTGAAGAGTTCCCGAACCGCCTCGTCACCACGGTGTTGCCGTAAGTCACTCGGGTCGAGTCCATCGGGTGCCACGGCAACATAAGTCTGTGCAGTGAAGCGCTTCTCCTCACTGAACGCCCTGAGCGCCGCTTTCTGGCCCGCCTCATCAGGATCGAACGTGAAGATCACTTCCGAGGCGCTGTCGTCACCCATGATGCGACGGAGCACGGCGATATGATCTTTACCGAATGCCGTGCCACAGGTTGCGACTGCTGTTTCGACCCCAGCGAGGTGACAGGCCATCACGTCGGTGTATCCCTCAACCACGACGGCTTGGTGCCCGCGCGAGATTGCTCGCTTCGCCACATCGAGGCCGTACAACACCTGCGACTTATGATAAACGGGTGTTTCGGGAGTGTTCAAGTACTTCGGGCCCTGGTCATCCTCATACAGTCGGCGTGCGCCAAACCCGAGAGTTTGACCGCTGGTATCCCGGATTGGCCACATGACCCGGCCTCTGAAGCGGTCGTATATCCCTCTGCGTCCCTCCGACACGAGCCCCGCTTGAACAAGTTCTTCGCGTGTGTATCCCAGAGCGGCGAGGTGGTTCATCAGGCTGTTCCAAGACTGCGGCGAGTACCCGACACCAAACTTTGCGCATGCCTCTTCGTCGAAGCCTCTGGCGCTTAAAAACTCGCGCGCGGTCGCTCCACCCTCCTGGCCCAACTCAGCCACGAAAAATGCAGCTGCGGACTGGTTCGCTGCCAGCAGTCGTGCACGGTTTGGACCGTCTTCTCGTCGATCAGTCCCTTCTTCGTAACTGAGAACGTAATTCATGCGAGCCGCAAGTCGCTCAACTGACTCAGCGAACGTCAGATGGTCCATCCGCTGCAGGAATGTGAATGCGTCGCCCGATTCCCCGCACCCAAAGCAGTGGTAGTAGCCAAGTGCGGGTCGCACGTGGAAGCTCGGACTACGTTCATCGTGAAAGGGACACAGCCCTTTCATTGAGTCGATGCCGGCGTTCTTCAACGTTACGTAATCATTCACGAGGTCGGCAAGATTCGTGCGCCGTTTCACCTCTTCGACGTCGCTCGTACGAATCCGACCTGCCATGGACAAGAGTCTATCCCCGTGGACCAGGCCTCAGACGAGCGGTACCTGGCACAACCGACTGTGCCAGGAGATTGCGGACTGATCGGTGAGAGATGCGACCTGATCTACGATGGCGCGGCGCGCATCCTCCTCTGACCCGGCTGCTCGAAAATCAGCTGCGAAAGCCGGCTCAAGTTCTAAATCTTCGGTGGTCCAGAGTGCATCGAGCAGATCTGTGAGCAGCTCGCGCTGTCGTCGGTAGGTCGGTTGGCGTCGTCCGCTCGCCATAACGAATGCCGCGACGATGCCTTTTAGCACTGCAATCTCGGCCCTCACTTCGAGTGGCACGATCATTTGGGCCCCGTACCGCGCAAGCGGATTCCCATCGGCGGCTTCAAGGGTTTCGTGGATTGCAGACCGGGCGAAGCGCCCGATCATTTCGCTCGTAAAGTTCTTAAGTTGCGCCTGGTCGCTGCGTGAGCCGTCCCAGCTCGTGAGCCACGTGTCTACTGTCGAGATCCGATCAAATGCTGCACCAAGCTCATCACGAGTGTATTCACCGCCTGCCCACTCCTCGACGGCGCGGATCAACGAGTCATGACCCGAGCGAGACGTCAAGATCTCCGGATCAATGTGATCGCTAAACACGGCATCTTCAAAGTCGTGTACCGAGTAAGCAATGTCATCGGCAAGATCCATGGCCTGTGCTTCTGCACATTTCTGGCGGTCTGGAGCGCCATCACGTAGCCATGTAAACACTGGTGCATCATCAAGAAAGTACCCGAACTTCATACTGCCAGAAGCTGCCTCAGCGAGGCTCCAGGGATACTTGCAGCTCGCATCGAGTGTCGCTCGCGTGAGATTCATTCCTACGCTCTGACCATCGGCATCGTGGCGTTTGGGCTCCAACCGCGTGAGCACGCGGAGAGTCTGCGCGTTCCCTTCGAACCCACCGAAATTCGCCATCCAGGCGTGCAACGCTTTCTCACCGTTGTGCCCGAACGGAGGGTGACCGAGATCATGCGCCAGACATGCGGTATCGACGAGATCTTGTGCAAGACCGAGTGCGACCGCGAGCTCTCGCCCGATTTGAGCCACTTCAAGGGAGTGCGTCAGGCGGTTCCGCGCAAAGTCGATGCCGGCTGTCGGGCTAAGCACCTGAGTTTTTGCGGCTAGCCTCCGCCAGCCGCTCGAGTGCAGCACGCGTGCTCGATCTCGAGCGAAGTCACTACGTGTCGATCGGTGATGTTCCGTGACGAACCGTTCAGCATCTCGCGGTTCATACCCCTCGGGCAGTTGTGTGTCAGCCACCAGAATCGTCTCGCTCGGCTTCGGCGAGCTCACTGTAGTCGACACTGTCGCTGGTGCGACTGTCGAGCCAACCCTGCGGCAAAATGGGTCGTTTTGGTCTTCCCGCCCGGCCACGTGGACCTTCGGCACCCTCACCCGGGTATGGCATTGACAGGTCTAGCGTCGCAATGAGCTCGTCCATGTGGTCGAGCGACTCGACCGCAGCGAGAGCGCGACGTGTGTCGCCACCGACCCCATAGCCTTTGAAATACCAGGAGACGTGCTTTCGAATATCACGGCAGGCGTGAGCTTCATCTCCGTCAAAGAATTCGACGAGCAACTCCGCGTGGCGCCGAAGTGCTGCTGTGACCGTTCCGAGCGGAGGCTTCGCAATCGCGGCGTTCGCGTCGTCCCAGCTCAACTCGCCAGCTTCAGCTCGAAACGCTGCTGCGAGGTCGCCAAAGAGCCATGGACGACCTAAGCACCCGCGTCCGACCACAACGCCGTCACATCCGGTCTCGCGCACCATACGAATAGCATCATCAGCGGACCAGATATCGCCGTTGCCGAGGATCGGAACACTCGTGATGGTTTCTTTCAGGTTGGCGATCGCAGACCAGTCAGCCTGACCAGAGTAGAACTCATTCCCGGTACGTCCGTGCAATGCGATGGCTGCCACACCGGCATCCTCTGCGGCCTTTGCGGACTCAATGTACGTGAGGTGGTCTGCGTCGATGCCCTTGCGCATCTTGATCGTGAGGGGTACATCGTCTGCCGCGCGTACGGCCTGTTCGACGATGGCCCGAAACAGGTCACTCTTCCAGGGGAGCGCCGCTCCCCCACCTTTCCGTGTCACCTTAGGCACCGGGCACCCGAAGTTCAGGTCGATGTGGTCCGCAAGGTTCTGATCGACGAGAAAGCGAATAGCTTCCGCGACCGTCTTGGGGTCAACACCGTAGAGCTGGATCGAACGAGGTGTCTCGCTCTCGTGATGCTTGATGAGACGCAGGGAGCCGGGCGTACGTTCAACGAGCGCCCGGCTCGTAATCATTTCGCTCACGTAAAGCCCTGCACCGTACTCACGGCAGAGACGACGAAACGCAGTGTTTGTGATTCCGGCCATGGGTGCGAGCACAACGGGCACATCGAGCGTCAGTGGCCCGATACGGAGCCGGTCTTGAACCGGTGATGAATCGCGCGGCGTGCGCGACTCTTGAGGAAGTGTGGCAGTAGACATACGCAGGTCATTCTCTCATGTCAGCCACCCGCCCGTCTCATCGTGGTCGAGGCACCATCAAAATGTAACGGGCTAGTCGTCGCCTGGATCATCGACGGCCCCACCAAAGCGTCGATCTCTCGAATGGTAGACCCGGATCGCGCGCCAGAGATCCTGCCTCCCAAAATCAGGCCACAAAGTATCGAGAAAGACCATTTCGGCATACGCGGACTGCCACAGCATGAAGTTGCTCGTCCGCTGTTCCCCTGAGCTCCGCAAGAATAAATCGACGTCGGGGAGCTCAGGCACGTACAGGTGTCGCCCGATGGTGCGCTCTGTAATGCCGTTTGGTGACAAGCGCCCGGCTTGTACGTCGGTTGCGATGCGACGCATGGCATCAGTGAGCTCATTCCGACCGCCATAGTTCACACACATGGTGAGAGTCAGACCCGAATTGTGCTGGGTAACACGTTCGGCTGTGCGGAGTTCGTTGATCACGGAGTTCCACAGTCGCGGTTTCCGACCCGCCCAGCGCATTCTCACACCCCATGAATTGAGTTGCTCGCGGCGCCTCCGGAGGACGTCGCGGTTAAAGCCCATCAAGAATCGGACCTCATCGGGTGACCTACGCCAGTTTTCCGTTGAGAACGCGAAGACGCTCAAATGAGTGACACCGGCTTGAATGGCTCCTGCAACTACGTCGAGGAGCGCCTGCTCCCCCATGCGGTGCCCTTCCACCCGAGGGAGTCCCCGTCGGTTCGCCCATCGCCCATTGCCGTCCATCACGATGGCAACATGCCGGGGAGCCGGTCCAGCAAAGTTTGGAGGTGTCTCGCCTGTCCAGTCGACCGGCACCAACTCGTCGGGTGCTCGCTTCATCTTTCCTCCTGGTCGCACGTCGTGGAACAGACTACCGTCCCTGGCCCCCTGTATTTAGCGAGCGCAGTCCGCGCTCGAGGTGCCACTGAGTGTAGGAGGCAGCAATGCCGGCCGCCTGTCCGCGTTCACGTTCCGACGAGCCGACTGCCGTGTTCCAGTCACCACTCAAAAGAGCGGTGAGCAGCGTCATGCTTCCAGGATCCAGTTTCGGAGCTCCTGCGACCCGGCAGTTCTCGCACACCGCACCACCAAGCTGGACGACCACACGAGTGTGAGGGCCCGGGGCGCCGCAGCGAACACAGTCGTCGAAGCCCGGTGTCCACCCGGCAAGGCCCATTGCACGCAGCAGGTACCCGTCCCGTACAAGGCCGGAATGGATCTTCCCGTTCGCGAGTGTGCGGAGTGCGCCGATGAGCAGCGCATACTGAGTAGGAGCCGGGCCACCTTCGCTCAGCCGCTCTGCTGTTTCCACCATGACGCTTCCTGCCCGGTAGCGCTCGTAATCACTTGTAATCGACGGACCGTACGATCCGAGCGTCGAAGCCTGCGTGATGGTGTCCAGCGTGCGCCCCTCGAAACACTGAATGTCTGCGACCATGAACGGTTCGAGCCGGGCGCCGAACTTAGACGAGGTACGGCGGACTCCCTTAGCAACCGCGCGCAAAAGGCCGCGGCCGCGCGTGAGGAGCGTGACGATTCGGTCAGCTTCGCCAAGCTTGTGCGTACGAAGCACGACGCCTTCTTCTCGATACAGGGGCACCCATCAAGTATGCGGGACAATAGGACGGTGCTTGACGAATCGTTCCAGACCCCTCTCGTTGCCGACCTCATCGCAGTGGGTGTGGGAGGTGTCCAGGGAGCCATGTTCGCCGCGGGCTTCAAGCGGATTGACCTGCTCGGGGTCGGGGTCATTGGGATCATCGTCGGTATCGGCGGCGGCTTCATGCGCGACATTTTGCTCGGCGTCACACCGGCCGCATTCTCAAACAACCTCTACATTATTGTGGCTACCGCGGCGGCTTTCATCGGTATGGGTCTGCCACGGCTCATGCAGCGCGTCGACCCGATCATTACCCTCTTCGACGCGCTTGCGATCGGCATGTTGGGCGCGCTCGGCACAACGAAAGCGCTGTCCCTCGGGCTCCCCGTTGTGCCAGCGATGTTCATTGGCACCGTTTCAGCTGTCGGGGGCGGCGTGCTTCGCGACGTCATGCTGAACATACCCATCGCACTCATGCACGTGGGTTCGCTCTACGCGGTGGCAAGTTTCGCTGGTGTGGCCACTCTCACGATCCTGCTCGCATTCGGAACTCCCGTGCTCATCGCCGGGTCGGTGTGCATCGTAGTGACCACGGCACTCCGGCTGCTCTCGGTGCGATTCGGATGGAGCTTGCCAGAGCAACGCGCCTTAAGCCGCTTGAAGCGGCGACGGCAACGCCAGGTCGAAGAGGCCATTGATGAGGCGCTCTACACAGGCGCAATCACGCTTCCCACGATGCAAACCCCGGTATCGCCTGAGGATCCCGCCCAGACCGATGCACCACCCTCCTCGGGACCGGATGACGCGCATGAAAGACGCAATACGCAGACGTGAGTCGCCGCAATTGCTAGCGTCTAGATTTCCCAGAACCGCGTTCCGCCTCGCGCCAGGCCCGCTGAGCAGGAGTCTCTCGTCCCGTGCTCTGCCCCGCTTTCTGGCGATCTACGGTACCACCGCGCCCCAAATGCCACGCATGCGTGATCGCGAGTGCGAGGGCGTCGGCCGCATCGGCTGGCTTCGGCGGCGCCTCAAGGTTCAATAACCGCGTCACCATGCGGGTGACCTGTCGCTTTTCGGCGCTTCCATACCCGGTGACCTGAGCTTTCACCTCGTTGGGTGTGTACAGGGCAACTGGAATATCACGCTCTTCAGCAAGAAACATGATCACTCCGCTGATTTGGGCCACCCCCATGACGCTCGGTAAGTTTTGCTGCGCAAACACGCGCTCCAGTGCGATCGCAGCTGGCGGCTCGCCATCAAGCAGACGTTCAATTGATGACCCGAGCTGATGCAGCCTGGCAGGAAGTGTGGCGGCTGCCTCGCTGTGCAGCACCTCGACGTGCTCGAATGTCACGCGGCGCCCAGCTTGCGCTGTGACGATCCCGACTCCACACCGCGTGAGCCCCGGGTCGATCCCTACGATCCGCATTGCGAACTGGCTCCGCGGTTATTCGTCGTTTGCGAGTTCAGCCTGAACCTCGGTGGACAAATCAAAGTTCGTGAATACGTTTTGTACGTCATCAGAGTCCTCGAGCGCGTCGATCAGACCAAACACTGTGCGCGCAGTCGCCGCATCAATTTCAATCTTGACGTTGGGCATGAACTCAACATCCGCGGAGTCATAGTCGATCCCTGCGTCCACCAGCGCACTTCGGGCTGCGACAATATCGGATGCCTCAGTGATCACCTCAAATGCTTCGCCGTTTGGGGTCGGCGTGACTTCCTCAGCTCCAGCCTCGAGCACAGCGAGAAGCACATCGTCTTCGGTAGTGCCCTCCATCGGGACCGTGATCAGACCCTTGCGTTCGAAGTTATACGCGACACTTCCCGGGTCCGCGAGCGTGCCACCGTTTCGGTTCAAGGCGGTTCGCACCTCAGCTGCCGCGCGGTTCTTGTTGTCAGTGAGGCACTCAATCATGAGCGCGACGCCGTTCGGACCGTACCCCTCGTACATGATCGTCGAGTACTCAACCGCATCGCCAGTGAGCCCCGCACCGCGTTTGACAGCACGGTCGATGTTGTCGCCCGGGACGGAGTTCTTTTTGGCTTTATGGACTGCGTCAGCGAGAGTCGGGTTGCCCTCAAGGTCGGGCCCGCCGATACGCGCGGCAACCTCGATGTTCTTGATGTATTTCGCGAATGCCTTTGCACGCCGTGAATCAATAATTGCTTTTTTGTGTTTAGTGGTTGCCCACTTGGAGTGTCCGGCCACGGGAGCTCCTTACATTTCGTGTCGTGGATAGCTGTCTACTAGCGTAGCCCGCTGCCGCAGAGCGGAGAGGCCTACATGACGCAGCTAGGGGTCAGGCCATGCGTCAGAAAGCGCGGTGCGCACGTCGCCGAGTAACTGCGGCAGGGCTTTTGTTTGCGCAATAATCGGGAAGAAGTTTGCATCGTTCTCCCATCGCGGCACGATGTGCTGATGCAAATGCGCCGCCACGCCAGCGCCAGCTACGGCGCCCTGATTCATTCCAAGATTAAAGCCGTGGCATCCCATCACGTCTCGCGCGACTCGCATTGCCGTCTGCGTCAACAGGCCGATCTCTGCCACCTCTGCAGCTGTCGCATCGCTGTAGTCCGCCACGTGGCGGTACGGGCACACCAGCATGTGTCCGTTGTTGTACGGAAAGAGGTTCAGCACCACAAATGCGGTGTCACCCCGCGCGACGATGAGAGCATCTTCGTCGCTGCGCTTCGGGCCAGCACAAAATGGGCAATCGTGTTCATCCGGCTGATGAGTGTCAGCCACATAGACCATGCGGTGAGGAACCCACAGGCGCTGTAGCTCATCACGTACACCGACGGCTGCGGTATTGCCGAGATCTTCTACGCTGTCCACGCGGTCGACACCTGCTCCTTGTTCTCGATGGACTGAACGATGCGCTCGACCGCCTCATCAACGGGTATTCCGTTCATCTGACTGCCGTCGCGGAAGCGGAAACTCACAGCGCCCGCGGAGCGATCGTCTTCGCCAGCGATTAGCAGGAACGGGATTTTCGCCTTGGTGTGTGTACGAATCTTCTTGGGCATACGATCGTCAAGGTGATCAACTTCGGCCCGCACACCGCGCGCGCGTAGCTTCTCAAACACGTCGTCCAGATACGGTCCATACTCACTTGCGACCGGGATCCCAATCACCTGCGTAGGTGAGAGCCACACTGGGAACGCACCAGCGTAGTGCTCGAGCAAGATCGCGAAGAAGCGCTCAATCGAACCGAATAGTGCGCGATGAATCATGATCGGTTGGTGCTTTTCGCCATCAGCCCCGGTGTATTCGAGGCCAAAGCGCTCGGGGAGGTTCGGGTCAACCTGCACCGTCGAAAGTTGCCAGGTGCGTCCGATCGCGTCCCTGGTCTTCAGGTCAATCTTCGGGCCGTAGAACGCTGCTTCACCCGGGATCTCAGTGAGCTTTAGGCCACTGGCCTTTGCGACGTTTCGCAGCGCATTAGTTGAATACTCCCAAAACTCGTCACTACCGATCCATTTCGACTTCTCATCGTCACGCATGGAGAGCTCAAGCTCGAAGTCATCGAGACCAAAGTCACGCAGCATAGATATGACGAACTCGATGACCCGAGTTGTTTCAGTCTCGAGCTGATCTTCCGTCACGAACAGGTGCGAATCGTCTTGTGTGAAGCCACGCACTCGAGTTAACCCATGCAGGGCGCCCGATAGCTCATTGCGATACACGGTGCCGTTCTCGGCGAGGCGCATCGGAAGGTCTCGGTAACTGCGCGCACGATCCTTATAGATCAAGATATGCATTGGGCAGTTCATGGGCTTTAGGTAGTAATCCTGGCCCTGCTTGACGACCTCACCGTCGTCGTTTCGCACTTCATCCATGTGGATGGGTGGGAACATTCCGTCGCTATAAGTTACTAGGTGGTTCGACTGTAGGAAGAGATCTTCCTTAGCGATGTGCGGCGAGTACACATAGGTATATCCGCCCTCGATATGCCGTTTGCGAGCGTGCTGCTCCATCTCACCGCGAACAATTCCACCTTTCGGGTGCCACACCGAGAGCCCCGACCCAATCTCGTCAGGGAACGAGAACAGGTCGAGTTCGCGACCGAGCTTGCGGTGGTCGCGCTTCGCCGCTTCCTCAAGGCGCGTCTGATAGGCGCGCAGCTCATCTTTCGTCGGCCACGCAGTGCCATAGATGCGCTGCAGCATAGGGTTCGCTTCGCTGCCGCGCCAGTAGGCTCCTGCGCTCCGCATAAGTGCCCACCCGTTAGCGAGCAGCTTGGTGGAAGGGAGGTGTGGTCCGCGGCAAAGGTCTTTCCACTGGACTTCGCCAGTTTTTGGATCGACGTTGTCGTAGATCGTGAGCTCGGCGCCGCCAACCTCGACATTCTCATTGTCGTCGCCTGCAACTTCCGCGTCGTCCCCGCCTTTCAGCCCAATGAGTTCGAGCTTGTAGGGCTCGGTGGCGAGTTCAGCCTGGGCTTCCTCCGTGGTGACGACACGACGTACGAAACGTTGTCCCTGTTTGACGATTCGCTGCATCTCAGAGGAGATCGCTTTCAGATCCTCAGGTGTAAATGCGTCTGAAGGGTCGAAGTCATAATAGAACCCGTCGGTGATGGGCGGACCGATGCCGAGTTTCGTCTCGGGATTAATCCGTTGAACTGCTTGGGCGAGCACGTGAGCTGCGGAGTGGCGCAGAATGTTCAGCCCGTCCTCACTCTCGATCGTGACCGCCTCGACCGTGTCTGTGTCCGTCACCTCGGCCGCTAAGTCTTGCAATTCGCCATTCACGCGCATTGCGACGATCGATCGGTCAGTAAACAGGGAGAATCCGTCTGCCAAGGGAATTGGTCCTTCGAAGCTGATTTCAGTGGGCTCGCTGCAAGAAGTGCAACACACCGATCCTACTGGGTGTGGGGCGCTCCCCGCAGGCTACTCACAGGTGCCGCGAGACCGCTGGGATGGGCTCGAGAGCAATCCCTCGGACAGATCGGCACGCATCACCATGCCGCCTGAATCACTCACGCTAATTTCGGTCACGGTGACGCCTTCGGGTAAACGGTCCGCGATACACACTGTGCGGGGTTCAGCCATTGCCCCGCTGAGGAACGTACCGATCTGCCCCTGTCCTTCAACGACAACATTGCTTGGAGTCACTGTGATCCCATCCGCATCGACAGTGAGGTCGATCGTGGCTTCATATGGAATTTCGAATTCGGGGCTCTGCGGAAGTTCGAAGTCCTTGTCAGTCAGCACTCCCCCGCTGACTAACGCCCCCTCTCTCATTTCACCCCAGTCCGCGAGTCCGCTGCTCATAAACTGTGCCATTCCATCGAGCTGGTCTGCCGGAATATCGAATGTCGCAGTACCGTCCTTGAGGTTACCGAATGCGGGAAACAGTGGCATTGAACCCACATCGAGTGTGGCCGTTGCGGTGAGGTTCTCCGACAGGGGCACGTCCTCAGCAACTACCTTGACGTCGGCGATGCGCCAGCGCAGCGCGTTTAACAACATCGACCCCTTGGTAGTGACTTCGACAGAGCTGGACTGAGGAGCACGCAGCGCCATGCGGGAGCCACTTTCGATCATCGAAGGCATGACGGCACGCAAACCCACTTCGAGGAGGCCGGCCAGAACGGCGAGAACTACGAGGGTAACGACTGTGCGCTTCATGAGTGACATCGCTCAGAAGCCTAACCGAGGAGTTGATTCTTTGCTGGTCCCCGCACACCAGTGCCTCACTCCGCAATGCATTCGGCTGGGAGCGCTACCTCACCGGGTTCATCGATGGCGTTATCAATGAAAATCCACTCATCTAGATTCGGGTCATACAGATTCTGCATACCGAAGCGCAGCAGTTGGTGGAGACGCTCGGGGTTATCGACGTCAGAGTAAATATCACCGGCCATCAAGGGTATACGAAGCGGTAACTCGTCGGTGGCCTCCCCGAGCAAATCTGGTGGGAGGTCGAAAACACTGACCGAGCGGAAGTGGTTCGCTATCAGTTCAGTCGTGTTTTCGCTCGATTCTGCCTTGGATCCAGCTGCCACACCCTCTTCACGGTGCAGCGTCGCCCGCCCAAAAAAACTGCGTCAGAGAAGCCTTCATTGAGCTCCTCGAGTGTGACACTTCCTACGTGAGAGCAGGGTTGTCGACGTGTCGGGTTTGACCGACGTACCTACCAGGTGAATGGAGGTCGTCAT
>JBQDBM010000032.1:0-20983 GCA_052090925.1 Leucobacter sp. | reverse complement strand
CACGCGACCCATTGTGGCGGGCGACGAGCTGATCGCGACACTCACCATCGCATCGGTGAAGCAGCTCGGCGGGCACTCGATGGTGACCGCATCAAGCGAAATCGTGGACGCTCTCGGTGAGCACGTCGTCACCGCGATCTCCACCCTCGTCGTACGGGGAGAGGAAGCAGCATGACCGCGCCCGTGTTTGAACAGCTCGCAGTGGGTGACGTGGTGGCCGAGGCGAGCCAAGAGCTTACCCGTGACCGCCTCGTGCGCTATGCAGGGGCGTCGGGCGACTTCAATCCGATCCACTACCGCGACGACGTCGCGCACTCTGTCGGCCTCCCCGGGGTACTCGCGCACGGCATGCTCACCATGGGGGCGGCCGCATCCCCCGTGCTGGAGTGGCTGGAGGGAGCTGGCTGGGTCAAGGATCACCAGTCGCGCTTCACCCGCCCGGTCCCCGTCGGGCCAACCGGCGGCGCTACCGTGCAGATCACGGCAACAGTGGGCGCCATCGACGAGGCGGCCCGCACCGTACGCATCGACCTCAAAGTCGTGTTCGACGGGGCGACTGTGCTCGGTAAGGCTCAGCTGCAGGTAGCGTTCGCGTGACGGCTGCGGCAATGGAGCCCCGGGGGCTGGGTTACGAAAGCATCAGCGACGACACACCGCTCTCCCGGCTCACCACCATGCGTGTTGGGGGACCGGCCGAGCGCCTTTTGGTCGCCCGCACCTCTGACGAACTCGTGAGCTTCGCGGAAGAACTCGACGCGGAGAGAGACCCGTGGATACTGCTCGGTGGCGGATCTAACACGGTCATCGCCGATGAGGGGTACCCGGGCACCGTGCTGCTCGTTCGCACCTCGGGCGTCGAACGGATCGAAAATGACTCGGTGCCCGAAGGCTCCGTTCGATTGCGTGTGCAGGCCGGGCAAGACTGGGACGAGCTCGTGGCTCTCTGCGTGGAACGTGGTTGGTCTGGCATCGAGGCCCTCGCCGGGATTCCGGGCGCTGCGGGCGCAGCCCCCGTGCAAAACATCGGGGCGTATGGGCAAGAACTGTCTGACGTGCTCCATTCAGTCGTGTTTTTTGATCTCGGCCGCGACGAGGTGCGGCGTATTCCCGCCGCCGAACTCAATCTCGGGTACCGCAGCTCGGCCATCAAGTCGGGCGACCTCGAGGGCGTCGTGCTCTCCATTGATCTGCTGCTCGACGACAACGAAGCGCGCGAGAACGGGGACCCCGAAAACCCCCTCTCGGCCCCGATCGCGTACGGGCAACTCGCGGACGCCCTCGGTGTCACCATCGGCGATCGAGTGTCGATCAAGGAGCTTCGTCGGTCAGTGCTGAAGCTGCGGGCCTCGAAAGGCATGGTGCTCGCTGCGGATGATCACGACACCTGGAGCGCTGGATCATTCTTCACCAACCCCATCGTGCCCGAGCGTGCCGCTCGACTGTTGCCCGACAACGCCCCACGGTTTCCTGTGCCAGGCGTTGACCCAGAACCGGCGGTCACCTCGCTCGAAGAGATCGCGGCGGGTGCCCCACTGCGGCTGCCCGACCCTACCCCTGAGCGCGAAATGAAGCTGTCCGCGGCGTGGCTCATTGAGCACTCCGGCATCAAGCGCGGGCTGCGACTCCCTGGCTCCGGCGCTGCGATCTCCTCCAAGCACACGCTCGCCATCACCAACCAAGGTGGTGCGTCAGCTGACGACATTGGGGTACTCGCACGTTACGTGCAGCAGCGAGTGCAGTCTGAGTTCGGGATCACACTTGTGCCCGAGCCCAACCTGCACGGAATCGAACTGTAGCGACGACCGTGGAACGGGTGCAGATCGTCGGGCGCGGGCGCATGGGCACGGCCCTTGCCTCGGCGCTTGCTGGTGCCGGCGTGTCGGTCGAGTTGGCTGGTCGCGGTGCGACGGGTGAACTCTCGGACGGTACCGTTGCGAACGTTATGCTGCTCGCCGTTCCCGACGCTGCGATCGCTGAAGCGGCTGCGGTGATCCTGCCTGGCCCCGTGGTTGGGCATCTCTCCGGAGCGACCGGCCTTCAGCCACTCGGTGACCGCGACGCGTTCAGCCTGCACCCTCTGCTCAGTGTGGCGGCTCGGGGCGCTGTGACTACCGCGAACCCTGCGACCTCCACCTTTCAAGGCGCGTGGGCGGCCGTCGCCGCGACCGGGCCGCGCGGCAGCACCGCCGCTAGCGAGATTGCGGGTCTGCTCGGCATGCAGACCTTTACCGTCGACGACAGTGATCGCGCCGCCTACCACGCGGCCGCATCGATCGCGTCGAACTTCCTCGTCACGCTCGAGGGGGTTGCGGCCGAACTGGCAGAATCCGCTGGCGTGCCACGAGCGGCACTCGTGCCACTCGTGCGTCAAAGCGTTGAGAACTGGGCAGCGCAGGGCGCGCCCGCAGCGCTCACAGGGCCCATCGTTCGAGGCGACGATGAGACGGTGCGTCAGCAGCGTGATGCCATCTCTCAACGCATGCCCGAGCAGCTGGCGCTCTTCGACGTGATGGTGCAAGAAACTGAGCGGCTCGCGGAGCTTGCTGAGCGGGGGTCGCAGTGAAGATCCTGCGCACAATAGACGAGCTGCGGCAGGCAGTCGGGGATGCCCGTTCGACCGGGGCGACGCACGTCGGCATGGTTCCCACTATGGGGGCGCTGCATGAGGGGCACCTCTCGCTCGTGCGTGCGGCTCGCGTCGACAACGACCTCGTGGTGCTTTCGATCTTCGTCAACCCCACGCAGTTCACGGACGCAGCAGACCTCGCCGCGTACCCGAGCCACGAGCGCGCAGACGCAGAGCTTGCCGAGGCTGCCGGCGTCGACCTCATCTTCGCGCCCAACGCCGCCGAGATGTACCCCGAGGGGTACGCGACAACGGTGCACGTTGGCGGCGCCGTCACTGCCGCACTCGAGGGAGCCGAGCGCGGCAGTACACACTTTGACGGGGTCGCGACGGTCGTGTCCAAGCTGCTGCTTGCCGTGATGCCTGACGCGGCCTATTTCGGTCAAAAAGATGCCCAGCAGCTGGTGGTCGTGAAGCGAATGGTGGCTGACCTGCGCATCCCGACCCGCATTGTGGCGTGCCCTACCATGCGCGAGAGCGACGGGCTCGCCATGTCGAGCCGCAATGCGCAGCTGAGCGCCGACGACCGCAGACGCGCCGCCGCCGTCCCGCGCGCGCTCGCCGCAGTCGAGGCCGCAGTGGCTAAAGGCGAAACGGACCCCGAGAGGTTGCGGGTTGCTGCTGTCGGGATCCTGCGCGAAGAGAAGATTGAGCCCAACTACGTGGCGCTCGTCGACCCCGATACCCTAGAACTAGTCAGTGCCGTGGAACAGACGGTGCTGTGCGCGATTGCCGCGCCGGTGGGAGAGGTACGGCTGCTCGACAACACACTGCTTGATCCACACCGCACCAATCCACGTAGCTCCTAACTACACAGCACTTTTTGACACAGCACGTACCAGCACAGCCGAGATCAAAGGGGTGAGAGCCAGTGAGTAAGATCACGATTCCGCATCTGTATGAGATGCGGGAGAACGGTGAGCCGATCGTCATGGTGACCGCGTACGACTACTCGAGTGCGCGCACCGCTGAGCGGGCGGGCGTCGACATGGTGCTCGTCGGTGATTCAGGGGCGCAGGTGGTGCTCGGGTATGGGTCAACGGTTGAGGTGTCCATCGACGAAATGCTTATGATGGCGAAAGCCGTGCGGCGCGGTACGCAGTCAGCATTGATCGTGTGTGATGTTCCGTTTGGGTCGACTGAGGTTTCAGACGAGCAGGCGGTCGAGACGGCCGTGCGCTTTGTGCGGGAGGCCGGGGCTGACGCGATTAAGATCGAGGGCGGTTCGCCGGCACGATTGAGCAGAATTCGCGCCATCATCGCCGCCGGCGTACCTGTCGTCGGCCACGTGGGCCTGACACCGCAGACCGCGACCGCGCTGGGCGGCATGCGTGCCCAGGGGCGCACAGTCGAGAGCGCCGAACGCGTCGTGGAGGAGGCGCTTGCGGTGCAGGAGGCTGGGGCATTTTGCGTTGTTGCCGAGGCGGTGCCGTCGGAGATTATTGAGGTGCTGCGGCCGAAACTTACCGCCCCCGTCATTGGGATCGGGGCTGGTCGCGCCGACGGGCAGGTGCTCGTGCTGCACGACCTGCTCGGCATCACGGAGGGGCGCCCCGCCAAGTTTGTGAAGCGCTGGGCGGCGCTCGGTGATGAGATGGCTGCGGGGGTCTCCGCGTATGCGGACGAGGTGCGCCGTGGCGAGTTCCCTGCCGCAGAGCACGAATACCCAGCACGCGCGGACGCGGTGGAGGCGGCTCGGCGCATGCTCGAGTGAGCTGAGGGCTTGGGCGGAAGCGTTGAACCCCTAGCGCACCCGGTCGAGAGCCCCGCGGAGATCGCGGATCAGGTCATCGGGTGACTCGAGACCAACGGACAGCCGCAGGAGGCCGGGTGTGATGCCGAGCTGCGCATTCAGTTCATGCGTGAACGACGCGTGTGTCGAAGTCAGCGGGTGCAGCACCATCGACCTGGTATCGCCGATCCCCGTCATGCGGGAGAACACGCGGAGCCCGTTCACGAGCTCCCGGGCGCTATCGAGGCCACCGCGTACGGTGACGCCAAACACTGACCCGGTGCGGGCGAAGCCGTCAGAACCACCAGAATCATAATCGCGCAGCGCGAGGTTGTACAGGGGGCTCGAGGGCAGCCCGGCGTAGTCGACCGATTCCACCTCGGGCTGTGTCTCGAGCCACGCCGCAACCTGCTGCGCGGAAGACACGTGCCGATCCATGCGCAGCGACAGGGTCTCCATGCCCTGGTGCAGCAGAAAGCCGTGCAGTGGGGAGAGCGTCGGTCCGATGTCATTGACCACCGACTCGCGAACAGCCCGAGCAAAGGCTCCAGCCCCAAATCGTTCGAGCATTGACGCGACTCCGGGCCGCGAGGACTGAGTGACCAGGGGGTAGGATCGCCCAGCGCGCTCCGCCGCCTCCCAATCAAAGTTGCCGCCGTCGACCACCGCGCCGCCGACGGCCGCGCCGTGCCCCGTGAGGAACTTGGTGGTGGAGTGCACGACGATGTGGCATCCGTGTTCGAACGGGCGGATGAGTGCGGGGGTTCCCACGGTGTTGTCGACGACCACGGGCAGGTTGTAGCGCGCCGCGACCTCTGCGATGCGACGCAGGTCGGTGATGTCGTTTCGGGGGTTTGGGATCGTCTCGGTGTAAATCGCCTTGGTGTTTGGCCCGATGGCACGCTCCCACTCGGCATCGTCGTCGGCATCCCACACATAGTCAAAATTGATGCCAAAGCGTTTGAAACTGCGACCGAAAAGGATGCGCGTGCCACCGTAGATCGACCCCGTCGAAACAATGTGGTCGCCGTGCTGCGCCAGCGTGAAGAGTGCGGCGGAGATGGCGGCCTGACCGCTCGCGACCGCGACCGCGACGGTGCCACCCTCGAGCGAGGCGAGCTTCTCTTCCGCGACCCAGTTCGTCGGGTTTCCCTGGCGGGAGTAGATTGGCGCTCGCTCGCTGGGGGAGTGCGCGCTGGTGTCGGTTTCGCCGACGCGCCAGTGGATGCTGCCATCGAACCGGCTGACCTGGTCGTCGAAGTCTTCGAACAGGTAGCCAGCAGAGAGCGCGATTGGGGGAACACGGAGTCCGCTGTTCTGATCGGGATACTCACCGGCGTGCACCTGCCTGGTGTCGAACCCGTAACCGTCCCAGTCGTAGATCGGCGTGGCCGCGTGTTGCTCTGCTGGTGCGTTCGGGGCCGCAGCAGTAGCAGCAGCAGTGGCAGTGGCAGTGGCGGAGGTTGGGCTGGCGTTCATGCGGTTGGACCGTCGAGAGTAATGGGGAAGATCGCCGCGATGCGTCGAATCGCTTCGCGCAGCGTGTCGGGCGCACATGCGAGGTTGACGCGAACGTGGCCTTCCCCGCCGTCGCCGAACATCGCACCATCACCGAGGGCAACACGGGCTTCGTTGAGGATCCGCACCGCCGGGTGCTCAGCAAGCGCCGTCTCGCGGAAGTCCAGCCAGGAAAGGTACCCCGCCCGAGGTCGGGTAACGGTGACGCCGGGCAAGTGTTCGGCCACAAGCTCCGCGAGGAGTCGTTCGTTCGCTTCGGCCTGTGCGATGGTGCGGTCAAGCCAGTCGCGGGCGTCCGTGTACGCTGCGATGCTCGCGTGCAGGCCGAGGATGCTTGAACGGACGGTCACTTCTGGTGCAAGGTGCTGGAGTAGCTCGTTCGAGCGCTCGTCGGCAGCGACAATGACAGAACATTTCGTTCCAGCCAGGTTCCAACCCTTACTAGCCGACGTCGTGGTGACGGACAACGCGCCAGCTGCGGCAGCGAGGGGAGCAAACGGCGTGAACGTCACGCCTGAGTGTGTGAGTGGGGCATGGATCTCGTCGGAGATCACGAAGACGTCATATCTGGCTGCGAGCCGAGCGAGTTCTGCGAGCTGGCTTGGTGAAAATACAATCCCGTGAGGATTATGCGGGTGACAGAGGAGAAACGCGTCGATCCCAGCGTCGCTCGCAAACTCTCGCTCAATCGCGGCAAGGTCGAGGCTGAGGCCTGCCAGCGGAACCTGCACGGTTTCGAACGGGAGCTCCTCGAGCATTTCGAAGAACCCGGGATAGACCGGCGTGGGAAGGAGGAGCCGCCCACCCGCTGACCCGCCGCGCCAGGCGGCCCACGCCCGGTACGACTCGACGATGCCGGTCGCAACGTCGGTGGCGAGGTGGATGAACTCCTCTCGTACCTCCCACCCCCAGCGATCCAACGCAAAGCCAGCGAAAGCAGGTGCGAGCGGGCCCGGGCCCTCAAGGTAGCCGGTATCGCTCGCCTGGATGCGTTCGATCAGCCGCTGCTGAATCTCGGGCGCAAGCGCGAAGTCCATCTCGGCGACGAAGAGCGGAATCACATCTGCGGGGTATCGCGTCCACTTCAGGCTGGTGCGCTGCTGTCTGAGGAGCGCAGGATCAAGCTGCGCGAACGGCACACCGCTTGGGTCGCTGTGCGCTTCACATGAACGGTCGGCGTCGTCTGCTGGGAACATGACACCATGGTCTCCCATCACACTGATTTTTGGTGAGTGCGAAGTAAACGTACGTCATCTACAGCTGCTGACCCTCCGTCTGCTTGAATGAATGCATGACGAATTCCGAGGCTGAAGCTGGTGCCAGTGCCGAGACCGATCCCCGCGAGGAGCGGCGGTATACGGAAGTAGTGACGTCCCAGCACCGAACGGCAGGGGTGAGCGAGAGCCGCTTCACGCCAGCGGTTCGCCGTGAGCCGCAGGAGTTTCGTGTTGACCTTGAACGGATCAGGTTCTCCTCATACTTTGGGCGCCTCTCGGCGGTCACCCAGGTAATACCGCAGACCGGCGTGGGCCCGGTGATGCACAACCGCCTCACGCACTCACTGAAAGTGAGTGCGGTCGCGCGTGTGATTGCGGCGAACCTTGCCGCAGAGCAGTCGCAGCATGAGGCATTCGTGCGTGGTGACACTGCAGAGGACAACGCAACCGGTGCGGTGATTGCGGAGCTCGGAGGCTGTGACACGATCGTCGCACAGGCCGCAGCCCACGCGCACGACCTTGGCCACCCGCCGTTTGGGCACCTGGGGGAGCGTGTGCTCGACCGGGTCGCCCGCACCGAACTCGGGCTACCTGAGGGGTTCGAAGGGAACGCGCAGACGTTCAGGATCTTGACCTCACTCGACACGCTCGGCCGCGAGTTCCCGGGACTCAACCTCACCAAGGCCGTTCGCGCATCGGTGCTGAAGTACCCGTGGACCAGGCAGGAGTGGATTGGTGTGACGCTGGATCAGCGCCCCGCGTCTGAACGCCCGCCCGGGGTCGGCACAGATTCGGTGGCGGGGGCTCAGAAATTCTCAAGCTATGCGCTCGAGGTGGGGGAGCTTGAGGCAGCACTCTCTGCGTTCCCCAACATTGGGCACAGTGTGCAAACCGTTGAGTGTGCGGTGATGGACCTCGCGGACGACATCGCGTATGCGGTGCACGACCTCGACGATTTCATTCGTGCGGGTGTGCTGCAGCAAGCAGCGGTCGCGGGTGAGATGCGCACGTGGCTGGAGCACACCGCCGAATTTGCTGCGGAGGATCTCGCGGAGTTGAACGCTGACTGGCTCAGGCCCGGCGCATCACTCGAACTGCTGTGGCGCCGGCTGCTCCGGAAAGACGCGTGGATCGCCGACATCGATGCGTTCCGAGAGGCTGTGGAGCGGGTGAACTCGGAGCTTGGTGAGGAGCTGCTTGCGCGGCCCTACGACGGCGGTCTTGAGAGCGAACGCGACGTTTCGGGCTTCACGAGGCGCTGGATCGAGCGACTGCGCACGTCGATTGTCGTTGATGCGCAGCCGCACATTCGTGGTGGGCACGTGCGACTCGATCAGCGTGCGTGGCACGAAGTTGCCGTGCTGAAGTTTGTGCACGCCCGGTTCGTGTTGGAACGCCCCGAGCTCGCCCAGACGCAGCGTGGCCACGCTGCTGTGGTGTCGGGTCTCACGCGCGGCTTCGAGCAGTGGTTGACTGACCGAAGCGACATCGGTCGCGCACCCAGGCGGCTGATCGAGTGGGTCGACGAGGCCACCGAAGCAACGTATGCGCTGCACAGGGAACGACCCGAGCTCGTGATCGGGGATGCGAGTGATGCGAGCCTGCGTCAGCGCGGGCGCGCACGGGCGATCCTCGACTATGTTGCGTCATTCACAGATCAGCAGGCACTCGCAACCTACCAGGCGTTGACTGCGAGCTAGTGAGCCTGGGGCGGAACGCGTCAGAGCACCCGCAGCGCCGCCGGCAGCACCCGCACCGAGAACGCCCTCACCGCGCCGATCTCGTCTCCGTCCACCTCGAACACAAGCGGCTCAGCCAAGTTGACCTGCACCTCGCGTGCCCGCAGGTGAGCGGTCGAGTCACTGCTTTCGGCCTTGTCACCGCCCACAATCAGCCGCTTGAGCCCGTTATCCCACATCATGTTGCGCATGGTGTCGAGCCACGAGGCAACGCCGTCGGCGTTCAAGAGTAAGAGGTCGAGTTCACCGTCGTCGGGTACCGCGTCGGGAACGAGGGTGACGCCGCCCTGGATCGTGCCGCAGTTGGCGACGAGCAGCGTGTGGGCGCTCCCCTCGGTGGACTCTCCGTCGAGCGTCAGCGTCAGGTCGACCACCTCGGTGCTCTCCATTGCGCGGCCGAGAGACTCCACGTAGGCGAGCCACCCCGTCTTCGCTTTGAGGTCGTCGTCGGTTTCCGCGATCATTTGTGCGTCGATGCCAAACCCCGCCATCACCACGAAGCCCTGCACAGCAGGGTTCGCATTCTCGCGCTCGTCATCAAATGTCACGGACACCTCGCCCAGGTCGAGCGGTGCGGGGCTCCCCGCAAGAATCCGTCGAAACGCGGCTTCCGGGTCGCCGAGGGGAACCGCGAGGTTGCGTGCGAGCAGGTTGCCGGTTCCGAGCGGCACGATGCCAAGGTTTACGGGCGCCGGTGCGGCCGCAAAACCTGCGCCACCACCCAAGCGCTCAGCGACCGCGCGCACGGTACCGTCGCCACCTGCCGCAACGATGACGGTGCAGCCGGCATCGAGTGCCTCGCTCGAAGCCCCCTGCCCAGGGTCCTCTGGCGTCGTCTCGAACCACAACGCCTGTATATGCTCGGCATCTGGGTCGCCGGTGTCAGGAGCCCGCACCTCTGCCTCGAGGGCGCTTGCAAATGCCGCTTTCAGCTTGTCACCGTCTGCTTTGGACGGATTCCAAACGATACCGATCTTGCTGGTCATGCCTACCCTCTCGATGTGCGGCCGGCGACGCGCTCCATGCCGATCGCCGTGTGGTTACAGCATTGTGCTGCGGGCTTCGCGGGTCAAGCTCTTTGGCACATTTCGGACGGTCAAGCTACACGATCGGGTATTCGCGGCCCGCATCCCACGGAACGGCCCACCCCAGCTCGTCGAACATCGATGACAGCAAGATGCCAGTGAACCCCCAGAGTAGGTGGCCGCCGAAGCGATCACCGAGTACGAACGCAGGCCCCCGAAACCGTGCACCGCTTCGATCGAGCACGGAGGTGACTCGAGCAGCCGGGTCGAGGAGTTCCGCGACCGGTGCGCGGAATACCTGCACGGACTCAGTGTGGTCTGCGGCGATCTCACTGGGATGGCGCCACCAGGCAATCACCGGGGTGACGAGGTTATTACTCACAGGAATGTGTACTTCGGGCAGGCGCCCTAAAGGTTCAACGCCACCCGGGTCGAGTCTCGTCTCCTCCGCGGCCTCGCGGAGCGCAGTCGCGGTCGCATCGGCATCGCCCGCTTCGGCACCGCCCCCTGGGAACGCGACCTCTCCGGGGTGGTAGCGCAGACCTTCGCTGCGCCGCAGCAAGAGTACGTCGAGGCCCGCAGGCACTGTAGGCACGTTTTCAGACGCAGGTACCTGGTCAAGCACTCCGAAAAGGATCAGCACCGACGAACGCCGGATGGGCTGCGCAGCTGTGGGCACCTGCAGCGGCGCGGGTGCTGCCATGCCGCGCCCGATGAGCTCGACGAGGTCGCGCCGTGAGTCAGCAGCCGTTGGCGGCAAAAGGCTCATCAGTTTTCTGCGAGCAGGTCCGAAATTCCCTCGGGTACCCGCTGTGAACGCGACCACGGCTCCCGGTCCCGGCGTGCGACGCGACGCACCTGCTGTGACTCCTCCGCACGCACCTGGGTGAGCACCGAGACGACGGCAGCCCGCTCTTCATCGCTCACCTGTGTGGTCACGAATCGAATATCTTCGCCCAGGGGCAACTTAGGGAGGTCGCTGACCCTTTCACGCCTGGCCGCATCGCGTGCGGCAGCGTCGGGAGGGAGCTGAGGGTCCAAGTTGGGGGACATGGGGTTCGACCTTACGTTGTATTCCCTAGAGCGGGATATTGCCGTGTTTCTTTGCGGGCTGCTCAGTGCGCTTGCCGCGGAGGCCACGGAGTGCCTTGATCACTGCGAGGCGGCTGCCGGCGGGCTCGAGCACATTGTCGAGCTCGCCCCGTTCGGCAGCGAGGAACGGGCTCGTCACATCGGCCGTATATTTCGCTGTGAGTTCTGCGCGGAGTGCTTCGACATCTTGCCCGGCGTCGGCTGCGGCTTGCAGCTCCTTGCGATACAAAATATTGACCGCACCCGCACCTCCCATCACCGCGATCTCGGCTGTCGGCCACGCAATGTTGAAGTCTGCGCCCATTTGCTTGGAACCCATCACAATGTACGCACCACCGTAAGCCTTTCGCGTGATGATCGTGACGAGGGGGACGGTTGCCTCAGCGTAGGCGTAGAGCAGCTTCGCGCCGCGGCGAATGACGCCCTGAAATTCTTGGTCGGTGCCCGGGAGGTACCCCGGCACATCAACGAGGGTCAGTATCGGGATTGAGAACGAATCACAGAAGCGGACGAAGCGCGCGGCTTTCTCACTCGCATCAATGTTCAGGGTGCCGGCCATTTGGTTGGGCTGGTTCGCGATGATGCCGACGGTGCGCCCTTCGACCCGACCGAATCCGATGAGGATATTCGGAGCGAACAGCGGCTGCACCTCAAGGAAGTCGCCGCCGTCGAGGATCGCCTCGATGACCGTCACCATGTCGTACGGCTGATTCGGGCTGTCGGGGATCACTGTGTTGAGCCTGCGGTCGGCATCGGTAATCTCGAGCGCCGTATCGCTGTCGTAGATGGGTGACTCGGCCAGGTTATTGTCCGGCAGAAAACTGATCAGGGCACGGGCATAGTCGAGCGCATCAAGTTCGTCGCTGGCGAGATAGTGCGAGACGCCGCTCGTCTGGTTGTGGGTACGTGCACCGCCGAGCTCCTCGAAGCCAACTTCTTCGCCGGTCACGGTCTTGATGACGTCGGGGCCGGTGACGAACATGTGGCTTGTCTTGTCGACCATAATCACGAAGTCAGTGAGGGCCGGGGAATACACGGCCCCACCAGCTGACGGGCCCATCACGATGGAGATCTGCGGAATCACGCCTGAACACATTGTGTTGAGACGGAAGATGCTCGCATACTTGCTGAGCGCCACCACACCCTCTTGAATACGAGCGCCGCCCGAGTCGAGAATGCCGAGAATCGGGGCGCCAGTCTTCAGCGCGAACTCCATGGCTTTCACGATCTTCTCACCGGCAACCTCACCGAGCGAGCCACCAAACGTCGTGAAGTCCTGCGCATAGACCACGACCTGCCTGCCATGGATCGTCCCGGCACCCGTCACCACGGAGTCACCGAATGGGCGGTTGTTCTCCATGCCGAATGCTTGGGTGCGGTGCCGCACGTACTTGTCGAACTCGACAAACGAACCGGGATCGACGAGGGCCGTGATCCGCTCCCTGGCCGTCATCTTGTCACGCGGGTGCTGCTTCGCGGCGGCGGCCGCGTCACGATCGCCGACCGCCTCTTGGTACTTGCGACGGTGATCCGCAATTCTCCCCGCGGTCGTCGGCAGTGCTGGCGCTTTCGTCGGCGCCTCGGTTGATGCTTCAGCGTGCTCGCTGGTAGTGGAGTTCTCTGCAGTCACGTGTGCCAGCCTAGCGCGGGGTGCATGCAGTTCGCGTCAGAACACCTCCAACGGATTCGAATTTCCTTGATCGATATCCTACGAAATTGCGCCGACGGTGTTTCGGTACCGGTACCGGAGAGCCGCCTGCGTGCTGCCACCTCAACACTCAGCCGCTGCAGCGGAAACGAGTGCTCGATAGTCTCGAGGAATGGAATTAAGGCGTACGGGCGAGCTGCTGCCGCGGGTGGAGTGGCGCGAGACGTCTCCGTCAACAAACGCCGAGCTGCGAACGCTGTGGGAGGCTGAGCCGACCCTCCCACACGGCACACTCCTCGCGACCAGCGACCAACCCGCGGGGCGTGGCCGCGCTGGGCGGGACTGGTCAATGATCCCAGGAACCTCACTCGCGGCGTCGATGCTTGTGCGCGGCTTTGGGGAGGGAGCACTTGGCCCGCAGTGGCTTCCACTCATCGCAGGGGCTGCGTTTGCGACGGCCCTGCAGTCGCGATTTCAGAGCGAACTCGGGCTTCGCGTCGGGGTGAAGTGGCCCAACGATGTGCACGTGCGTGACGAGGAGGATGCCCAGGCAGGGCGGCCCGGGAAAAAACTCTGTGGGATCCTGTGCGAAATGCTGCCGGATCGCGGCACGGGGAGCACCGTCATCGTCGGGGTTGGCACCAACGTGCTGACTCCTGAGTGGGAGTTGCCGACCGAACGTGCGACGTCACTGCTCGTAGCGGGAGCGGATCTCGGGCCCGACATTTCAGGTGCGCCGGAACCCTCGCTCCTCAGCGCAGCGGGGACGCAACTGGCAGATGACTTGCTTGCGGAGACGAGTGCCGAGCTGCTGCGACTCGTTGCGCTCGCTCAGTCAGATCCGCGTGCGACCCGCGTGCGGGTGCTCCGCAGCTCAGTCACGCTCGGCAGCGAGGTGCGCGTGCACCTGCCCGGGAACGAGATTGTGGACGGTTTTGCGCGAACGCTCGATGACAGCGGGGCGCTCGTCGTCGACCTCCCCACCGGCGGCACCCTGACGGTGAGCGCCGGGGACGTCGAACACCTGCGGTAACCCGACCAGGCGGTGGTTCTTCTGTACGAGTGCGACCAACCACGTATAGGGTGCTTATCAGGTGCCGTAATGTGCGCGGTCGGACATAAGCACTTTCGGCTCGCATTGCGCAACGAACCGAAAGGAAGACACTGATGTCTGGCTCATCAACCAAACTCCGGCGAACCCTGGGGCTGCCCTCCGTGGTGCTCTTCGGCCTCGCCTATATGGTCCCCCTAACGGTGTTCACTACATATGGGATTGTCACCGAAATCACTGCGGGTCACCTCCCCACCGCATACATCGTCACGCTCGCGGCGATGACCGTGACGGCGTTCGCCTACGCCAACATGGTGAAAGCATTCCCCGTTGCGGGGTCGGCATACACGTACACGCAGCAATCATTCGGAGCGACCCCCGGCTTCCTCACCGGGTGGGCGTTGCTCCTCGACTACCTCTTCCTGCCGATGCTCAACTACATGGTGATTGGCATCTATATGAGCATCGCGCTCCCTGTGGTGCCGGCCTGGATCTGGGTGGTGGCCGCGATTTTGCTCGTCACTGTCCTCAACATTCTCGGGATTCGCCTCGTTGCGAGCGCGAACTTTGCGCTCGTCGGCGCCCAGGTGGTGTTCATCGTGGTGTTCGTGTCCATGGCATTCGCGACGATCAACAGCGAAGACATTGCATTCGACCCGATCGCACCGTTCTACAGTCCCGAGTTCCAGCTTGTGGCAGTGGTCGCGGGCGCCGCCATCCTCTGCCTATCGTTCCTCGGCTTCGATGCGGTCTCAACACTGTCGGAAGAAACCAAGAACTCACGAATCACCGTCCCGCGCGCGATTGTCATCTGCACCATCTCCGCCGGCCTCGTCTACATCTTGCTCTCATGGGTTGGCCACCTCGTCTTCCCGAATTATGAGAACTTCACCGACGCCGACTCCGCGGCGGTTGACGTGATGGGGTTTGCTGGTGGCGAGTTCCTCGTGCTCTTCTTCACCGCGGCGTACGTCGCAGGTTGCATCGCGTCGGCGATGACGTCGCAGGTGGCTGTCTCTCGAATCCTCTTCTCCATGGGACGCGACGGCGTATTGCCGCGTGGCGTGTTCGCTCGTCTCCACACACGCTTCAGGACACCGTATGTGACGACCATCATTGTCGGAGTGATCTCGCTTGTGGCGCTCTTCATGTCGCTCGATCTCGCCTCGTCGCTCATTAGCTTTGGCGCGCTCATCGCGTTCACGTTCGTGAATCTCAGCGTGATCAAGCACTACGCGATCGACCAAAAGCGCCGAACAGGCTACGACGCAATCAAGTACATCGTCGCGCCCGTCATCGGAGTCGTGCTGTGTATCTGGCTGTGGACCTCGCTTTCGGGGCTCACATGGATCTTCGGAGCAAGTTGGGTAGTTCTCGGAGCCCTGTATCTTGCGATCATCACTCGTGGCTTCCGTAGGCCGACGCCGACGCTCACATTCAGCGAGTTGGAGACTGAGGAGGAAACTGCATGACCCAGGGCGAAAACCTTGCTCTGATCGGTGCGCGGCTGCGCACGAACACCGATGAGAATCGCGACGCAACTGCGATCCTCATCGAAGACGGCCGGATCACGTTGATCGGCGACGATGCGACGGTACAGGATGCCGCGGTCGTTGCGGGAGTTCCGGTGCGCGACGTCGCTGGCGCGACCGTGACGCCGGGGCTGTTCGACTCTCACACGCACCCCCATTGGGCGGCCGACCTGACCGCTGGAGTCGACCTGGGCGGGCTTGAAACTGTCGCGGAAATACGCGAGGCGCTCGCCGTCGAACATGCACGATTACCAGAGGGAGACTGGCTGCGAGGCTGGAACCTCGAGTTTGAGCCGTTCGCGGAGACGGGTATGCGAGCGGAACTTATTGCAGACGCGGCGCCCGGCCGTCCGATCGCGATCATGTGTTATGACCTCCATACGGGGCTCGCGAACTCATTGGCACTTGAAGCTGCCGGGATCACCGGGGCGCGCGAGTTTGCTGAGGCGAGTGAGATCGTGGTCGATGATGATGGCACGCCGACAGGGGAACTACGGGAACCACCGGCATACCAGCTGGTGTTTGGCGCGGCGCCGGCACCGTCACACGAAGAAGACCGTGAGCGCCTGCGCGACATGTTCCGGCGTCTCACCTCCGTTGGGCTTACCGGCGGCGCGATCATGGACGGCAACAAGACAACCGTCGACCTGCTCGCTGAACTCGAGGATCGTGGAGAATTGGATCACCGTATTACGGTGCACCACTGGCACGGGGTTGGCGACACCGACGACGATGTGGCCCGAGTGATCGATGCGAAAGATCGACGGGGGAGGCTTTGGCAGACTGGGGCAATCAAGCTGTTCAGCGATGGAGTGATCGATACCGGCACCGCCTGGTTGCACACCTCGGATGCGTGCGGCGACGGGGGGTCAGCGTTCTGGCCGTCGTGGGATCGGTACGCGGAGGTAGTGCGCGCTTATCACAACGCTGGCATGCTCATCGCAACGCACGCGGTCGGAGATTACGCTGTGAACCAGGTTCTCTCCGTCTACAAGACCCTGCCGCCGCGAGACGGGTTACCGTTTCACTCGATTGAACACCTTGAAGTACTTTCCGATGTTGACCTTGAAGCAATGCGCGGCCTCGCACACACGGGGTTCACCGCGTCCATGCAGCCACTCCACATGCAGTGGCGCGCCACGGACGGCAGTGACGGCTGGGCAACGCGACTGGGCTCTGAGCGCGCCGCTACTGGCTATCGGGTGCGTGACGTGGTCGAAACCGGCGCGCGCTTGGTGCTCGGGTCCGACTGGCCCGTGGCGGAGTTTGATCCGAGGCTCGGTATGGCCTGGGCTCGAGGTCGGCATGCGCCGGGTGACCGTGGCGCGCACGTGTTTGAACCCTCCCAGCGGCTCAGTGGCGAGGAAGCGCTGCTCGCCTACACGCTGTGGCCCGCACAGGCCCGCGAGCACACCGACCGCGGAGTGCTCGCGGTCGGTGCTGTCGGTGACCTGACGGTTTGGGCGGCCGACCCCGTAACCGCGGGGGTGGACGAATTACCAAGTGTGCCGATTGCCCTGACGGTGGTTGACGGTCGCGTGGTGCACGAGGCGGGGAAGTTCGCGAGCGCTTAGCGGAAAATGATGGTGCGGTCGCCGTCGGCGAGGATCCGGTTCTCCGCAAACCAGTTCACGGCACGGCGCAGCACGCGCGCCTCCTCATCCTGCCCCAGCTGCACGAGCTGGCGCGGGGAGTACGCGTGATCGACACGGGCGACGTCTTGCTCAATAATGGGCCCCTCGTCGAGGTCCGTAGTCACGAAGTGCGCCGTCGCACCGATGAGCTTCACGCCACGCTGGTGCGCCTGTTTGTAGGGATTTGCGCCCTTAAAGCCCGGGAGGAACGAGTGGTGAATGTTGATGGCCTTGCCAGCAAGTGCCTCACACAGCTCAGGGGAGAGGATCTGCATGTAGCGGGCGAGCACCACGAGCTCAATGTCGTGCTCTTCGACAGCTTCGAGCACGCGCGCCTCAAAGCTCGCTTTCTCGCCGGGGTTCGCGATGACTCGGTACTCAAATGGCACATCGTAAAACTCGGCGATATCGCGCACGGTCTCGTGATTCGACAGAATCAGCGGCACCTCGATCGGCAGCTGGCTGCTGCGGTGGCGGTAGAGCAGGTCGTTGACGCAGTGCGTTGCGGTCGAGGCGAGCAGCAGCGTTCGGACGGGACGCCCGACCTGATCGAGTCGCCAGGTCATGTGGTACCGCTCGGTGACTGGTGCGAGAGCTTCCGCGAATCGACTGTTGAACGTGTCGGGCTGCGACACTGCCTCCACCTGCAGACGCATGAAGAAGCGACCGGTGTCTGAGCTTGCAAACTGCTGGCTCTCCGCAATGTTGCCACCAGCTGCGACCACCGCGCCACTAATGGAGTGGACGATGCCGGGTCCGTCAATGCACGAAAGTGTGAGGACCCACTGCGGGGCGGCGATGGTGCTTGCATTCGTAGTCACGATTACCCAGAGTACTGGATCGGCGGCTCCCACGCCTGCGTGAAGTCTTCGAGCTACCTGTTCACAGGAACAGCGCCAACTTGCTAAACTTTCGTGTGTCGTGACTGGCGTACAGATGGGCACCATCGGGGAACGACATTACTCTTCTAAGAATGGCCGCTCGCCTGGGTCGAAATTCTGAGACGGCTTCCGTGTACGGAATCGCGCGGAATTATTAATGAGGAGCACCAAAATATGTCAACCCAGTCCGAATTCTTCAATGAACCCCTCGAGGTTGTCGACCCCGAGATCGCAGAGGTACTGAAGAACGAGCTTGGCCGCCAGCGCGGCACCCTTGAGATGATCGCGAGCGAAAACTTTGTTCCGCGCGCGGTGCTCCAGTCGCAGGGATCGGTGCTCACCAACAAGTACGCCGAGGGCTACCCCGGGCGCCGCTACTACGGTGGCTGCGAGTTCGTTGACGTCGCGGAGGAGCTCGCTCGTGAGCGCGCAAAATCATTGTTCGGTGCGAAGTATGCGAACGTACAGCCGCACTCGGGCGCATCAGCCAACGCGGCAGTACTCTCGGCGATCGCTGAGCCGGGTGACACGATCCTCGGTCTCGAGCTCGCGCATGGTGGGCACCTCACCCACGGCATGAAGCTCAACTTCTCGGGCAAGCTCTACAACGTTGTGCACTACGGGGTTGACCCCGAGACGTTCCGCATCGACATGGATGTGGTGCGCGCGAAAGCACGCGAGCACAAGCCCAAGGTCATTATCGCCGGGTGGTCCGCGTACCCCCGCACGCTCGACTTTGCGGCATACCGTGAGATCGCAGACGAGGTCGGCGCGACCCTGTGGGTCGACATGGCGCACTTTGCGGGACTCGCCGCGGCCGGCCTGCACCCGAACCCGGTGCCATACGCGCACGTGGTCTCCTCCACTGTGCACAAGACGATCGGTGGCCCGCGCTCGGGCTTTATTCTCACCAACGATCTGGAGCTGCACAAGCGACTCAACTCGAACGTGTTCCCCGGCCAGCAGGGTGGCCCACTTATGCACGTGATCGCGGCGAAAGCGACCGCGTTCAAGCTCGCGGCAACCGAGGAGTTTAAGGAGCGTCAGACGCGCACCATTTCGGGTGCGAAGCTGCTCGCCGAGGCACTCACGAGCGAAGCATCGAAAGCCGTGGGCGTTGACGTGTTGACGGGTGGCACCGACGTGCACCTCGTGCTCGCTGATCTCCGCAACTCTGAGCTCGACGGCCAGCAGGCAGAGGACGCGCTTCACGAGGTCGGGATCACGGTCAACCGCAATGCGGTGCCGTTTGATCCGCGCCCCCCGATGGTCACGAGCGGCCTGCGTATCGGTACGCCAGCGCTCGCGACGCGTGGCTTCGGTGACGCCGAATTCGCCGAGGTCGCCGACATCATCGCGTTGACGCTGCAGCAGTCGAGTGACACGGACGCGCTCGGTGCTCGAGTGACTGCGCTCGCCGAGGCGTTCCCGCTCTACCCCGGCCTCGAGGAGTGGTAACCCGATGACCGCACAGAAGCTCGACGGGACAGGTGCGGCCGCGGCGATCAAAGCTGAACTCACTGAACGCGTCTCGGCGCTCGCCGCGCGGGGCATTGTGCCGGGGCTGGCAACCGTGCTCGTGGGGGAAGACCCGGGGTCGCAGTGGTATGTCGCGGGCAAGCACCGTGACTGCGCTGAGGTCGGCATCGCGTCGATCAAGCGGGAGCTCCCCGACACTGTCACTCAGGACGCGCTCGAAGCGGTGCTCGACGAGCTCAACGCTGACCCTGCGTGCACCGGCTACATCGTGCAGCTGCCGCTACCAAAACACATCGATACGAATCGGATCCTCGAGCGCATCGATCCTGAGAAAGATGCTGACGGCTTGCACCCGACAAACCTGGGGCGCCTCGTGCTGAATGCGAACACGCCGCTGTCGTCTCCGCTTCCGTGCACACCGCGCGGCGTGATTGAACTGGTGGAGCGCAACGGACTGTCGTGGGCCGGCAAAAAGGTTGTCGTGGTGGGTCGCGGTGTCACGGTCGGTCGCCCGATCGGGCCAATGCTCACACGTCGTGAGTTCAACGCGACGGTAACCCTCACCCATACGGGTACCAAAGATCTTGCCGCTGAGCTGCGGAGTGCCGACGTGATCGTCGCGGCGGCAGGGGTCGAGGGTATTGTGCAGCCGGAGCACGTGTCGCCCGGTGCGATTGTGCTCGACGTGGGGGTGTCGCGGAAAACCGACCCAGAAACCGGCAAGAGCCGCGTGGTCGGCGACGTCGACCCGGGTGTTGCTGAGGTTGCAGGGTGGGTGTCACCCAACCCGGGCGGCGTTGGGCCAATGACGCGTGCACTGCTGCTCAAGAACGTCGTGGAGATGGCCGAACGCGATACTACGGCTGGTTGAGGTTACACCACTTTCACGAACCGCATCAGTGCGTCGAGGAGCACGAACGTGAGCCCGCTCTCTTCATCCATCTCGGCGCGGGCTGACTCGGCCACGTCGGGGTGATCCGTGATGATACCGTCGCTGTCGCGGCGCATGTAGTCACGGATCGCCTCCTCCTCGTTGACCGTCCACACCATGAATCCGAGACCCGCATCGTGGGCGGCCGACTGCATCTCGTCGCTCGCACTCCACTCTTCGACCACAATGAAATCGGCGGGCGTGTTTGGAATGCCGCCGCCAGCGAACGGCATTGTGTATCCCACGGTGAGGTCAGGGCGAAGCTCCTTGAGTCGGGCGACGCTTGCCGCGTCGAGTGAGTGATAGATGTGGTTCTCGAGACTGCCAAGCTCTTCGAGTTCGGCAACCAGCCGGTCCACGTGATCGTCGGTATCCGCACCACCCAATTTGATTTCGACGAGCAGCGGCATACCGATGTTGTCGGCGTGCGTCACGTAGTCGGCGAAGCTGGGGATGCGATCCTCATTTCCGAATTGATCGCGTACTGTGATCGCGGTGAGTTCTTCGAGGGTGAGATCCTTCACCTCATCTGGTCGGTCAGCGAGACGGCCGAGCGCCGCATCATGCATCGCAATGAACTCCCCGTCTTGCGTTTGCATCACGTCCATTTCGACGAGATCGGCGCCGGCCTGAAGTGCCGCGTCGAGTCCACTGACCGTGTTTTCGACCCCGCCCTCCGAGAACCCGCGATGCGCAAGGACGAGAGTCTCGGGCTGCTCCGAGAGCCGCTCCATCGTGCTGATGGCCGCGGTGCCCAGCGCGGCCGCAAGGAGTATCAGGGCAGCACTGAGAAGAGCGGTAAAACGCCGACCTGCGGAGCGGCCGCTCTATGTCAAGCTGTGTGGAGTCACTAGGCCAATATTTGCGTGTTTTCTTTG
>JBQDBM010000031.1:0-21061 GCA_052090925.1 Leucobacter sp. | reverse complement strand
GCCGAGCCAGCGCAACTGGAAGAAGCAGTGCGACCACTCACGTCTCCTGAGCTCCGACCCAACGAACGTGAGTAGTTGGAGCGCCATGAATGAGAGACCGCAGGGCTGTGTGAACTCTAAGACTGTGCAGTTCTACAGTTGAGTCCGCCAGAACTGGAGAAGAGTCTCGGGTTTCGTCGTATCTCTAGCCCAATCCGACCGGTATCGGAACAATGGCTCTCTAGCGCTTTGAACAGTCTGTGAAAACGATCCGGAGGAACTTTGTCACTCGATCTATTCGTCATCGTCCTATATGTAGCGGTCATGCTCTTCTTTGGGTGGGTGGGATACCGCAGAGCCAGGAACAATGACGAGTTCTTGGTCGCGGGCAGGCGCCTCGGCCCGATGTTCTACATGGGCACCATGGCCGCTGTAGTGCTGGGTGGAGCATCCACCATCGGCGGTGTCAGCCTGGGCTACACTTACGGCATCTCGGGAATGTGGATGGTGTTCTGGCTCGGAGTCGGTATCGTCGTACTCAGCCTGTTCTTCTCGGGCACGCTCTCCCGAATGCGTGTCTACTCGCTGCCAGAAATGCTGCAGCGTCGCTATGGCACCCGCACCAGCCGCGTACTCAGTGGCGTCGTAATGATCGCCTACGACCTGATGGTGGCGGTAACCTCCGTACTTGCCATTGGTGCTGTCGCAAACGTGGTCATGGGCATCCCCCAGACACCCGCGATCCTCATCGGCGGGGCAGTTGTCGTGATCTACAGCGTGCTCGGGGGCATGTGGTCGATCTCTCTTACCGACATCATCCAGTTCCTCATTATGACCGTTGGTATCTTCCTGATCCTGCTTCCAACAGGGCTCCTGAGTGCTGGAGGATGGTCAGGTCTGCAGTTAGAGTTGCCAGAGTCATACTTCAGCCTGGATGGGATGGGTATCGGCACCATCATCACGTACTTCCTCATCTATTTCTTTGGCATCATCATTGGCCAGGACGTATGGCAGCGAGTCTTTACCGCTCGCTCGCCCAAGGTCGCCAAGTATGGCGGGCTCGGCGCTGGCGTCTACTGCATGTTGTATGCGGTCGCAGGCGCACTGATCGGCATGAGCGCGGCGGCGCTCTTCCCCGACCTCGAATTCTCAGACAATGCCTTTGCCGTCCTCACTGTTGGCGTGCTGCCCGCCGGCCTCAGCGGACTCGTACTCGCGGCTGCACTGGCCGCCATCATGTCCACCGCAAGCGCGACCATTCTCGCCTCCTCCACGGTGTTCGGCAACGATGTGTGGGGTGTCCTCGTCAAGAACAGGAAGCGCATGGAGTCGATGAAAGAGAGCCGCTGGTGGACGCTCGCCGCAGGGATCGTCGTCATCTTGGTGTCACTCCTCGTTCGAGATGTTGTCACAGCGCTCACCGTCGCATACAATCTCCTCGTTGGAGGCCTCCTGGTACCTGTCGTCGCAGCACTCTTCTGGCGTCGAGCTACCCCACACGCAGCCCTGAGCTCGATCATTGTGGGAAGCGTGGTCGTCATTGTATTGATGCTGACTGTCGGCCTCGCAGCCGACGAGCCCATCTATTACGGTCTGGCAGCCAGCACCGTCACCATGATTCTGGTCAGCCTCTTCGGGCCGAAGCGCGATGAAGCGACGCTCATGGAAGTGAGCACCACAACGGACCCGGAAGATGCGGAGTCGGCGAATCGCGTGACCGCAGCAGAGTAACGAGAGGAGAGGCTTCTCACTACAGCGGCCGAATCAACCGATGCCCTACAGCCTGTTGCCGGTTCGCTGCCCACAGAGCAACCCGCAGGTCATCGATTCCTTTCAGACTGAGCGGGTCTCGTCCGCTCAGCTTCTGAATCCGATCCAAGCGATTGCGTACCGTGTTCACGTGCACATATAGCCGATCCGCAGTCAACTGAAGGTGCCGATTAGAATCAATAAACACCCGAAGCGTTGCGACAAAGTCACCTCGCCCCTCTTCATCCGCTCGTACGAGCGGCCCGAGAATCTGCTCGATGAACGGCAAAAGTCGTTCCGCAGGTTGCTGTTCGAGGAGCGCCTCGAACGAGACCAGCTGGTCAGGGCCCACCACTCCACCACGGTTTCGTGCCAGCCGGAGTGCCGCGCGAGACTCCCCAATGGCCTGATTAAGTCGGGCGGCGCCGACCGTGCCGCTGTATCCACACACCAACCCAGGGTCGCGTATCGAATCGACAAGCTCCGGCCCCGACAAGACCGCGACACCGCGTGCTGTGGTCCCAATGAGTACGTCGGTCCACCGAGCAGCAATCGCCACTTCACTGCCCGCGGGCCAACTTGAAACAAGAATTCGCTCACGATCAAGCCCGTGTGCCTCAGCCTCGGGGAGAAGCACCGCCGGGTGCGCGAGTCCGTCCGCGACAAGGTCAATGAGCTGGCCGACCTGTTGCTGCCGTTCAGTCCACTCCCGTTCAAACTCGCGAGACGCAAACTCAAACACACTCGCAAGCTGGGCGAGGAACTCACGCGACGGACCTGGCCCTTCCCCTTCCCACACGAGTGCGTCTCGCACCCCTCGCGCAACGAAACCTCCAAGCGCTTCAGAGACAGTGGTGAGCAGTTCCTCCCCCGTTGCACCGTCTCTTGCGAGCTTCAGCAGGTTCGATAAAAGTGCCGTTTCTTGGTTTCGGGCGGCACTCTCAACCTGCGACCGGCGCCGCAGCACCGCATCATTCACTGCCAAGAACGGCACACCGTGTGGCATTTCGAGCAACGGGATGCCCTCACGCTCGACCGCATCAACGAGTGCACGAGGTGGTTCGAGGTGTACTTCGCCGAGCCCCAGGCAAATACCGGCGGCCCCCGCGTCAGCCACTGCTTCGACAAAGGATCGCGCCGCGCGAGACCGCACGAGTGAGCTCCCAAGGGTACACACGAGTTCCGACGGACGCAGATGCGGACGCGGATCAGGTTGCTCTGTCGCATGCACCCAAGACACCGGTGTCTCCCGCGCGCCCTCCGGGAGATGCACTGCGTTCAAGCTCAATGATGAATCGGCAAGCAGGTCACCGACAGTCACCAGCACTTCGGACAATGCACTTTGATTCGCCACGCTCAAAGTATAGGTTCCTCCAGTCAAAATCGCCATTGCTGGAGATTTCTCCCCGAAATTCAACGAATTCATATAGAGGTGTCCATAATGGTGGGCGCACCGCATTCATCTTCGAAGGAGACCGTCGTGTCCACCACTACCCCGCCCTCAACGTCGAGCGGCCAGACTCTCAAGCGAGAGTTCACATTCGGCTCAGCGTTTGCGTTCGCATTCGCATTCATCTCACCTATCGTTGCGCTCTACGGCATCTACGGACTCGCGATCAGCGCGGCCGGCCCGTCGTTCTGGTGGGGCTTCTTCATCGTGTTCGCGGGGCAGTTCCTCGTCGCGCTCGTATTCGCGACGCTGGTCTCGCGCTGGCCACTAGAGGGGTCCGTGTACCAGTGGACGAACCGGCTGCTCGGTTCCGGGTATGGCTGGTTCGCCGGCTGGTTCTACATTTGGACCCTGGTGATCGCGATGGCAACCGTTGCACTCGGTGCTGCAGGGTTCATTGCGAATATCATCGGCATGCAGGGCGCCAGCGGGACCCAGCTCGCGCTGATTGCATTCATTGTGCTCATCCTCGGAACCGTCATCAACCTGCTGGGACGTAGCGTGCTGAAGATGTTCATGGCCGCCAGTATCGTTGCGGAGATCATCGGGTCCATCGGACTCGGTGTGTGGCTCCTCATCGCCCACCGGGAGCACGATTTCTCGGTCATGTTTGAGGGCGGCGCGAATCTCGAAGCGGGAGAAAGTTACCTGTCCATCGGCGGTCCGTTCTTGCTTGCGATTATGTTCATTGCGTTCTCATTCGTCGGGTTTGAGAGCGCAGGATCCATCGCTGAAGAGGTACACGAGCCGAAGAAGAACCTCCCGAAAGCCGTCTTGATCTCCATCGGATTCATCGCGTTCATCGTGATGTTCTCTAGCCTCGCAGTCATCCTCGCGACGCCAGAAAATGCTGAAAGTCTGCCTGGCTATGACGATGATCCGGTATACGCGGTGCTCACCGCACAGCTCGGCATCGGGCTCGCACTTCCGATTCAGGTGCTCTTCGCTATTGGCTTCATTGCAAGCTTCCTCGCGCTGCAGACTTCGGCGTCGCGCCTCATCTGGGCAAAAGCCCGTGATGGTGCGCTGCCGTTCTCAGGCACGCTGGTCACGCTGACCAAGAAGCAGCGTCAGCCCGTCGGTGCTTTGCTCGTCACCACCGTCATAGGGACACTGCTCTTCCTCCTGAGCAACGTTGCCGAGAACCTCTACACAATGATGGTGAACTTCACCTCCGGTGGTTTCTACCTGAGCTTCCTATTCCCAGTCGCCGCATTCGCCATCACCGTGCTGCGCCGTAATTGGAAGCCGGGCCGGTTCTCACTCGGCAAGTGGACAACTCCGATCGCAGTGATCGCTCTCGTGTGGCTTGTTCTTCAGCTCATCAACATCAGCTGGCCCCGCGAGGTGAACGGCAACGTCTGGCTCGACTGGTCAGTAATTATCGGTGTTGTCGCGCTGACGATCATCGGCTCGGCCATCTACTTCACGATCCGTGGCAGGATCAAGAATGTTGAAACATCCGTCATTGATTTGAACAGCGCTGAGGCCGAAAACGCCGTGGTGGGGAGTACCGAACGATGACCAAATCCGTCGCTATCGTCACAGGGGCCGCCGGAGGGATCGGTGCCGCGATCGTCACGCGGCTGCGCGAAGCAGGCTGGATCGTCGCCGGGCTTGACCGCGTGCAGGCGCCGAACTGTGACCTCGCGATTGAGGTCGACATCAGTGTCGAGGCGAACGTGCGGACCGCAGTGGAGCAGGTAGAGCGCGAACTGGGACAGGTCGATGCCCTCGTGTCTTCTGCGGGTCACTATGAACTGGTGCCGTTCACCGAGGTCAGCGATTCGGCTGCGAGACGTATGCTCCGGGTGCACCTCGGTGGGTTCGTCGCAGCGTCACGGGCCGTGCTGCCAGGGATGCTCGACCGAGGCAACGGATCGATCGTGGCGATCGCAAGTGAGCTTGCCATTGGCGGTGGCGACGCGGACTCGCACTACGCAGCGGCGAAGGGCGCTGTGCTCGGCGCGATGCGCAGTCTCGCAGTCGAAACTGCTGACACGGGCGTCCGGGTAAATGCGGTCGCCCCTGGCCCGACAAACACGCCACTTCTCACGTCCGATTCCCCCTGGCGGGCACCCGATTTCTTAGCAACGCTGCCCACTCGAGCACTCGCCGAACCGTCGGACGTGGCGGTCTGTGTGGAGTACCTCGTCTCCGAAGGAGGCTTTATGACCGGCGAAACGCTGCATCCAAATTCAGGGGCGGTGATCTGAGTGACGAAGCAGACACTCACAGGTCGGGTCGCCCTCGTCACAGGTGCTGCTGGCGGTCTCGGGCGTGCGCAAGTATCCGCGCTCGCAACTGCAGGGGCGCAGGTGTTCGCTCACGGGCGCAGGATCACCCCTGAGTTGCAGCAGCTCGCCGCCGAAGCTGGGGCCACGCCGATTGCCCGCGACCTCGCGCTTCCCGAAGATTGCCGCGCACTCGTTCGCGACACACACGCTGAGGGTGGTCGGCTCGATGTGCTCGTGGCCAATCACGCCACCATGAGCATGGCGCCGCTCGTTGATGCTGACAGCGACGACTGGTGGCGAGTCGTCGAAACCAATTTGCTCGGCACCTACGCGCTCATCCAAGAGACTGTACGCGTGATGCGAGAGCAGGGCGGTGGCGGCCGCATCATCGTGATTAGCAGCGAGTGGGGTGTCACGGGGTGGCCCGAGGCGTCCGCCTACGCAGCTTCTAAAGCTGGCCTCATCAGCCTCGTCAAATGTCTGGGCCACGAGCTCGCACCAGAAGGAATCTTGGTCAACGCGATCGCCCCGGGTGTGATCGACACTCCCCAACTGGGGGTCGACGCCGAGTCCGCAGGGCTCAGCCTTCCAGAGATGCACGCCGCCTATGCTGCCGAGATTCCCATGGGGCGCATTGGCAATCCAACAGAAATCGCCGCTGCCGTGAAGTTTCTCGCAGACCCCGACCTGCGGGCCATGGTCGGACAAACTATCCAAATCAATGGTGGCGCAACGCGCGGTCGAGTATAAGACGACGCACCACCACTACATCAGTTCCGCTGTCTGAAAGGTTTTCCATGCCAACCGCTGCTCCTGTTCCCCCGGTCGATGGCCAGCAATCACCGCGCTACGCGGGTATTACAACGTTCGCCCGGCTGCCACAGATTACTGAGGTGCAGGATCACGACATCGCAGTAGTCGGTGTTCCGTTCGACGCTGGTGTTACGTTCCGTCCGGGCGCTCGATTTGGTCCTGGTGCCATTCGTGAGGCCTCTCGACTGCTGCGCCCATACAACCCAGCGCTTGACACCGCCCCCTTTGCGAACGCGCAGGTCGTGGACGCGGGGGACGTGAACTGCAATCCGTTCGACATCCCAACGGCGCTCGGCGAAATTCAGGATGGGATCGCTGAACTGATCACCGGCGGCCGACGCCCCATGGTCCTCGGCGGTGACCACACGATCGCCCTCGCATCGCTGCGCGCACTCCACAAAGAGCACGGGCCGGTCGCGCTCGTCCACTTTGACGCGCACCTCGACACCTGGGGTCCGTACTTTAATACTCCAGTGACACACGGCACTCCGTTCCGCGTGGCCATCGAAGAGGGACTCCTCATCAAGGAGCACTCGGCACACGTCGGCATCCGCGGCTCGCTCTACAGCGCCGACGACCTCACCGATGACGCCGAAATGGGATTCACCATCGTGCATGCAAGGGAGTTTCACACGACGCCGTTCCTCGACATTATTGACCGGATCTCGCGCCGCGTTGGCGACGCACCCCTTTACATCTCGATCGACATCGACGTGCTTGACCCGGCGCATGCGCCCGGCACCGGAACACCAGAGGCGGGCGGGCTCACGAGCCGGGAGCTCTTGGAGCTGCTGCGTGGCCTCCGCGATAAGAACCTGGTTGGGGCAGACGTCGTCGAGGTTTCGCCCGCGTATGACCATGCAAGCATCACCGGGGTCGCCGCGGCCCACTGCGCGTACGATCTCATCTCCATCATGAGTACACGCTAAGCTCTCGCACAATGTCGAACATGCGAGCAGAACCCAGCATCTCGTGGCCAGGTGGCGAGACCTGCGCTGCCGCATTCTCATTTGATGTTGATGGTGAATCAGCCGCGCTCGCGGCGAACCCCGCCTCTGCGCACAGCATGAGCATCATGAGCCATCAGGCCTACGGTCCGCTGATTGGGGTGCGACGCATTCTCGATATGCTCGATCAGCACAGTATCCGCAGTACATTCTTCGTGCCCGGGTACACGGCGGACCGTCACCCGACAGTCGTTCGAGACATCGTCGCTGCGGGGCACGAAATTGCGCACCATGGCTACGACCACATTCGTCCCACCCAACTTGACGCGGCCGCACAGGCCGAGCAGCTCGACCGCGGGCTTGATGCGCTCGAACGCGTAGCGAGGGTTCGCCCCACGGGGTATCGCGCGCCCATGTGGGACCTGTCGTGGGACATGCCGGCGTTGCTCGCAGAGCGAGACTTTGTCTACGACTCGAGCCTGATGGATGCGGACCTCCCGTACGTGCTCAACACAAATACGCAGGATCCCGCACACATAAGCACCCTGATTGAGATACCAATACAGTGGGCGCTCGACGACTGGGAGCAGTACTGCTTCCTCCCCGATATCTCAGAGCTCGGTCCGATCGAGACCCCACGAAACGCAGTCGAGCTCTGGCGCGCGGAACTCGACGGGATGCGGAAGTACGGCGGGTGTTGGGTGCTCACAAATCACCCATTCCTATCCGGACGCCCAGGCCGCGCGAGTGCGCTCGACGCCCTCATGGGTGCCGTGACGCAGATGTCAGATGTATGGCTTGGTACCCTCGATGAGATCGCAGCACACGTCGGCGGACTCGGCCTCACCGCACGCTCGATTCCGCCGATTACCGACGCCTAGATTAGGTCCAACGGTCGGCGAGCAGGTCGCTCACCACGTGACGGATCGTGCCAGAGTGCGAACGCATCACAACACTTTCTGTACGGATGAATGCACCGTTTCGCTGCACCCCATCGACGAAGTCTGACGGCGTTATGCCTGTGGCCACAAAGTACGTGTTGTCGCTCTTGACCAGGTCATTCGCCTCAAGTACCCGGTCGAAGTCGTGGCCAGCATCGAGTGCCCGCTGGCGCTCATCGTCATCAATTGGCCACAGCTTGCCCTGGATCACTCCACCGAGAGCTTTCACAGCGCACGCGGTAATGATCCCTTCGGGAGTGCCGCCGACGCCAACGCACATGTCAATGCGCGAGTCGAACTTCGCCGCGTTCACGCCACCAGCCACATCGCCATCCATTAATAAGTATGTGCCGGCCCCTGCCTCCCGGATATCGACGATCAGTTGCTCGTGCCGCGGCCGATCGAGCACCGCCACGCGGATGTCAGAAACATCCACCCCTTTTACTTTCGCTAGTGCGCGGATATTCTCACCAATGGGCTGACGAATATCGACCACACCGACTCCATCAGGGCCGCAGACAAGTTTGTCCATATAAAACACGGCCGAGGTGTCATACATGCTGCCGCGATCGGCCACAGCAATCACTGACAGCGCGCCGGCACGTCCCTCTGCGGTGAGTCGAGTCCCGTCAATGGGATCAACCGCGACGTCGCACTGGGCACCCATCCCGTTGCCCACTTGCTCTCCGTTATAGAGCCATGGCGCATCATCCTTTTCACCCTCACCGATCACCACAGTGCCGTTCATCGACACAGTGGAGAGGAAGCGGCGCATCGCGTCCACCGCCGCACCGTCTGCTGCGTTCTTGTCACCGCGGCCGACGAACGGAGTTGCGCGGATTGCTGCCGCCTCCGTTGCACGCACGAGTTCCATTGCAAGGTTTCGATCTGGTTGCTGGGTCCGCAGTGATGTCGGTTTGCTCATTCTTTAACCATACCCCGCCCATCACCTCGCCTGTAGACTGGGGGTAAGCGGCCGCAGGCCGGTATTCTCGACATGCCAAGGAGCCCCGATGCCCATCGCCACCCCGGAACAGTACGCAGCCATGCTCGACACTGCGAAGCGCGACAGCTTCGCGTTCCCCGCAGTCAACGTCTCCAGTACCCAGACGCTCAATGCGGCGCTGCAGGGCTTCGCAGAGGCTGGTTCTGACGGCATCATTCAAGTCACTACCGGTGGTTCCGATTACCTTGCCGGTCACACCGTGAAGAATCGTGCCGGCGGCGCACTGGCGTTCGTCGCGTTCGCTGAGGAGGTCGCAAAGTCGTACGGTGTCACGATTGCCCTCCACACTGACCACTGCCCCAAGAACGCACTCGACGATTTCCTCCTCCCCCTGCTTGCTGCAAGCGAGGAGCGCGTACGCGCAGGTGGCCTCCCCTACTTCCAGTCACACATGTGGGACGGCTCGGCAGTTCCTCTCGAAGAGAACCTCAAGATTGCTCAGGAGATCCTGCCCCGCATGAAAGCCATCAACTCGGTGCTTGAGGTTGAGATTGGTGTTGTGGGTGGCGAAGAGGACGGTGTGAGCCACGAGATCAACGACCAGCTCTACACCACGCTTGATGACGCGATTGCCACCGTCGAGGCGATGGGCCTCGGCGAGCAGGGCCGGTACATGACGGCGCTCACGTTCGGTAACGTGCATGGCGTCTACAAGCCAGGCAACGTGAAGCTTCGCCCGAGCCTTTTGGGAGAGATTCAGGCGGGGATCGCAGAGAAGTACGGCACCGCTGCCAAGCCCCTCGACCTCGTGTTCCACGGCGGCTCAGGCTCGACCGCCGAAGAAATTTCAGAGGCCGTTGCGAACGGTGTCATCAAGATGAACATTGACACCGACACGCAGTACGCATTTACGCGTTCGATCGCGGACTCCATGTTCAAGAACTACGACAGTGTGCTGAAGGTAGACGGCGAGGTCGGCAACAAGAAGCAGTACGACCCACGCGCATGGGGCAAGGTTGCCGAGTCTGCAATGGCCGCCCGCATCGTCGAGGCAGCTGAGCAGCTCGGCTCTGCCGGGAAGTCGGTGAGCGCCTAAATGGCGGAGCGCAACGACCCCCAGCCAGAAACAGGAGCCTCGTCGTCAGGATCTTCGTCGGCGGATACACCAGAGCCGGCTGATAAGCGCGAGTCACAAGACCAGACCCCACCACCCGCTCGCGACACACGGCCGGCCCCAGCGTACGGCGAATATGCACCCGAGGGTTGGTCTTGGACGCCCGAGCAGGAAGCTTCCGGTGGGGGCACAGATGGCGTCGCCCCGGCTACCCCGCCGCTGACGCCTGCACCATCCTCGCCCCCTGCTGCGGGCGCCGGACCGGTCCCCGGTGTGCCCCACAACCTCGGCGTCAGCAGCCCGTCGGCACCCACTACGCAGGCGCCGGCAACGGCTCGGACGACACCGCAAGCGCCGTCGTCAGACGACCCCGCTCCGTACCGCGCGGCATCACCGCAGGGGAAACCAGAACAGACCCCTGCACCTGTCGCGCCTCCGGCATCCGGGCCGTCGGGAGGCAAGCTGGCGGATCGCGTTGTGACGATTGTGCTGCTGCTGATCGGCGCATACGGTGCGCTCAGCACCGCGGCCGGGATCTTCACCATGGAGCAACAGTTCGTTCAGCTCGGTGCGATCTTCGATCTCGACGGCTCGGCAGTGCCGAGTTGGGTCGGCGTGATGTGCACCATCGGCGGTCTGATAATTCTGGCCCTGTATGCGGTCACCTTGATTTACTCGATTCAGCGAATGCGCGCACGCAAGCTCGCTTTCTTCATTCCGCTGGTCGCGGGCGTGCTCGCTTTCGCCCTCATAATCATCATTGCGTCCGTGGTGATGACCGCAATTCCGGGCCTCATGGAACAGATGTCTGACCCCGATGCTCTCGACAAGATCTTGGAATACTCCTCGAACCTTGGCTAGGCCACGCGACTAGCCAATATTCCGCTCGTCGTCGACGCGCTCTGCCTTGAGTTGGAGGGCGTCGGCCGATCGGCGCACGAGCGTGTGGCGGTCTCCACCACGGATCGCGATGTGCAGCCACTCCATGCTTGCATCGAGCTGCCCCGCTTGCTTCGCTGCATCGCTTAGTCTGTGCAGCAGCTCTTCGGGCACCTCGCGGTCGTACTTGTAATAGATCTTGTGTTCTAGACTCGCCCAGAAGTCCATAGCGATCGTGCGGATCTGCACCTCTACGAGGGTGCTCACCGGTCCGCTCGAAAGAAAGACGGGGATCTCGAGAATAAGGTGCAGACTGCGATAGCCGTTTTTCTTTGGTTTTGCGATGTAGTCCTTGACTGTGTGAATTCGAACGTCACCCTGCGCGGTGAGCAGTTCAAACACTCGGTACACGTCGGAAACAAAGCTGCACACCACGCGCACACCAGCGATATCGGTAATCGCTTCGCGAACTTCTCCGAGATCATGACCGATACCTCTGCGCTGCATTTTCTCGAGAATGTTCTCCGGCTCCTTCAGACGCCCGGAAAAATGCTCAATCGGGTTGTATTCACCCGTGTGTGAAAATTCCTCTTCCAGGATCCGAATCTTCGTCAACACCTCGTCGATGGCAAATTTATATGGCAGCAGGAACTTCGTGAGTTTGTCCCGTAGTTCCCGCTCATCATCCGTCGGCACGATCGCCAGTTGCGGCAGCTCCTTGGGTGAAGGTTCAGCCCGCGGACCCTCCCCCGTCGCATCCACCCAGCCAGATTCTGGGCCCAACGTATCGGCCTCAACTTCTTCGGTCTCGACGCCTGTGGCGTCAGTGCCACCCGCGTCTACGTTCTGTGATTTATCCACGCTTCGACGTTATCCCACACACTTGGGTAAGCGGTGGAAAGTCGTAAACGCGCCATCAAGATCCGCTGATTCGGCCCCCGAGCGCACGACCATCTTTCTTCCCTGAAGCGTCTGTCCGCAGTTCTTTCGGGAGTGAGAACATCAGGTCTTCCTCAGCAGTGACCGTTGCCTGAACGTTCGCGTACCCCGCATCGGCGAGGTCGTCGAGGAGGTCTTGGACGAGCGAGTCAGGCACGGATGCCCCACTTGTCACCCCGACGCTCTGCACACCCTCAAGCCACTCCTGCTTGACCTCGCGCGCAAAATCGACACGGTAGGCAGCTTTCGCACCGTATTCGAGCGCGACCTCCACGAGCCGCACTGAATTCGAGGAGTTTGCTGACCCCACGACGATCACGAGGTCCGCATGCGGGGCAATCTTCTTGATGGCGACCTGGCGGTTCTGGGTCGCGTAACAGATGTCGTCACTCGGCGGATCCTGCAGCTTCGGAAACCGCTCTCGAAGTCGCCGTACCGTTTCCATTGTCTCGTCGACCGACAGCGTGGTCTGTGACAGCCACACGAGTCGGTCGGGGTCGCTCACTTCGAGTCGGTCAACCTCGTCGGGCGAATTCACGACCGTGACGTGGTCGGGCGCCTCGCCTCTCGTCCCCTCTACTTCTTCGTGTTCTTCGTGACCGATGAGCAGTATCTCAAGGTCTTGCTTCGCAAACCGCACGGCTTCGCGGTGCACCTTGGTGACGAGCGGGCAGGTCGCGTCGATGGCGTGGAGGCCCCGATCCTCCGCAGCATTCACCACTGCGGGAGATACTCCGTGAGCAGAGAACACGACATGCGCACCCTCGGGTACCTCGTCGACCTCTTCGACGAAAATCGCGCCCATCTGTTCGAGTGTGCTGACGACGTGCACATTGTGGACGATTTGTTTGCGCACGTATACGGGAGCCCCATACAAGTCGAGTGCTTTCTCAACGGCCACGACAGCGCGATCAACCCCCGCGCAGTAGCCGCGAGGTGCCGCGAGCAGTACTTTCTTGTCACCCGCAACGGGTCGATCTTTCAACCGACCACGCTCTCGACGCATACGGGGCATCGCCAAGCTCACAACAGGAGCACCGATGGTGCGCTGATCTTGCACTCCAGCCATAGACATAGCACTCAGTTTACCGCTCGATAGGCTGAACGGCATGGCCGAGTCAGGATCAACAGCACCAGCGACAAGGGAAGCCCCATGGCCCGTCGCAACAATGAGCCAGAAGATCCGTGAGTGGGTGAACCGGCTTGGGCAAGTGTGGATCGAAGGTGAAGTCACACAGTGGCAAGTGCGGGGCGGCCACGTATACGGCAGGGTCAGAGATCTGGAGCAGGACGCCACGGTCAGCTTCACGATCTGGCGTTCGGCCGCGCAGCGCCTCACGGAAGAGTTTTCTCAGGGAGACCGCGTCGTCGCGCTCGTGAAGCCCGACTTCTGGGTCAAGGGCGGCTCGCTCACCGTGCAGGTGTCTGAGATCTCACACGTTGGTCTGGGTGAACTGCTGCAGCGACTCGAGCGTTTGCGCCACACTCTGCAGCAGGAGGGCCTCTTCGATGCGGGGCGGAAGCGAGCCCTCCCGTTCTTACCCGCGGTCATCGGACTCGTGACGGGCCGCGACTCAGACGCGGAGAAAGATGTCATTCGCAATGCGACGCTGCGCTGGCCCGGTGTGAAGTTCCGTGTGCATCACACAGCTGTGCAGGGGGACCGCGCCGCGAAGGAAGTGACTGCCGCGATCGAGTCGCTCGACACAGATCCAGACGTGAGCGTCATTATCGTGGCCCGAGGCGGCGGCGACTTCCTCCACCTCTTGCCTTTCAGCGACGAGGCGGTCATCCGCGCCGCTGCGGCGGCAACGACACCGATCGTGAGCGCGATCGGACACGAAGCGGACCGGCCGCTCCTTGACGAAGTCGCCGACCTTCGCGCCTCTACCCCCACCGATGCGGCCAAACGAGTGGTGCCAGATGTTGGGGAGGAGCTCGCCGGCATCGACCAGGCCCGCAGCAGGTTGAGCACACGCCTCGGCCATATTCTCACGCACGAGACCGAGCGCATCGTGCAGCTACGCTCTCGCCCGGCACTCGCGACGCCCGAGCGCATCATCGATGAACGCGCTGAAGAACTGGTGCGCTGGGTTGGGCGTGGCACCGAGCTCGCAGAGCGCGCCGTGCACGACCAGGGACAAACGCTCGAGGGCGTCCGCGCACGCCTCACCGCACTCTCCCCCCGTGCCACACTCGAACGCGGCTATGCCATCGCACAGCTCACAGACGGTGATGTGCTGCGCGACCCAGCCGACGCACCCGCGGGAACAGACATTCGAGTCTCGCTTGCCCGGGGCAGGATCACCGCGACGACGACCGGCACAAGTCATCCAGGTCAACGGGAGTAGACTGGCTGCATGTCTGACCTCACGGCGCCCGGAACATCACCTGAGCCCGCCAGTGCAGACCCCGCGACTCTCAGTTATGAAGAGGTGCGCGACGAACTGATTCAAGTCGTTGGTCGTCTGGAGCAGGGTGGCACGACTCTTGAAGAGTCGCTGCAGCTGTGGGAGCGTGGCGAGGCACTCGCCGCCCGCTGCGAGGAGTGGCTGATCGGTGCGAGGCAGCGACTCGAGGCTGCACGCCAGGGGTCGAGCGGCGAATCGACGGAGGGCGACGACTAGGTATGGCGCGAAACAACAAGCCGCCCAGGGTGGTTGCGGAGCTCGGTCGCCCCGAAACTTCGGCCGAAACAGCCGCACGCAAGGCCAAGGACAGTCACTTGTATCGGCAGCGCAAGACCGTGAACAATCTCGTGTTCTCGCTGCTCGTGAGTCTCGCCGTAGTGCTCGTGATCGTGCTCGTCGTCCCGCGTGGCTCGGGCGATTTCGCGGAGCACTCGGTCGATGTGCAAGAGCTTTCTACTCAGGCGAGCCCCGTGCAGGGATATGATCTCATCGCGCCAGATGTGCCTGACGGGTGGCTCGCCAAGCAGGCGGAGCTCCGTTACTCAGAGGCGGACGAGGTCACATTCTGGTACGTGGGCTATACCACCGCAGACCAGCACTATGCCGCGGTCGTGCAGGCGTTCACCAATGATGGCTCCTCTGTTCCAGATACCTGGATCGCCGAACAGCTCGAACGGCAGTCTGCAACGGGCACCGAGCAGATCGCCGGCAGCACCTGGACTCAGTACGACCACCCAGAACGAGATCCCGACGAGAGCAACTTGACTTACGGACTGCACGGCGAGACCGAGGGTGGCACGATCCTCGTCTACGGAACTGACACCCCAGATGTACTTCGTACGTTTGCGGAGCAGGTTGCGGCCCAGGCAGCACAAGCAAAGCAACCCGCCACCGAGGAGGCAAGCGAGTGAAACCACGAGTCACACCGCAAGAGGCCTGGGATGCGCTCTCAGCCGGCAACCAGCGTTTTATCGGCGGTGGCCCTCAACACCCTCGCCAAGACGTGGAGCGCAGAAGCGAACTGGCCGTCGTGCAAGCACCCGATGCGGCCCTATTTGGATGCTCAGACTCACGACTCGCGGCCGAGATCATCTTTGATGCTGGCCTCGGCGACCTGTTCGTCGCCCGGAACATGGGCCACGTGGTGGCTGAGTCCATCACGGCATCCATGGAGTACGCGGTCGCGAATCTCGGCGTCGCAATCATCGTGGTGCTGGCACACGACTCGTGCGGCGCGGTAGCGGCGGCGATCACGCAGATGGAGCAGGATCCCAACGAGGTCCCCGAGGCCGTTGAACACACGTTGCAACCGATCCTGCCCGCGGTTCAGCAGCTGTGGCTGCGCGAACACCGTGACACGCCATACGTGGATGCCACGAAGATCGACCCGGATGCTGTGGGCCGCGTGCATCTCAGCAGCACAGTGAACGAACTGCTGCGCAGCTCGCGCATCATTAGTGATGCGGTGGCTGCAGGCGAGCTCGGTGTCGTGGGATGCCAGTACCGTCTGGCAGAGGGTCACGCGTTCCCCATCAGTGCGGTTGGTCCACTCGATATCGCACGAGACACCCCAGTCATTCCCGCATTTTAATTCCGCAGCTTTTCATTCACACGTTTTTCAAGAAACTCTGAAGCAAAGGACAACAGTGAGCGAAGAAATCGAGTACCGCATTGAGCACGACACCATGGGCGAGGTCCGCGTCCCCAAGAACGCGTTGTATGCCGCACAGACGCAGCGTGCCGTGCAGAATTTCCCCATTTCAGGCACCGGGCTTGAGCCCGCACAGATTGTCGCCCTCGTCCGTATAAAGCGTGCGGCCGCCCTCGCAAACAAAGATCTGGGTGTGCTCGACGCCGACATCGCTGACGCCATCGTTGCAGCGGCCGACGAGATCATCGCAGGGAATCATCATGACCAGTTCCCTGTTGACACCTACCAGACGGGCTCCGGCACCTCGTCGAACATGAACACGAACGAGGTCCTCGCGACGCTCGCCACGCGTCACCTAGGTGCACCGGTCCACCCAAACGACCACGTGAACGCTTCACAGTCGTCGAACGATGTCTTCCCAACCTCGGTGCACATCGCCGTGACGGGCGCGCTCATTGAACAGCTGAAGCCCTCACTCGAGCACCTCGCGGCAGCCCTCGAGGAGAAAGCTACGCTGTGGGCCGAGGCCGTGAAGCCGGGACGCACCCACCTGATGGATGCCACCCCGGTGACGCTCGGCCAGGAATTTGGTGGCTACGCCGCTCAGATCCGCTACGGGATCGAGCGTGTCGAAGCAGCACTCCCCCGTGTGGCAGAGGTGCCCCAGGGCGGCACTGCTGTGGGTACTGGCATTAATACACCTCTCGGTTTCCCCGAGAAAGTGATCGCCGAGATCGCAACGTCGAGCGGACTTCCCATCACCGAGGCTCGCAACCACTTTGAGGCCCAGGCCAACCGCGACGGCCTCGTCGAGGCCTCGGGGGCGCTTCGCACGATCGCGGTGTCGCTGACGAAAATTAACAACGATCTGCGGTGGATGGGCTCAGGCCCAAACACCGGACTCGGCGAACTGCATATTCCAGACCTGCAGCCAGGCTCATCGATCATGCCAGGGAAGGTCAACCCGGTCGTGCCCGAGGCAGTGCTCATGGTGTGCGCGCGCGTTATCGGTAACGACGCAACGATCGCGTGGGCTGGGTCGTCAGGGTCTTTCGAGCTCAATGTGCAGATCCCCGTTATGGGAACCGCGCTCCTCGAGTCGATTCGACTCCTCGCCAACGCATCGGTGGTACTGGCAGACAAGACCGTCGCGGGTCTCGAAGCGAACATCGACCGTGCTGCGGAGCTCGCGGGTATGAGCCCATCCACGGTCACGCCACTGAACCGTCTGATTGGGTACGAGGCTGCTGCCAAGATTGCGAAGCACTCGGTCGCCAAGGGCATTACGGTCCGTGAGGCCGTCATCGATCTGGGCTACGTGGAGCGCGGCGAGGTCTCAGAAGAAACGCTCGACCAGGCACTCGACCTGCTTTCCATGACGCACCCTGGGGTGGCTAAGTAGACGTCGGCGTTCGGGAGGCGCGCACGCGCTGGTAGGGATGGACTGTAGCTGCCGCGGTTGCTTCCGCGATGAGCCCATCCATCGTGCGATTGCGAGCAGCGAGTCGCATGAACCATCCCATCCAGCGCCGCCCTTTCTTCATGCGGCGATCGTCGAGCCCATCGATGCCGTACAGGCTGATGGCCCAGTCGGGTAGCAGGGCCAACAGGCCGTATTGAGTGTTGCGTGCGATCCAACGCTTGACAAAGCTTGTGCCCTCGCCCGGGTTTCGCAGTGCCAACGCGATCTGGGCGGCAGGTAAGACGAGCGCGGCCCGATCTGCTTTCGCGTGGATGGTGTGCTGAAGTTCTTCCCACGTAGCCGGGAGTGGCCCCGGCACATGCAGCAACTCTGCCGACTTATGCTGCTCAACCACAAATTGGTCTTTCTCTGCGCTGGTGAGCTGGAGGCCGTATTCGAGGGCGGCCGTGAGCGCGCCCCACACAAATGTGTTGTGCGTCCATCGCATCCACTCCTCAGTTTTCGCCCGCGTCGTCTCACCGGTTTCGGGATCCGTGTACACCGAGCGTTCGTGCAAGCGATCAACGTGGGCTGCGGCGGCATCAGCGTGTGCTCGATCCCCGAAATTCACTGTAATGAGGTACTCGCCGGTGCGCTTGAAGCGAGACTCCGCCACGGCACCACCCTCATTCGCGATGGTGGTGCGCGAGAGGTGACGCATTTCACCCGGGTCAAGCACCTGCAGCAGTACCGCAACCCCGCCACCAATGTTGAGAGCCGCCGGGTGAGCAATCACCCGCCACGTCACACTGTGCGGCCCGAAATAGCCGTCGTCTTCTCGAGCCGAGTCTCGCATCGATGCAATCGTGATGTCAGGTCCGCGCTGAGTTACATGTGCAGTCATGTCGATATGGTGACAGCGAACAGGCTCCGGACAGACGAATTGTCGGATATTCGCCACACGTTGAGTAGTGAGTGAACAGTACCGTGACGTTAGCGTGCAGCGATGCCCGATCGACCGATGTGCATGCCAAGCGCGAACCGTGAATGTGTGCCGGTGCTGTGCATCAGTTCGGCCACACGACGATTGACGGTTCTCTCGGAAAGACCGAGCTCATTCGCAATGCGCTCATCCGTCCACCCGCGCGCGAGGAGCCCCACCACATGCTCCGAATCGCCCGTGCACTGATCCCAATCGGTCGCTACCGACCACTGGAGTTCAAAGAACTGCGTCAGCGCACTCACAACGGGCGGGTCTCGCGTCAAGCTGTGCACGTCCTTACCGCCGTCTTCCTCCGTGAGCACCGCAGCGGCACCGTTATACACGACGTATCGCGCCTCCGATGCGAGTACCCGCACCTCGAATCCGTGCTCAATTCCCATTTCGACGAGTGCCTGCGCCGGCGACCCGACTGTCTCTGGAGGCACGATAATTTGCCCACCGGCGCGTGCATCGGCGAGCGCGTAATCACGCACCTGACGATCAAACTCCATGTGCCACCGACGGTGAGCGAAGAGACTACCGGCCGGCACGGTCATCTGCATGGCCAAACGACCGTCAGCCAGGCTGGAATCATCGTGCATCATCCGCCACCAGTGTTCCCAGTACCCCTGGTCACCGTGAGCTATCGAGCTCCCAGACATTCCGTCGCCTCACTCGCTGAGCGAGGCCCGCACGGTCGCCGCGAGAGCTCGGGAGGAGGATGGGTGGAAGAGCCCTGCGAGTACATCGCGGTAGAGACGCGCGAGCTCGGAGTCAGCTTGGAATCCCCGGCCCCCGACTGTGCGCATCGCGACATCAACCGCATCACGTGCCTCATCACATACCCGGTTTCGTGCGGCAGCGAGCGCCAGGAGCCAGTCAGTGCGTGGGCGCTGCGCGTCGACGTCTCGCGCCAGCAACTCGAGTGCGTCGACCGCGGTGCGGTGCTCCAGTACCGCGCTCGTGAGTTTTGCGGCCGTATCAGGATCATCAAGGCGCGTTTCCGGCTCACCGTCAGGATCCACCGCACCCGAGTTCACCGGTCGGTTCGCAGCCGCACTCGCGAGCGCAAGTGCCCGGTCACCGATGCCGGCATATACCGACGCGGTCAGAATCGAAAATGACGAGAAGATCCCGAGTACGAGCGGGTCGGTACCCTCGAACGGGGGGAACGTCCCCGCGACGTCGGAGGCCTCGACACGCACGTCATCCAAGCGCGTCGTCCAGCTTTGTGTTGCGCGCATGCCGAGAGTGTTCCAAACGCCGGGGTGTTTGATGGCGCCGTGTGCAAGCCCGTCTGATCCTTGATCTTGCGTTCGCACTCTGGCCGATTCACGACGCACAAACCCAAACATCAAATACGGGTCCGCGCCAGTCGGATCAACGCGGGCGTGCAGCCCGAGACGCGTCCACACGGGCGACAGCGTGGTAAAGATCTTCGTTCCTGAGACTGCGTAACCGCCGCCTGCGACTGGCTTCGCAGACGAGAACGCGTCGAGCAGCACCGCGTCATTATTCGCCTCTGAGATGCCGAACGCGAATACCTCGCCTGCGGCGGCATCACGCAGCACCCAATCGAGGCGTCCGTCACCCCGATCGTGGAGGAACCGCGCGACCTGTACCCACACGAGATGCATGTTGACGCCGAGCGCCGTTGCTGGCGCATACTCCGCAAGGCGCCGCTGTGCAAGTACGAGTTGCTCCAGAGTCATCCCTGCACCATCCATTGACTCCGGCACGACCGCAGCGAAGTAACCACTCGCTTTGAGCTCATCGAAATCTTCAGTGAAGAACTGATTCTCTGCGTCGTACGCGGCAGCCCGCTCCCGGAAGCGCTGCAGCATCGCTTCCGGGAGGAGGCGATCAGTGACGTCAGAAGTGTCTCCTGTGCTGGTATCCATTCCCCCAGCCTATGGGCTTAGGAGGCGTCGAGAAGGTCAGTTACGAGTGCCGCGATATCGCTTCGCTCAGATCGCGTCAGAGTCACGTGCCCAAACAGTTGATGTCCTTTCAGCTTCTCAATCACTGCGGCAACACCGTCAAAGCGTCCCACCCGCAGGTTGTCGCGCTGGGCCACATCGTGCGTCAGCACCACCCGGGAGTTCTTTCCGATCCTGCTCAACATGGTCAGCAACACACCCCGCTCAAGCGACTGCGCCTCGTCAACAATGACGAACGCGTCGTGGAGTGACCGGCCTCGAATGTGGGTGAGCGGCAGCACCTCGACGAGGTTCCTGGCTACAACCTCGTCGAGCACATTCTCTGAGACAACTGACCCCAGAGCATCAAACACTGCCTCAGCCCACGGGTTCATCTTTTCCTGCTGGTCGCCCGGGAGATACCCGAGCTCTTGCCCACCGACCGCGTACAGGGGCCGAAAGACCATCACCTTTCGATGCTGTTGACGCTCAAGCACCGCTTCGAGTCCTGCGGCGAGCGCGAGCACCGACTTGCCGGTACCGGCGCGACCACCGAGCGACACGATGCCAACCTGCTGATCGAGCAGCAGATCGATAGCGAGTCGCTGCTCGGCGCTGTGCCCGGGCACGCCGCAGAAATCGCGGTCCCCCCGCCCGAGCCGGCACGATGTATAACCCGCGCCGCGGCCGAGCGCGGGTCCC
>JBQDBM010000030.1:0-21302 GCA_052090925.1 Leucobacter sp. | reverse complement strand
CAAAGAAAACACGCAAATATTGGCCTAGTGACTCCACACAGCTTGACATAGAGCGATCGGTCCGAATTGGCGCAGATCCCCGTAGTTGTGCAGATTCTCGGCTGAGAGTTCCGAGTTCCGAGTCGCAGACCGCACGCGGAGCTAGCGCGTGTCGGAGTCTGTGTTCGACTGGGTAGCTGTGCCTGACTCTGCCGGAGCCTCTACGTCGGGGCTCCCGGCCCCGTCCAGCACTTCATCCTCATAGATGTCGTCGGCGGTGCGGCCGCGGGTGCGCCACTCATGAATACCCCGCGAGGCAGCCGAGCGCGGCTTGGTGAGGAAAATCACGGAAAGTGAGACGGCGACGAGGGTCGCGACGAGGGCTGCGGCCCACCACTGCCACCCGATTGCGTACAGCACGGCGAACGGGACGGCGAAGAACAATAGGCGCAGTACGGAATAAATGATCCAGGCGGCGCGTGTACTCACAGCCACCAAGTGTACCGGCAGCGCCTGGGCAGAACCCGCATGGGCATACGCCCAGCACCCAACGGGAATGGGTACCATAGGAGTATGGTGCGGTTTATGATTATCGGTGCCGTCGTCGCCCTGGCATTCACACTGTATGCGCTGGTCGACGCGGCGATGGCCGATGGGTCACGCGCGCGCGGAGTCTCGAAGCCGATCTGGGTCGTGATTGTCGTGCTACTTCCGGTCATCGGCGGCATCCTGTGGTTCACCATTGGAAAAGGATCAGTGCAGACGGCTACGGTGAAGCGCCAAGCCCCGCCAGACGATGACCCCCGATTTACTGGTGCCAGAATGTCGGACGCGGATCTGGACGTCCACATGCGAGAGCTTGAGGATCGGCTTCGCGAACTCGATGATGAGGTGTATCCGGGAGAGGAAGCCCAGGAATCAGGGGCTCCCGCTAGTGAATCAGAATCGGGCGGGGACACGACGGAACGCGACGAGACGTCGAGCGGTATCTCCGACACGGATCGCAACGCCGATGACGGACCCTCTGCGGATCGGTCGTGACTGGACCGCACGAAGCGGTCGCGCTGTCGTCTCGGCTCGCGGCGAACATTCTTGCTGAACTGATTGCGCGCGGAGTGCGCGATATTGTCGTGTGCCCGGGTTCGCGGTCCCAAGCACTCGCGCTCGCGGCGGCTGAAGCTGAGCGGGCCGGGAAGACCCGGCTGCATGTACGCATCGACGAGCGGTCGGCGGCGTTCTTTGCGCTCGGGATTGCGCGTGAAACCCAAGTACCTGCGGCAGTTATCGTGACAAGCGGCACGGCCGTGGCGAATCTGATGCCGGCGGTGCTCGAGGCATTCCACGCACGGGTGCCGATGATCCTCCTTTCAGCCGATCGCCCTGCCGAACTGCGTGGCGTGCGCGCAAACCAGACGGTGTGGCGCAATGATTTCCTCAGCGACTTCAGTCGCTCCATGGTGGATATCCCTGCGTTGGAGCATGCAGATCAGGATCAAAATACTGCGGCAGTTTCGACTAAGCAGAATGTGACAGTGGAGACGGATGAATACCTCTCCCGTGCACGCGAGCACGCAGCCGAGGCGTACCAGGCCGCAACCGAGCACCGGCACGGAATGGGCCCAGCACACCTGAATATTGCGTTCCGCGACCCACTTTCCGGTGGAGAAGCACTTGTCGAAGCGGCGCTGAGCCAGGGCCCGATTGAGCTGCCTCCGGAGCCTCGTCTGAGCCTTGACGAACGAATCGCGCTCGTGCGCAGTGAGCGTCCGGGCAGCGATATCCACTCAGCCGAACGCGTGCCCGTGGTGCGAGGAACGATCGAACTCGAGACATTTACATACGGCACGGAAGACGAGCCGCCGCTCGCGGTTGTCGTCGCGGGTGCCGGTGCGGGGAACGCAGCAGCCGACTTTGCGCGGGCCGCAGGTGTTCCCCTGCTTGCCGAGCCGTCGAGCGGTGCGAGGTTTGGTCGTGAGGCGATCCAACACTGGGAGCGACTGCTGAAAGATGCTGAGCTTGCCGACCTCATCGAACAGGTCATCGTGTTTGGGAGTCCGACGCTCACGCGGTCGATCCCGGCGCTCGTGCAGCGCGCAGACGTGCAGACCGTGGTCGTCGATGCAGCTGGCCCCGACGGACCCCAGTTCGGTGCGGAGCGGTTCAACCCGGGCCACGCAGTCGGCACTTTTGCGCTTGACGCGGTGGTGGCTGACGTACACGATCCTGCGCGAATGAAGCCGTGGCTTGGTGCCTGGGTGGTGCGCGACCGCAAGCTCCGCGCCGAACTCACTACTGTGCACGAGCCAGATCTGGATGCTGCCCGAGCCACCGGGTACCGTGAGCGAAGCGCCTACGCGCGGTCCGAAGTCGCCGTACTGCGTGAGGCGGTGACGCGCGAGTCACTAACCGAGGCCACCTGGCTGGCCACTTGGCCGCACGACCGCATGGTGGTGGCCGCGTCACGCCTCATCCGCGTGCTCAATCAGACCGCGGCTCCCAGAAACATCAGCGTGCACGCGAACCGCGGACTCTCTGGGATCGACGGGACCGTCGCCACGGCGCTGGGCATTGCTGTTGCAAGTCAGGATCACGACACGCCTGCCCAGGCCGCCGGCACGACCCGTGTGCTGATTGGCGACCTGGCGTTGCTTCACGACGCGGGTTCACTGCAGCTGACCGAGGGTGAGCCGAGGCCCCGCATTCTGCTGATCGTTGGGAACGACGGTGGTGGGACAATCTTTGACACGCTTGAGGCTGCCGAGACGACTTCGTTCGAAGCGTTCGATCGCGTGATGTACACGCCGCAGAACGTCGACATCGAAGCACTTGCTCGCGCGCACGGGTGGGAGTACCGCACTGCGACGACGCGCGGCGACTTTGAGCGGACTCTGACCGAACCCGTGACCGGGCCGACCATCCTGAATGTGCCACTCGCTCGGTAAGGCGGCACTTCGAAAGCGGCTGCTACTCGAACGCTTCCACGATCGGGCTGAACTTTGAGACGGTTTCGGCCAGTTCGTGCCGCGGATCCGACCCCTCCACGATGCCGCCGCCAGCGGTCGCAACAATGCGGCGCGTACCGTGCTCGGCGGGACTCAGCTCCGCGCACCGGAGCGCGATGACCCACTCGCCGTCACCAGCCGCGTCGATCCAACCCACGGCGCCCGAGTAGCGTCCGCGATCGAACGGCTCGAGCTCGGCGATCGCGTGAATTGCCGTGGCGGTGGGGGTGCCGGCGACCGCGGCCGTCGGGTGCAGCGCCCCGACTAGGTCGACCGCCGACGCGCTGTCTGCAAGGTGCGCGCCGAGGTCGGTGGCGAGGTGCCAGACGTTGGGAAGACGCAGCGCGAACGGTTCCTCAGTGGTGCTTAAGTTGGTGACGTGCGGGGCAAGAGCAGTGACTACGCTCTGCACGGCGAACGCGTGCTCGTGCTGTTCTTTCGCGCTCGTGAGCAGTTCGTCGCGCCTCCGGTTGTCGACGGTCGGGTTGTCCGTGCGCCGACCGCGCGTTCCGGCGAGCACGCGTGCGGAAACCGCGCCCCCGGTCGAACGAATCAGGGTCTCTGGGCTCGCGCCGATGAGACCGTCGACAGCGAACGTCCAGCAGTCGGTGTAGCGCTCGGCGAGACGGCCGAGGGGTACTCGGAGGTCTGATCCTGCGGGAAGCGTGCCCTCAATTTGCCTCGACAGCACGATCTTTTGCACATCACCGCCCCTGATCTGTTCGGCGGCACCTTCGACACCGTGTAGATACGCGAGCGTGGCGGGAGCGTCTGCATCGGGCGCCGTCGGGAATGCGACGCTGGACCAGGCTCCGACTGGACGTGCTTCGGGTGGCGCGAGATCTGGAGTTGGTTCGGGGGAGCCCTGCAACGAGATCTCCGTAATCCATGCGGCACCTCGGTGCCGCGCCACCACAGACCGGGGCACGATGAGCGTGCTGGTGCCCGCACTGTCGTCCGCAAACGTAAATGTTCCAAAGGCCAGGAGTCCCGTTCCAGGAAGTCGCACTGTATCGTCAACCTCTGCGGCCTCGCCCACGCGTTGCCAGAGCCGCGCAGCTTCGTCGAACCGGCCGGCCCCGTGAAACTCAAACCGCAGCACCTCACCGATGCCTACGCAGCCGCGATCATCACGTGTCCACAGCAGCGGGTTTATCGGATCGGCGAGTGACACGACGTCAGGAATCTGTGAGAGCGGACGCGTGACCGCACGCAATCGGGGTACTTGGGTGGCATCGGTCACCGCTCTAATCTACTCTGCCGAGGTGAAAGCCTCCCCGAGCCCGCAATGTTTAGGCATCGGAGGTGATGAACGGAGGCCAGCTGCCCGCACAGAAGCACTGGGGCGGAACGGGCTAACATAGAGGGGTGACTCGCCCTGATACCGCCACGAAACTGGCATCCGACGTGTCTGAGATGTTCGATGAGGTGTCCTCCAAGTACGACCTCATCAACGACATACTCAGCGTCGGTGCCACACGCTTGTGGCGCATCGCAACGACCCGGGCGATTCAACCGCGCCCCGGCATGCGGATCCTTGACCTCGCCGCGGGTACCGGCTCGTCATCTGCGGCGCTCGCCGCTCACGGAGCGCATGTGACCGCTGCCGACTTCTCGGAGGGGATGCTTGCAGAGGGCCGGAAACGCCATGCTGGGAATCATCGCATCGACTTTCAGTGGACTGATGCGACCGAGCTTCCGTTCGAAGAGAACAGTTTCGATGCCGCCACGATTTCATATGGTCTGCGCAATGTGAGCGACCCGCGGGCGGCACTCGCGGAGATGTGCCGTGTGGTGCGACCAGGGGGGCGCGTGGTGATTGCCGAGTTTTCTCGCCCGCCACGGGCTCTCGTGCGGGTGCCGTACCAGCTCTATGGTCGCTACGTGCTGCCGCGCATTGCGGGCGCGATCAATAAGCGTGCGGCTGAGGCCTACCGCTACCTCAACGAGTCCATTGAGATGTGGCCCGCACAGGCGGGTCTTGCGGCCTGGATGCGGCAGGCTGGCTTTGAGCGTGTCGCTTACCGAAACTTGACGTTCGGCATCGTTGCGCTGCATCGTGGGTTTGTGCCGAGTGATGGGAGCCACACATGAGGCGACCGAGTGCGGCCGATACAGCGACGCAGGCGTTACCGATGCGGCTCTTTCGGGGAGTGCAGGATCGACGGCATGCGGACCGCATGCAAGAGCAGCTGGACCTCATCGAGACGGAACTCACGGCGCATCTAGAGTTCGCCTCTCCGGTCGCCGATGCGCCGGCGAGATACCTGTTGGAGGCCGGCGGAAAGCGGATCCGGCCGATGCTCACGCTGTTGACGAGTGAGCTGGGTGAAGGGCCCAATGCTCTGGTGCGGAGCGCCGCCCAGGCAGTCGAGATCACCCACCTGGCTTCGCTGTATCACGATGATGTGATGGACGATGCGACTATGCGGCGGGGTGTTCCTGCCACGCAGACCGTGTGGTCCAACTCAGTAGCGATTCTCGCGGGTGACTTGCTGTTCGCGCGGGCGTCAACACTGGTGTCTGGAATGGGCGAGGAAGCGATTTTGCTCCAGGCCCAGACGTTCGAGCGTCTCTGCCTGGGTCAACTACACGAAACCGTTGGGCCGCGGGAAAGCGATGACCCCGTTGAACACTACCTGCAGGTGCTCGCCGACAAAACCGGCGCACTCATCGCAACGGCAGCCCGTATGGGGGCAGTTTTTGGGGGCGCCCCGGCAGAATATGCCGATCCGGTTATGCATTACGGTGAGCGCATCGGTGTAGCGTTCCAGCTGATCGATGATGTGATCGACCTGTCCCCCAAGGCCGAGCAAACCGGCAAGCTGGCTGGCACTGATCTTCGAGCGGGAGTGGCAACGCTGCCCCTCCTCCTACTGCAGAAGCGAGCCTCCCAGGGTGACAGTGAAGCGGCCGAACTCGTCGAACGCATCGAGCGTGGTGTAGCTCGTATCGAGGCGGGGGAGCATCCCGCAATCCTCGACCCCGAGGTTACCGCGCTGCGCGAGCACGAAGTGACCCGCGAGACCGAAGACGCAGCGCACCGTTGGGCGTTCGAGGCCGTGGAGGCTCTTGCTGGCATCCCGAAAGGACGAGTCCGGCGCGCGCTTGAACGCATGGCTGATTCCATTGTGAATCGCGAGGGTTAACACCCGCACAGTTTCACCGCCAAGAAGTTAGGAACGCTAAGTACAAATGAGCAATAAGCGAGTGGCGATCGTTGGTGCCGGACCCGCCGGTATCTATGCAGCCGACCTGCTGTTGAAGCAGGAGCGTGACTTCGGTGTGGAGATTGATCTGTTCGATCAACTCCCGGCCCCCTACGGGTTGGTGCGGTACGGGGTCTCCCCGGACCACCCGCGTATCAAGGGCATCATCAATGCGCTGCGGGACGTGCTTGATAGCGGCGACATTCGCTTCTTCGGTAACGTCCGGTATGGCCAGGACCTCACGCTCGACGACCTGAAGCAGCACTATCACGCCGTGATTTTCTCCACCGGAGCCGTACGCGACGCGTCGCTCGACGTGCCCGGGGTTGATGCTGAAGGTTCCTTTGGCGCAGCAGATTTTGTGAGCTGGTTCGACGGGCACCCCGACGTGCCCCGCACCTGGCCGCTCGAGGCCAAAGATGTTGCGGTCGTCGGGAACGGAAACGTCGCACTCGATGTCTCACGCATGCTCATCAAGCATGCGGATGATCTGCTGACCACAGAGATTCCCGAGAACGTATATGCGGGTCTCAAAGCGAACCCCATTCAAGATCTGCACCTCTTCGGACGCCGAGGCCCGAAGTATGTGAAGTTCACGCCGCTTGAGCTGCGCGAACTCGGCGAGGTGCGTGACGTGGACATGGTGCTCGATGAACGAGATTTCGATGTCGATGACTCATACGCCGACGAAACGCTTGCGAAAAACAAGCAGGTCATCGTGATGAGTCGGGTGATGAACAAGTGGCTGGAGGAGCAGCGCGAGCGAAAGTCTGGCGGTGCTGAGCCCGCGTCCCGACGCCTTCACTTTCACTTTTGGTCGAAGCCCGTGGAGATCATCACGGACGACGGGCGCGTGTCTGGGATCAGAATTGAGCGGACGGCGCCGGATGGTAACGGCGGGGTAATCGAGACGGGTGAAACCGAGGTTATTCCGGTGCAGTCGCTCTATCGCGCGGTCGGCTACTTTGGGTCGCCGCTCGATGAGATCCCGTTCGATGAAACGCGCGGGGTCATTCCGAATGAGGCCGGGCGAGTCATGGATTCGTCGGGTCATCAGATACCGGGCGTATATGCGACCGGGTGGATCAAGCGCGGGCCCATCGGCCTCATCGGGCACACGAAATCAGACGCGATGGAAACGCTGGAGTGCTTCCTCGAAGATCAGGAGAACCTCTGGGATCCAAAGGAGCCCGCGGCTGAAGCCATGTCGGCACTGCTGCATGACCGCGGTATCCCATACACGACCATGGAGGGGTGGAAGCGCCTCGACGAGCACGAGCTTGCGCTCGGCGAAGCCGCGGGCCGCACCCGCATCAAGGTGGTGCCGCGAAGCGAGATGACGCGCGTCTCCCGCGACGAATAGCTCGGACACAGCTGGCCGCAGCGGCATGGTCGTGTGATCGCTAGTGCGCGCTTCCTGAGATATTCGTACCTTTCGGGGTAAGGAAAAACACGAGTATGGCGGCGGCGACCATGACCGCGCCGCCGGTGTACCCCGTCACCTGCATGGCGTGCGTGAAGGCGCTGCCCGCCTGATCACTGAGCGCCGGAAGCCCAAGCCGCTCGCTCATCGCGACAGCGGCCCCGAGGGATTCCTCTGCGTCGGCAGCGAGGCGCGGCTCAACCTTTCTGAGCGCGTCGCTCCCCGCGACCTCCGCGCGGTAGATCAGCGCTGAAATGCTGCCGAGCACTGTGACGCCGAGTGTTGCACCGAGCTCGTACGAGGTCTCCTCGAGCGCACTCGCGCTCCCGGCCTTCTCCTCCGGAGAACTCGACATGATTAACGCAGATCCAATGGCGAGGGAACCAATACCAGCGCCAATGAGGCTGAGCGCAATGATGACGATCACCGTGGTGAGCGAGCCGGGCCCAATGCCGATAAGGATCATGCCAGAGCTCGCAACGCCCAGGCCCCCCGCAAGCACAGCGCGAACACCGATGAGCTTCGCGAGTGGCGGAGCCGCGACAGAGCCAATGGCGCTGGCAACGGCCATCGGGATGAAGCTTAAGCCGGTTTCGATCGGCGAGAAACCGGCGACGAGCTGTAACCACTGCGCGAGGAGCAGCATGGCGGCACCCATCGAGAACATCACACTGAGTGCCGCAAGGGTGCCCGCGGAGAATGCGCGGCTGCGGAAGAGCGTCATTTCAAGGAGCGGGTGATCACTCCTCCTGCAGCGCACCACAAACCAGGTGAGGGTCGCGATACCGATGACGAGCGCGGCCCAGGCGTCGGGGAGCGCGAAGCTCGCGTGCTTTCCAAACTCTTTCATGGCCCATACGAGTGCGACCATGCCGACAAGCGAGAGCAGCGCGGCGAACGCGTCCCACTTCCCAGGGCTTGGTGCGCGCGACTCGGGCAGGATCATGGCTCCGGCAATGACACCCGCGACCATGAGTGGCACATTCACGAGGAAAGCCGCGTGCCAGGAGAAGTGTTCAATGAGGAAACCGCCGACGAGCGGCCCCACCGCGGCACCGAGGCCGGACACAGCAGCCCAAATGCTAAGGGCAGTGGCACGCTCTGCAGGGTTCGTGAAGATGACTCGGATGCTCGACAGGGTCGTTGGCATGATCATGGCCCCACCGATTCCGAGTAGTGCACGGATCGCAATGACCATCTCCGCGGATTCTGCGAAGAGCACGAGCAGCGAAGCAACCGCAAAAATCGAGTACCCGAGCATGAGCATGCGTTTGCGACCCCACCGGTCGCCGACCGCGGCCCATGGGATCAGCAGCCCAGCAAGGAGGAGCGTGTAGATATCGACGATCCACAATTGCTGGTCAGAAGTGGGGTGCAGCTCCGCCGCCATGTCGGGAAGCGCAATGTTCAGAATCGTCATGTCCATGGTGATGACGAGCAGGCTGAGGCTCAGCACCGCGACGGAGGCCCAGCGGCGAGCCCACGACAGGGGCTGAGCGGCGAGCGGGGCCATAAGGATTGATCTCCGGGAGTGGTGATGGGATCCGAGTCATCAATCCCGAGCGGCACGAACGTACCTGTACATTTGTACCGTAAGGTATCGTGAGGGTGCAAGCCGCACATGCGGACGGGAGGGAACCGTATGAACACGAACACCAGATCACGAGTGGTGCAGCCACCCCTCGTGATTGGAACGCTCGCCGAGCGCCTAGCCGCGGTCGAGAAAGCGTTCCCGAATCCTGAGGCTCTCGAGAAATCTGGCGACGGTCCCGCTACTGACGAGCGGGCTCAGGCTTCCAGCGGACTCGTTGTTGTCGAAAGTTTTGATCCGGATTCGGACTTCCCCGACTCAACCGAGCGGGCCCGCCACATCGAAGTACTCTTCGAACGTGCGCTTCCCCGCCTGGCTCGCGCATCGAACGCGATCATCGTGGGGTTCAGCAGTGGACGAGGTGGCCCGATGCGTGGGGAACTTCGCGAAACCCTCAGCTCGCTCGGCGAGCAACTCGCGACACTCGGCAGCATGCAGGCGGGTATTGACCTGACCGTCAATGCAATCGAAGTGCCGGCAGATCACTGGGATGCGCTTGTGATTGAGCGACTTGCTGAATTCTTCCAGGACCGCCGCGGGGTGCTCTCGAGTGGCAATGCGCTCCCGATCGAGGAGCTTGAAGACCTATCGCTGAAGTCGGCACTCGTGAACGAGTTTATTTAGACGGAGGACTGTTGTCACTGTCGAACTCCGTGCAGGTACGCGTACCGACGGTCCCTCGTGGGCGCCATGATCCCGCGGGGCGGCGACGCCAGATTGTGGATGCCACGGCCAAACTTATCGCCGAGGTGGGAACGGCGAAAATCACGCACCGACTCGTGGCAGAACGGGCGGGCGTCTCGCTCGGTTCAACCACGAGGTATTTCTCGTCGCTCGACGAATTGATCACGAGCGCGCTGGAGAAACTCGCAGCTGAGATTGATGCCGACCTCGAGTCAATTCGCAGGACCATCGAGACAGACGGGTGCCTGCCCGAGGTGATCGCACAGTTCGTCTACGAGTTTCTCACCGATAAAGACAGCGTGCGCGTAAATATCGAGATGATCAATGCAGCAATCTCTGACCCGTCGCTCCGCTCCTTGGCGATGCGCTGGGGGGAGGGGCTCCGTGGGATCCTCGCGGCTCATGTGGGTCGCGAGGCAGCGCAAGGAGTCGTCGCCCTCGTGGATGGGGCGAGCGCGCAGGCAGCGCTCAGCGGCGAACCCATCGACTTCGCGGTGCTGCAGCGCATCTTCGGAGCGGTGCTGCAGGTTCAGAGCGATTAGACGCCGAGCTGGTGAGCGAGCGCGCTCAACACCTCACTCGTGCCGTCTTCGATCCGGATCGCAGCGCGTTTGTCGGCCGCCGTCGGCCCCCGATTGATCACCGCGATGGGGAGCTCCAGCCGCTCAGCAAGGTGCACAAGTCGCACGCCGGTATTGACCGCGAGCGATGATCCTGCAATGAGGAGTGCCCCAGACCTCTCGACGAGTTCTGCGGCATTCGCATACACCGTGGGTGGCACAAATTCACCAAAGTACACCACCGCGGGCCGCACGATCCCACCGCACACCGGGCATGAGGGCACGTTCACGGCGTCCACCTCGGTCACGTCGGCATCGCCGTCGGGCGCGATCTTGGCGTCGGCGTTGCGCTCCGCGAACCCCGGATTGAGCGCGTCAAACCACTCCAACACCTCGTCGCGCGACCAGTGCGAGCCGCAGTCGACGCAGCGAATCACTCCGCCATTGCCGTGAAGTTCGACGAGCGTGCGGGATCCTGCCCGACCATGTAGATCATCGACGTTCTGCGTAATGATGCCCGATGCGCGGCCGCCCCGTTCGAGTCTCGCAAGTGCGAGGTGCCCGGTGTTTGGTTCCACATGCTCCCGGCGGGCTGCACCCACGCGAGCGCCCGCCCAGAAGCGGCGTCGGTACCCTGGGTCCTCCATGAACTGCGCGATACTCATGGGGGTACGAGGCGGGCTACCCGCGCCGCGGTAGTCGGGGATGCCTGAGTCGGTGCTCACCCCGGCGCCGGTCAGCACCGCAGCGGGTCGACCGCCCTCGTGTGCGCTCCCGAACAGATCTACGAGGCGTGCGATGCCGTCGTGCGTGGCCAGTTCCATGAGCCCCTCTCAGTCACCTCCACAGTACTGTGCTGCAGCATCGCGCACACTCACCGGGCAGTAGGATTGAACCCATGACCAGCGCGCGAGAAGAGCTCATCGAACTCATCACCTCAGAGGCCGTGTTTCACGGAGACTTCACGCTTACGAGCGGCAAGAAAGCAAGTTACTACATTGATCTCCGCAAGCTGAGCCTGGACCACCGCGCGGCGCCGCTCATCGGGCAGGTGATGCTCGACCTCATCGAAGATATTGATGGTGTGGTCGCTGTCGGTGGACTCACGATGGGCGCTGACCCCATTGCGTCGGCGATCATGCACCGGGGGGTGTCTCGCGGCAAGGTCTACGACTCATTTGTGGTGCGCAAGGAGCCCAAAGATCACGGCCGGGGCCGCCAGGTTGAAGGCCCAGATCTTGACGGCAAGCGCGTCGTGGTTGTCGAGGACACGTCGACGACCGGTGGTTCACCGCTCGCGGCCATTGAGGCGCTGAAGAAAGTCGGTGCTGAGATCGCAGCGGTGGCGGTGGTGGTGGATCGCCAAGCACCCGCGAAAGCCCGAATCGAAGGTGAAGGGTACGAGTACCGCTTCGCGATTGGCCTTGATGATCTCGGTCTGACGCCGCAGTAGCGCGGGGCCTGTTGATGAACAACGCTCAACGCCCCTCGGCGCTTCCGCTGATCTTGGTCGGCATCGCCGGAGGAATTCTGTCGGGTCTATTCGGCATCGGTGGCGGCACCATCATTGTGCCGGCACTCGCGCTGTGGTTGAGTATGCCGCACAAACTCTCAGCGGGCACCTCGGTCGCGGCGATCCTGCCCGTCTCAATCGTCGGGTCTGTGAGCTATGTGCTGCAGGGTCACTACGATTTGATCGCTGCGATCTGCCTCGCGGTCGGCATTATTTTGGGTGCGCAGCTCGGCACCCATCTTCTTGCAAGACTCCCAACGGGAGCGGTGCAGTGGAGCTTCATGGTGTTCCTCGCGGTCGTGATTGTGAGCCTCTGGTTCGTCGTCCCCTCCCGCGATGATCAGGTCGACATCAACGTTTTGACCGTAATCATGCTGGGTGTGGTCGGTTTCATCACTGGCATCCTCTCGGGGGTGCTTGGGGTCGGTGGCGGAGTGGTGGTCGTCCCCGTACTAATGCTCTTCTTCGGGACGAGCGACCTACAGGCGAAAGGGACGTCGCTGCTTATGATGATCCCCGGATCAATTTCTGCCACTATCGGGAACCTGCGTCGTCGCAACGTTGATCTGCGAGCCGCGGCATATGTTGGCGTCGCGGCATCGGTCGCAGTCCCGTTCGGCACCCTGTTTGCAGCCTGGATTGATCCGTTTTGGGGGAACGTTGCATTCTCGGCGTACCTTGCATTCATCCTTGGACAGATGCTCGTCAGGCAGCTGCGAAAGAAGTAGCGCGAGGTCACAGGTGCGGAACACGGTGCCCACTGGCAAACTGAGGGTATGCATGAACGCGCAGGGCAGCTGGCCCAAACTCAAGATCTCGTCAATGTCGACGAGCTGATCGAGGCATACACCGCAATTGTGCCGGATCCGTCAAACCCCGCACACCGGGTCGTATTTGGCACCTCCGGCCACCGCGGGTCGTCGCTCGATGGCTCGTTCAACGAAGCACACATTGTGGCAATCAGTGCCGCAATTGCCGAGTACCGTGCCGCTCAGGGGATCGAGGGGCCGCTCTTCATTGGCGCCGACACTCACCCGCTCTCGGAGCCGGCCGAGCACACAGCTAGAGATGTGCTTTCGGCCGCCGGAGTGCAGGTGCTCGCCAGATCGGGGAGCGGCGACGAGGTATACGTACCGACCCCCGCTCTGAGCCACGCGATACTGTTGCACAACCGCGATCGGGCTGCGGACGACCCGGGGCGCGCCGACGGCATCGTCGTGACGCCGAGCCACAACCCGCCGAGCGACGGTGGGTTCAAATACAACCCGCCTCACGGTGGGCCAGCAGATGCTGACGCGACGAACTGGATCGCGAACCGTGCGAATGAGCTGCTTGCGAGTGGTGTCGACAGTATTCCGCGCGATGGGCACGACGGGGTCCAGGGTGTTGCGGTCGGTCGGTACGACTTCCTCGGCAACTATGTCGAGGACCTGGAGCAAGTCATCAACATCGCCGCGATTCGTGAGTCGGGGATCCGCATGGCGGCGCACCCGCTCGGTGGAGCGTCTGTGGCGTACTGGGCGGCGATTCGTGATCGTTTCGATCTCGACCTGTCGGTGCTTGGCAATGGTGTGGACCCGCAGTGGGCGTTTATGCACCTGGACTGGGACGGCAAGATCCGCATGGATCCGTCGTCAGCATCTGTGATGTCGACGGTTACCGGGTACCGCGACCAATATGCACTCGTGACGGGCAACGATGCGGACGCCGACCGCCACGGTATCGTGACGGCCGATGCAGGGCTCATGAATCCGAATCACTTTCTCGCGGTCGCCATCGACTACCTGCTCTCTCACCGTCCTGACTGGCCGAAAACTGCAGGTATCGGCAAGACGCTTGTCTCGTCCGCGATCATCGACCGGGTTGTGGCGTCACACGGACGCACACTGCTTGAAGTGCCCGTCGGGTTCAAATGGTTCGTTCCGGGTCTCGCCGACGGACGTGTCGTCTTCGGGGGTGAAGAGAGCGCGGGCGCTTCGTTCCAGCGGTTCGATGGCTCCGCCTGGAGCACTGACAAAGACGGCATCTTGCTGTGCCTGCTAGCCGCAGAGATTCACGCGGTGACAGGTAAATCACCTTCTGAACGTTACCGCGAGCTCGTGGAACAATTTGGCGACCCGGCCTACGCGCGCGTGGATGCACCCGCCACACCCGAGCAGAAGGCTCGTCTCAACGAACTGTCGCCGGCGGATGTCACTGCCACAGAGCTCGCAGGGGACCCCATCACCGCGATCCTGACTAATGCACCAGGTAACGAAGCGCCCATCGGTGGGCTGAAAGTGCAGACCGAGCACGCCTGGTTCGCGGCGCGCCCGTCGGGCACTGAGGACGTGATGAAGATCTACGCAGAATCGTTCCGCGGGCCTGAGCACCTGGCCGAGGTGCAAGCTGCTGCACGGAGCCTCGTCGAGAACGCGCTCCGGTAGCGACCCGTGTGCCCGCCCGGCACAATTTTCAAAAAGAATTTTCTCAAAATTGTCGATCCCCGCGACCCCTCTCCGTCAAGATGGTGTCGGGCCAACCGGTTCGGCACGATTCACATCACCGAACGCTTCACCGCGTCGGTGATGGAACCTGAGGAGGAAACAATGAAGTACGCGCTTCTGCTCATGGGCCACCACAATGACCCGGCATGCGGTGAAGATGGGGGCGCAAGCCCCGAGGAGTTCTTCGAATTCGACAAAGAGATCACCGAAGCCGGTGTGGTCGTCAGTTCGTTCGCGCTCGAGGACCAAGAACACGCTGTGAGCGTCGGCACCGACACGGAAGGAGAGAAAGTTGTCTCTTCAGGTCCGTTTGCCGAGGTGCGCGAGTTCGTTGGCGGCGCCTACATCATTGAGGTGGCTGGCATCGATGAAGCGATCGCATGGGCGCGCAAGAGTCCGGGGTCGGATGCGGGCGGACACGTAGAGATCCGCCCGCTCGCACCCTATTGAGCTGATGGACGATTCGGCTCGCCTGTCGGGCGCTGAAGCGAGCGCTGAGGATGTGCGTGCGGCCATTGCGGCGGTCGGCCGTGGTGGCCGCGCACGTCTGCTCGCCGGCCTCGCACGAAAGTTCGGTGACCTCGATCTTGCCGAAGACATGTTGCAGGAAGCCAACGCCCAGGCACTTCACACCTGGCCCCGTACCGGTGTTCCCGCCGTTCCTGAGGCGTGGCTGATGACCACGGCTAAGCGGAAAGCCCTCGATGTTGTGCGTCGCGAGCGGGTGTTAGCTGAAAAATTGGCGCGTCTGCGGGTGGAAGAGGACCTCGTACCGATCGCCTCGCAACTCAGGGATCCGGCTGAGCGCGCGGTGATGGGCGAGCGCAACGCGATTCCCGACGACCGCCTCGTGTTGTTCTTCGCCTGTGCACACCCCGTGATGAGTCAAGAGGACAGGATCGCGCTCACGCTTCGCTTCGTCGCCGGCCTTACTACGGTTGAGGTCGCGAACGCGCTCCTTCTCCCAGTACCAACCATGCAGCAGCGAATCGTGCGCGCGAAGAAGCGCATCCGCACACTGGGCATTACGTTCGCGGAGCCGCGCGGGGAGGAATTGTCAGAACGCCTCTCGTGTGTCCTGCGCGTCGTGTACCTTCTCTTCTCAGAGGGATACTCGCGCTCGGCTGGCACCGGTCATATTCGTGAGGACCTCACTGCAGAGGCAGTGCGGCTGGCAAGAGTGCTTCACTCGTTGATGCCATCGTCGGCCGAGACCGCAGGACTCCTGGGCCTTATCCTCTTGACCGAGGCGCGGCGGGTTGCGCGCACAGATGCTGAAGGGCGTCCGATCCCGCTTGCGGAACAGAATCGGGAACTGTGGGATGACGCGCTCCTCGACGAGGGTATCGGCCTGACCGAATTTGCCGCAGCCGACCCGAACGCTGGAACGTACGCCATACAAGCTGCGATCGCTGCGGTGCACGCTGAGGCAGGGCAGTTTGAGACGACCGATTGGGCGCAGATCGCGGTGCTCTACCGCCTGTTAGCGGTGCATGAGCCTGGGCCGGTCGTGCGACTCGGGCGAGCCGTCGCGCTCGGCCGACTACACGGACCAGAAATCGGGCTTCGGCATCTGGATGAGCTTAGCGGTGACGCGGGCCTCAGCCGATACCGTCCGTTTCACATTTCGCGGGCACTCACCTTGGAGGAGCTCGGCTCGGCCCAGGAGGCGATTCTCGCGTACCGCCGGGCACTCGAGCTTCCCGGGAATGAAGCGGAAGACGGCTTCTTGATGGCCGCGGTTGCAGGACTGGATGGGACAGGCCCCTCAGACCTTCCCCCGTTCGCACCCTAAACTAGTGGGCATGTCAGAGTCTTCCGAGAAGTTGCGCCGCTATTCCTACCTGGGACCGGCGGGGACGTTCACGGAGGCTGCCCTGAAGCAGGTGCAAGAGGCTGCCGGCCAGGAACTCTCGCCCGTCTCAAATCTCGGTGAGGCACTGAACGACGTAGTCACCGGGTTCAGTGATGCGGCGATGATTGCGATTGAAAACTCCATCGATGGTGGGGTCACAGTCGCGCAAGACGCACTCGCTACGATCCCGGGCCTCCGCATCGTTGGTGAGTACCTGGTTCCCGTGAACTTCGTACTGGTTGCGCGGGCCGGAACGAAGTTGGAAGACATCAACGTGGTCGCCGGCCACCCCGTCGCGTACGGACAGTGCCGGGCATGGCTGGACAACCAGGCGCCCAGACACCGCCACCTGCCTGCGACCTCGAATGTGCACGCCGTCATGGACCTGCTGAACGAACCCGGGATCGACGCGGCGATTGCCCCGCCAGGCATCGAGGACCTTTTTGAGGTTGAAGTGCTCGCGGAAAGACTCGCCGAAAACCCCGATGCGGTGACCCGCTTTGTGCTCGTCAGCCGCACACAGCCCGTCGGTAAACCGACTGGTGCCGACAAAACGAGCCTGATTGTGGAACTCCCGGAAGACCGGGCAGGTGCGTTACTCGAACTGCTGGAGCAGTTCGCAACCCGAGGCGTGAACCTCACGCTGCTGGCGTCACGCCCAATTGGTGACCGCATGGGGCGCTACCGCTTTGTGATTGATGCAGAGGGGCATATTCAGGATGAGCGGGTGGCTGACGCCCTGCTCGGGGTGAAGCGGTTCAGCCCCCGTGTCGTGTTTCTTGGTTCCTACCCGCGAGCAGATCGCGTCGCGGCGACCACACACGCCGACTATGGGGATGAAACCTTTCGCGATGCCCGCGGGTGGTTGCGTGGCGTCATTGCAGGCATCGATCTGACTGACGAGGACGAGTGACGTGACTCGGAGCTGTCGTCGAAGCTTAGGGCTCTTGCGCCCTCCGGTAGTGCACCCGAGACTCCCAGTCCGGTAGCACTCGCACGATGAGCGCGCCCGGGTCAACGGTGCCGCTCACGGCGACGGCGAGACCGAAGTCGTCACCGTCCAGCTGTATGGGCTCGGGCTTCGTGACCGAGAGCGCATAGTTTTTGGCCTGAACGTAGGTGACGTGCTTGGTGTCGTGCGCGAGGTCGATAATGCGGCGGCCGGTCTTAGACTTCCGCAGCACCCCGTTCTCCCAGCCAATCTTGTTCCAGATACGCAACCACGAGAACGACCCTAAGGGCCTGAGGGCGACGACGTCGAGGAGGCCGTCATCGACTGCTGCGTCAGGAATCAAGAGTACGCCGCCGGGCATGAGGCCGCAGTTGCCGATCATGACGGTATAGACGGAGAGCGGTTTCACCTCAGACCCATCGAGTGAATAGTGGATCTGCAGCGGCTTATCCTTGAGCATGCTCCTCATGCCCGCGTCTACGTAGGCGAGCAATCCAAGCCGTTTCTTCAGCGTCGAACGCGTTGCGCTGATGGCTCGAGCGTCGAGACCCATGCCGGCGAGTACGAGAAACACATGCTCATCGACCGGGGGTCCGTGGACTTCACTGTCAGCCCGACCGTCTGTGAGTGAGCCAGCGCTGTCTACCGCAGCGTCTTCCCTATGGATTCGTACGACGCCGAGATCGATCGCACGATTGTCACCGCGGAATGCGGCCCGTGCGACCTCGCGGAGATCGTTGAGGGGTACGCCGAGGTTGCGGGCCAAGAGATTTCCGGTGCCCTGTGGGACGACCGTGAGTGGCGTGCCCGTACCGCGAAGCGCTTCCGCGACCGCTCGGATCGTCCCATCTCCACCGGACGCAAGCACCACACTCGCACCGTCCTCGAGGGCCTGCTTGGTCGCACCCACACCCGCGTCATGCGCCTCCGTTTCGTACCAACGAGTCGGTGCCCAACCGGAGTGATCGTCTTCACGAGCAACCGCGGTGCGGAGCGCAGTCAGATTCGTCTTCAAAGGTTGATACACGACGGCCGCATGCGTCTTGGTGGGGGGAGACGATGACATACCCTTAGGGTACTGGCCACTGTCGGGCGAACCAGTAAGCGGTCTGAGCGTGGCGCCCCGTGCTCTCCACATCGCGGCACAGTTAGACTGGATGCTGTGATCGATCCAGTTCTCCTCCGCACTGATCCCGAAACAGTGAAACGCTCGCAGCGCGCCCGAGGCAGCGACGAGGCGGTGGTCGATCAGGCGCTCGCCGCAGATGCTGCGCGCCGGAGCGCGCTTTCTGAGTTTGAGACGTTGCGTGCTGAGCAAAACCAATTTGGTAAGCAAGTGAGCGCCGCCTCGAAAGAGGAGAAGCCCGCGCTGATCGCTCGTGCACAGGAGCTCGCGGCTGAAGTGAAAGCTGCTGACGCCCGCGCGAAAGAAGCAGGTGCGGAGTTTACGGAGCTTGCACTGCGTATCGAGAACATCATCGTTGACGGTGTTCCGAGCGGAGGCGAGGAGAACTTCGACACGCTGCGCGAGGTCGGTGCGATCCCTACCTTTGAGTTCGAACCCCGCGACCACCTCGAGCTCGGTGAGTTGCTGGGAGCGATTGATATGGAGCGGGGCGCGAAAGTGTCGGGCGCCAGGTTCTACTTCCTTCGAGGTGTCGGTGCGCGGCTCGAGCTTGCGATCATGAATCTGGCGTTGGATCGCGCCCTTCAAGAGGGCTTCACGCCGCTCATCACTCCCACCCTGGTGAAGTCAGAGGTGATGCAGGGCACCGGCTTCCTCGGGGAGCACGCCTCCGAGGTGTACCACCTGCCCGAAGATGACCTCTACCTCACGGGTACGAGTGAAGTGGCACTTGCCGGGTATCACTCGAACGAAATTTTGGATCTTGACGAACCAGTGCGCTACGCAGGGTGGTCCACTTGTTACCGCCGCGAGGCCGGCTCACACGGTAAAGACACCCGCGGGATCCTGCGCGTGCACCAGTTCAACAAATTGGAAATGTTTGTATACACGACTCCTGAGGAGTCAGAGGCTGAGCATGAGCGATTGGTGGCGTGGCAAGAGGGGATGCTGCAGGCGCTGGGGCTCAGTTACCGAGTCATTGATGTGGCTGCAGGAGATCTCGGGTCGAGTGCTGCACGCAAATTCGACATTGAGGCGTGGGTCCCAACGCAGGGCACATACCGTGAGCTCACCTCGACCAGTAACTGTACGACGTACCAGTCACGGCGCCTCGCGACTCGGTACCGCACTGAGAGCGGTAAGACAGCCTCGGTGGCGACGCTCAACGGCACACTCGCGACCACACGGTGGATCGTTGCGATCCTCGAGACCCATCAGCAGGCCGATGGCAGCGTGACAGTGCCAGAAGCACTACGGCCCTACCTCGGCGGGCTCGAAGTACTCGAACCAATACACCAATCAGACAGTCCGAAAGGACGGTAAATTGCAGGTCGAAAAACTGCCGCAGTCAAAGCGGCACCTCATCGCGCTTGACCTCGACGGCACAGTCATCGATAACGAATACGAAGTACGCGAGGCTGGTGGAGTCGGCAGCGGCTTCGAGATCCCTCAGGGGCATAGTGTTGTGGGCCACATTGACCCAAAGCTTCACGATGCGATCGGCAAGCTGTACGCTGCCGGGCACGAGGTGGTCGTTTCGACGGGTCGCTCGGTGGATGCGACGCTTCCCGTCGTTGAAGCGCTCGGGATCCGCCCGGAGTGGGTCGTGTGCGCGAATGGTGCCGTGACGCTGAAGCGTGACCCGTTAGCTGAAAGAGCCTACCGACGCGAGTACGTCGAGGCGTTTGACCCGACGGATGCTTTGAAGCGAATCCGTACTCACCTCGTGTCAGCTCACTTTGCGGTGGAGCTTGCAGAGGGGGGCTTTCTCTATACCGAGAAGATTCCCGGTGGTTCGCTGCCCGACAAGCAGAAGAAAGTGACGTTTGATGAGCTGTTGGGCGTACAAGCCACGCGCGTAGTAGTAGTTTCACCAGATCACCACCTGCAAGATTTTCTCAAGATTGCTGGTTCCATGGGGTTGAATAACGTCACGTACTCCGTCGGGTACAGTACGTGGCTTGACATTGCACCGCTCGGGGTCACAAAAGCTAGTGCGCTTGAGGTGATTGCCGGACGCCTCCAGATCGACCGCTCTCGAGTGTTTGCGGCTGGCGATGGTCGCAACGATTTGGACATGCTGAGTTGGGCAGCGGCATTCGGCGATGCCGTTGCGATGGGGCAGGCGGTTGAGGACGTGAAAGCTGTTGCAAGCCGGACCACACGGCCTGTCGAGGAGAACGGCCTCTGGCACGCGCTGCGTGACCGGTTCCCAGATCTACTCATGTCCTGAGACACGGTGTGCCGCGGGGCGCTCAAAATCAGATAAACTCTTCTGCGGAGGGTTGTCCGAGCGGCCGAAGGAACTTGTCTTGAAAACAAGCAGGCGAAAGCCTCAGGGGTTCAAATCCCCTACCCTCCGCCACTAGAGATGGCCCGTGACTAGGTTATTGTGAGCATTGGTCACGGGCCAACTCTGTTCGATGTGCCGTTCTAGCGAATTGAACTGAGAAGAGTGCCATGACAGCGGCGGTTCGGAAACAAGCGAGTGCCGTCAAGGTTGTCGCCATCAGTGTCTCTGCTTTTGTGGTCGTGGTTGGCGGTGCACTCTTCGCCACGTATGGTTTTCTCTCGTATGCAGCTGAAACAGATGAGCGCTGCATAGAGGCTCTGCAGAATACGGCGGAGCTGGAGGGTCAGATTGAGGCCTCCCTGGCCTCCGGTGAGACCATCATTGAAACAGTGGTGACCGAAGGCATCCAGTTTGGGGCGGGTTCGATGCTTCACTACCCAGATCGTATGGAGGTCGACGAGACCTATCTGGCCGAACGCACGGAGACTCACGCATCAGACTTGCATCTCGTTGAGAGCGTTGAGGCTTCGATCGCTGACGTGAGTAAAATCTCGCTCTCTGGCGAATGTTTAGAGGCTCTTCGGAATTGAGAGTGTAGAAGCGGTTGCGCGGGGTGGCGCCGCGCAGAT
>JBQDBM010000029.1:20272-22367 GCA_052090925.1 Leucobacter sp. | reverse complement strand
TGACTGCGCCGATGGTACTGCACTCGGGAGGGTGTGGGAGAGTAGGACACCGCCGGACTCCTTTTACAAAAAAGGGGGTTGTTTTGAGGTGACACCAGTGATGGTGTCGTCTCAGAGCAACCCCCTTTTTCATTTGTACAGTTGTTTTCATAGAGATATTCGAGTCGCGGCATTCGCACTCGCACGCCGGGAGGCACAGAATGAACGATCGACGCTCAGGCAGAGATGACCATTCTCGGAGCCGACCGCGTGGTGAGGGGCAGAGCGACCGCGGCAAGCGAAGCAACGAGCACCGCGGACGGGATGATCGTCCCTCGTACGGGCGCGACGAGAGACGTCCCCAGCGGCGGGATGATCGTCCCTCCCATGGGCGTGATGACCGTCGACCACAAGACCGTGATGACCGGCGTCCGCAGCGTCGTGACGATCGTCCGTCGTATGGCCGCGAAGATCGGCGTCCCCAGCGTAGCGATGATCGTCCATCTTATGGTCGGGACGACCGGCGTCGGGACGATCGCCCTTCCTATGGGCGTGATGACCGTCGACCACAAGACCGTGATGACCGGCGTCCGCAGCGTCGTGACGATCGTCCGTCGTATGGCCGCGAAGATCGGCGTCCCCAGCGTAGCGATGATCGTCCATCTTATGGTCGGGACGACCGGCGTCGGGACGATCGCCCTTCCTATGGGCGTGATGACCGTCGACCACAAGACCGTGATGACAGGCGTCCGCAGCGTCGTGACGACCGCCCGTCGTATGGCCGTGATGATCGGCGTCAGGATGATCGGCGTCCGCAGGGAAAGAGTGATCGGCCTGCCTATGGTCGTGGTGATCGTCGACCTCAAGACCGTGATGACAGGCGTCCGCAGCGTCGTGACGATCGACCTTCATATGGACGTGAAGATCGGCGCACTGATGATCGGCGCCCGCAGCGTCGTGATGATCGTCCGTCATATGGCCGCGATGATCGGCGCACTGATGATCGGCGTCCGCAGCACCGTGACGATCGCCCCTCATACGGCCGGGATGACAAGCGGCGGAATGACCGCGGTCCGCAGGGAAAGAGTGATCGGCCTGCTTTTGGTCGGGATGCCCGTCGACCGCAAGACCGGGATGCTCGCCGTCCTGATCGTCGGGATGATCGTACGCCGTCTGGCCGTGATGATCGGCGCCCCCAACGACGTGATGACCGTCCGTCGCATGGGCGTGACGATCGACGCCCAGAACGCCGGGACGACCAGCGTGACAATCGGCGACAGGACGATCGGGGCAGTCGGACAGAAAGCTACGGCCGCGGCGGCACGCGAGGCGGGGGCCGCAGCGACCGAGGTGGACGCGATCGTGAGTTTACTGAGGCCGAGCGACTCGCGCACGAGTTACGCCCGGTACGTTCGGAGCATGAGGATCCTGAGATCCCATACGAGGTGCAGCCGAAAGACCTCCACCCGGCGGCACGCAACGAGCTCAAAACGCTCCAGATGGATGTACAGGAACGAGTCGCGCGCCACCTGGCCATGGTTGCCGCGCTCATCGACACTGATCCAGAACTGGCGCACCAACACGCAGTCTCTGCCAGCAGGCGTGCAGGTCGAATCCCGGTAACGCGGGAAACTCTCGCCGTCACTTCGTACCGTCTCGGTGACTATGCGCTTGCACTCCGTGAGTTGCGCACACACCGGCGCCTCACTGGGTCGCAGGGGCATATTGCCCTCATGGTCGACTGCGAGCGTGGCCTCGGGCGCCCTGAGAAAGCTATCGAGACTGGGCTCCAAGCTGACCGTGCCGCACTTGGGCAGGAGGAGCGAGTGCAGCTCGCCATCGCCATGTCAGGTGCGCGCCTCGACCTCGGACAAACCCAGCAAGCGCTCTTTGAACTCGAAGTGCCCGAACTCAATCCGAAGAAAGCGTACTCGTGGAGCCCAGATCTGTTCGGAGCATACGCCACGGTGCTTGAGGATCTTGGTCGCGAGAGCGAATCGAAAGAGTGGTACGCGCGCAGCTCGCGTGCGGCTGCGGCCCTTCAGGATCACTATGGGTCGCAAGACACGCTAGAGGTTATGGAGATCATTGAGCACGAGGGTCTCGAGAACGACGA
>JBQDBM010000029.1:18854-20172 GCA_052090925.1 Leucobacter sp. | reverse complement strand
GCCGACCTGGAACCCGGTGCAGATGCAGAGACTGGCACGGACGCAGAAACACAGGAGGACTAGGTGGGGCTGTTCGCTAAAAAGGAAACGCCGATGGGCCCCGCTCCGATCGATGGTCGCGAACTACTGCTCGCGGATCTCGACGGCGTTGTGTACAAAGGACCCGCAGCGATCCCCGGAGCGATTGATGAGCTGAACCGTGCCGCGGAGCGCGTACGTCTTGGTTACATTACGAATAACGCGTCGCGAACAGACCGAGCAGTAGCGGAGCACCTTACTGAACTCGGACTACACCCGAGGGCCAGTGATGTGGTGACCTCTCCGCAGGCGGCCGTCGAGCTGCTGGCGAAGTCGGTTCCCTCAGGTTCGCTCGTGCTCGTGATCGGTGGCGACGGGGTCGTCGATGAACTGGAGAAAGCCGGCTACCTCGTCACACGCAGCGCCGACGACAAACCGGCCGCTGTGGTGCAGGGATTCTCGCCAGACGTTGGCTGGGTGCACCTTGCCGAGGCTGCGTTCGCGCTTGCGGACGAGCCCGGGCGTGATCCTGTGCCGTGGATCGCGACCAATACTGACTGGACCATTCCTGTTGCGAGGGGCATTGCCCCCGGGAACGGGACGTTGGTTTCGGCCGTACACACGGCGGTCCAGCGACTCCCAGAGTTTGCTGGCAAGCCAGAGGTCGCGATCTACGAGACTGCTTTCGAACGCTTCGGCACTCGAAATGCGCTCATGCTTGGCGACCGCCTCGATACAGATATCAAGGGTGCGGTTGCGGCCGGCATCCCGTCGCTGCAGGTCTTGACGGGGGTCGATCGGCCCAAGCAGTTGGTCGCTGCTTCCAAAGACATGCGACCGGACTATATAGTTGCGTCGCTCGCCGAGCTTGATCAACCGTACCCCAGCACGCAGGTGGCAAAGGACGGGACCGCGAAAGTGGGCACCGCCCGAGTACGCATGAACGGACACGTCGTAGAAGTTGTTGCCGAGGGCGACAGTCCCATCAATTTGTTGCGGGCAGGGTGCGCGGCTATTTGGGCGTCGGGACTTGCAATCTATGGACTCAGAGTGCCCGAGATTCTCTATGAGGATCACTGGCGCTAGGCGCGGGTGATTGTTCGCGCGCTACTCTGGAGTGTATGAACGACGAACGTCCGGAAGATGGTCTGCTCGACCGCATTGGGCTGATCGAGGCACAGCCGCTTTCGCAGCGTGCGGCCGGGTTCGAGCAGTTGCACGATGAACTGCTCGCAGAGCTGCAACGAAGCGACCAAGAGAGCACACAACCTCGACCCAAGTCCGAGTGACGGAGCAGGGT
>JBQDBM010000029.1:0-18754 GCA_052090925.1 Leucobacter sp. | reverse complement strand
TGGCACTCGACCTTGGTGCCTCGACCGGAGGGTTCACCCAGGTGCTCCTTGAGCGTGGTGCTCGGCGAGTGCTGGCGGTTGATGTGGGCCACGACCAGATGGTGGCCGAAATTTCGGGAGATGAGCGTGTGCACCTCGTCGAGGGCTGTAATGCGCGGGAACTCACCGCAGACCGGCTGACCGAGTTGACCGGCGTTGATGAGCGACCTGATCTCGTGGTGGCGGACCTGTCATTCATCTCGCTCTCACTGATCTTTCCGGCGATCGCCCGCACTGCGGCGGAGCACGCGGAACTCGTAATGCTGATCAAGCCCCAGTTTGAGGTCGGGCGAGGGGGGATCCGCGACGGAATCGTGGTCGACCCCGCACTGCGAACGACTGCCGTCCAGAGTGTGATCGCCGCGGCTCGTGAGAACGGATACCTCACAGTGGGACTCGACCGGTCACCAATCGCGGGAGGGCACGGAAATCAGGAGTTCCTGGCACACTTCGTCCCCGAGAGTCGTGGGGATCAGACACAATGGGATGGAGACATCGGAGCGCTCAGCTCCGGGAACGCTGCATAATGATTGCGAGGAGCGCTGTATGAACGCTGTTGGCGAGAAAGCCAGACAGATCCTCATCGTGTCGCACACCGCACGCCCCGAGGCGATCTCGGCCACCATTGATGTGGTGCACGCACTACGTTCCGCGGGCGTGGTGCCAGTTATGGAACCCCACTACCGAGACGAGCTTGCGCCGCATCTTCCCGCCTCCCTCACCGCACCACTCGGGCTCGATGTCGCCGTTGACGACGTCGAGGTCGCACTCGTGCTGGGGGGAGACGGGACGATCTTGCGTGCGGCAGAGCTGTTGCGGGGTTCTGACTGCCCGATTGTCGGCGTGAATCTCGGCCACGTCGGATTTTTAGCCGAGATGGAGAGCCACGACCTCGATGTCACGATCGATCGCGTGCTCGCACGGGACTACACAGTCGAGGAACGAGTCACCATTGATGTGCGCGCGATGCTCGACGGAGAGCTGATCGCTGAAACCTGGGCGCTGAACGAGGCGAGTGTCGAGAAGCGGCAGCGACTGCTCGAGGTTGCGATCGGTGTTGATGGTCGCCCACTCTCTTCGTTCGGCTGTGATGGCGTGGTTCTCGCGACCCCCACCGGGTCAACCGCCTATGCGTTCTCCGCCGGCGGTCCCGTCGTATGGCCGAGCGTGCAGGCGATGCTCCTCGTGCCCATCGCGGCGCACGCACTGTTCAATCGGCCGCTCGTGGTGGGCACCGAATCGGTGCTTACGGTAGAGATCTTGCCCGAGAGCGTCGGGCAAGGGGTGCTCTGGTGTGATGGACGCAGACGAACTGAGCTTCCGTCGGGCGCGGTCGTCGAGGTGCGACGTTCGCCACTGTCGGTGAAGCTCGCGCGACTTGACGAGGCGGTGTTCACCGAGCGACTCGTGGGGAAGTTCCACCTCCCTGTTGGGGGTTGGCGTGGTACGCGGGGGACGGGCACGTGATCGAAGAGCTGAGGATCCGGGACCTCGGCGTCATCGCCGACACCACCCTCGCACTGGGCCCTGGATTCACCGCGATCACCGGCGAGACGGGTGCGGGGAAGACGATGGTCGTCACGGCGCTCGGTCTCTTGATGGGATCGCGCAGTGACGCGTCCGCGGTCCGAGAGGGCACCGCGCAAGCGCGCGTCAGCGGAGTAGTGCACACGGAAGACGAGGCCGTCATCGACGTCGTCGATGAACTTGGCGGTGACGTCGAAGAAGGCGCGCTCGTGCTCAGCCGTACGGTGAGTGCGGAGGGGCGCAGCCGCGCGAGCGTCGGTGGTTCCGGCGCGCCTGTGGGAAGCCTCGGCCGACTCGCCGATCGGTTGTTCGCCGTGCATGGGCAGTCGGAGCAGCTGCGGCTTCGGAGCACCGCGGCCCAGCGTGACACCCTCGACCGGTTTGGGGGTGCGGGGGCTGCGGCGATCCTGAGCGATTACCAGGTCATGCACGGCCGAAAGCAAGAACTTGCGACCAGGGTGATCGAGCTCACGGCGGCACGTGATGAGCGCGCGAGTGAGGCTGTCAGGTTGCGAGAAGAGCTCGAAGAGATCGGCGCGGTCGACCCGCAGCCGGGTGAAGAAGCTGAGCTGGTGCAGCGCATTCGAGTGCTCGGCAATGTGGAGGAGCTGCGCGCCGCCACTTCGACGGCGCTTGAGGCGTTGGCCAGTGAATCTGGTGACCCCCTCAGTCAAGACGCCAGCACACTCATCGACATCGCACAGCGAGAGATTGAGCGGGTTGCGGAGCACGACGACCGGCTCGCGGCGGTCGGCGAAACACTCCAAAGCGTAAGCATGCAGCTGAGCGATGCGGCGCGAGAGCTTGGGGGGTATGCCGGGGATCTTGACGAGGAAGGCCCGGGGGAGCTTGCGAGCGCCAACGAGCGGCTTGCGGCGCTCAATGGACTGTTCCGAAACTACGGAGCGACCTCTGCCGAGGTGATTGAGTACACAGCAGCGGGAGCGCGACGGCTCGCTGATCTTGATGGCGACGACGGGCGCATCGAAGAGCTCGGTGCGAAACTCGAGGCGGCGTCTTCGGAGGAACTCCGCTTGGCGACGCAGCTGACCGACACCCGCCGAGCCGCTGCCGTAGAGATGTCGAAGCTCGTCACGGTCGAACTCAGAGAGCTCGCGCTCCCCGACGCAGAGTTCGTGGTGCGTGTGGGCGAGACGGAGCTGGGGCGTCACGGCGCCGACGAGGTGGAGTTTCTCTTGAGCCCGCACCCGGGAGCATCTCCGAGGCCGGTCGCCAAGAGTGCGTCTGGGGGCGAGTTGTCGCGGGTGATGCTGGCGCTCGAAGTGGTGGTTGCTGCCGCGGACCCCGTGCCCACATTTGTGTTCGACGAGGTGGACGCAGGGGTCGGAGGGGCCGCGGCCATTGAGATTGGGCGCAGGCTAGCGCAGCTTGCGCAAACCTCGCAGGTCATCGTCGTGACGCACCTCGCGCAGGTCGCGGCGTTTGCAACGAACCATGTGCAGGTTGTGAAAGATTCGGGCGGTGGTTTCACAGAATCGAGTTGCCAGCGGCTTGAAGGACAGGATCGGCTGGACGAGATGGCGCGGTTGCTGTCTGGGCTGAGTGACTCGTCGAGCGCGCTCGAGCATGCGGCAGAGCTGCTGACTCTCGGGTCTGCACGGTAACCGCAGGGGAATTTGCTGATGCGGTAGCGCCGCGGCATCGGAGCCTGGTGCTACGCTCCAAAGATGATCAAGTTTCGGCGTAGGTTCGGACGAGGCGACCGGGCGACTCCAGGTATGAACCCGAACGAGGTCACTGCGGCCGATCGGGCGGAATTCTTGGAGAACCACCCCGACGTGGTACACGCCGACCCCGTACAGATGGACTCCGATACCCGGGCGATGTATCGCGATGCGCGTGAGGCGGCAGCGGACGCCCAAGAGGAGCGCAGCAATTCAACGACGCGCGACTTCGTGGTGCGCAGCCCATTCCAACTCGGCTTCAGCGTCACCCTCGGTGTGCTCGTCGCGTTGCTCGTTGGGGGCATGGTGGGTCAGATCACCACGATCATCATGTACGTGGTTGGCGCCCTCTTTATTGCGCTTGGCCTGGACCCCGTTGTGCGGTGGTTGGAGGGGAAAGGGGTCAAGCGGCCGCTCGGGATCGCACTTGTATTCTTAAGTTTCCTGTTGGTTATTGCGGGAGTTCTCGCCGTCATCATCCCGATGATTGCGCGACAAATTGGGCAGCTCGCTCGCAGCGCACCCCACCTGTTTAGTGACATTTCCAACCAACCTTGGTTCTTGGACATCAAGGCGAGGTTCGGGGACTACATCGATTTTAAGGGCCTGCTCGACATGGGGCAGGAGGCGGTGAGCCGCCCCGAGAACTGGGCTCAGCTCGCCGGCGGTGTGTGGCAGGCCGGGCTCGGTATTGCCAACGGACTGACGGCGGCGCTGATCGTGTTGATCCTGAGCCTCTACTTCTTGGCCTCCCTGCAGGTGATTAAGCGAGGCTTTTACTCGCTGACGCCGCGCAGTGGGCGCGCGAAAGTGATGGATATTACCGAGCAGGTGACCAAGTCGGTCGGTGGGTACGTCAGCGGCATGGTGGTCCTCGCGCTGCTGAATGCGGTGCTCGGGTTCACCATGATGTCGATTGTGGGCGTGCCGTTCGCAGGCCTTGTGGCCGTCGGGGTGTTTCTGCTGGCACTGATCCCCCTGATCGGGTCGGTCGCCGCAACCGTGCTCGTTTCGTGCGTCGCATTGTTTGAGTCGCCGACCATCGCCATCGCCGCAGCGATTTACTACCTGATCTACATGCAGATCGAATCGTACCTGCTCACGCCACGCATTATGAATCGGGTGGTGGCGGTGCCCGGAGCGCTCGTGGTGATTGGTGCACTGGCGGGCGGCACGCTTCTCGGACTTCTCGGCGCGTTGATCGCGATCCCCGTAACCGCGATGGTGCTGATGATCATTAAGCAGGTCTGGGTCCCCAGGCAACAACTGAAGTGAGTGATAGGATTAAAGCCCGTGGGAGCAGAGCAGAGCGCGGATCAGGCCAAAACGACCAAACACATCTTCGTGACCGGGGGCGTAGTTTCGTCCCTCGGCAAGGGGTTAACGGCAGCGAGTCTCGGTAATCTACTCACCGCTCGCGGTCTGCACGTGGTGATGCAGAAGCTGGATCCCTACCTCAATGTGGATCCGGGCACGATGAACCCGTTCCAGCACGGCGAGGTCTTTGTGACCGACGACGGGGCCGAAACGGATCTCGACATCGGGCATTACGAACGGTTTCTCGGGATCAACCTCTCGCAGGCGGCAAACGTCACCACGGGGCAGATCTACTCGACCGTCATCGCGAAGGAGCGCCGCGGTGAATACCTCGGCGACACGGTGCAGGTGATCCCGCACATCACCAACGAAATTAAGCGCCGGATGCGCCTGCAGTCACACGAAGACCCGCAGCCCGATGTCATCATCACCGAGGTTGGCGGCACCGTCGGTGACATCGAGTCGCAGCCGTTCCTCGAGGCCGCACGCCAGGTGCGCCATGAACTCGGGCGAGGCAGCGTGATCTTCGTCCACGTGTCACTCGTGCCATTCATGGGGGCCTCGGGCGAACAGAAGACGAAACCCACACAGCACTCCGTTGCAGCGCTTCGCTCCATCGGTATTCAGCCCGACGCGCTCGTGCTGCGCAGCGATCGCCCGGTCACGGAGGATAACCTCCGCAAGATCGCGCTCATGTGCGACGTCGACGAAGACGCAGTCGTGAACGCCGTTGACGTGCCGAGCATCTACGACCTCCCCAAACTCTTCAACGACCAGGGACTCGACCAGACGGTCGTCGACCACCTGGGGTTAACAGAGGCAGGCCACGACGTCGACTGGGCAGGCTGGCAGCCGGTGCTTGACGCAGTGCACAATCCGAAAGGAGAAGTGACGATCGGCCTCGTCGGCAAGTACATTGATCTGCCCGACGCATACCTCTCCGTCACGGAGGCGCTCCGAGCCGGCGGCTTTGCCCACTCGACGAAGCTGAATCTGAAATGGGTGCCCTCTGACGCATGTGCGACCCCGGCAGGGGCGCTTGAAGCACTCGGCGACGTCAACGCAATCTGTGTGCCCGGCGGATTCGGTATTCGCGGCATCGAAGGCAAACTGGGCGCACTGCGATTTGCCCGGGAGAACGGCATCCCCACGCTGGGACTCTGCCTCGGGCTCCAGTGCATGGTGATTGAGTACGCGCGAAACGTCGCGGGCCTTGAGGGCGCGTCTTCAACCGAGTTTGACCCAGACACACCCATTCCCGTTATCGCAACGATGGCCGAGCAAGTCAACATCATCGATGGTGGGGACTTGGGAGGGACCATGCGCTTGGGACTCTATGAGGCGCAGCTCGCCGAGGATTCGCTCGTCGCATCCCTCTACGGAGCGTCCACAGCTACCGAGCGCCACCGCCACCGGTATGAGGTCAATAACCGATACCGTGACGAGATTGCTGCAGCCGGACTCTCGTTCTCGGGGACGAGCCCTGACGCGCAGCTGGTTGAGTACGTAGAGCTGCCTCGGGAGACGCACCCGTTCTACCTCGCCACCCAGGCACACCCTGAACTCAAGTCACGCCCTGGGAAGCCGCACCCACTGTTTGCCGGCCTCGTCGCCGCGGCGATCCAGCGGCGCGAAGCCACACGCCTGTTTGACGCGTAATCTCGAACGCGAATCGTTGGAAGGAGCGCGACGTGACTGCTGCAGACGCGAGTGACGTGCCGCTCGCAGACGAGCACGCCGGCGATATCTCCATCCACGAGAGCACGCTGCTCGTCCGCGGCAGGGTGTGGGACGTGCGCCAAGACCGCTTCCAGTTTGCGGGCACGGAGCTGGTGCGCGACTACGTTGACCACACCGGCGCTGTAGCGGTGCTCGCGCTTGACGACCACGATCGCGTGTTGCTGATTCAGCAGTACCGACACGCCATCGCCCACCGAGACTGGGAGATCCCCGCGGGCCTCATGGACCAGCCGGGCGAGAGCGGACTTCTAGGGGCGCAGCGGGAGCTCGCGGAAGAGGCAGATCTGGCAGCTGACGAATGGCATTTACTCGTCGACACATACACCACGCCAGGCGGCAGTAGCGAAATGATCCGCACCTTTCTCGCGCGGGGCCTCAGCGAGATCGAACACGACTACGTGCGCGAGGGCGAAGAAGCCGAGATCGTGGTGCGCTGGGAGCCCCTCGACACCGTCGTCGAAGCAGCGCTCGTCGGGCGCATTCAAAACGGGACGACGGTGCAGGCGGTGCTCGCGGCGGACGCCGCGCGATCCCGAGGGTGGCAGACACTCCGCCCGGCGACCGAAGCCTGGGAGCGCCGCGCGCACGTGCGTGGCGAACGGTCGTCCCGGTGACTCCCGATGCGGGGTCCGCGAGGTTCCTTCGTCACGTCACCATCGAGCGAGGCATCTCAGCGAACAGCCAAGACGCATACCGACGCGATCTCCGCGCCTACGGGGAGTGGCTCGCGTCCAAGAGCATCACAGACCTCGCCGAGGTCTCACCCGAAGTGCTCGCGAGTTACGTCGCCGAGATGAACGGTGCGCCGGGGGCGGAGGGTGAGCGTCCGCTTGCCCCGTCCTCGATCACCCGCAGACTCTCGACGGTGCGGGGCATGCATCGATTCTTGTTCGAAGAGGGCCTGCTTGCGAGCCACGCGGGCAGCGGTGTCCGTACCCCAAAGAAATCCAAGCAGCTTCCCAAAGCACTCGCCATTGAGAGCGTTGAGGCGCTGATCAATTCCGCCTCCGGGCAAGACCCCGTGTCGCTTCGCGACCGGGCGCTCCTCGAACTCCTCTACGCGAGTGGTGCCCGCGTCAGCGAAGTGGTCTCCCTCGACGTTGACGACCTGCTCGCAGCACCCGGAGAAACAGATGCGTGGAATGACCCTGAATCCGTACTGCGGGAGGGTGGATTTCTGCGAGTGACCGGCAAAGGCGCGAAGCAGCGCATCGTCCCCTACGGGAGCTATGCTGGGCGGGCACTCGCCGCATACCTCGTGCGCGCCAGGCCGCCGATGGTGGAAAAGGGGAACGGAACCCCGGCGCTGTTTGTGGGGCCGCGGGGCGGCCGAGTTTCGAGGCAAAGTGTCTGGCTGATCATTAAGGCAGCGGCTGACCGTGCGGAGATTGTCGCGGACGTCTCACCGCACACACTCAGGCACTCATTTGCCACCCACCTCCTCGCGGGCGGAGCCGATGTACGGACCGTACAAGAGCTGCTCGGGCACTCATCCGTCACCACAACGCAGATCTACACGCAGGTCACCGCAGACACGCTGCGCGAACACTACATTTCGGCCCACCCCCGAGCGCGGTGAGCGCCCTCGTGCCGCCATGTTCCGCCAAATCGGCAGTGTGGCCAGGGGTTTGCCATGTGCGGCGATAGAATAAGCCGAACGCGCACAATTCTGACGTAGAGGGGAGCTCACAGTGGCGAGTATTCAGGCTAAGACGGGCCCCACCGGGCGGCCGCTGCGCTTGATCCCCGTTCCCACTGAGCTCGACAGTCACGGGCCGGCCCGCATCATCTCAATGTGCAATCAAAAAGGTGGCGTCGGCAAGACCACGAGCACCATCAACCTGGGCGCGGCGATCGCGAGATACGGGCGACGCGTACTGCTCGTCGACTTTGACCCCCAGGGGGCGCTCTCTGCGGGGCTCGGCGTGCCATCACACGACGTCACGACCGTGTACGACCTCCTGCTCGGCCACGAGAAAGATCCACGCCGGGCGATCCAACACACGGACACGCCTGGGCTCGACGTGATCCCAGCAAATATCGACCTCTCGGCCGCAGAGGTGCACCTCGTGACGGAGGTCGCGCGCGAGCAGATCCTCGCCGGAGTACTGCGCAAGGTCTCAGACGACTACGACGTGATCCTGATCGATTGCCAGCCGTCGCTCGGCCTCTTGACGGTGAACGCGTTGACGGCGAGCCACGGGGTCTTGATCCCGCTCGCCTGCGAGTACTTTGCGCTGCGCGGCGTGGCCTTGCTGATCGAGACGATCGACAAGGTGCGAGATCGCCTCAATCCACAACTCGACCTCGACGGCATCGTCGCGACGATGTATGACTCACGTACCCTGCACGCACGTGAGGTGCTCGAGCGCGTGGTCGACACATTCGACGACAAAGTGTTTGACACGGTGATCGGGCGCACCGTCAAGCTCCCCGACGCGCAGATCGCGAAGAAATCTGTGATCGATCATGCTCCCTCAAATGCGGCTGCCGAAGCGTACCTGCAGCTTGCACGGGAACTGGTTGAACGGGAGCTTGTCGCCTAATCTGATATGGCTGCGCTGAACACTGATACCGGTCACGCAGGGGATGCGTCGCCCAAAGAGGGAGGGGCAGCACCCGGCGATGGGGCTGCGTCGACTGACCGTGCGAACGAGTTTCGTGTGTCGCTCGAGGTGTTCGATGGTCCGTTCGACCTGCTGCTCAATCTCATCGGGAAGCACGAGCTCGACATTACCGAGGTCTCGCTCAGTCTCGTCACCGACGAGTTCATCTCGTACCTGTCGAGTCTCGAAGGACAGGGTGTGATCGAGCTTGATCGGGCCTCCGAGTTCCTCGTGGTGGCCGCAACGCTGCTTGACCTGAAGATCGCGAGCCTCTTGCCGCAGGGTGAAGTGGTCGATGCTGAAGATGTGGCGTTGCTCGAGGCACGCGACCTGCTGTTCGCGCGCCTGTTGCAGTACCGTGCGTTCAAACAGGCGAGCGCGTGGTTTCGTGACCGCCTCGATGCAGAGGGGGCGAGGCACCCGCGGCTCGTGCCACTCGATGCCCGCTACCGGGAGCGCGGGCCCGAACTTCAATGGACACTCTCCGTCGACGACTTCGCGGCGCTCGCGACGATCGTGTTCACTCCGCGCGAGATCCCGATCGTGGGGCTCGACCACCTGCACGCACCGCTCGTGTCGATTCGTGAGCAAGCGGCCATTGTCGTCTCCATGCTCCGCACCGACGGCACCCACAGCTTCCGGCAACTCGTGTCTGGTGTGACTGAGCGCGGGATCATTGTCGCGAGGTTCCTGGCGATCCTCGAACTGTATCGACATGCAGCGGTCGGATTTGATCAGGCGGAACCGCTCGGAGAACTCAACGTACGGTGGTCTGGGGATGGCTGGTCAGACGACGAACTCGCGACACTGGGGAGTGACTATGACTGAACTGACTGACACCGAGACAACCACCGAGACAACCACCGAGGCCGAGGCACTTGCGGGGGCAGACGATCGCGCCCCCGAGCTGGTGCGGGCCCGCGAAGACCACACACTCGAACAGCAGCTCGAAGCACTCCTCATGATTGCGGACGAGCCCATCAGTGCAGTTGGGCTTGCGACCACCACCGATCGACCGGTGCGCGAGGTGCGGCGATCCATCCAGGCGCTCATCTCCGACTACAACGGTGAGGGCGAGACCCCCAGGCGCGGCTTCGAGCTGCGCGAAATTGCGGGCGGCTACCGGTTCTACGTGCGTGAGCAACTCGACCCACTGATTGCAGACTTCGTGCAACAACAAACCCCGTCCAAGCTGTCGCAGGCCGCTCTGGAGACGCTCTCCGTGATCGCATACCGGCAGCCGATTACGCGCGGCGCCATCGCGTCGATCCGCGCCGTAAATGTTGACTCGGTAGTGCGCACGCTGGTGGGGCGCGGGCTTGCAACCGAGGTCGGACAAGACGCGGAAACTGGTGCGTACCTCTATGGCACCACCGACGCGCTCCTTGGCTACCTCGGCATCTCGAGTATTAACGAGCTGCCGCACATTGCGCCTCTGCTCGACGACGGCAGTGAGGGGTTTGACCATGAAGCACTCTGATGATGGCCTTGGCGGGTCTTTCACAGTGGATGGCAAAATAGTCGAGGTCGACCTGGCCGAGTTCGGGTGGGACGCGGCACGCCATGGACAGTCTGGAGCTCGGCCTGCGAGCGGTTCAGTGGCTGACGCCAAGCCTGGGGAAGACGATGGCACCGTTCGGCTGCAGAAAGCACTAGCTCACGCAGGTGTCGCTTCTCGCCGGGCGTGCGAGGCGATCATCACCGGCGGCCGTGTCACGGTCAACGGCGCAACCGTGCACGAACTCGGGAGCAGGATCAACCCTGACACCGACGAAGTCCGCGTCGACGGCGTGATCGTGCAGCTCGATGTATCCAAACGATACTTCGTGCTCAACAAACCGCGCGGTGTGGTCTCAACCATGGCGGATGAGAACGGTCGACCCGACCTGCGCGAGTTCACTGCGTCTGTCGAGGCCGAGCATGACCGGGACCCGGGGAACGTCGACGAGGGGGCCCTGCGCCTGTACAACGTTGGCCGCCTCGATACCGATACCAGTGGACTGCTCGTGCTGACGAATGACGGAGAGTTGGCGCATAAGCTCGCGCACCCCAGCTTCGACGTGCAGAAAACCTACATCGCAAAAGTGCGCGGGCGAGTGACTCCCGCAGTGATTCAGCGACTCAAGGACGGCATTGAGCTGTCGGACGGGCCAATTCACGCCGACACCGCAAAGCTGCTCCCCGGGGGGAGTGGGCAGACGCATTCACTCGTCGAACTGACGCTGCACTCGGGGCGGAACCGCATCGTGCGGCGTATGCTCGCTGACGTCGGACATCCCGTCGTCGAACTCGTGCGCCGGCAGTTCGGGCCCCTGCACCTCGGCAGCATGAAGATCGGGGAGCTGCGCGAGCTTTCAGCGGCCGAGCGCGGTGCCCTACTCAGTGCACATGACTCGCGCAGTGCGCAGAAAGTCACTGCTGGTCGCCCCGGCGACGGCAAAGGCGCCAAGGGCATGCGCGGTGTCGCAGCTAAAGGCAAAGCCCGAACGAAACCCGGTTCCGGCCGCCCCACCAGGGGAGAGGGACAATGAGCACCGAACAACAGCCCCTCGTGGCACGGGTGCGAGGCCGCGTGCACCTCATTGGCACCGGCCTGCTCGGCGCGAGCATCGGCTTGGGGCTCCGTGAGCACGGCGTTGATGTCACCCTCGAGGATGTTTCGCCGACCGCCGTTGCGCTCGCCGCAGACTACGGTGCGGGGCGAGTACCGGAAGCCGGCGACCCTGAACCCTCCATCGTCATCGTCGCAACCCCGCCAGACGTCACTGCTGATGCGGTCGAGCGAGCACTTGAGCGCTACCCAAGCTCGGTTGTCACGGATGTCGCCAGCGTCAAGCTCGCACCTTTTGAAGAGCTCCAGCGCCGCGGTGTCGACCTCACGAACTACGTGGGTTCACACCCCATGGCGGGCCGAGAGCGCGGTGGGGCAATCATGGCTCGAGCAGACCTCTTCGTCGCGCGTCCATGGATCATCTGCCGCGACACCGACACTCCTCAGCCCGCGCTGTCGCTTGTCGAGGCCGTCGCGCTCGACCTCGGCGCAATGCCGCAGGAAATGACCCCGCACGCGCACGACCACGCAGTCGGCCTCGTCTCGCACCTTCCGCAGGTCGTGTCGAGCTTGCTTGCGGCACGACTCGTGCCAGCCACCGAGCAGGCGATCGGCCTTGCCGGGCAGGGACTTCGCGACGTGACACGTATCGCGTCGAGTGACCCGGGCCTGTGGGTGCAGATCTTAAGCGCCAACAAGCAGTCTGTGATCGAAACCCTCACAGCATTGCAGCAAGATCTTGCGGAGTTTACCGAAGCGCTCAGCGCACCGGCCGAACCCGGGGCGAGGCGGCGGATCGCCGACCTGCTCTCCGCGGGCAATCGCGGGGTTGCACGCATCCCTGGGAAGCACGGCACGGCCGAACGTTTCTCCAAGTTGACGGTGCTCATCGACGACCGCCCGGGCGAGCTCGCACGCTTACTCACCGAACTCGGAGAGCTAGGCATTAATATGGAAGACTTGCGCCTTGAGCACTCGCCGGGCGCACCAATCGGCTTCGCGGAGATCGCGGTGCTGCCAGAGGTGGCTGAACAGGCCGTCACCGACCTCACCGAACGCGGATGGAGAACGCTGTGATTCACGCTGTCGACGCTGCGCCCACTATGCTTGTCGCGATCGACGGGCCCGCGGGCAGCGGTAAGTCGAGTGTGTCACGGGCCGCAGCACAGCAGCTCGACTTCGGGATTCTCGACACGGGAGCTGCGTACCGTGCGCTGGCGTGGGCCGCGATCCAGAGCGAGACCGACCTGGATGACCCCAGTGCCGTGGCCGCGTTGCAGCGTGCTTGGGATTACGACATTACGATGCGCGGTGAGCAGCGGGTGACCGTGCGCGTGCCAGGTGGAGACAGCGAGCTCGGTGACCCGATTGACGTCACTATGGAGATCCGCAACCCGGCCGTGAGTGGGCAGGTGAGCCGCGTGTCGAAGCACCCTGATGTGCGGGTGCGGCTGAACGAAATGTTTCGGAACCTTGTCGCGGCATCCGGGCTTCCTGGAGTTGTCATTGAGGGGCGTGACATCACTACAGTGGTGGCTCCTGATGCCCCCGTGCGGATCTTGATGACCGCCTCACCCGAGGTGCGCGCGACGCGCCGCGCCGGCGAACTCGCGGGCATGAGTCACGAACAGGTGCTCGCAGACATTGCGGCACGGGACGCGAAAGACGCGCAGGTCGTGGATTTCATGAACCCCGCACAGGGGGTGACGCTCGTCGACACGAGCGAACTAGATTTTGAGCAGTCGGTGCAGGCTGTGGTTGACATCGTGCGGAAGGCCCAGGCCGCCGCGAGGGAGAGTACACAATGAGCAGTGAGAACGAGACACCGGACGAGATTGAAGAGTTCGACGACACCGTAACCGAAGAGGAACGCTTGCGTACCATGCGCTCGAACCTCGACGGCTACGAGCTTGAGGATGAAGACGTCGCGCTCATCTCCGAGGACGGCGAGTTTCTGGGCTTCGCGGAGCCCGAGGCGCACGCGCACCCAGTTGTTGCGATCGTGGGGCGTCCGAACGTCGGCAAATCTGCGCTCGTCAACCGAATTCTCGGTCGCCGTGAGGCAGTGGTTGAGGACGTGCCCGGCGTCACCCGAGACCGCGTGCGCTATGCGGCCGAGTGGAGCGGCAAGCAGTTCACACTCGTCGACACCGGCGGGTGGGAACCCGACGCACGAGGGATTGACGCGTCCGTCGCCCAGCAGGCCGAGGTCGCGATCGAACTGTGTGACGCAGTGTTGTTCGTGGTGGACTCCCGTGTCGGGCCGACGGCAACCGATGAGCGCGTGGTGCAGTTGCTGCGCCGCAGCAACAAACCAGTCTTCCTCGTCGCTAACAAGGTGGACGACGCCGTGCTCGAGCCTGAGGCTGCGCAGCTGTGGTCGCTCGGGCTCGGCGAGCCGCGGCCGGTGTCGGCCCTCCACGGACGAGGCGTCGCGGACCTGCTGGACAGTGTGATTGCCTCGCTGCCCAAGGAATCTGCGGTGGACCAGCCACAGGTTGGGGCGCCGAGGCGTGTGGCGATCCTGGGCCGGCCAAATGTTGGTAAGTCGAGCCTTCTCAACAAGGCCGCGGGCGAGGAGCGAGTCGTCGTTGACGACTACGCCGGCACCACCCGCGACCCCGTGGACGAGCAGGTCGAGATCGCCGGGCGAGTGTGGACATTTGTCGACACCGCGGGCATTCGCCGCCGCGTGCACCTGCAGCGGGGCGCTGACTTTTACGCGTCGCTGCGGACCACAGCCGCACTTGAAAAGGCCGAGGTCGCGGTCGTGATGCTCGACGTCACGGAAGAGATCAGCGACCAGGATCTTCGCATCATCGACCTGGTGCTCGAGTCGGGGCGTGCCCTGGTGCTCGCGTTCAACAAGTGGGATCTGCTGGATGATGATCGGCGTCGCTACCTCGAGCGAGAGATTGATCAGGATCTTGCCCACGTCGACTGGGCTCCCCGCGTCAACATCTCCGCGCGCACGGGCCGACACCTCGAAAAACTGGTGCCAGCCCTGGAAACCGCACTGGAGTCGTGGGATACGCGTGTCGCGACCGGCAAGTTCAACGCGTTCATTGCGGAGCTGGTGCAGGAGTACCCGCACCCGCTGCGCGGAGGGAAGCAGCCACGCATCATGTTCGGCACCCAGGTGCAGAACCGGCCGCCCACATTCGTGCTGTTTACTTCGGGCTTCCTCGACGCGGGGTACCGCCGCTTCATCCAGCGCCGCCTGCGCGAGCGCTACGGGTTCGAGGGCTCACCCATCCAGATCAACATGCGCGTGCGCGAAAAGCGTGTCAGGCCGTAGGTAGTGCGCGCACCGCGCCCTTTCTGTGCCACCCGAGACGTCCGTCACCTCCCGTGGTGTCCGTCACCTCCGTCACTTCCTGTGGCATCCGTCGACACGCGGAGTTCACACCCTTCAGGAAGACCCAAAGGGGGTGAATGCCGCGTGTCGATGGGGATGCGCGCGGATCGGCGAGTTTGACGCGTGATGCGGTGCTTGCCAACCGAAACACAGGCAGTGCTAGATCGCGAGAGTCTCGGCAAGAGTCACGAACCCCCTGAGTTGACCGAATTAGTGCCCCGTGTTCTAGTACTTTAGCCATCCCACCGACGTCCGCAGACGTTGAGTTTGCGAGATGTAAGCGTGTCAGTTTGATTTCGGCGTGACCGAGCTCTGAAATTCCTCCCCGTAGGAACGTGAAGCTCAGAAATCTTCGTTGCCCCGGCACTGTAACGGGGTCTGCAGAGGAATGACTTACGAGACCTGCTGGTTCTGGCGGAATACAGGGGCTCTCAAGAGTCTCGACGAGGACCTTTTTGGCGTGAAGTTGAACTTTTGGAGCCAGGATTAGTGCCCACCTCGCCGAACAAGAACCGCGTAAACAAGCCAAACTTCACATCAGAATCCATGAAATTCATGAAAATCGGTCAACTCAGGTGCTAGATCGCGAGAGTCTCGGCAAGAGTCACGAACCCGACCGCGCCCATAAACAAGAGGACGATGATGGCGATCAGCACGGTGATTGCCAGCATTGCCCCGTTCAACGCCACACCCCAGATGGCGAGTGTGCGCTCGGAGGTCTTCTTGCGGAGCGCCACAATGCCGAGGATGAGCCCGGTCAGAGGTGCGATGAACGTCCAGCTCGAGACGATGGAGACGAGGCCGATCACGAAGCTCGCGATGGAGATGCCGCTGGAGCGGTCATTCGAGACGGGGGCCGCGTAGTCGTACGGGAGAGCGCCTGGAGATTCGGGTGAATCGTCAGATGACGCGCGGTCTGAGGCAACGGCAGTAGTGTTCAGTCCAGTCGCGGTGTCAGGGGCAGTGTCAGAACTTGCGGTGTCAGTGGTCGTGGGATCGGTGGTGGTTGTGGCGCTCATTTTGAGGCTCCTCTCGGTTGTTACTTCGAGCGTAAGAGCCGAGAGGGGTGCCGCGGATCAGCCTTGAGTACCCTCCGTGCGGTACTCGGGTACGATCTACGAGTCGTCGTCAGGGAGCCGCTTAAGAAACTTGCGGGGGCCGCGGATAGCTGCGGCACCGGCGGCGAAGCAGCGTGCCTTAAGCTCCACGTCTCCGGTCACCACGGTGACACGGTGACCGCTCCGCACGAGGCGTACCACCTCGGCAACGATCGCGTCATCTCCCAAGCCTGGTGCATCCACAGCTCGAACGTTCTCCGTCGAACGCACGCCGCGGGCGACACCCTCTGTGACGAGCACCCAATCGGGAAACGCGATCTCGAGGCCCGATATCTTCGTTTCGGGCAGATCGAGGAAGCCGGAACGAATGCCGGCGTGAGACAACCGCTCAACCCGATCACGCAGACGTTCGGCCGCGCCACGACGGTCGCGCCACCAGCCATCGGGTACCGAACCGACTACGTTGGCCGTGTCCACGATGACCGTCGGGGTGGGCCCGACGAGAGGACGCAGAAACTGCCAGCTCGTCGCAAACGCGGGGTGCAACGGTCGTTCCGTGACCTCGTCCAAGTGCACCCATTCGAGCGCGTGGCTTTCGGGGTCCGTGATGCGCGGCTCAAAGGATGCGGCCACATCACCAATCAACGTGGTGTACGTCCAGCCGCCCCGGTCTAGGACGTGGGTGTAGCGGGGGATCACCACGCGGTCTGGAACCCCCGCCTCTTCCTGGGCCTCACGAATTGCCCCGGTCGACGCTGCTTCGTACTGGTGCAGCGCACCGCCGGGGATGCCCCATGTGTCGCCGTGATCGCTCCAGGTCACGCGATGCTGCAGCAGAATGCTGTCGAGGTTCCGGTCGTAGGCCAGCAGCCCCGCGGCCCCGAAGCGCCCCCAATACCGGCCGCCGTCGTCGGCGGTCACCCACGCGTCGCCCGGGTCTCTGGTGTCGCTCATGTGACCAGCCTACGCGGCGCGCAGCTCGCCCATTGCGAGGGCACCAGAAGCGGGGGAGAATGGGGTATGGCCAGTCATTCTCCCGTGCATGAACTTGAACCGAGTGAGAGCTGGGAGCGTCTCAAGACGCACCACCTGGGTCGCCTCGTGACGGTGGTGGGAGGGGCTGCCGAGATCTTCCCGGTCAACTATGTGATCGACGACGACTCGATCGTGTTTCGTACCGCCGAGGGCAGCAAGCTCGTGGAGCTCACGATCAATGATTCGGTGCTGTTCGAAGTCGACGACTACTCGACAGAGAACGTCTGGAGCGTAGTAGTTCGCGGACGTGCTGTACGAGTGGTCTCGCCTGAAGAATCGAGCGCGCTGGATGCGCTCGCGCTCGTTCCGATGATTCCGACAGTGAAGCGCAACTACGTGCGCATCACGCCAGAACGACTCACAGGCCGCGCGTTCCGCCAGGCACCCGAGCCCGATCGCGATTCTGTCGACGACGGTTAGCGCGGGTCCGCGCCCAGAGCATACTGACGTGACACGCGCTGTTGTTTAACAACAGACACCTTGACATGCGATTGTCTGCCGGAATAGTCTCCATCTCGAAGCATGTTGTTTGACGTCTTGAGGAGGAGTTCACGGTGAGGACGATTGATTGGATTGACGGGGCGATCGAGCTCATCGACCAGACGCTCTTGCCGGGAGAGGTGCGCGTCCTGCGTATCACCGACGTCGAGACACTGATCGACGCGATCCAGCGCCTCGCCGTTCGCGGGGCTCCGGCACTGGGTGTCGCGGGTGCCCTCGGCGTCGCCCTGATCGCACACAATGAATCAGATGAGGCCCGCCTGCGTGCGGATGCGCGCAAACTCCGTGAGGCCAGACCCACTGCTGTGAATCTCTCCTGGGGTGTCGACCGCGCCATCGCGAAGTTTGATGAGGGACGCGAGGCGATCCTGAACGAAGCGCTCAGTATTCGTGATGAAGATATTGCCGCCTGCACCTCCATGGGTCACTACGGCGCAGATTTGATCGAGGAGCTCGCGGCCGGCAAAGACAAGGTGCGCGTCGCGACGATTTGTAACACCGGGGGGCTCGCAGCTGTGGAGCGGGGGACCGCGCTCGGCGTGATCCAGACCCTCTTCGAACGCGGCAACCTTGAAGAGGCGTTCCCCGTCGAGACGCGCCCGCTGCTGCAGGGAGCGAGGCTGACCGCGTGGGAACTCACCCAGATGGGCGCACCGTTCAGGCTCATGGTTGATTCGGCTGGACCGTTCCTGCTCTCTCGTGGCCTCGCCGACGTCGTGGTGATCGGTGCAGACCGTATTGCGGCGAACGGTGACACGGCCAACAAGATCGGCTCGTTCTCTCTCGCGCTCGCCGCGAAACACGCCGGCATCCCTTTTCTCGTGATCGCTCCAGAGTCAACCGTAGATATGGAGACGGCGAGCGGCGCGGACATTGAAATTGAGGATCGTGGCGCGGCCGAGGTCGTCTCATTCGCTGGCGTGCAGACCGCTCCGGAAGGCACCGAAGCCCTGAATCCGGCGTTCGATGTTACGCCCGCGGAGTTGATAACGGCAATTGTTACCGACCGACGTGTCATACGGGTCGGTGGTGGAGATACGCTTGACAGCAAACCGTTGGGTCTGACAAGAGCGCAATAAACATACGAGAGAGGACATGCCGATGGTAAAACCGCTGGCAAAGAAGCTACTAGCAACCACGGGGATGATCGGTGCGGCAATGCTCGCCCTGACAGCCTGTGCAGGAGGCGGCGGAGGTGACGCTGGCGGAGACGCCGGGGGTGGCGATGAAGCCAGCTTCATTTACATCACCAATACGCCGATTGGGATCAACCAGTTCCTGGAATCAGGCAAGATTGGCATTGAAGAAGCTGCTGTCGAGTACAACGGTGAGTCGAA
>JBQDBM010000028.1:0-23166 GCA_052090925.1 Leucobacter sp. | reverse complement strand
AAGGCTGACTGCGCCGATGGTACTGCACTCGGGAGGGTGTGGGAGAGTAGGACACTGCCGGACTCCTTTTGAGGGGGTTGTTGTGAGGTAGCGCCAGTGATGGTGTTGTTTCACAGCAACCCCCTTCTTTCATTTGTATGCCATCCCCGAGGTGCCTTATCAGTACGGCACCGATCGAGATCCAGGGGTCTTTCGGGATTAGAGTTGCTCGTCGGATAAACTTGTAAGGACGACTAAAAATAGGCGAGGTGCGCGTATGGGGCTGATGGCGGGTAGTTTGCTCGCTCTGTCCCTCGTGGCCCTCATCGCGTACCCAGTCATTCGTAGGTTTGGTCGACGCGCGTTCTACCTGCTTGCGATTGCGCCTGCAGCCGCCTGTGTCGCGTTCGCAATCGCGGCCCCCTCGGTACTTGCGGGAAACGTGCTCGTCGAGCAATTTATGTGGATCGCACACCTAGAATTTGCGATCGCTTTCAGACTCGATGCCACAGCAGTCCTCTTTGCGCTGCTTGTGACGGGTGCAGGTGCGCTGATCCTCATCTACTGCGCGCAGTACTTCGACGAGGGGGAATCGGGACTCGCGCGCTTTGGGTCAGTGTTCATCGGCTTCGCCGTCTCGATGCTAGGACTGGTGCTCGCCGACGACGTCTATCTACTCTTCGTGTTTTGGGAGGCCACGACGGTCTTCTCTTTCCTCCTGATTGGGCACGTTGCAAGACTCCGCACAAGTCGCGCGGCCGCGCTGCAGGCACTCATGGTCACCACTGCGGGCGGCCTTGCGATGCTAATTGGGCTCGTCCTATTGTCCACCCAGGTAGGTAGCTCACTCCTCTCTGAGATCGTGGCGGAACAGCCGACCGGCACCGTTGCAACAGTGGCTGTGTTTCTTGTCTTAGCCGGCGCACTATCTAAATCTGCGATCTTCCCGTTTCACTTCTGGCTTCCTGGTGCGATGGCTGCACCCACGCCAGTAAGCGCATACCTGCATGCTGCAGCAATGGTGAAAGCGGGCGTGTACATGATCGCGCGCATTACCCCCGCATTTGGCGACGTTGTCGGTTACCGTGAGACCCTCGTGGTGCTGGGCGCGATCACAATGCTCAACGGGGGCATCCGCGCTTTGCGGCAGTTTGACCTCAAGCTCATCATCGCCCACGGCACGGTGAGCCAGCTCGGGCTCCTGGTCATGGTGTTTGGTGTCGGTGATCCGCGCAGCAGTTTCGCAGGTCTTGCGCTGCTCTTCGCACACGCCCTCGCGAAAGCTCCGCTTTTCCTCACCGTCGGGATCGTCGACCATCGCACGGGTACTCGTGACCTTCGGAAGCTGAGCGGTTTGGGGCGCCAGGCACCAGCACTCGCAATCGTCGCAATCCTTGCGTCCGCGTCAATGGTGGGGCTACCGCCGTTCATAGGGTTTATCGCAAAGGAATCCGCATTCGCTGAGCTCCTCGCGATAGGCCACGAGCTTCCGATCGCCTATGTGGCCCTCGCAGTTGCGGCAATTGGTAGCGTGCTCACAGTGGCCTATATGGGGCGCTTCCTCTGGGGAGCGTTCGCGGTGAAACCTGATGTTCCCCAGTGCACACTGGTCCATAAGCAGCATGCGGGAATCCTCGTGGCCCCTGCCCTCTTCGTGCTCGCCACGATTGCAGGTGGACTATTTGCCCCGCAGCTTGATCGTTGGTTGCAGACTGCAGTAACTCCGGGCGGGACGAACGTAGCGTCTGCTCCCGAACATCTCGCGCTTTGGCACGGGCTCACCCCTGCCCTCGCAATCTCGGCAGGCGTGATACTGACCGGCCTGTTCCTCTTTTTCCTGATGCGCCGACTGCGCACCATCTTGCCGCCCGCACCGGAACGATTCTCTGCGTCACACGCTTACTGGGTGCTTACGCATTGGCTTGATACGCTCGCTGTCAGGTTGACTGCGATCACTCAGCGCGGATCATTGCCGTTCTATCTCGCAGTCATTCTCGGGGTGTTTGCGCTCGTGGTGGGCGGTACCACGTTGGCGATCGATGCTTGGCCGTCGGAACTGAAATTCATGGACTCCTGGGTACAACTCCCGGTTGCAGCGATTATGATCCTTGCCGCAATTTACTCCTTGCGTGCTCGGACCCGTTTCCAGGCCGTAGTGCTGGTCGGTGTGACCGGGTATGGAATGGCCGCAATCTTTTCGCTTCACGGGGCTCCTGATCTGGCCCTCACTCAGGTGCTGGTCGAGACCGTCACGATGATCGCGTTTGTCCTTGTCATACGGCGTCTGCCGCAGCACATTGGGATGCGTGCGATCAGACGTGTGCGGTGGGTACGAGCTGCGATTGGTATCACGGTCGGACTGACACTCGGCGTGGTCGCGGTTATTGCACTGGGGGCCCGCATCGCTGAACCGATCTCGCTGCAGCTTCCAGAGCTTGCGTTCGCCGGTGGGCACGGAAACAACGTTGTGAATGTCATGCTCGTCGATATCCGCGGGTGGGACACGATGGGCGAGCTCTCAGTTGTGCTTGCCGCTGCAACAGGTGTTGCGTCGCTTGTATTCCTGCGGACACGCGTCGATACTCGCCCGAAGCTCAGTCGCCGAGACGCACGCTCGCAGGCACGTGAGCACCTGCTTCGCATTGCTGATCCAAACGACAGTACTTCGCGGTCAACATGGCTGCTCGCTGGGCGGCAGCTTGATCCGGCTCGACGATCGATTCTGCTCGAAGTTGTCGTACGAATCTTGTTCCACGCCCTCATTCTGCTATCGCTGTACTTTCTTCTCACCGGACATAACACCCCGGGTGGTGGATTCGCCGGAGGACTTGTGGCTGGCCTCGCGCTCGTCGCACGCTACCTTGCCGGCGGCCGTTACGAGCTTGGGGCTACAGTGCCGCTCGATGCTGGACGGATCCTGGGTACAGGTCTGACGCTCGCAGTTTCAATGGCGATCCTGCCGCTTATTTTTGGTCAATCAGCACTCGCCTCGTCCTGGGTTGACCTCGATCTCGGACCATTCGGTGATCTATCACTGGTTTCATCTACTGTCTTCGATATCGGAGTGTACTTAGTTGTGGTTGGCCTGATCCTGGACGTTATTCGAAGCTTGGGTGCTGAGATTGACGAGCACGAGGAAGAAGACGCTCAGTCCGCGCTTGAAGAGGAGAGTGCAAAACTATGACAATGCCTCTCGTTCTCGTCGCGGTGATGGTGGTCCTCTACGCCAGCGGCGTGTACCTCCTGCTCGACCGTTCACTGACGCGCGTACTCTTAGGATTCCTCCTGGTCGGAAACGCAACCAACCTGCTCATTTTCCTGATGTCTGGTTCGTTTGGCTCGGCACCGATTGTGGGGGAGAGCTCACCGGAGGAGATGAGTGATCCGCTTCCACAAGCGTTTATCCTGACCGCGATCGTTATCACGTTCGGCGTCAGCGCGTTCATGCTCGCCCTGATCTATCGCTCCTGGCGTCTCGCTCAACACCGCGAGGATGCTGTCGAAGACGATACGGACGACCTTGATCTCACTAAGACCGAGGCTCTCGCCACAGTTGAGGTTACGGATGTGAATCTCGCGGAAACCCCTGAATTCTCTGGCGATAGTGATGACGATGCTGAGCCGCTACCCGACAGCGCTGATGCTGCTGCGGGGAACACTCATGCACGCAACCTGGCAGAGGGGGATGAACGGTGACCGTCCTTGTTCCCCTCGTGGTACTCATACCGCTGATCGGTGCGGCGCTCGCGCTGGTGGTTCCAGGCCGTGAAAGATTGCAGCAGTCCATAACTGTGACGGCACTCACGGCCGTTGTCGTGCTTGGTTCGCTGCTCATGTGGGCAGCAGACACCATGGGCACACTGGTGATGGAAGTCGGTGGGTGGGCCGCACCGTTTGGAATAGCGCTGGTAGTCGACCGAGTTTCAGCGCTGATGCTCACGGTGTCAGCCGTCGTGCTCCTCGGAGTCTTCCTCTTCTCAATGGGCCAGGGACTCGCTGACGGTGATGAAGAAACTCCCGTCTCGATCTATTACCCAACCTATCTCGTGCTAGGCGCGGGAGTGTGCAACGCGTTTATCGCGGGAGATCTCTTTAACCTGTACGTAGGGTTCGAGATCCTGCTCGTGGCTAGTTACGTACTGATTACCCTCGGAGGGACAACGCAGCGTATTCGAGCGGGAGTCACCTACGTGGTGGTTTCGCTCGTCTCGTCGATCCTGTTCCTCGCTGCGATCGGCCTGATTTACGGGGCGACAGGTACCGTGAACATGGCGCAACTGACGGTGCGCATTGCGGAACTCCCGGACGAAGTCCAGTTGCTCTTGAATCTGACATTGCTCATTGCCTTCGGGATCAAGGCGGCAATATTCCCACTTGCGTTCTGGCTCCCCGATTCGTACCCGACCGCTCCAGCACCGGTGACGGCTGTCTTCGCGGGGCTCCTCACCAAAGTGGGAGTGTACGCCATCATTCGGAGCCAAACTCTCCTCTTTCCCGACTCGAGCATTGACGGTTTGCTCCTCATCGTTGCTGCGCTCACTCTCATTGTTGGAATCCTTGGTGCAGTGTCGCAACTCGATATCAAGCGCCTGCTTTCGTTCACATTGATTAGCCATATCGGGTACATGATTTTTGGTATTGGCATGGCCAACGCGGCGGGCTTCTCAGCGACCATCTATTACATAGCTCACCATATTATTGTGCAGACCACGCTCTTTTTGGCGGTGGGACTGATCGAGCGACAAGGGGGTACCACGTCGCTGTCTGGGCTCGGAGGTATGCTGCGAAGTGCGCCTGTTGTTGCCGTGCTGTTCTTCATTCCCATGCTCAATCTGGGCGGAATTCCACCGTTCTCGGGATTCATTGGCAAGCTGGGGCTCTTCACTGTCGCTGCTGACTTGGCGAGCCCGGGCGCGTACTGGCTGATGGGGGTCGGGGCGCTCGTATCCCTGCTCACGTTGTACGCTCTCGCGCGCGCGTGGACGCTCGCTTTTTGGCGTCCGAGAACTGCCGTCGAAAGCACACCGCCTAAGACCACGTCGACTGAAGCGCTGATGCTACGTAAGCGTGAAGTAGCGATGCTGGAGAATCTGCATGACGCGCCTGATGCACAGCCTCTTCAGGAAAAGAAAGAAACACCGCGACTGATGGTCGGAGCCACCGCGGGTATGGTGGTGGTCAGTATCGCACTCACCATATTCGCGGGTCCGCTGTACGCCTACTCGACGCGAGCCGGTCACCAGCTTGCCGAGCCGGGCGAACTGGTTGAACAGGTGTTGGGTGAGCGAGAGAACGAGCTCGGTGGGGGCAGCGGCGTGACGCGGCCCGACCAGCCAGCTGAAGGTCACCGCATGGAGACCGAAACCGGGGAGGAGGGTGCGCCGTGAATCAGGCACGCAATCACCCCGGTGAACGTATTGACGAAGTGGCACGGGATCAGAGTGTCGGGCCGCGCGCTGTGCTCCGCCTCGAGCGTGGAGTGCGGCTGTATGAAGTTCCGCTCCTCGTCGGACTCGTGGTGACGTGGATGGCGCTGTGGCGTGAAGTATCGCTAATGTCTGTGGCAAGCGGCGTGCTGGTTGCGGTCATGGCAACGCGCGTGTTCTATCTTCCGCCGGTGAAGCTCGCCGGACGAATGAATGTTTGGTGGGCGCTCCGATACGTCGCCTACTTCTTATGGCACGTGGCGCTTGCCTCCTGGCATGTTGCTTGGTTGGCCGTGAAGCCTGGGCCCACCCCGACAACTTCCATCATTGCGGTGAAACTGCGCACGCAGTCAGACTTCATTATCGCCATGGTCGGTATGACGAACTCTCTCATCCCCGGGTCGCTTGTGGTTGATGTCGACCGCTTCAGGTCGACGCTGTATATACATGTGCTAAACACGCCGACAGAAGAGTCGCTCGATAACATGCGTCACAACGTTTACCACATTGAGAGTCTTCTCATCCGGGCCGTCGGGTCGATAGAAGAAGTGGAGGCGCTGAATTGATCGGAGGCGACGCTTCACCATTTTCCACGGCACTCATCATTGCTGCTGCCGTTGCGCTCTCTGTGACGGCAATCTGTGCACTCATTCGCATTGTGCGCGGTCCAACAATTCTCGACCGGATGATCGCATCGGATGTACTTTTGACCACGCTCATGTTGACGGTTGGAACAGACATGGTCGTGCGAAATCACACTGACTCGATATCGCTCATGGCGGTCATTGCGGCAACTGCCACGTTTGCGACCATCGTTGTCGCACTGTACGTGAAACGGCGAAAAACCACGACGGTGTCAGTAGAGGGGACGGAAGCTCGACATGTTTGAGCAAATACTCGACATCACCGCAGTTGTGTGTGTGTTCCTTTCAGCACTTCTGTCACTCTCTGCAGGGATCGGTCTGCTTCGATTCCGTGACGCGCTCAGCCGGTTGCACGCCGCGACGAAGCCACAGATTTTTGGCTTACTCCTCATCATTGCGGCCATCGCGCTGGATCAGCGTTCGTTTCTCACACTGATCGCTTTGGTCCCCGTATTCGTGTTCCAATCGCTCACGGCACCCATCGCGGCGCACATGGTGGGTCGTGCTGCATACCGTACCGGGCAACTGGAGTCCGCAGGTCTCGTGGTGGATGAGCTTGGCCCGGCTATCGAACGCGCCAACAACTCTTAATCAGAGACACGGTAGCGATCGTGCCAGGTGGACGGAATACACAGGTGCGCGGCATTGCCGCCTCCCTGCTGGCGTCGATCCTTTTCGGGGTCATTTTCTATGCGGCTGGAGTGCTGCGCGCATCCGCCGAAGCAATTTTTGCCTGGCGCCTCGTCATAACTTTCGCCTGCTACGCAGCGATGTTGGTATTCCCGCCCGCGCGGCGTATGCTCGCGGAGTTCTGGCGGACACTCACCTCGAGGTGGTGGATGCCACTTCTCTTTGTTGTGTTGAGCGGTCTGGTCGGTCTGCAACTGTGGCTGTTTGCCTGGACTCCCATATACGGGTATGCGCTTGATGCGTCACTTGGGTACCTGTTGTTGCCGATTGCGCTTGTTGCGGTGGGGCGCTTCGTCTTTCGAGCGAGAGTGACGCGTCTCCAGTGGCTTGCCGTTGGTATCGCGATCCTTGCGGTCGTCGTGCAGATCCTTGCCACACTTTCCGTGTCATGGGTGACGTTTGCGGTCTGCATTGGGTATGCCTTGTACTTTGGGCTTCGGCAACGATTCGCACTTGACAGTCCGGCCGCCTTTGGTGGAGAAATGCTGGTATTGCTGCCGTTGGCCGCCATTTTGATCGGTACAAGCGAGGGAGCACAAACCGCTTTTGACCAATTCCTCGTGCTCGCAGCAGGGATGGCGGGCGCACTGGGTATGACCGCGTTCCTTGCAGCCTCGAGACTCCTATCGATGCCAGTTTTTGGGATGTTGAGCTATGGTGAGCCGATCCTGCTGTTTGTGGCTGCTCTGCTGCTTGGAGAAGGGCTGCAGCCCATCGACCTCTTCGTATACGGGATGCTCGGGATCGCACTGATTGTGCTTGCGGCAGAAGGTTTTAGATCTCGTCGGTGAGGCCGCGCCAGATTTCGTCGATCTGAATCGGACGCTCGAGTATGTTTTCTGCGGCGCGGTGCCCTGACATGAGGGCGGCTGTGACCGTCGCGGGATCCTCTGACCAGGTCGCTTCACCCGCAATATGGAGCACACCTCCTATGGGTGTGGCCAACTGATCGTGATCCTCCGGAGACGAGCCAACAGTCATGTAGGCATACGCGCCACGTGCGAATGGGTCGTCAGCCCAACTGGTGACTTGGGCGTGGAGCGGGGGTGGAACGCGGTCGCCGTAGATTTCCCGAAGGGAACGAACGGCTGACTCCGTGATGGCTTCAGTGCTCCACCTACGGACCTCTTGAGCGCAGGGGCCCGCTGCGAACGTGAGAAGTGTGGGAGTTCCACCCTCTGATGTGAGGTCGTACCAAGAGTGCCACCACTTAGCGGCATCGCCCTGGCGCCTGATCGCGTAGACACCTTCATCCCAGAACTTCTGAGGAAAGTGCAGCACCACTTTTTCGAATGCGTTCATGTCAAGGCGATCGAGCGCACCAGAGACCAGCTCAGGGAGTTGAGGGTTGAAGACAAAGTCGTGAGACTTGAGTACCCCAACGGGCACCGTCACTACGGCACGTTCGGCAGCGATATCGCCTTGACTGGTGCTCAGCGTGACGCCGGTCAGCGGACCCCAGTCTACGCGGTGGACGGTACGATCGAGCCTCACATCGAGGCCGGTACTGAGACGACGAGGGAGGACGTCATAACCGTTAGGAAACACGACCTCGTCACCCTGGATGGCGTCGTCATCCAGTCCATGGGCATCAAGTTGGTCGATCCACACGCCGTACTGCTCTTCGCTGCGATGGCGCATAAACTCACGGACGCGGTCAGTTCGTTCTGAGTGCCAGTCTTGCCGCGACAGTGTGTGTTCGACCACGTCACTGTAGGAACTGCCGGGTGGAGCGCTCTTGATGGTTCGGACGAGATCCTCATCGAAATGATGAATATCTGAGACGAAACGATCAACATCGCCATCACTCAGTCGTGCTCCTGACGGGTCGTAGTAAGCGATAGGTCGCCCGCCTGGCTGGTAGCTGCCAACCGTGAACTCAGAAGTCTCCATGCCGAGGGCGGTCGTGACATCTGCAAGCGTGCTGTTCTCGATGCCGTGAATCCATGAGGCGCCAAGGTCCGTACTGAGTGACCCACTTCGGTGGGTCCATACACGCCCACCGACTCGATCACGAGCCTCGACAATCACTACACGGCGTCCATGTGTAGTCAGCAGCCTGGCAGCGGTCAGCCCTGCAACGCCAGCCCCAACGATTGCAACATCGAACCGACTCATTGATTCTCCAGAGTTCTGAATGAGGTGACCCATCCGAAATCACCACGTCTGATCAGGATATGGAAATCTGCCGTGCAATGTCGAGATTCAAGGTGCACAGAAGTCACGGCTACGGTAGCGTAGAGTGATCCGGAATACCGGTCCTTGACCGCTTCGAGCAGGGATGAGTGAAGACGTGAACGCCGAGAATCAGGCTCGTCGCGCAGACGACACAGAGGCACGCTCAACGGTGCAGTTTCGGGAGGATCTCGGTGCCATGATTCGCGCCCGTGTCGTCGACCTGTCGGTTGACGAACAGGCGGCCGTCGGAGCACTCCCGTCGGGTGCGGCGCTCCTCGTCGTGCGACGAGGACCAAATCTCGGTGCTCGATTTTTGCTGGACCAAAAAAGCACAGTCGCGGGGCGTCATCCAGAAGTCGACATTTTCTTGGACGACGTGACCGTCTCACGGCGGCACGCGGAGTTCACACGCAGCGGCACTCGCTTTACGGTGAAAGACCTTGGCTCATTGAACGGGACGTTCAGTGATGGGTCGCGCATCGACGACGAAACACAGCTCGAAGACGGCGCAGAAGTGCAGGTCGGCAAGTTCAAATTTACGTTCTTCGCTTCTCGGTTCGACCTCGCGGACGAGATCTAACGTGGCGGCACCGAGTACTCATGCGACTGCAACATCGGGGCTTCTCAGCATTGGCCAGGTTCTTTCCAGGTTGCAGGACGAGTTTTCCGACCTCACTCCTTCGAAGCTCCGGTTTCTTGAGGAGCAGGGGTTAGTAACTCCAGAGCGCACACGGTCAGGGTATCGGAAATTTTCACAGGCGCATATCGAGCGTCTCCGTTTGATCCTCACGCTTCAGAGGGACCATTACTTGCCGCTGAAGGTGATCGCGGAAGTGCTCGAAGAGCTCGATCAGGGCAACGACCCGGTCATTCCAGGTGCGGCACCTCGGAGTGCCTCGAGCATTCTCACACCGCGTCGGGTGCTCAGTGGGGAAGAGTTGGTGCGTGCCACTGGCGCCACACCACGTTTTTTGGGGGAGGCAATTGCGGCTGGTCTTCTCCCCGCAGCCGAGGTCTTTCCTCATGATGCGATTGCGCAGCTGACGGCACTCATGCGGCTGGCAGAGCGAGGCGTCTCGCCGCGCCACTTGCGTACCATGCGTGTCGCGGCGGAGCGCGATGCTGAGCTCATCAGCCAATCAGTCGCATCTCGCGGAGGAAAACCTGGCAGCCCGCGCTCCGTCGAAGACACACTCGAGGTCGCCGGCTACTTGGATACCGTTCGTTCGGGCGTGTTGCGTCGTCGACTGGGTGCGCAGTAGGGGACTGGCTCCCAAAACGCGACACGCGGAAAGTTCAAACTGCCCGGTCGTTGCACACCGGGGCAACGCTCGGTACCGTTAAGGTGCTGGACGCGCACAGCGCGTCCGTGGAAAGGAAAGTCGATGGAGGACAGCAGCGCACCATCACGTGATGCTAAAGCGTCGGCAGGGAACGCAGACGCACCCCTGAATAGCACGATCGATGCAGACATGCTGTTCGACGACGGCCTGCCACGACCGGATCAGAATGGTGGCTTCAAAGGCGCAGTAGCCGCCAGTGCTGCTGGGATCAGCTATCGCCAGCTTGACTACTGGGCACGCACCGGGCTCGTAGAGCCAACAGTGCAGAACGCGAAAGGGTCCGGGACACAGCGACTCTACGGTTTCCGCGACATCCTCGTTTTGAAGCTCGTGAAGCGCCTGCTTGACACTGGTATCTCTCTTCAGCAGATTCGGAGTGCGGTCGCGCAATTGCACGAGGCCGGGGTACACGACCTCTCACAGACAACACTGATGAGCGACGGCGCGAGTGTCTACCTGTGCACCTCGAATGATGAAGTTATTGACTTGGTCAGTCGTGGGCAGGGTGTCTTTGGGATCGCTGTAGGCAAGGTGCTCCGAGAGGTTGAAACCTCACTGGTTGACCTTGATGAGCATCGAGAGCCCGACAGTAAAACGGTCGACGAGCTGGCGGTTCGTCGATCTGCGCGGAAAATCTCTTAGATCAGTCACGCGACGATGTCGTGCGACTGATCTTTCGGTCACTTGACGACCAATCAGCGGCATTCAACCCGTCATTGGAATTGATCGTGAAAGCTCGTTACCGGAGCTGCTTGCGGTGATTAATCGTCGGCGCGATCAGTGACGACGTCGGCAGTGTCTGACATCTCTTCGACGAGGCCCTCAGGTGCAACCGCGGTGGTGCGACCTGGAGCCGCGGCCGCCAGGGGAGCTGCGATCCCGCCTGAACGCAGGACGCGGTCAAGAATCTGGTCAAAATAGCCAGCCATTTCTTGTGCCGCTTCGCCTGGCCACATGTGGACAGGTTTCGCCGCACCCTGAGCCTGCTGGAGCGAAGTTCGTTCGGGGAGCTGAGGGTTCAAAACCAACGGACCAAACATTTCCCGAAGCTCGCGGATGCGGAACTGGTGCTCCATCGACCTCGGACGCGTGCGGTTGATGGTAATGCCGAGCGGCTGCAGCCTCGGGCTCACACCGCGCCGGATCTCTTCGATTGCGCGGAACGCGCGGTCAGCGGCCGCTACTGCAAATAATCCAGGCTCCGTCACAATGAGCACGCGATCACTCGCTGCCCAGGCGGTTCGTGTGAGCGCGTTGAGCGACGGGGCGCAGTCAATGAGGACGAGATCGTAGTCTGCCTCAACGGTCGCGAGCGCCTCCTCCAATTTCCAGATGTCCCGGACTGAAGGGTGAGGGCCATCGAAGTTGATGGCGGAGGGGCTGCCAATCAAAAGGTCGATGACACCGTTCTCGTGGTGCTGACGCCAGCCACTTGGTGCAATCGCGGCGCGCACAATTTTCTCTTTTGGGCTCTCCAACACGTCAGAAATATTGCCGTGTCCTTCGGGGTTCACATCCATACCCGTTGACACATCTGATTGCGGGTCGAGATCCACCACGAGCGTTCGGAGGCCGCGTGAGAATGCGGCGGACGCCAGGCCCAGGGTCACAGTTGTTTTGCCGACTCCGCCTTTTAAGGAACTCACGCTCAATACATGCACGCTGCAAGTTTAGTAGATATGTCCTTGAAGAGACCATCACGTGTACTCAGAGATGCTCCAGTTCAGTGATTCTTCGTGTCACCGTGGCGATGTTGGCGGGGGCAAATAAAGAAATTGGTGACGCAAAATGAGGGTCAGTCGTAATTCCAAGTAAGCTGTCACGGGACCATGTGCCTATAACGAGGCAACTGGAATGCGGACTGAGGGAGTTCTTCTGCACATGTTTAATAAGATCCTGGTGGCAAACCGCGGCGAGATCGCTATTCGTGCATTTCGTGCAGCTCACGAGCTTGGTGCGAAGACTGTAGCGGTGTTCCCTTACGAGGATCGGAACATGTTGCACCGGTTGAAAGCCGATGAGGCGTACCTCATCGGCGAGGAGGGGCACCCGGTCCGTGCGTACCTGAATGTCGAAGAGATCGTACGGGTCGCGAAAGAGTCGGGTGCCGACGCAATCTACCCCGGCTATGGTTTCCTTGCCGAGAACCCGGAACTTGCGGCGGCCGCCGAAGCCGAGGGGATCCGCTTCATCGGCCCGGGTCGTCAAGCGCTCGAGATGGCCGGCAATAAAGTGGCCGCGAAGGAACACGCGATCGCGGCAGGCGTTCCCGTGCTTCGTTCGGCTGAACCCTCGCAGGATGTTGATGCGCTCATAGAGGGTGCGCGAGAAATCGGTTACCCGCTTTTCGCAAAAGCGGTCGCCGGCGGTGGGGGCCGTGGAATGCGGCGTGTCGAACGCGAAGAAGACCTGCGTGCGGCGCTGGAAAGTGCAATGCGTGAAGCGGCGGCTGCGTTTGGTGACGCCACTATGTTTATTGAACAAGCGGTGCTTCGGCCCAGGCACATTGAGGTGCAGGTACTTGCGGACCGTACAGGGGCGACGGTGCATCTCTACGAGCGTGATTGCTCCGTGCAGCGGCGGCACCAGAAAGTTGTTGAGATCGCACCCGCACCAAATCTTGATGAGGCCACGAGGGACGCGCTTACCCGCGACGCGGTCGCGTTCGCCCGGTCGATCGGCTACGAGAACGCAGGCACGGTTGAATTCTTGCTCGACACAGAGGGAGAGCGTGCTGGTCAGCACGTATTCATCGAAATGAACCCCCGAATTCAGGTTGAGCATACGGTGACCGAGGAGGTCACCGATGTCGATCTCGTGCAGGCACAGATGAGTATCGCAGCGGGTGCGACTCTAGAGGACATGGATCTGACACAGGATCAGATCCACCTACGGGGTTCCGCACTGCAGTGTCGAATCACGACGGAGGATCCGTCTGACGGTTTCCGCCCGGACCTTGGGCGAATTACGGCATACCGCTCACCGGGTGGCGGCGGGGTGCGCCTCGATGGTGGCACGATCAACCCCGGAGCACACATCAGCCCGCACTTCGATTCGATGCTGGCAAAATTGACGTGCCGTGGCCGAGATTTTGGCACCGCTGTAACCAAGGCACAACGAGCACTGGCCGAGTTCCGCATTCGAGGTGTCGCGACGAACATTCCGTTCCTGAAGGCTGTGCTTGAGGATCCCGCATTTCAGCGAGGTGACGTTAGCACCGCTTTCATCGAGGAGCGCCCGGAGCTCCTCGGGCTCAATAAGCCAAAGGATCGTGCGACGCGCATGCTCCAGTACCTTGCAGATGTCACGGTGAATCAGCCGAACGGGGTCCGCCCGGCTGCGATTGATCCATCTGCGAAGCTTCCCGACACGGACCTCACGGTGCCCGCTCCTGCCGGTGGTCGTCAGCGACTTCTGGAATTGGGGCCAGAGGGGTTCGCACGTGCCCTTCGTGAGCAAAAAGCCCTCGGTGTCACCGAGACGACGTTCCGTGATGCACACCAGTCGTTGTTGGCGACCCGTGTGCGTACCCGCGATCTCCTCTCAGTCGCACCGTACGTGGCTCGAATGACGCCTGAGCTGTTTTCTGTCGAAGCGTGGGGCGGTGCGACGTATGACGTTGCACTGAGGTTCCTCGCGGAAGACCCGTGGGAGCGGCTTGCTGGTCTCAGGGAGGCACTACCAAACGTACCGATTCAGATGTTGCTGCGTGGACAGAATACCGTCGGATACACGCCCTACCCGCCACAGGTGGCAAAGGCGTTCGTTCGTGAGGCTGCTGACACGGGTGTTGATATCTTCCGCATTTTTGATGCGCTCAATGATGTCAAGCAAATGCGGGTCGCAATCGATGCTGTCCAAGACAGCGGTACGGCAGTTGCAGAAGTCGCGCTGTGCTATACGGGCAATTTGCTGAGCCCAGACGAGGATAAGTACACGCTTGATTACTACCTCGGTCTTGCCGACCAGATAGTTGATGCTGGCGCACACATTCTCGCGATTAAGGACATGGCCGGCCTGTTGCGTCCGGCTGCAGCAGAGAAGCTCGTCAGTGCGCTGCGTGAGCGGTTTGACCTGCCCGTACACCTGCACACTCATGACACGCCTGGTGGGCAGCTCGCGACGCTCCTTGCAGCTTCACGCGCGGGCGTAGACGCGGTTGACGTTGCAAGTGCGCCGATGGCCGGTACTACTAGTCAGCCCTCCATGTCCTCGCTCGTTGCGGCGCTCGCTGACACTGACCGCGATACGGGACTCTCAAGTGAAGCAGTCTTTGCGCTGGAACCCTACTGGGATGCGGTGCGCACGACGTACCGTCCGTTTGAGTCGGGTCTGCCGAGTCCGACTGGCCGTGTGTACACGCACGAGATCCCTGGTGGGCAGCTGTCCAATTTGCGGCAGCAGGCGATCGCACTCGGGCTCGCGGACAATTTTGAGAAGATCGAGAACATGTATGCGGCCTCGGACCGGATCCTGGGCCGAATTCCGAAAGTTACCCCGTCCTCCAAGGTCGTGGGGGACCTTGCGCTGCACCTCGCAGCCGTTGACGCCGACCCGAATGATTTCGAAGCACATCCGGAAAAGTACGACATCCCGGACTCCGTGGTCGGTTTCCTCGCAGGAGAACTCGGTGAGATCCCCGGAGGATGGCCTGAGCCATTCCGTAGTCGCGTTCTCGCCGGCCGCACCCCCAATATTACAAGCGCAGAGATGTCCGAAGAAGACGCCGCTTTGCTGGACGGAACAAGCGCAGAACGACGTGCCACGCTGAACCGTTTGCTCTTTCCCGGACCGACCGCATCTTTCCTTGCCGCGCGAGAGAGCTTCGGCGACCTCTCGGTGTTGAACACTGGCGACTACCTCTACGGTCTTGAGTCAGGAAACGAATACGCAGTTGACCTCTCGAAGGGTGTTCGTCTGTACGTTGGTCTGGAGGCCATTGGTGAAGCCGATGACAAGGGCGTGCGCACGGTCATGGCGCGCGTCAATGGCCAGCTGCGCCCCGTGTTCGTGAAAGATCAGAAGATCACAGTGAGTGCTCCGGTTGCTGAAAAGGCCGACCGAACTCTGCCGGGACATGTGGCGGCGCCGTTCTCTGGCACGGTCACGGTGCACATCGTCGAGGGTGACGAGGTGGAGTCTGGTCAGCCTATTGCCACCATCGAGGCCATGAAGATGGAGGCCGCGATCACCGCGTCTGTGGCGGGAACTGTCGAGCGGCTGGTGTTCACTGGCGCACGCTCGGTTGAGGCCGGCGATCTGCTCGCGGTCATTAGTTGAGCGCGTACGGAACGAGGGACAACGACGCATGGCGATTCGTGAGATACGACTCTTTGGCGATCCGGTGCTCAGCACTGTGTGCGAGCCGGTCCAAGAGCTCGACGAGGGCGTTCGTGCTCTTGTCGCAGATCTATGCGACACTGTCGCGTTTGATGGGAGAGCGGGGCTTGCCTCAACTCAAATCGGACATACTCTGCGCGCGTTCAGCCTCCATATAGATGGCGAAGTTAGCTATGTGCTGAATCCAGAGATTGTCGCATTGGAGGGTGAGCCCGCGCCGACCGGCGAGGGGTGTCTCTCCGTCCCGGGGCTGTGGTTTGAGGTGATGCGATACCCGAAAGCGACGGTGCGCGGCATCGATGTGAATGGCAACGTCGTTGAAATCTCGGGGGAAGGACTCCTGGCGCAGGCGCTGCAGCATGAGTGTGATCACCTTGATGGAAAGCTCTATATCTCCCGTCTCGAGCGAAGTGCACGTGGGGAAGCGATGCGCCAGATTCGCACATCTGACTGGTTTTAGCCGGTCAGCTTAGTGCGACCCGGCAGGGATACCTTCCGTCTGGGGGTTAGCCCCATAGATACCCTCGATCTCATTCGCGTAGTCGCGCAGAATGTTATCACGCTTAATGCTGAGCTTGGGTGTGAGGTGACCACTCTCTTGCGTGAACTCTGTCGGAAGAATCGCGAACTTGCGGATCGACTCTGCACGCGAAACTGGTTTGTTGCCGTGGTCAACGGCGCGCTGTACCTCAGCCAGTACCTTGGGGTGCACGGCGGCCTCCGTCAGGGGCATGTTTGGGTCCTCGCCGTTGTTCTTCAACCAGGTCGGCAGCATTTCTGAATCAAGGGTGATGAGCGCGGCAATGAAAGGTTTCTGGTCGCCAACGACTACGACCTGACCGATCACGGTATTCGCTCGAATCGGGTCCTCGAGCTGTGCTGGCGCGATATTCTTCCCACCGGCCGTCACAATAATCTCTTTCTTGCGACCAGTGATGGTGAGGTACCCGTCCTCATCGAGCGTTCCGAGATCCCCAGTCTTGAAGAACCCGTCATTGGTGAAAGCGGCGGCCGTCGCTTCTGGGTTGTTCCAATACTCCTTGAATACGTCGATCCCTTTGACCTCGACTTCGCCATCTTCGGCGATTCTGACGGTGTGGCCTGGAAGCGCTGGACCAACGGTACCAATCTTGAACTTTTCTGCGAGGTTCACGCTAACTGGGGCAGTGGTTTCGGTCAGGCCATACCCCTCGAGAATTTTTACACCCAGGCTGCGGAAGAAGTGACCCAGGTGCGGGCTGAGGGGGGCCGATCCGGAAACCGCATACTTGACGCGTCCGCCGAGGCGTTCACGAAGCTTTGCATAGACCAGCTTGTCGAACAGCTTGAACTTCAAATCGAGCATCAACGGCACGCGCCCGGCATCGAGGGCTCGTGAGTGTTCAACCGCAACCTTCGCGGCCGCACGGAAAATCTTTCCTTTCCCCTCGCTCTCAGTCTTCTGCTCGGCTGAGTTGTATACCTTTTCGAACACACGCGGGACAGCAAGGAGAAACGAGGGTTTGAACGATCCGAGTGCAGGAAGAAGCTGCGAAGTATCCGCCTGGTGCCCCACCCGTGCACCGACGTGGATGGTGAGGATGGAAATGAATCTGGCGAAGATGTGAGCCAGAGTAATAAAGAGCAGGATCGCGGTTCCTGGCTGCAACAACACATCGGAAAGCGCAGACGCTGCGTTCCGGGAGAGATCCACAAAATTGGAGTGCGTGAGGACGCAGCCTTTTGGGCGACCAGTCGACCCTGAAGTGTAGATGAGGGTTGCAATATCTGAACCCACGGCAATCGAGCGGCGACGCTCGATCTCCTCATCGGGGATATCTTCGCCCGAGCGAATGAGCTCTGCGATAGCTCCCTCGTCCATGCGCCATGCCAGGTCAATCGCCGCGACATCCGCTCGCACCTCTTCCACGCGGTCAGCATGATCTGACGTTTCCGTCATGATGCCGCGTGCGCCCGCATCCTCAAGAATCCAGTGGATCTGTAAGGGGGATGAAGTGTCGTAGATCGGGACCATTACTGCGCCGGCATAGAAAAGTGCAAAATCGACGAGCGTCCACTCGTAGCGCGTCCGGCACATGAACGCGATCTTGTCGCCGGGGTTGACGCCCGCGGCTACGAATCCCTTTGCCACCTGAATGACATGGTTGCGAAATTCTGCGGCAGTGAGATCACGCCACCCGTCTCCCTCTGGGAGCCCAAAGAGCACCCGCTCGGGCGTCTCAGCAACGCGCTGCTCGAGAAGGTCAGTAATATTGTCTGTTGCCACCGGTGGAATAACGATCGGTGTTTCAGATACGTTCACAGTAACTCCTTTGGTACCGGGTTTCAGTCCTGTCAGGGCGGTGTCGGTTGCGGTCGCCCCGCATACCATCCAGCCTATTGCATGCAGTCCCATCATTTGATGAACTAACACTTGGGATGAAAGATATGCACGTTGTTCGGGCCAGGCTCAGATAGTCTGATCGAGTCGAAAGGACCCATGTATCCGTGTTGTATTGGTTTTTTAAGCACCTCATCATTGGGCCGTTTCTCAAAACGATTTACCGCCCGTGGGTCGAGGGCGCGGAAAACATCCCCGCTACCGGGCCAGTAATCATCGTCGGTAATCACGTGTCGGTTATCGATTCGTTCTTTATGCCACTCATGATCGACCGACGAGTGTACTTTCTTGCGAAGAGTGACTACTTCACTGGCAAAGGCGTCAAGGGATGGCTTGTGAAGACTTTCATGCTCGCGGTTGGGCAGTTGCCCATTGATCGGTCGGGCGGCAAAGCCTCCGAGGCCTCGTTAAGTACGGGACTCTCAGTGCTCGATCGTGGTGAAGTCCTCGGTATTTACCCCGAGGGAACGCGCAGCCCGGACGCGCGCCTGTATCGAGGTCGCACCGGCGTCGCGCGGCTCGTTGTCGAGTCGGGTGCGCTCGTTGTTCCCGCAGTCATGGTCGACACCGAAAAGGCGATGCCGATTGGCACGAAGATCCCGAAGATCAGACGCATTGGGACAGTGATTGGCGAGCCCATCGATTTCAGTCGCTTTGCCGGAATGAGCGCAGACCGGTTCGTCTTGCGCAGTATTACCGATGAAATCACGCTGGAGATTCAAAAGCTGAGCGGTCAGGAGTACGTCGACGTCTACGCATCGAGTGTGCGTGCCGGGCGTTCGAGGGCAGCTGCGTAACCGCGGTCTGAAAACCCAGCCACGGGCTGTAAGCTTGAGGTGCTGCCGGAGTGATCTGGCAGCTTTTCAAATGTGTTTAGGAACCTGCACCTAGAAATCAGAGGATCATGGTAGCCAGCGTGAATCAGAATAATGGAATCGACGTCCCGCACAAGAGTGCAGCGCAGCTGTATGCGGATCTCGACGCCTATCGTTCGCTCGAGGCTAAGCAGCAGCCGGTCTGGCCTGATTCCGACGCAGTACAGGCGGCATCAGATGAACTTGCCTCCCAGCCGCCTCTAATTTTTGCTGGCGAAGCTGACCAGCTTCGTGACCGGATCGCAGCTGCATCTCGCGGCGAGGCATTCCTGTTGCAGGGTGGAGATTGCGCCGAGACGTTCGCGGGCGCGACCGCAGATAAGATCCGCGACCGCGTCAAAACAATCTTGCAGATGGCAGTGGTGCTGACTTACGGGGCATCAATGCCAGTCATCAAGCTCGGACGAATGGCGGGTCAGTTCGCCAAACCACGCTCGAGTAACGACGAGACACGCGAAGACGTGACTCTGCCTGCCTACCGTGGCGACCTCGTCAATGGATACGACTTCACACCCGAGTCGCGCACAGCAGACCCGTCTCGCTTGGTGCGCGGCTACCACGTCTCTGCGTCAACGCTCAATCTGATCCGTGCATTTACGCAGGGTGGATTTGCTGACCTGCGCCGTGTCCACGAGTGGAACAAGGGCTTTGTATCGAACCCCGCAAACCGCCGTTACGAGTCGCTCGCGAGTGAGATCGACCGGGCTGTCCGCTTCATGGATGCGTGCGGTGTCGACCACGCAGCACTGTCGGGCACCGAGTTCTTCGTGAGCCACGAAGCGCTCCTCCTCGATTACGAACGCCCGCTCGTACGGGTGGATTCACGCAGTGGTGATCTTTACAATACTTCGGGACACTTCCTATGGATTGGGGAGCGCACGCGGGACCTTGATGGCGCGCACGTCGACTTCCTTTCCAAAGTGCGCAACCCAATTGGTGTGAAGCTTGGCCCAACAGCTACGGTTGACGACGCGCTTCGGCTCATCGATAAGCTCGACCCAGAGCGTGAGCCGGGACGTCTGACGTTCATTACTCGTATGGGTGCTGAAAAGATTCGTGACGTCCTTCCTGGGCTCCTCGAGGGCGTGCGTGACGCGGGTGCCCAGCCCCTGTGGGTGACCGACCCCATGCATGGCAACGGAATCACTACTGCGACCGGCTACAAAACACGCCGGTTTGACGATGTGATGAACGAGCTGATGGGCTTCTTCGAGGCTCACCGTGAGGTTGGAACATTCCCCGGCGGCATCCACGTAGAGCTCACGGGAGACGATGTGACGGAGTGCCTTGGCGGCTCCGCAAACATTGACGAGGCGACACTGGCGACCCGGTACGAGTCGCTGTGCGATCCACGACTGAACCACATGCAGTCGCTCGAGCTCGCGTTCCAGGTCGCCGAAGAGCTGAAGAGTGTCTCGACCGGACAAGTGAGTATCTAGTTTCGGTCCGGTCGTTCTTGGGCGCCTCGGTCTTGGGGCGCCCGAGAACGACCGCCACATTCGTGACTTGCAGAGGTAACACGTAAGCGCTTACAGCGTGAGTGTTGCGCGCACCTGAACATCTGCGCCAGCGGGCACTCGTTCACCAGCGTCAGGGTCCGTGCCTGTCACGGTTGCGTTATCCCACAGTAGTTCAGGCATCGCCGTGGCGGGGGAGAAGCCTGCTGATTCCAGGGCATTCATCGCCTCGCGGACCGTCATGTCAGTAGTACTGGGTATTTCAAAAAGCTCGGGCCCAAGCGAGATTTCGAGACCAACGGTGTCGCCCGGTTTGACCGGATCAGTGTGGTACACCGCGCTGATAACGGAGCCTTTGGGCACCTCATCGTTGTGAGTCTCCGTGTTCAGGCCACTGTCAACACTCAACTCCACATCGCCGAGCGTCTGTGTGGCATCTGCGACGCTTTGTCCGCTCACTCCAGGCAGGGAACCGGCCGAAACAATCAGATCGATGGGAGCTTGTTCCGCATACGTTTCTCCGAGCCCGTCTCCTGATTCATCGAGCGCCGCGATCACGACGTCACGGTCTTCGTCACCGAAGCGTCGTTCAGTGATCTCCCCGAATGTGAATCCGGCTTCCGTGATGAGCACCTCTGCTTCGCCGACCGGAACTCCAACAAGGGTGGGGACCGGCAGCATCTCCGGACCCATCGACTTGCACACACGTACCGTACTGTTTCGATCGACGCGTTCTCCCGCCGCGGGCTCGGACTTAACCGCATCTCCCTGCGCAATATCGACGCTTGAGCACTCGAATATTTCAGCAGTGAGTGAGACCTCGGCAAACGACTGCTCGACGGCGGCGATGGGCTCTCCCTCTACCTGTGGAATGGTGACCTGTGATCCGGGACCCTGCCCAAACCACCAACCAGCCCCGCCGGCCAGAACCGCAGCAAGAATGATGAGTGCAGCGATGACGCGCCCAAGTTTGGCCCGGGAATTTCCGCTTGCTGCGGCTCGGTCTAGTGGAGATTCGGGCGTGAACTCCGGTTCAGTTGGGGTGTCGGTCGACGCTGCCGCAAGTTCGTCACGCTGTGCGTCGTCGAGCACCGTTGTAGAGGGGGTCACACCAGGCAGGTCGGTGAGCGGGAGCACTCTGGTGGTGCTGCCCGGAGAGCCCGGTGGAATATGGAGCTCGTGTAGACGCTCGAGTACGATTGCGGCGTCACGAGGGCGCGCATCGCGGTCACGTTGCGTGGTCCAGCGTACGAGCTCATCGAGTTCAGGCGTCGCCTCTGCGCTGAGTGTGGACGGTGCCGGCACATCTGAGTGTGCGTGCTGATAAGCAATCTGCATTGGTTGCTCGCCCTTAAACGGCTGTTGACCAGTCAGCATCTCAAACAGCATGATGCCAAACGCATAAATATCAGCACGCGCGTCAGCAATTCCTCGAGTCACGAGCTCGGGTGAGAGGTAGGCAATTGTGCCGAGGAGAGCCTGCCCGGTGGTGGTATTCGCACTCACAGCACGTGCCAAACCAAAATCACCGATCTTGATGCGCCCGTCGTCAGCGAGGAGAACATTCTCAGGTTTGAGATCACGATGCACGATGCCAGCCCGGTGGGCCGCGGCGAGTCCCGAAAGCACCGCCTCACTGATATCGAGCGCCTGCTCAGCAGTCAGGCTCTGTTGCTGCTTCAGCAGGTCTCTCAGCGTTATCCCGGGAAGGTGCTCCATGACCAGGTAGAAATGCCCAGAGTCTTGTCCCTGATCAAATACATTGACCACGTTTGGGTGCGCCAGCATGGCCGCACTCCGAGCTTCCTGCTCGAAGCGTCTCGTGAAGTTCTGATCTTCTGCGAGGTGTGGGTGCATCACTTTCACTGCGACGCGACGCTCGAGGCGGAGGTCGTTTGCAAGATAGACCATAGCCATGCCACCACGGGCGATGCGCGAACGTATCACGTATCGCCCATCGAGCGTGTGCCCGATTAAGGGGTCGGTGGGCGCAGGAGTCACGCCGAGATTCTACGGAAAAACAGGCGTTCTTTTGGGTAGGTCGTGGGGCGTGGGGGGAAATCTCGTGGCTTCTACACCGATTTGTCACTTCTTGTCGCAGAATTGGTGCGATCCTCCGCGAATCGAGTGTGGCGAGAAGCGGGATATGTGGCAAAGTGGAAGTGTGGCTGAGAATCTCAATACCAACACGAGTTACCTGACAGTTCCCGACCTCGTCGAGCTCTTCGAGGCGACGCCGGGCAAAGTGCGCAGGCTGATTGAAGACCACCACCTCGGTGCGGTACGCATCGATGGGGTGCTGCAGATTCCCGCCGAATTCGTGAAAGATAATGCGCCGCTTCCGGCACTTCGCGGAACACTGCTCGTATTGATCGACGGCGGGTTCTCCAGTGAGGAGGCAGTGACCTGGCTGCTCACAGAGAACGAGGAGCTTGGTGAGCGCCCGGTCGATGCCCTGCAGGCAGGCAAGAAGAGTTCCGTACGTCGTGCAACGCAGGGCCTCGCATTTTAACCGTAGGTATGTTCACGAGCTCAGCTTGATTGCTGTGGGGTATCGGGCGTGTGATGCGTGGAATTTTCCACGGGCCCGGCCGACTCTGGCTGCAGTTGCAGATTTGGCTGCGACGCTACTCGAACGCTGCGTGCCCGACGTCGCCGCGCCGCGTACCGCACGATGACCATAATGACGACGGTGATGACCGCAGTGAGAGCGAGCCAAGGGAGCAAGATCCCCAGCATGACGAGCGCTCCCGCTCCCGCACCAATCAGGGCGTTCCATCCTGAGACAAGGCCCTCCCAAAAGTGGCTCTTCGGAATTAAGAGTGTAGAAGGGGTCTGAATCCACCCGATTCGA
>JBQDBM010000027.1:0-23218 GCA_052090925.1 Leucobacter sp. | reverse complement strand
CGCGGAGCCTTTCGTCATTTCGTGCTGAGGGTTCGTGCGCCCCTTACTCAGTTGGGGGCTTGGGGCGCGAAGCGAACTCTTGGAAGAGTGCGCGTGGCTCCTGTACCGACTCGATGCCGACGATGTCGCGGCCGAGGAAGAAGTGGCCAACCCAGCCACCAAATACGCGCCACTTGCGCTCCCACGATGGGATTGCGAGACCGTGGTAGAAGCGGTGAGCGAGCCAGGCAAAGTAGCCCTTCATCGCAAACTTGCCGGACTGGAACACACCCGTGTTCACGCCGAGGCCAGCGACCGCACCCTGGTTCTTGTGGTTGTATTCCCTCACGCCTTCGCCGCGGAGATCTGCAACGATGTTTGCTGCGATCAGCCTGCCCTGGCGTACGGCGTGCTGTGCGTTCGGTACGCAGAATCCGCCGGGGCCGGGGGTGGATGAGATGTCGGGAGTCTGCGAGGTGTCACCAGCGGTCCAGGCACCCTCGAGCGCCTCGCCCTCTTCTGTCGTGATGCGCAGCGAAGGACTGCCGACCACGTGGCCGCGTGGACCGATCGGTAGGTCGGTGCCGCGCAGGAACGGACGGGGCATGACGCCAGCTGTCCACACGATGAGGTCGGACTCGTACGACTCGCCCGTTGAGAGCTCCATCTTGCCGTCGACGGCAGAACTCAGTTGCGTATCGAGGTGAACCTCAACACCGCGGCGCGTCTGATCTTTGACAACCCAGTCCGCGGTTTCCTGAGAGACTTCGGGCATGATGCGTCCCATCGCCTCAACGAGGTGGAAGACAGTCTCATCAAACGTGATTTCGGGGTAGCGACGCAGCAGCGAGGTCGCGAATGAGCGCAGCTCGGCAATCGTCTCAATACCCGCGAATCCGCCACCCACCACCGTCACTGTCAGCAGTCGCGCACGCTCGGGTGACCCGGCCGGCAGCGACGCTGCACGTTCGAAGTTCGAGATCATGCGATCCCGAACAGCCACGGCTTCCTCGATCGTCTTCATCCCGATCGCGTTATCGGCGACGCCAGGGATGGGGAACGTACGTGAAACGGACCCGGTCGTAATGACGATGTGGTCGTAATCGAACTCGAATGGTTCGCCCTCGTTCGGCGTTACCGTGACACTCTTGTCCGCGTGCGAGATCGCAGTCACCTTGCCCGCAATGTTTGCGGTGCTCTTCAGGTGCCTGCGGCGCGCTACAACAGCGTGACGGGGCTCGATGGAGCCCGCAGCAACCTCAGGAAGGAACGGCAGGTACGCCATGTACGGAAGCGGGTCGACAATAGTAACCTCAGCTTCACCGGCGCGAAGCAGCTTCTCAAGTTTCCACGCTGTGTAGAAACCCGCATAGCCACCGCCTACGATCAAAATCTTCTTCGCCACGAAGCAGTCTCCTCGGAACAGGTCAGGATCGCGCCCGTGAAATTGTGCCGGGCACAGAAAAGACGGGCGTCCTACCCGACCGAACTATTCTACTCAGGATCAGAGGCGGTAATCGCCAATTCGGGCACTTTCTGCGAGAAACCGCCTTTTTTCCGCAGAGCGGCCCGCACTGGAGTCCCTTGATCGCAGCGTTTACGGGCGCCAACCGCTCCGTTCAAGTGCGATATCCCCGATGGGATTCACTCCGGGGCCCGCAGCAAGCGAGTGTCCGATCAGTGCGTGTAGGCACTTCACGCGTGTCGGCATCCCCCCGGCGCTCACACCCGAGAGCTCGGGGACCTCTCCCACGCTGTCACGGTCTGCAATGTAGGCGTCGTGGGCGCGGGCGTACTGCTCACGCAGCTGCTCATCTTCCGCCAACATGTCATTGAATTCGGCCATGACGCCGACTGCTTCCAGTCGGGATGCGGCCGCGACCGCATCCGGGTGCGACAGGTAGTAGAACGTCGGAAACGGTGAGCCATCTGGAAGTCGTGGTGCTGTCGCCACCACTGTCGGGGCTCCATCACTCGTCCGAGCGGCGATTCCGACGACCCCGCGGGCGTCTCGGCCCAACTGTTCGCTCACGGCGCTGATGTCGTCGCTCGTCGGCACATCATATGGTGGCCTGCTCATTCGGCGCTCTCCTCGTTCGCGGGTTCTTCGCTGTCAGCGTCGGCCGCTTCGTCGGTTACAGCAGCGTCCTCCGCAGTTTCTGGAGTAGCCGTTCCGGCTCCCAGGACCGATGCCACGAGCGATCCCGCCCAGTTACGGTCGATCCTCGTGAGTGTCGCGCTCGTGTCTTCCGTGGACTCTGCTGGAATCACCACGTTGTCAATCACACTCAACTGCGTCTCCCCCGGCATCACGTAGTACAACCGGTCTCTCGCCTGGGAGCGAACGTACACGGGGTCATTCCATTTCGCACGCTCGGCATCAATGTCAGTGACGGCTTCCCGGTGCACGCGCACGCTCTCGCGCAGCTCAGCGATCTCTCGCTGTTGCTGCACAAACGTCGTGAGGCTCGGGCTCAGGATCAATGCCCCAGCCACCACGAGTGCCACGATCAGCAGCGTCGAACCGCTGGCCCGAAGGCTCGAGACCCAGGCTGCGAGGTCTTCAGTCCAGCGGTTCGCCACGTGTTTTGTCTTTCTCCGCGGTCGTACGCGTTATGCGGTAAACCGCGGGAACGCTCCGCGCCCAGCGTAGCGAGCGGCTGAACCCAGCTCTTCTTCGATACGGAGCAGCTGGTTGTACTTCGCCACGCGCTCACTTCGTGCCGGGGCGCCCGTCTTGATCTGTCCGCAGTCGGTTGCGACCGCGAGATCAGCAATCGTCACGTCTTCGGTCTCACCTGAACGGTGCGAGAGGATCGCTGTGTATGCCGAGCGCTGCGCAAGCTGCACTGCGTCGAGCGTCTCAGTGAGGGTGCCGATCTGGTTGACCTTCACGAGCAGTGAATTGCCGGTGTGCTTTGCGATGCCGTCGGCCAAGCGCACGGGGTTCGTGACAAACAGGTCGTCACCCACGAGCTGCACGCGGTCGCCGAGGTCAGCGGTCAGCTGGCGCCAGCCCTCCCAGTCATCCTCAGCAAGGGGATCTTCGATAGAGACGAGCGGGTACTTGTCCATGAGGTCTGCGTAGTAGGCGGACATGTCAGCGGCGCTGCGATCCTGACCTTCAAACTTGTAGACACCATTCTCGAAGAACTCGGTCGATGCCACATCGAGTGCGACTGCAATGTCTCTGCCGGGCTCAAAGCCTGCGCGCTTGATAGCCGCAACGATCAGGTCGAGTGCGGCAGCATTGTTCGGTAGGTCGGGTGCGAAGCCTCCCTCGTCGCCAAGGCCAGTGGAGAAGCCTTGTTCCTTAATGAGCTCCTTGAGCGTGTGGTATACCTCAACACCCCAGCGGAGCCCCTCTGAGAAAGTCTCGGCGCCAAGCGGAACAGCCATGAACTCCTGAATATCAACGCCCGTGTCGGCGTGAGCTCCACCGTTAATGATGTTCATCAGCGGAACTGGGAGCGTGCTGGCATTCGGGCCGCCGAGGTAGCGGTACAGCGGAAGACCCGCTGACTCTGCCGCGGCGTGCGCAACCGCAAGGCTCACACCGAGGATCGCATTCGCCCCAAGGTTCTGCTTGTTGTCGCTGCCATCAGCCTCTCTGAGCGCTGCGTCAACGAGTCGCTGGTCATCAGCAGTGAACTCGTCGGAGATGACAGCCGGGCCGAGGGAATCAAACACCGCGTCGACGGCCTTGGTTACGCCCTTGCCCAGGTAACGACCCTTGTCGCCGTCGCGCAGTTCATACGCTTCGAAAGCACCGGTTGACGCCCCTGACGGGACGGCAGCGCGACCCATGGAACCATCGCTCAGTGCGACTTCGACCTCAACGGTCGGATTACCTCGCGAATCGAGAATTTCTCGGGCGATAACCGCGTCGATAAATGCCAATGTTCACTCCTTGTGTTAGTGACTGGAACAAGTACCAAGTCTAGCGCGCAGCAGCTCAGCCGAGTGGGCGGAACTCGAGCGCGTCTGCGCCGCGAACTCCCGCACGCACATTCGCAACCTGCGCAAATCCCTGCGATGCCACGCGATCGAGAAGGAGTTTCATGTTCTTCTGCCGTTTCTCGAGCCTGACCCGATGGCCAGCAGCGACGAGTTCACGCTTGATCGCGGCAAGATCTTCCAATGACACATCAGGGTCGTACACCAAAACCATGGAACTGGGGCCTGTGTCGTCACCCCGACCAATGAGGTCGACAATGCGTTCAAATCCAATGGAGAATCCGACGGCAGGAACATCCTGTCCGAGAAACCGTCCGATCATGCCGTCGTATCGACCGCCGCCGCCGACCGAGCTGCCCGACTCGGGGTGTGCAACCTCAAAAATAGTTCCGGTGTAATACCCCATACCCCGTACGAGTGTGGGGTCGAAGCGGAGCGTCACGTCCTTGGGGAGGCCGTCGGCGAGCGCTGCTCCAAGCTCCGCGAGGTTCTCAATCCCGATCGACAAGTCAGTGGCTTCCGACGCGCCGGTGCTTTCCGTGCCGGGAAGAACCGATTTGATGGCGGATCGTGTGAGCGCAATCCCATCTCCCGCGAGCGCGGGTTCGACCTCTGCGAGCACCTCGCCCAGCCGCTCTGCCGCCACGGCATCAATCTCTTGAAGTTCGTCAACCACCCCGCTCGCGCCAATCTTGTCGAGTTTATCGACCGTGATAAGTGCGCGCTCATGCACGGAGGGTGCAAAGCCACAGTGCGTGAGGAGCCCAAAGAGGATGCGGCGATCATTGACTCTGATCGAACACCCGGTCAGACCGAGCGCGGCAAGCGCTTCTGAGGTGGCGGTGACAAGTTCGATTTCGGCGAGGATGCCCGGTTCACCAATAATGTCAATGTCCGCCTGCACAAACTGGCGGTAGCGGCCACGCTGCGGCCGTTCAGCGCGCCACACCGGAGCAATCTGTATCGCACGGAACACGGGAGGAAGCTCGGCGCGGTGCGTCGCATAGAAGCGCGAGAGTGGAACTGTCAGGTCGAACCGAAGCCCCAGGTCGGCGAGCTGCTCAGCGTTGCCGCTCTCCGTGGCAGCGGCCAGCGCGTCAGCCCTGATCCCGCGCTTTAAAATAGAAAACGACAGCTTCTCGTTGTCGCCGCCGAGCCCCGCGTGTAGCCGCGCGTAGTCTTCGACGACGGGAGTCTCAATCTCATCGAATCCGTGCGCCCGATAGACATCTCGGATGACGCCGAGGGCGCGTTCGCGGTGGGCCTTATCTGCGGGAAGAAAGTCGCGCATTCCGCGCGGGGGGTGTACCTGGCTTGCCATGGTTCACCATTCTTCCATGTCCGAGAGCCCCCTTGAGACACGGCCTCAATCAGATACCCACTGCTTCGAGTGCTCGGCTCGCGCAGCAAGCCGGTCGACGGCACCGCGAAGCGCGCGGTCCGGGTCCACTCCCGCCGCATTGGCACGGGTGACGAGGTTCAGCAGCGCGTCGCCGATCCCGACCTCCGCCATCCGTTGCGCATCCACTCCGAGCGCTGCAGACAGTGGGTCGCGATCAACGCCAACCGCGTCGTCGGGGTTGATGATGCCGGCACGTTTCAGGCGGTCAATGACTTTTGCGGCGCGCGCCAGCGTCGGCATAGCCGCGGGAATACCCTCGAGCGGTTTGCGCGATCCGCGATCGGCCCCCGCCGCATCTTCTTTCAGCCGCTCCCACTCAGCATTCAGCTCAGCGACAGACATGTAGCCTCGGTCGCCAAACACGTGCGGGTGACGTAAAATCAGCTTCTCGTTCAACGCCTCCGCAACGCTATCGAAGTTATACCCCTCGCCGTCTCGCTCTGCGATGGCGGCGTGAAACAGCACTTGATACAGCACATCGCCAAGCTCTCCTCGCACATCCTCCGCTGAAAGGTCGTGCTCAATCGCATCGATCAGCTCTGCGACCTCTTCCACCAGGAAAGGAGTCAACGACTCGTGTGTCTGCTCGGCGTGCCAGGCGCATCCGTCGGGCGATACGAGCCGTTTGATCGTCGACCGCAAGCGTTTCAGCGGATCACCATCGGTCTCCGCGTGATCATCACCGCCTGTGAGATCGTCGCGTTCGGGGTCACTGCCGTCCGTGTCCATACATCGACACTACCGTGATGAATTGGGCGCCCGTTCGCACCCACGCCGATGAGCTGGGTGTCGATGATCATTCATACCGTTAGACTTCCGTGGCCGCAAAACCTACGGCGGCGCACCACGAAACGGTGCTGACATACCCTCAAGGAGCTCTTGAATATGACCACCCAGACCATCCGCCGTTCGGCCGCACTGCTCGCGGCAGCCGCACTCACGTTCACTCTCGCCTCATGCGCCGGCGGGCAGAGTGTTGCTGACGCGTGCACCATCGCGAACGAAGCGGTGACCAAGGTCAATTCAGACGTGCAGTCGGCAACCCAGAAGTTCATCCAGGATTCGACTGAGGGTGGCGAGGCTGACATTAACGCGATCTTCGCCCCAATCACCGAGGCGATGGAGTCCGCTGAATCAGAGATCACCAATGAGGAAGTTGCGGCCGCCCTCGACAAGGTGTCTGGCGAGTTTGATGCGATCACCACCACGCTCGAAGGTTTTGAAATGCCCGACGTGAGTGATATTGACCCCACTGATCCCGAAGCAATGAAAGAGCTCGAGGATATGCAGGCGCAGTCAGAAGAAATGTCTGCGACACTCACTGAGCAGTCACAGAAGCTCGGCGAAGCGGGCCAGAACCTGCAAGAGGTCTGCAGTAGCTAGTCGACTGAGCTCCGAGTAGCCAACCCACTTACTGAGCTGTCGTAGCCTCCTGGCGTGGAGCCGGTTCTTCCTCGAGCAGCGCTACAAAGAGTCGTTCAACCCACGCGACCACATCGCCGTCGTCTGCGCTATCTGCACCGCGGCGCGCAGACACCCCGGCCAGGGGGCTACGAGACCCAGCTTTCGCTTCCACTGACCCGGGGAGCGGAATCTGGAGCACACGGGTTGACTCCGTGTACCGCGCCCCCGGGTACATCCGGTCAAGACGCATCTTCCGTGAACCTGGAAGTTCGACGGGTTCAAGCCGCAAGGTTGGCCCGGCAGCCACCACCTTGGTGAGTCCCAATCGGGAAGCGCGGCGACGCAGCGCAGATACTGCGGCGAGGCGGTGCACTTCAACCGGGGGCTCACCGTAGCGGTCGGTCAGCTCCTCCACCACAAGCGACACATGGTCCTCGGGAGCCTGCGGGTGCGAGGCAGCAGAAAGCTTCTGATAAGCCTCCAATCGCAGTCGCTCACTCTCCACGAATTCGTCGGGGATGTGGGCGTCAACCGGAAGCTCGAGTACGAGCTCGGTGGTCTCCTGTACCTCGCCCGTCTTGAACGTATTCACGGCCTCGCCGATCATCCGCAGGTAGAGATCGAACCCGACACCCGCGACATGCCCAGACTGTTCCCCACCCAGCAGGTTGCCGGCTCCGCGCAGCTCCAAGTCTTTCAGCGCGACCTGCATCCCCGAACCGAGCTCATTGTTCGTCGCAAGCGTTTCGAGTCGCTCGTGCGCAAGCTCAGTGAGTGGTCGCTCGGGGTCGTAGAGGAAGTACGCATAGGCACGCTCACGGCTGCGCCCAACGCGGCCACGAAGCTGGTGCAATTGACTCAGGCCGTACTTGTCGGAGTTATCGATGATGATGGTATTCGCGTTGGCGATATCGAGGCCGGTTTCAATAATTGTTGTCGACACCAGCACGTCGTACTTGCGCTCCCAGAAGTCTTGCACCACCTGTTCAAGCTGGTGCTCCGAGAGCTTGCCGTGTGCCACAGCAACGCGCGCTTCGGGCACCAGCTCAGCAATTTGGGCGGCCGTGCGCGCGATCGAAGAGACACGGTTGTGAACGAAGAAGACCTGTCCTTCGCGGAGCATTTCGCGCCGAATCGCGGCAGAGATCTGCTTCTCACTGCGGGCCCCCACAAAGGTGAGGATCGGATGGCGATCCTCGGGCGCTGTCGCAAGCGTCGACATCTCACGGATTCCGGTCACTGCCATCTCGAGGGTGCGCGGAATGGGGGTCGCACTCATGGCGAGAATATCGACACCCGTCTTTAGCTTCTTGAGCGAATCCTTGTGCTCTACCCCGAAGCGCTGCTCCTCATCGATGACGAGGAGTCCGAGATCTTTATAGCGCACGTTACCGGCCAGGAGGCGGTGTGTGCCAATCACAACATCGACGGTACCCGCGGCGAGCCCCTCAACGGTGTCCCGGGCCTCCGCATCCGTCTGAAACCGACTAAGTGCGCGTAACCGAACGGGGAAGCCCGCAAACCGCTCCTGGAACGTCTCCATGTGTTGGCCCACGAGCAGCGTCGTTGGGACAAGGATCGCGACCTGCTTGCCGTCCTGCACCGCCTTGAATGCGGCGCGCACCGCGATCTCAGTCTTGCCGAAGCCGACGTCACCCGAGATCAGCCGGTCCATCGGCACAGGGCGTTCCATGTCACGCTTCACCTCGTCGATCGTGGTGAGCTGATCCTGCGTCTCCACGTAGGGGAACGCCTCTTCGAGTTCATGTTGCCACGGCGTGTCAGGGGTAAACGCGAACCCCTGCGACGCGACGCGGGCCGAATAGAGCTTGACGAGCTCGACCGCGATGTCACGAACAGCCTTGCGAGCCTTCTTCTTCGCGTTCGCCCAGTCCCCACCACCCATTTTGGACAGTGCGGGGGCCTCGCCACCGACGTAGCGCGAGAGCTGATCCAGCTGATCGGTTGGGACGTAGAGTTTGTCTTTTGGCATGCCGCGTTTTGTGGATGCGTATTCGAGCACCAAGTACTCTCGCAGCGTCTTCGTCGCGTTTCTGCCTGCTCCGTTCGGCACGAGGCGCTGGGTCAATTCCACGAAGCGCCCGATTCCGTGCGTTTCGTGGACGACATGGTCGCCGGGGGTGAGTTTCAACGGGTCAACGACATTCTTGCCACGCCGCTTCGCGAGCTTCTGGCCCGCTGCCGCCCGGCCGCTCACGGAACGCCCGAAGAACTCGGCCTCTGTTTCGAGGACGAGTTTCGCCTCGGCACTCTCGAACCCCGTCCAGGCCGTTCCTGTCACGAGGTACACGACCCCCGTGTCGAGCTCCTGTGGCAGCTCCGAAACGATGCGCGCGGCGAGGCCCGCCTCAGCGAGCACGTCTCGCGCGCGCTCCACGAGCCCCGCACCCTGTGCGGTGACGATCACCCGCCACCCCTCACGAAGCCGGGCGCTCACGTGGCGGATTGCTGCCTCGGTCGCCTCACTGCCTGGCGCGTGCCGTGGCACGGTGGACCCGTGCACTCTCAGCGTTCCGAATGTGCCACTGTGTGTGCCGCCGCCGGTGCCGCCGTCAAAACCAGGAGTGTCTGTTGCAAACGCATCGTCGGGTTCCTGCGAGAAGCTGGACACGGTCCACCACGGCCGCTCGTCGGAGGCGAGTCGGAGTTCATTGAGCGTCAGCATGCCGCTGTTGTCGGTGGGGACGGGCGCGTCAGCACCTGCGGTTGCGGCCTCCCATGCTGCTTCCAAAAACTCCCGGTTCGTTTCTGCGAGGCTCACGGCGCGGCTCGCGACACGTTCGGGGGAAGCGACCATCGTGGCGCCTCCGGGCGGGAGGAGCGCGGTTAGGGGCTGCATTCCTCCTACGAGTTGCGGGAGTAGGCTCTCCATCCCCTCCACCACGATGCCCTGGCTGATTTTCTCCAGCATCGCGCCAAGCGCCGGGAAGCGTGGCAATAGCTCCGCCGCGCGCTCCCGTACGGCTTCGGTGAGTAGTAGTTCGCGCGCCGGCCAGAGCTCGAGCAACGGGAGCAGTTCACCCGCACTTCGCTGGTCCGACACTGCAAAGTGCCGGAGCTCGTCAACCTCATCACCGAAGAAGTCAACGCGAACTGCTTGATCACTGGTCGGGGGGAATACATCGAGGATCCCCCCGCGCACAGCAAACTCACCCCTGCGAGTCACCATGTCGACACGCGTGTAGGCGAGATCAATCAGCCGCCGCGCAGTGCCCTCGAGGCCACCCTCGCTCAGTTCACCTGAGCGGAGCTGGATCGGTTGTGAGTCTGCGGCATGGGGAGACACTGGCTGCAATGCCGCTCGTACCGACGCCACGACAATCAGTGGCCGATCGCCGTCGTACTCGCGCAGTAGCTGCAAGGCGGCGGCACGACGCCCAACGGTCTCTGCACTCGGACTGAGTCGTTCATGCGGCAGCGTCTCCCATGCGGGGAACTCGACGGTTGCTGCTTCGGGGACCAGGGATCCGAGGGCCGTGCGCAGCGTGTCAGCCTCACGACTCGTTGCCGCAATGACGAGGAGTGCGCCGGTGTCACCCTGAGACCTGCGCCGGTTCAGGAGGCCAGCAATCAGCGGAGCGCGGAGCCCCTCAGGTGTTGAAAAGTCGGAGTCCGCCGCGCTTGCATCAAGTGCTCGAGCAAACGACTCAGATGCTGCGAGGAGAGTGTCAATGCCTGCGAGCGTCACCGGGTACTCTTTCCGTGAAATCGTTGCTGCGCAGCGACGAGTCCGTCTGTTGCCAGAAGTTCGGTCGCGTCTGCTGCGTCTTCTACCAGCACCCCGAGCTCCGGCAGCTCGCTCGAGGCAAACGGACGCAACACGTAATCTGCGGGGTTCTGTTGTCCCGAGGGCCTGCCGATGCCCACACGCACTCGGAGAAAGTCTGGCGTGTCCAGTGCTTTCGTGATGTCGCGCAGCCCGTTGTGGCCGCCGTGGCCACCCCCCTGCTTCAGCTTGATCGAGTCAAATGGCAGGTCGAGTTCGTCGTGCAGCACGATGGTGCGCTCGGCCGGCACGCCGAAGTACTTCGCGAGCCCTGCGACCGGTCCACCTGAGACGTTCATGTAGCTGTTGGGCTTCGCGAGGATTAACTTGGGGCCACCGGGCATGGTGCGCACCTCAGCGACACGAGAGTTGGTGCGGTGGGACGAAAACGTACCGCTGAACCGGTCGGCAAGCACATCGAGCACCATCTGCCCCACGTTGTGCCGGGTGGTCTCATATTTAGGCCCCGGATTTCCGAGACCAACGACGAGCCAGGTGTCCGGCGATGCAGTGCCCATTGCGTCCGTGTCCTCCACCGCTGTGTGTGCCGTGCCGCGATTGCGACGGAAGCCAAAAATCTTCACGACACCATCTTCCCAAAATATTCATTTCGAAATAAAACGGACCCCCGTAACCGTGGTGGCTCGGGGGTCCGCAAGTATGGGCGGAGCTTACTCGTCGGTAGCGTCCTCGCCCTCGACTGCTGCCTCGGCTGCACCCTCTTCGTCCTCGTCCGCACCGCGCGGTACAACGACGTGCACCACGAGCTGCTCGGGATCGTCGAGCAGTGTTGCACCCTCTGGCAGGTCGACCTGGCCTGCGAGGACCTGTGCACCCTCTTCGAAGCCCTCGACGTTGACCACGATGGAGTCGGGGATCGACGTCGCAGGTACGTTGAGGAGGAGCGTGTTCAGCTCCTGCAGTGCGTTGGTGCCCGAGAACGACTCGCCCTCGATATGGATCGGCACCTCAACCTCAACAACCTCGCCCTTCTTGATCACGACGAGGTCAACGTGCTCAATGGCCTGACGTACGTGGTCTTTCTGTACATCTTTCACGAGTACCAGGCGCTTCTTGCTGTCGATCTTGAGCTCGATCAGTGCGTTCGCATGGCGGACGATCAAACCCAAAGCGTGGGTCTCGACCGAAACGTGCAGCGGATCTGCACCGTGCCCGTAGACCACTGCTGGGGTCTGCCCGACGGCACGCAGCTTACGTGCGGCACCCTTACCAAACGATTCGCGGACCGTTCCAACAAGCTTGTTAGTGTCACTCATGATGCTTCTCCTTGACGGGCTCTCGCCCAACTGGGCGGGCTAGCCGCCGGGTTGATGTGTCTCGCACTTGTGCAGCAAGATGGCCCGCTCAGGCAGTCCGTCCCGCGTCGATAACGGATGCTGTCGCATCCCTCGCCGAAGTACAGCTGCCCAGTTTACACTATGTGCTGCTCGCTGCGCTCCGTAGGCTGCCGCCGTGAGCGGCACCGCGGCTCGCGCACACGCGATGCGTGTGCTGTGCTATGCCGCGCCCTCGAACATGCTGGTCACAGAACCGTCTTCGAACACCTCATGGATGGCCTGCGCAAGCATCGGCGCGATGGAGAGTACCGTGAGCTTGTCAAAGCGCTTGTCGTCGGTGAGCGGAAGCGTGTCGGTCACCACAACCTCGTCAATAAAGTCTGCCGAGAGTCGCTCGACGGCGGGTGGTGAGAAGATGGCGTGTGTGCAGGCGATGGTGACGCCTCGCGCACCATTCGCTTTCAGCGCTTCAGCCGCTTTCGCGATGGTGCCGCCGGTGTCGATCATGTCGTCGACCAAGATGCACCAGCGATCCTTGACGTCGCCGACAATCTCGTGCACCGATATTTCGTTGGCAACCATCGGATCACGTCGCTTGTGAATGATCGCGAGCGGTGCGTCGAGCTTGTCGCTCCACATATCTGCCACCCGCACGCGACCCATGTCGGGGGAGACGACCGTAAGGTCGTCACGGTCGATTGTTTTCCGGAAGTGCTCCAGGAGCACCGGCATCGCGAACAGGTGGTCCACCGGGCCGTCGAAAAAGCCTTGAACCTGCGCAGCGTGCAGGTCAATCGTCATGATCCGGTTGGCGCCAGCGGCCTTAAACAGGTCTGCCACGAGGCGTGCCGAGATCGGCTCGCGCCCACGACCTTTCTTGTCTTGCCTGGAGTATGGATAGAACGGCGCTACGACGGTGATTCGTTTCGCGGACGCACGCTTGAGCGCATCCACCATGATCAGCTGTTCCATCAGCCACTCATTAATGGGACTCGTGTGTGACTGGATGACGAACGCGTCACACCCCCGCACGCTCTCATCGAAGCGGGCATACAGTTCGCCGTTCGCAAACGTGCGCGCATCCGTCGGCACAAGGCTCGCCCCGAGTTCTTCAGCGACTCGCTCCGCAAGCTCAGGGTACCCCCTGCCAGAGACTAGGACGAGCTTTTTCTGACCGGCTGTCTTGATCGCGCTCATGAGTGTTGTTCCCCGCCCTTTTCTGCCGCTTTCGCGGTGTTTGTCCCTGGCCGGTTTTCGGCCACCCACCCCTCGATGTTCCGTTGCGGTGAAACATTGAGTGCAAGAGATCCGGACGGGACGTCCTTTCGCACCACAGTTCCAGCCGCAGTGTAGACACCGTCTTCGATGGTGACCGGTGACACAATCACATTCTTGGAGCCGATGCGTACGGCGTCACCCACGACTGCCTGGTGCTTCTTCACACCGTCGTAGTTGGCAACAATGGTGCCCGCTCCAATGTTGCTGTCGGTTCCGATCTCAGCATCTCCCACGTAGCTCAAGTGTGGGATCTTGCTTCCCTGGCCGATCTTTGCATTCTTGGTTTCGACGAACGCTCCGATCTTGCCGTCCGCTCCGAGCTCAGTGCCAGGACGCAGGTACGAGAACGGCCCAACCTGGGCACCCGCCGCGATCACAGCAAGGGTGGCCTCGCTGCGGCGAATGTTCGCTCCTTCACCCACTTCGCAATCGACCAGCGTGGTGTCGGGGCCTATCACGGCCCCGGTTGCGATGCTCGTGGCTCCGTGCAGGTAGGTGCCAGGCAAAATTTCAACATCGATGCCGATCGTCACGTCGGCATCGATCCACGTGGTGTCCGGGTCTTGAATGGTGACCCCTTCACGCTGGTGAGCACGTACGATGCGACGGTTGAGCTCACGCCCGGCCTCGGACAATTGCACGCGGTCGTTCACTCCCGCGATGATCCACGGATCATCTGTGGCGACCGCTTCAACGCCTCCCCCCTCGGAAAGGATGCGCGAGGCTGCGTCCGTCAGGTACTTCTCGCCCTGTGCGTTGTTGGCGTCGATGTCCGAAAGCGCGCGTTGCAGCTGCTTGCGTGCGAATACGTACACACCGCCGTTAATCTCGGTGATCCGCCGCTGCGCCTCATCGGCGTCTTTCTCTTCAACGATCCCGGTGACGGCGCCCGAGCTGTCACGCAAGATCCGCCCGAGCCCAGTGGGGTTCTCAAACACCGCTGAGAGCATCGTCATCGCGCGGTGATCGCTGAGGTGCCCACGAACGAGTCGTTCAAGCGTGGTGGATTCTATGAGGGGCACATCGCCAGACAGCACGACGACGGTGCCATCGAAGTCGGCGGGGAGTGCCTCGACCGCCCGCTCGACGGCGCGCCCGGTACCGGGGAGGGCATCCTGATCGACGATGACGGTGTCTGGGGCATGATCGAGAATCGCCTCGGACACGCGCTCGCGTTCGTGTCGCACGACTGCCAGCACCAACTCGGGCTCCAGCCTCGCTGCCGTATCAAGCACGTGAGCAATGAGCGTGCGCCCGCCGATGCGGTGAAGCACCTTGGGAACCGCTGATTTCATTCGGGTCCCCTGGCCAGCCGCCAGGATCACGACCGCGAGCGATCGTTCTGCCATGTTGGGTGTCCCTTCGTAGATGCCTCGCAGCTCCGCCCCCAGGACTCGAACCTGGACCTAACAGCTCCAAAGGCTGTCGTGCTGCCATTACACCAAGGCGGACCGTACCGATCAAGGCACCCGTATATTCTGCCAGATCCTTATGCACCTTGCTGACAGCCACCTCACGCAAGGAAGCACAGATAATAGATACATGAAACAGCAGGATGAGGTTGACCGTATCCTCGCGGAGTGGACGGCAGCGAGACCAGATCTGGATATTGCCCCGCTCGCCGTGTTCTCCCGCCTCGCGCGTATCTCAAAACACCTGGACCGTGCCAGGGCACAGGCGTTCGAGCGCTCCGGACTGGCGTCATGGGAGTTCGATGTACTCGCAGTGTTGCGGCGGGGCGGAGCCCCGTACCGGCTCAGCCCCAAAGTGCTCGTACAGCAGACCATGGTCTCGAGCGGCACCATGACGAACCGGATTGACCGGATGGTGCAGCGCGACCTCGTCAGGCGCCTCACCGACCCCAACGACGGTCGCGGAGTGCTCGTTGAGATGACTGAGCAGGGTCAAACACTCGTTGATGCGGCGATGACACGGCTCACTGATGCGGAGGAGTTGTTACTCGGAGGCGTGCCGCGAGCTGAGCGTGAGCGGCTCGCGGCACTGCTGAGACGTCTCGCACTGAGCGTCGATCACTTTGGGCCGATCGCGGCAGGCATGAGTGACCCCGATGCGACAAGCTCGAAATAACTCCCCTACGGACGGTCTTCGGTGAGCGCCGGGAAGTCGGCGGGCGGGCGTCGCAGCGTACCGGGTGCTTCGAATGCCGCACCAAAACCCAAGAGGTCAAGGTCGGAATAGGCTGGCCCGGCAAAAGTGAGCCCGACGGGCACCCCGATGTCGTCCAGGAGTCCCATCGAGACAGTCACCGTCGGAATTCCGAGGTGCCTCAGCGCATAGTTGCCGTTCGAGAAAAAGACTCCGTTTGACCACGCATGGTCGGCAGATTCTGGGATCGTGTCGCTGTCTGCGGCTCCGACATCAGCGTTGGCAGGAAAGACGATACCGTCGAAACCACCCTCTGTCAGCCAGGTTTCGAAAAGCTCCTCTCGTAAGCGTTCCAGCGCACGTAGGCCGTCCGCGAAATCTGGGCGGTCGCGCGGGTCTGGGATGCCCTGCTGCGCGTACGCGACGGTAGCGCGGTAGCGGTTCTCGTAGTCGTCAACTTCTTCGTAGCGGTCAGGCAGCGTGCCAGGAGGTTGCGGAAATATTCGATCAGGATCAACGGCGGCGAGCGACGGGATCGCAGGGTCTGCGTTGGCTCGGAGAAAGTCGTCCCATCCATAGGCTAGAAAGTGGTTGAACTCAGTGTCCATCCACCCGTTGGGGAGTACACCGAGAGCGTCGACGCGTTCTTGACCTGGCCGGTCGCCCTCGTACTGCTCAATCAGCGGAAAGTTTGTCACGACGACTTCAGCACCAAGCTCTTCAAGCCGCGCTCTGGCTTGCTCCCACAGCCTGAGTACCGATTCGCGCACCGCGATTGGGAAGTTCGAGTCGAGGCCCAAGTACATGCTGGGCACTGCAAAGCGCTTGCCGCGGAGTACATCTGGACGCGCCACGTGGAGGTAGGAGTCGGGGCGATGCTCGCTCGGCTTCGGCAGGTCGATGACGGCCTGGTGCCGCCAGAAATCGCCCCGAGTCACGGGATCGTCTTGCACGAGTACGTCGACCACACGCAACATGTCTGCCATCGTTCTGGTGTGCGGTACGACAACGTCGCGAGCAGGAAACAGCGGCCAGTTGCCGCGGATGCTCAAGATGCCCCAACTCGGCGTATACGCACACAGGCCATTGTTTGAGGCGGGGCTGCGCCCGGAGGAGACTGTCTCCTCCCCCATCCCGAACATCGCAAAGTTAGCAGCCGTGGAAACTCCTGACCCGTTCGATGACCCTGAGGCATAGGCGGCGGCGAGGAAGTCGCGGTTATACGGGTTCTCAGCACGGCCATATACGCCACGCTGCATACCTCCATCCGCCATCGGGGGCATGTTCGTTTTGCCGATCAGCACGGCGCCGGCCTCCCGCAGCTTCGCCACGCTAAATGCGTCCCATTGCGCAGTGAGCGCCACGAATGCTGGTGACCCGGCGGCGACGGTGAGCCCTTTGACCATGTAGGAGTCTTTCACTGTGAACGGCACACCCTCGAGGGGGCGCTGTGTCCCCGCGCGCCACCTGCGATCGGACTCCGCTGCGTCGGCGAGCGCCCCCGGGTTCACCACCGCCACGGAGTTCAGCCCATGGGGTCCCTGGTCATACGCCTCAATGCGCGTGAGATATCTCTCGGTCAGCCAGGTGCTCGTGATCTCTGCCCGACGCATTGCGTCGAGAGCCTCTTCAATGCTTGCCTCGACTAGCTCGAACTGCGGCGCCCTGCCTGACATACGTCTCTCGCTCTCCGTGATTGGTTGAGGTTCTTACGCAGTCGCAGGGAACGGTGTCTCGGTGACTTTCGGCTGATGCTGCGTAATGCAGTGAATGCCACCGCCCCGCGCGAAGAGTGGCCGAGCATCAATGCCAACCACGTCGCGGCCCGGGTAGACCTCGCGGAGCGTAGCGAGCGCGCGGTCGTCTGCGGGATCGTCGAATGCGCAGGCGAGCACCACGCCATTCAATACGACGTGGTTAATGTAGCTGTAGTCGACAAACCCCTCCGCGTCGCGGAGGGTCTCGGGTGCCGGAAGGTCCAAGATCTCGAGGCCGGACGAGGTGTCTCGGATGTATTGCTCGGCGACACCGCGGTTTGTTCGTGCGATGCGGTGGTCGGGGTGCGACTCAGAGTTCTGGCGGTGCATCAAAAGCACCTCGGGCGATGTGAATGCCGCAAGGATGTCGGAGTGTCCCCGCGTGCCGTAGGTCTCGTGGTCGCGGGTGAGCCCTCGCGGCAGCCAGAGAAAGTTCGTGGCGCCGATAGTACGAGTGAGTTCCTCCTCCACGCCCTGCCGGGTCCAATCGGGGTTCCGTCCTGGGTCGAGTTGCACGGTCCGGGTGAGGACCACCTGGCCGGTGCCATCGACCTGAATGCCACCGCCCTCATTGACGAGTTGGGAGTCGATGAGGGTGGCACCAGCCGCTTCAGCAACGATCTTGCCGATGTGTTGATCGTTGTCCCAGCTGGCCCAGTCTTGCTGGCCCCAGCCGTTGAACACGAAGTTCACGGCCCCGAGCTGCCCGTCATCACCCACCACAAAGCTCGGCCCGATGTCGCGCATCCACGCATCATCGAGCGGCGCGATGACCTGCTCAATTGCACCAGAAAGATGCTTGGCGGCCACACGCTCGTCCCCCGGGTTCACGACAACAGAGACGGGTTCACACTCACTCGCAGCGTTCGCAACCGCTGCCCATGTTTCGCGGGCCTCGAGTACCTCGGCCTCGGTCTCACCGAGCGTATATCCACTTGTCGGCCACGCCATCCACAGACGCTCGTGTTCGTGGCTTTCGATGGGCATCCGCCACGTGGTCATCTCACACTCTCCTCTTTGGGTCGCCGCAGCTGGCTAGAACACAGTCTAGGGATCGGCCTGACCGGCGTCACCCACGCGATGCCGCGGGGACCGCTTTTGCACAATTCCACGTAGGCTTTCCCCGAGCCAGCGTGCCGCCGGCGGCACTGCGCCTCGACGCGTGACAAACGAGACACGCTGCTCACCAAGGTTCTGTCTCGTGGGCCGCAGCGCCACGTCGAAGTCGGCATCAACCGCGGTGGCGGTGGTGAGCGCGCAGCCGAGACCCTCTGCCACGAGGCCGTGGATCATATAGAGATCGTCGGTGCGCATAATTTCCCTGGTCTCAGCTCCCAGCTCAGCGAAGACTCGTCGAAGAACCCGGTCGGATGCCTCGTGTTCGCTCCGGCTGAGTACCCAGGGGACCTCGCTGAGCTCGGCGAAATCGAGGACGTCATGTGCCGCCAACTCTCCTGTGCTGGAGACAAGCACCCGGTAGGGCTCAGAGAGCAGCGTTTCGAGAACGAGATCTGGTGCGATAAATCCGGGCTCGGAAGTTGCGTCATAAATGAGTCCAGCGTGCACTTCTCCCGCGCGCAGCATCCGCACGACTTCAGTCGGTTCGGCCTCAACCACTTCGACCCGCACCGACGTGCGCTCGTAGAGGTCAGAGACGGCCGCGGGGAGCAAGCGGGAGCCGATCGACGAGAACGTGCCGACACGCAGTGTGACGACGCCGGCGTCGCGCTGATCCTCCACCTCTTGCTCGGCTCGGGCGATCAATGTCAACACCTCGTCTGCAGTCGCAGCAAACGAAACACCGATGGGGGTGAGGCTCGTGCCGCTGCGACCTGTGGCGACAAGTGGCACCTGCAGGTGGGCTTCGAGGGCGCGCAGATGATGCGTCACAGTGGGGACGCCATAGTGCAGTGCGTTTGCCGCACGCGTGAGGCTGCCATGGTCTCTCACCGCAGTAAGTACACGGAGCTGTTGCAAACTCAACATAGTATAGCCAGTATGTCACAGGAGACGATAACGTGACATTCCCCAGGGGAGCATTGCCGCCTACTCTGGGCATATGTTGATGCCGAGTCCGCCTGCTGCGATCCCCCTCTCCGCCGGAGCACCGCCACAGGCGGCCCGAGTCGCACAGCCTCGAGCGATCTCTGAGCGACAGTGTGAGACCCCGTACGCGGACGCGCTGCGCTCACTCGCCTCACACGATTGGCAACGCCTCCACGTTCCAGCGCACCAGGGTGAGGAGGCACATGCGCCGGGCGTCGCTTCACTCGTTGGTGCTGACGCCCTCGCCCTCGACTTCCCGATGCTCTTTAGTGGGGTCGATCAAGAGAGTTGGCGACTGGTTTCACCGGGGCGCCGCACCCCCATCATGCAGGCACAAGATCTTGCAGCTGAGGCGTGGGGCGCGAGCCGCACCTGGTTCGTCACCACCGGCGCCTCCGGCTGCAACCACATTGCTACCACCGTCGTCCGTGGTCTCGGTTCAGAGGCGGTGGTGCAGCGCAGCGTGCACTCGAGCGTCATCGATGGCATTACGCATGTCGGGATCACCCCGCACTTCGTTCACGGGTACGTCGACGCAGGGCTCGGATCCTCACACGGCGTCACCGCCGAGCAGGTGACAGACACCCTCCGCGAGCACCCAGACAGCGCAGCCGTCTACATCGTCTCCCCCAGCTACTTTGGCGCCGTCGCAGACATCGAAGCCATCGCGGATGCCGCACACGCGCACGGTGTCCCACTCATCGTCGACGAGGCCTGGGGCGCACACTTTGGGTTGCACCCGCGCCTCCCGGAGAATGCCGTGCGTCTCGGTGCCGACCTGGTCATCTCGAGTACGCAGAAAGGGGCAGGGTCGCTCGCGCAGACCGCCATGCTCCACCTGGGGCACGGTTCCCACGCGAAAGACATCGAGTCGCTCGTCGACCGCGTCGTACGCTCCTATCAGTCGACGAGCACGAGCGGTCTGCTGCTCGCGTCTCTCGATGAGGCAAGGCGGCATCTCATCACTCGCCCGGACATGATTGAGCAAGCGCTCGATTCGGCCGAAGAGATTCGCCGCCTCGTGCGCGAGGACCGCCGCTTTCGAGACGCCACCCCTGACATCAGTGAGAGCCCCGGCACTGTCGCTCACGACCCATTCAAAATCGCGATCGACACTCGAGGTGCCGGGATTACCGGCAGCGATGCGCACTATCAGCTGCTGCGGGATCACCGCGTGTACTGCGAACTCTCCACCCCTTCCGCACTGCTCCTCCTCGTAGGGGCTACGTCACCAGTCGACGTCCGTCGGTTCTGGGAGTCCTTGCAGGCGCTGCCCGAGGCAGCCATTGAACCGGAGCGACCGATCATCCTCCCGGGGAGCTGTGATCGCGCCATGGGACTCGACGAGGCATTCTTCAGTCGTGTCGAAGAGGTTTCACACGTGGCAGCCATCGGCCGCATCTCGGCGGACTCACTCGCGGCCTACCCACCTGGTGTGCCGAACGTGCTCCCCGGCGAGGTGCTGAACGCAGAGGTAGTGGAGTTCTTGCGTACGACGGCGTCCGCACCCGCCGGGTACGTGCGTGGCGCCAGTGATCCTGCCCTCGACACGTTCCGCGTAGTGGCCTAAGCGAACGCAGAATACCCCGTAATTTCGCGGCCAATGATGAGTGCCTGCACCGTCTCGGTTCCCTCGTAGGTATGCAGCGCCTCGATGTCGGCAAAGTGGCGGGCGACCCGGTTTTGGGTCAGGATCCCATTGCCTCCGAGGAGGTCCCGCGCATTGCGGGCCATGTCGCGTGCGGTCCGTGTCGCCGTGTACTTACCGAGTGACGCACCCGGACCACTGAGCTCTCCCGCTTCCTCCGCGCGGGTGAGCTGCATCAGGAGTGTCTGGAGACCCGTGAGCTGACTCAGCATCTCCGCGAGACGGCTCTGTACGATCTGTGATGCTGCGAGAGGGCGCCCGAATTGCACGCGCTGCTTGGCGTAGTGGACCGCGGTTTCGTACACCGCCAACGCGTGGCCGAGGCCGGCCCAAGCAACGCCGAGCCGAGTTGCCTGGAGGACGCGTGCCGTGTCCCTGAACGAGTTAGCTCCTGGCATCCGAGCATCTGCCGACACCACCACACCGTCGAGTTCAATGTCGGCCTGCCAGATCGCACGGAGTGAGATCTTGCCCTCGATGGTGGTTGCGCGATACCCGGGGGCATCCTGGGGCACGAGGAACCCCTGCACCTGGCCGTCATCGCCGCGCGCCCACACCACCGAGATTTCTCCGACGTTGCCCGAGCCGATCCACTTCTTGTGACCGTCGATCTGGTAGCCATCATGGGTGCGCTGGGCAGACGTTTCGAGGCTGACGGAGTCTGAACCGTGCGTGGGTTCGGTCAGCGCGAATGCGCCAAGCTCGGTCCCCGATGAGAGCGGTGCCAACCACCGCTCTTTCTGTTCGTGAGATCCGCAGAACGCGATAGAACGCAATGCAAGGCCGCCCTGCACTCCAACGATGGTGCCGATTGATCCGTCACCACGGCTGAGCTCCATCGTGACGAGGCTGGCCGCGAGGAGACTCTGCTCGGGGAACCCAGAAACGCTAATGCCGTCGCGAAGGAGGTCGAGGTCACCGAGGCGCCTCGCGAGATCCAGCGGATACTCCGCACGATCCCAGCGCCCCGCAATCACCGGCCGCACCTCGTCCTGCACAAACGCTCGAGCACGATTTCGATACTCGAGATCCTCCACAGAGATCCCCTGGAATGCACCAGCCACGTCGGTATCGAGCGGCTCCCAGAGTTCATACTCGGGTTCGGCCGTTCCCAATACAGTGTGCTGCGGACGTACTGAGGCCATCGTCAGCTCCCTTTCGAGCTCAGCGGTGAGCTGCGCATCTCACCCTCACCGAGTCTGCCTGAAACTGAGTCCCAGAGCAAACGTCACGTTTCAGAGTTCGTGATCTGATTGAGTGACAATCGGCCGAGAGCAAACTGGGACGCCGTCCCACTCGGGGCCGCTGTGATACTTTTTCCACTATGGTTTCGAAACGGTCGCGCTCCACGGTCCCGTTCGATGCATCAGCCGCCGCCGTCCAAAAAATGTCTGAGCGAGGCTATGCCGCCACGACAGTGGAAGACCTCGCTGAAGCGGTCGGGATGAGCCGCAGCACGTTCTTCAGGCGCTTCGGAAACAAGGACGACGTCGTATTTGCCGACCACGACCATGCGCTCGGTCAGCTCAAGGACTTCTTGGCACACACTGAGCTTCCGGTTATTGAGGCGGTGATTCAGGGAACGGGAGACGTACTCGATCTGCTCACCCGTGACGCTGCAGCCGCGCGACGCCGCTTCGATCTGCTGCATCACACCCCAGCGCTCAGAGACCGCGAACTCATCATCACTCACCGTTACGAGCGAGTCCTCACGGACTATCTGCGCACGGTGCTGCCAGAACATGTGCCCGCGTGGGTAGCTTCGGCGTTCTCAGCCTCGGTTGCGTCCGTGCACAACCTGGTGCTGCGCGGGTGGCTTCGTGGCCAGATCCCCCGAGCCGCAGTTGCGCTCGACCGCGACCTCCGACAGTTGTGTGACAGTTTCAGCCAGTGGCTCACAGCGGATGCCGGTGATCGCAGTCGTGTGATCGTTGCAAGTTATACGGCAGGCACACAACCCGAAACGGTGCTGCGTGCGCTCGCGGCACAACTCGCCGATTGATACCTACTACCCGAGTTGTTCAGACAGGTCAAGCCACCGTTCTTCAAGACCAGCCGCCTCATCTTCCAGTTTCGTGATGCTCGCCATCTCATCGGCGAGTAATTGGAAGTCGCTCTGATCAAGGTCGGCGAGCTTCGCTCGTGCATCAGCGGCCTCGCGCTGCAGTTTCTCGATACGGCGCTCGACCGAGGCGAGCTCTTTCTCCGCTGCCCGGAGCTCGGCGCCCGAGAGGGCGCTGACCGACTTGGCAGCCGGAGGTTGAACGTTCACCGGCACCGATCCTGCCGCATCCGATGCCTGCTCCGCCGTCCGCAGCTTCAGATACTCATCCACGCCTCCGGGTAGGTGTCGGAGACCGCGATTCAGGATCGCGTACTGCTGATCAGTGACGCGCTCCAGGAAGTACCGGTCGTGCGACACGACGATCAGGGTGCCGGGCCAGGAGTCCAGCAGATCCTCCATCGCCGCCAACATGTCGGTGTCGAGGTCGTTCGTTGGCTCACCAAGCACTCCGATAGCAGATACAGGAAGCGCACCTGCCTACTATGGAGACC
>JBQDBM010000026.1:0-24969 GCA_052090925.1 Leucobacter sp. | reverse complement strand
GCCATGATCACAATCGCGTATTCAGCCGTCACTGCGCCACGGTCACCGGCGAGTATTCCGGCCTCGAGGTCATTCTCCGAGGAGGCCCCTTGCGCAGCACTTTCTGAGGCACGATTCGTGCGCCTGTCGGCTGCCACGGGTCGGCCTGGCCTCCACGCTTGGTGCACCCAATGGGTCGAGGGGTCACCCGTGTTCTTGTTTGGTTCCGGCTCCTGCTCTGGGACGAGCGTTAATTGGTGGGCCACGGTTCTTCCTTCACTCTCATGCACGGCCCGGCGAACACCGGTTGGACCCATGCTGCCTCCTGCGTCGGATGCGTGGATGGTGTGCACAGTAAAATCTGTGCCTGTGTGCTCGGACACACACTGTGAGCGGAGAAGTACTACTCTCCAGAGCCGAGTTCGCCGAGCATGGCGAACAACACCGGCAGCACCCCGAGTACAACAAAGGCGGGGAGCACGCAGGCGCCTAACGGAACGAGGACGCGAATGCCGAGTTGCTCAGCCGAGCGTTGCAGATCGGCGTGCGCTTTAACCCGGCTTGCGGAGGCCTCTTCCAGAAGCAGCATTCCGACCGGCGCGCCAAGCCCGGCGGCAGATTCGATAGTGCGACGCACCTCCCCGGCACGGGTGAATGCGTCAAAGCGAATCCATTCGGCACCAGCGGCGTCAGCACTGTCCACCACCTGCCTGAGCGCGAGCGTCGGAGGTGCGCCGCCGCCGAGTGCGATCGCGAGAAGCTCGAACTCCAGCCCGGTGACGCGATCCTCCTGCTCCACTTGCCTCGTGATTGCCCGCGCCCAAACTACCCCTAGGGTGAGCAGTGCAAGTCCGACCACGAGGAGCACCGCGCCACTCGGGCTAAGGAGCACGGCGACCGGTTCAAAGCCCAGCAGCGTGCCCATCAGCACCGAGATGAGAGGTAAGAGCGTCACCAGTCGAACCGTCGAACGTGGGCCAGCGAGCAGGGTCTGCCGACGTTCGCGTAACTCTTCGAGTGCGCGAAGGGACCCAGCGATGCGATCGAGTGCTGGCGCAAGCGGTGCGCCACTTCGGGTTGCCAGATCCCACGCCGCCGCGAGCAGTCGCCACTCACGCCCGTCGGCTGCGGCGAGCGCCTGTGCGGGTGTACTGCCTGCCTGAATTCGTTGAGCAACTTGGGTCACCACAACTTCTTCTGGCATTTCCTCGCTGAGCGCTTCGAAGACACGCTGTGAACCGACGCCACCTCGGAGAAGCACTGCAGCGCGCACAATCACGGCTTCGGCGTGAATCGTGCTGGCCGCGTGGCGGCCGTGATGCGAGCCGGGTGAGGGGAAGCGTGCTTTCACTGAACCTAATCGCTGACGCACGTACTCGAGTGAGTGGGAAACCGTCTCTCGCGCTTTCGTGAGCAGCTTCACTAGGGTCACGGCGGCACCTCCACCGCGAGTGTCCCTGCGGAGCTCAGTGCGAACGTACCGATCGAGGCGATGCGGTGTCCACTCTCATCGCGTTCGAGGTGGACGACCGCGTGCAGTGCTGAGACAACCTGCCGTGCGAGGGCCGATGGGTCGAGGCCAGCAGCCGTGCCCAGTGCTTCGAGTCTTGCCGGGACGTCGGTGATCCTGCTTGCGTGCAGCGTCCCGGCACCTCCATCGTGACCCGTATTGAGCGCCGCTAAGAGTGTCACCACCTCCCGGCCCCGGCATTCCCCGAGTACGATGCGATCTGGCCGCATCCGAAGCGCCTCTCGGAGGAGCCGGTCGAGCGGTACCTCCCCTGCGCCCTCCGCATTGGCCTGACGCGCTTCCAGTGCGACGCGATGTGGGTGACGCAGTCGCAACTCTGCCACGTCTTCAATCGTGAGGATCCGCTCGTGAATGTCAGCAAGGTCGAGAAGCGCAGCAAGCAAGGTGGTCTTCCCGGTGCCCGTTCCTCCGGTGATGAGGAGGTTGCGACGGTCACGGATTGCCCGCCACAGCCAGTTCGCTGTGTGCACTCCACACAGCCCTGCGTGCACCAGTGATGCGAAGCTGAGTGGCTGCGCCCTGGGTAGACGAATTGACACAGCAGCACCCGCCACGGCAATCGGAGGTAACACTGCGTGCACTCGGATACCGCTCCCCAGGTGTACATCGGCGCACGGATGCAACTCGTCGATATGCCGGCCACCGGCAGATATCAGTGCGACGGCGAGGCGCCGCACTGCTTCCGGGTCCGCTCGCCAGCCTGCCACCGGGAGCAAGCGCCCTCCTCGATCAAGCCACAACCTGCCCTCTCCTCCGTCGACCTGCACGAGCAGGTCCCGCAGTTCAGAGTCGTCGAGAAGTGGGAGGAGTCCCCCGAGGGCGCGCCGTGCATCAAGGCCCAGTGCTGCAGTACGGGAGCGCGCCACGGCTGGAGCCACGATCGTCGTGGCATTATGCCCAGCGGGAGGCGGCCGGCGCGAGGTGGCGGAACGAAACAATGCCTGCATACGCTGAGCGAAGCAGACGTACCCCGTCACACAGAGTGACAAAGACCAATCTGTGGAGAACTCACGTGGTTCAGCGCTGCGAAACGCTGTGTGAGCAGAAATCATCTGCACATTGATGCCATTTCGGCTTGCTTGACCGGATTATATATTTTACCCTTTGAGTTACGACGAGTAATGCGGCTCGTGCGCAAGAACGGGCCTTGCTGCCCGAAGATACGATGGGATAAAGACGTCCATGACTGACCAGAGCAGCACGATCGAGAGCTACCCTCTCGACGCGGAAACCTACCCCCCAAGCCCAGAGTTCCGTGCACAAGCGAACCAGCAGGATCCCTCAATCTATTGGAAAGCTGCCGAGGAGCCAGAAGCATACTGGGCCGAGCAAGCACGCAAGCTGCAGTGGACGAAGCCGTTTACTGAGGTGCTCGACTGGACGAACCCGCCGTTCGCAAAGTGGTTTGCAGACGGCGAACTGAACGTCACTGCAAACTGCCTCGACCGCCATCTGGCCGCGGGCCTCGGTGATCGCGTTGCCATCCACTTCGAGGGTGAGCCCGGAGACACCCGCACCATTACGTACGCGGAGCTGACCCACGAGGTAAAACGAGCAGCAAATATGCTCATCAACCTTGGCGTCACCGCGGGCGATCGCGTCGCCATCTACATGCCCATGATTCCGGAAACGGTCGTTGCGATGCTGGCGGTTGCTCGGCTCGGTGCCGCACACTCCGTTGTCTTCGGCGGGTTCAGCGCCGACAGCCTGCGTTCGCGCATCGACGACGCCGAAGCCAAGCTCGTCATCACCGCCGACGGCGGATACCGCAAGAGCCGCGTCTCCGCACTCAAGCCGACCGTTGACGACGCACTCGCCATCGAAAACGGGAATGAGCTTTCGGTCACGAATGTCCTCGTCGTGCAGCGCGCCGAGAATGAGATCACAATGCAGGAGGGGCGCGACCTCTGGTGGCATGAAGAGATTCAGGCGTGTGAGGGCGACCACACACCTCAGGGTTTCCCCGCCGAGAACCCATTGTTCATTCTCTATACCTCCGGCACCACGGGAAACCCCAAGGGGATCCTGCACACCTCAGGCGGCTACCTCACCCAGGTCTCGACCACTCACCGCGACATTTTCGATCTGAAGCCCGAAACGGATGTCTTCTGGTGCACGGCCGACATCGGCTGGGTCACGGGCCACAGCTACGTGGTCTACGGCCCCCTCGCGAACGGCGCCACACAGGTCATCTATGAGGGCACCCCAGACACCCCGAACTGGGGCCGCTGGTGGGAGATCATCCAAAAATACAAGGTGTCCATCTTCTATACGGCACCGACTGCGATCCGTTCGTGCATGAAGGTGGGACGCCAAGTTCCGGAACAGTACGACCTCTCCAGCATCCGTCTCCTCGGCAGTGTCGGGGAACCCATCAACCCAGAAGCATGGCGCTGGTACCGAGAGGTCATTGGCGCAGGATCCGCTCCAATTGTGGACACCTGGTGGCAGACCGAAACCGGCGCGATCATGGTGTCCCCACTCCCGGGGCTCACCGAACTCAAACCGGGCAGTGCCCAGATCGCCCAGCCTGGCATCTCGGTGGGCGTCGTCGACGAGAACGGGGAAACTGCCGAACGCGGGCAAGGCGGCTTTCTGGTCGTTGAGCGGCCCTGGCCAAGCATGGTCCGAAATATCTGGGGTGACTCACAGCGCTTCATCGACACCTACTGGACAAAGTTCGGCGATAAGTATTTCGCCGGTGACGGCGCGAGACTCGATGAAGATGGGGATCTCTGGCTCCTGGGCCGCGTCGATGACGTGATGAACGTGTCGGGCCACCGGCTCAGCACAACCGAGGTGGAGTCCGCCCTCGTCGAGCATCACGCGGTAGCAGAGGCCGCGGTGGTCGGCGCCGACGATGCAACAACCGGGCAGGCTGTCGTGGCGTTTGTGATCCTGAAATCTCAGCAGGAATTGCTCACACCCGAAGAGGCCGAGGTCGACCTCAAGAAGCACGTCGCCGACCAAATCGGCGCGATCGCCCGCCCCAGGCAGGTATTCGTTGTGGGTGAGCTCCCGAAGACGCGCTCAGGCAAGATCATGCGCAGGCTCCTGAAGTCTGCAGCCGAGGGGAAAGACGTTGGTGACACTACGACCCTCGCCGATACGTCAGTGATGCAGTCCATCTCACAGCGCATGCGGGACGAGCTCGCTACAAAGTAGCTGCGGGGCGCGCTCACAATTGTGATGGGCCGGGATCCAATACGGATTCCGGCCCATCGTAGGTTCAGATTGAGTTGCGCAGGATCAGTCCTGGACCTCGAACGAGAACTCGGCCTCAACTGGGGCATCAAGTGGGAGCACCGCGACACCCACCGCGGAACGCACGTGAATACCGAGATCACCAAACACACGGCCGAGGAACATCGACGCCCCGTTCGCAACGCTGGGCTGCGCGGTGAACGACGTGTCTGAAGCCACAAACACGGTCACCTTGACGACCTGCTTGATCTTGTCGAGCGACCCGAGCACGCCGCGAGCTGCCGCGAGCGCATTGAGTGCGCAGACTTCCGCCAGCTGCTCTGCCTGCTCAGGAGACACGAGCCCTGGGCCCTCCCCAACTTTGCCGGTCGCAGGCAACGCGCCGTTCACGAACGGCAGCTGGCCACTCGTATGGACCAGGTTCCCACGACGCAGCGCGGGAACGTACGCGGCAACCGGGGCGGCAACTTCTGGAATCTCGTAGCCGAGCTCGCGTAGACGATTTTCAATCGCTGACATATCAGATCTTCCTTTTCAGGTACGCGACGTTTCCGCCCGCAGGGCCCTCAATAATCTGCACAAGTTCCCAACCTTTCGCACCCCAATTATTTAGGATCTGCGCTTCATTGTGCAGCAACAACGGAGTCACGAAGTACTCCCACTTCGGCGCCTCGGCCTCGTTTGCATCGCTCATATCTGCATCCCCTTTCATAGGTCAACACTGTGTAACGAATCAGGCGAGAAATCAGCTTTGAACAAGCTGATTTACAGGTCTGTCACCTACTCTAGAGTCTATGTCCCCAAAGACTTCTAGATCGTCGCGCGGAAAAAACGGCTCGGTCCGCACAGCGAAGCCTCGCAGCGCAAGCGGTGCGCTCAGTGGCCTCATCGGCGCAATTGCAATGAGCGCGGTCGCTGGCGTACTCATTACCGCAGCCGTGACTCCGATTGTGGCGGTGAGCGGCGCAGCTGCTTCGTCCGCCATCAGCATTTTTGAGAACCTCCCAAACCACCTCGACCCGGGTCAGTTGGCACAGCCCTCGACGATCTATGCCAAGAACTCAGATGACAAGAATGTTGAGGTCGCGACGTTCTATGCACAGAACCGTGAGATGGTCGAGTGGGATGACATTTCACAGTATGTGAAAGACGCTGCGGTCGCGGAGGAGGATCCTCGCTTCTACACACACGGGGGCGTCGACGTCCTCGCAACCAGTCGTGCAGTGGCACAAAACCTGGCAGGTCAAAACCTCTCCGGCGCTTCGACCGTCACTATGCAGTACGTCCGTAACGTCCTGGTGCAAGAAGCAGAGTCGATTCCTGATGAGGAAGAGCGCGAGGCTGCCTACGAGGATGCGATGGGGCAAGATATGGATCGCAAGCTCAAAGAGATGCGTCTCGCAGTGAGTATCGAGAAGCAGTACTCAAAAGACGAGATCCTGCTCGGATACTTGAATATCTCCCTGTTCGGGCGCCAAATTTACGGTATCGAGTCGGCGGCACAGTACTACTACGGGAAGAGTGCACAAGATGTGTCGCTCGCAGAGGCCGCAAGCCTTGTGGCGACCGTGAACAACCCGTCGCTCCTGCAAATCGACCTTGAAGAAAATATTCCGGCCAATCAGGACCGCCGCGACAAGATTCTCGACTCGATGCTGTCGCACGGAAAGATTACTCAGGCTCAGCATGCTGAGGCCATCGAGACCCCGGTCGAGCCGAACATTACGCCTCGTGTAGCCGGTTGTGCAGTCGCCGAGAATCAGGGCCTCGGGCACTTCTGCAACTATGTGCAGCTCTACATCTTGAACGATCCGCGATTCGGCAACACCCCCGCCGAACGCGAGTTTAACTTCATGCGCGGTGGTTATGACATCACCACCACCATCGATCTCGATATCCAGAAAGCCGGACTCGAAGCGATGCAAGCCAATATCCCCGCCCAAATGGAAGGCATCGACATTGGCGGCGCAGGAGTGAGCGTCGAGGTTGGCACAGGTCGAGTCCTCGGCATGGTTCAGAACCGTCCGTTCAGTAATAACCCGGACAAACTCAAGGCCGACCCGAACTTTACGAGTATCAACTACAACACCGACTACGACTACGGGGGCTCACGCGGCTTCCAAATTGGTTCGACAGCAAAGGCATTCACGCTTGCAGAGTGGGTCCGAACCGGGCACTCGGTGCGTGAGATGGTGAATGTTGACGGGCGAACAGTTGAGTCGTCATCGTTCGCCGCGAAGTGCTTCGACGGTGGCGTGTACGGGTATGACTCCTGGAAATTCCAGAACGACAACCTGTTCACGCGTGGAAACCAAACGGTTCTGACCGCGATCGAGCGCTCAGTCAACGGTGGTTTCGTGTCGATGCAGCAACAGATGGATCTCTGTGACACGTTCGACCTGATGGAGCGGATGGGGCTGCATCGAGCCTCGCCGCTCACCAACCCGGATTTCTCGTACCTCCCTAACTTCGAGACTACTGATCTCACCCGCGTACCGTCCGGTGTTTATGCGGGTAGTGACGAGATCGCTCCGATCACACTAGCGAGCGCCTACGCGGGCTTTGCCGGCGAGGGTAAAGTGTGCACCCCGGTGCCGATCGATAAGATTACTGGTCCCGACGGTGAAGAAGTACCGTTCACGAAGAGCGAATGTACTAACGCGATCTCACCCGAGGTCGCGGCAGGTACCGCTTTCGCACTCGAAAGTGTGGTGAAGAACGGTCTGGGTGGTCACGCGCGATCCTCCACCGGTGTCCCTCACCTCGCGAAGACTGGTAGCTCCGACAGTTACGTTGATAACTGGACCGCTGGCGCAAGCAGTAAGGTTGCGACTGTGGCGTGGGTGGGCAACGTGAAGGGCAAGGTGAACACCCAGTTCTTCCGTCCCGTCGACACTGGTGACGAGCGTGTATGGCCCGCCATGATGAATGTGGCCGACCAGAAGTACGGCGGGGATGCGTTCCCAGCACCTTCAGAATCAGCGTTGAAACAGGTCATGGTCGAAGTACCCAACGTCGAGGGCCAAGACTTTGACGAGGCCATGGAGATGCTGAGAGGACTCGGCTTTAACGTGACTGATGGTGGCGATGACGACTCGAGCCAAGCAGAGGGTCGCGTGGCGCGAACTGACCCAGAGGCTGGTGCGTCAGTCAGCCGCGGAACGGGCATCACACTGTACCGCAGCAACGGCAGCATGACCGAAGTACCGGACGTCACCGGCATGGAAGGACGAGAGGCCGAGTCTGCGCTCAACAGCGCTGGCTTTAGCAGAATACGCCTGACCTGTAGCGGCGATGGTGGGAACCCCGGTGGTGGCGAAGTCACAGGAGTAAGTCCGGGCGCCGGATCCGATGCGAAGAGAGATAGTCAAATCACTGTGACCGTGGACTGCGACTAGCCATGGTGAGAAACCGCAGGAGCCCCGTGGGGGTCGCTCTCGGAGCAACCGCCGCGGGGCTCGTCCTCTGGTCAACGCTCATTGAGCGCCGGCTCTTTACGATCCGACGCCATAGCTTGCCGGTGCTCTCCCCGGGTGCTGCACCCATCAAGATCCTGCAACTGTCAGACCTGCACCTCGCACCGTGGCAGTCAAACAAAATTGACTGGGTTCGATCACTCGCGCAGCTTCGCCCCGACCTCCTCGTTCTCACCGGGGATCTGATGGGTCACCTGCAGGCCCGCCCCTCACTGGTCCATGCGTTGAAGCCGCTCGCAGAACTCGAGGTGCCCACCGTCTTTGTGCACGGTTCGAACGACTACTATGGACCGAAACTCAAGAACCCGCTGAAATATCTCATGGAGCCCAGCCGGTTGAGTACTCGCGAGAAAGACATCGACAACGCGCGTCTCACCGCATCGTTGACCGATGAGCTCGGGTTCACTGACCTCAACAATGCGGCAACGCGCGTGCGGGTGCGGGGCACACACATTGAGCTGTTCGGGCTCGGCGACCCCCACATTCGTTATGACGACGCCGCACGCATGCGCGCGGAAGTCGCGAAGCTCGCTACTGACGAGAACCAGGCCAATACGAGGAGCGGCACATCGACCGATTCCGGTGGCGCTGAGGGCTCAGTCCGCTTGGGCGTTGTACATGCGCCCTATCAGGCGGCGCTTGACGATCTGCTTCGCGAAAGGGCAGATCTCATTCTTGCGGGACACACTCATGGCGGTCAGGTTCGTGTACCTGGCATCGGTGCTCTCACGTCAAACTGCGATCTCCCGCTGAAGCAGGCGAGCGGTATGAGCGTTTGGTATGACGCCACGCGTGCAGCTTTCTTGAACGTCAGTGCGGGGCTCGGCAACTCAATCTATGCCCCGGTTCGCTTTGCGTGCCGGCCCGAGGCGAGTCTCATCACCCTCGAGCCGACCGCATAGCGTCAACTTCAGTTTCTCGCTAGGGGGCAACCTTCTTCGCGACGATCTCAGCGATCTGCACGGCGTTCAGCGCCGCACCCTTTCGCAGGTTATCGCTCGACACGAACAGCGTCAGACCTCGTCCGGCGGGTGCCGACTGATCCTCACGGATGCGGCCAACCAGTGCCGGATCCTGCCCTGCAGCATCCAGGGGAGTGGGCACATCGCTCAGCTCAACTCCTGGGGCCGCCGCGAGTACGTCGCGAGCTCGTTCCGCACTGATGTCGTTCGCAAACTCCGCGTTGATCGACAGTGAGTGGCCGGAGAACACGGGCACACGCACGCAGGTGCCAGAGACGAGCAGTTCGGGGAGCTCAAGAATCTTGCGGCTCTCATTGCGGAGCTTCTTCTCTTCGTCTGTCTCGCCCTGACCGTCATCAACGATGGACCCTGCGAGCGGCAAGGCATTGAAAGCGATCGGCTTCACATACACATCAGGATCCGGGAACGACACCGCGGAACCGTCGTGGACGAGCTCATCCATGTGACCGGACTCCACCGCAGCATTCACCTGCTTCGAAAGCTCGTTCGCGCCGGCGAGACCAGAGCCCGAGACCGCCTGGAACGTCGTCACTATGAGTCGCTCGAGACCTGCCTCCGCGTGCAGCGCTTTCATGACGGGCATGGCCGCCATGGTGGTGCAGTTGGGGTTCGCGATGATCTTTTTGGGTGAGTTGTCGATGGCGTGTGGATTAACTTCGCTCACGACCAGCGGCACCTCGGGGTCGAGGCGCCAGGCACTCGAGTTATCGATCACAATGGCGCCGGTAGCCGCAAACATGGGCGCGTACTTCTTCGATGCGGCACCGCCAGCAGAGAAGAGCACAATGTCAATGCCATTCTTGTCTGCGGTCTCCACATCTTCGACGGTAATTTCTTCGCCGCGGAACGTAAGGGTCTTGCCCGCGGAGCGCGCGCTCGAGAGGAAGCGGACCTTTGTGGCTGGGAAGTTGCGCTGCTCGAGGAGCGTCCGCATGACTGCACCGACCTGTCCGGTGGCGCCGACAACTGCGAGCGAAAGGCTCTGATCTTGCATAAATGAATCCGTTCTTGTTAGCGGCCTGTGCCCGCGTACACCACCGCTTCGCCATCGGCATCAAGGCCGAATGCGGTGTGCAGTACTTGCACGGCTTTGTCGAGAAGATCGGCTCTCGTCACGACCGAGATGCGGATCTCCGAGGTTGAGATCATTTCGATATTGATGTTTGCGTCGTAGAGCGTGCGGAAGAGCAGGGCCGACACACCTGAGCTTGAGCGCATGCCTGCACCGACCACCGCGACTTTCGCAATCTGGTCGTCGTACTGGAGCGTCTGGAACCCGATCTCCTCACGCTCTGATTCGAGGGCCTCGATGACCTTGCGCCCGTCGCCCAACGGAACGGTGAACGAAATGTCTGTGCGATTGGTGTCGGCGGCCGACACGTTCTGCACAATCATGTCGATGTTCGCGTTGGTTTTTGCCACAAGCTCGAAAATCTGTGCGGCCATTCCTGGAACGTCTGGGACGTCACCCACAGTAATTTTCGCTTCGTTCTTCTCAGCGGCGATACCTGTGATGATTGGCTCTTCCACCTGGTCTCCCTTCGGATGCCCCTTCGCGGGGTCGTAGACGATGGTGCCGGTCTCGCTGGAGAACGAGGATCGGACGTGCAGTACCACTCCGTGCCTGCGAGCATATTCGACGGCGCGGAGGTGGAGTACTTTTGCGCCCGATGCAGCGAGCTCGAGCATTTCTTCGGCCGAAATCGCGTCAATCTTCCGTGCGAGCGGCACGACGCGTGGGTCGCTGGTGAACACACCGTCGACGTCAGTGTAAATCTCGCACACATCGGCATCGAGAGCCGCGGCGAGTGCGACCGCGGTCGTGTCGGATCCGCCCCGGCCGAGCGTGGTGATGTCACCGGTGCCGCGGTTGAAGCCTTGGAAACCTGCGACGATGGCAACGGCTCCCTTGTCGAGTGCCTCACGGACGCGCTTCGGCGTCACATCAACGATCTTTGCCGAGCCGTGCTCTGCGGTTGTGATCATGCCGGCTTGGCTTCCCGTAAACGAGAGTGCCTCTGCACCCATCCCTTTGATGGTCATGGCGAGGAGCGCCATGGAGATGCGCTCCCCTGCTGTGAGCAGCATGTCGAGTTCGCGAGGTGCTGGGATCGGAGTGACTTCGCTCGCCAGGTCGAGCAGCTCGTCGGTGGTGTCGCCCATCGCGCTGACCGCGACGACGACGTCATTGCCGGCGCGCCTCGTTTCAACGATTCGCTTCGCGACTCGCTTGATACCTTCGGCGTCGGCGACGGACGATCCCCCGAATTTCTGCACGATCAATGCCACGAGGGACCTCCAACTTTTGCGAATCGGTATTTCGAACCAGCGCCCAGTCTACCGCGATTGCATATGCATCTGCGAGGTGAGGTGGAGCAGGCTGCTCAGAACTAAGTGAACTTCTGCCTTCCCTCGAATGCACGTCCGAGCGTGACTTCGTCCGCAAATTCAAGGTCACCGCCCACGGGAAGCCCCGAAGCCAACCGTGAAACGGGCACCTCGATACTGGTGAGCAATCGGGAGAGGTACGCCGCGGTCGCCTCCCCCTCGAGGTTCGGATCGGTGGCGAGAATTACTTCCTGTATTTCATTCTCGCCGAGGCGACGCATGAGTGCGGGAATGTTGAGGTCGTCGGGCCCAATGCCGTCAATCGGGCTGATCGCTCCGCCGAGCACGTGGTAGAGGCCACGGAACTGGCGGGTACGTTCGATCGCAACCACGTCCTTTGGTTCCTCAACGACGCAGATCAGCGATGGATCGCGGCGAGGATCGCGGCAGATCGAGCAGCGTTCCTCTTCAGTGATGTTGCCGCAGATCTCGCAGAAGCGTACTTTCTCACGCACATCAGTGAGGAGTTCCGCGAGACGGGACACGTCAAAGTTCTGCGTCTGCAGAATGTGGAACGCAATACGCTGCGCAGATTTTGGGCCGATGCCGGGCAGGCGACCGAGCTCTTCGATTAGATCTTGGACAATACCGTCATACACGGGATTAGCCCTCTCTCGATTCTGGGAGCGGCAGCTCCTCGACAAACCTTGCACTCAGTACTTCGCGCACCACAGCCTCACCGTAGCGGACAAACTCCGGTGTCTTCTTTGCTGGCTTCGGACTTTCGGATTGTGGGCTTTCGACCGCAGGCGGATCGGCTACGGGTGCCACTTCGGCGGCCTGCGTGGGTGGCTCCGCGTAGGGCTCGTCTTCATCCGACGGATCGATGTATTCTGCGTAGCCGTCGTCTTGACCGGGTTCGGGTGTTCGGGGGCGGAGTGCGGCAAGCCGTTCCTCCGCCGCACGCAGCACCGGGTCATCGTCCAATCCGGCGGATTGCGGGACCGGGTCGGGGTCCTCTGGCTCAGAGGTGGCTTCCGCGGCGCCACTCTGCTGTGCCGGGGTCTCGCGGCCACTTTCCTGACGTGTTGACTGCTGTGGGGCTGCCCCAACAGCTACCCGTTTCGGTTTGTATGCCACACGGACACCACTCGCTCCGAGAATCGCGTCTCTCAGCGCATCCGCACCCGAGCTCTTGAATACGTCCAAGTCTGACTGCGAAGCAATACCAAGGGTGAGAACTTCGCCCTCCAGTGCCAACGGTTGGATATTGCGCACAGCATTCCATGCCTCACGGTCGCTCTCAAGGATCTCTTCGAGCAGGTCGGGCCACATGCCGATCAGGTCGTCCAACCCGAACACGTCGGTCCCATCGACCGCTGGTTGGGGAGACTCAGTGGGGGCTAGAGATGCGCGTGGCGACTGTTTTTCTGCCTCCCCCTCTTGTCCAGAAGTTTCGGCAGACACGGCGGAGGACTCGGGCTGCTTCTCCATCATTCCGAGCACGTCGGTCACCGGCCGCCCGAACGATGCGGCGCCCGCGGAATCATTCCGTAGGAACTCGCGCGCGCTTCTCGCTGCCTCACTCGCGCTCACCTCGGGAGCGACGGACTGTGCAGAGTCTGCGAGTGAAGACGAATCAAACCGCGCGCCAGTCGCCGCGTTCATGGCCGCAGACTGGTCGCTTGGAACCTGCGCAGATTCCTCTCCAGCGCCGCGAGATGCGGCAGCCGCGCGCTGCTGAGTCTGCGGATTCTCACGCTGTGATTGCTCACGCGGCCCAGCCGAGGTTGGCGTCCGCTCCGATGTCGGCGCTGCCGGCACCGCCTCCTGCGCACGCACCGCCGATGCGACGGGAGCAGCACTCGGTGCATCACCGAGCAATACGAGGGCGCGGGCCACCATGAGTTCCAGGTGCAGCCTCGGAGCAGTCGCACCGGTCATCTTGTCGAGCGTCTCGCTCACCGTGTCAGCGACCCGTGAGAGCTCAGCGCGCCCAAACGTCTGTGCTTGCTCGAACATGCGCTGCAGCTGATCCTCGGGCACACCACGGAAGACCGCCATAGCCCCCTGAACGCTCGTCGCACCAACGACGATCAGGTCGCGGAGCCGCTCTAGCAGATCCTCAACAAAGCGGCGCGGGTCTTGCCCCGTCTGCACCACCCGGTCGGTCGCTGTGAACGCGGCAGCGGCATCACGCGAGCCAAACGCGATGACAACATCATCAAGCAACTCGCTGTGCGTGAACCCAAGCAACCCCGCAGCACGTTCGACTGTCAGCGCACCGCCGTCGGTTCCAGCGATGAGTTGGTCGAGGATCGAAAGGGTGTCGCGCACCGAGCCACCACCCGCACGGACGACGAGTGGCAGCACTCCGGGCTCGGCCTCAACGCCCTCCGAGTCACACAACGACTGCACGTACTCAGTCAACGTTGCCGGCGCGATCAGCCGAAACGGATAGTGGTGGGTCCGTGAGCGAATGGTGCCGATGACCTTGTCGGGCTCCGTCGTCGCAAACACAAATTTTACGTGCGGCGGCGGCTCCTCCACGATCTTCAGCAGGGCATTAAAGCCGCCTGCCGTGACCATGTGGGCCTCATCAATGATGAAAATCTTGAATCGGTCCCGTGCGGGAGCGAACACCGCGCGCTCGCGGAGATCTCGCGCATCGTCGACACCGCCGTGACTCGCCGCGTCAATCTCAACCACGTCGAGTGACCCCCCACCGTCACGGCTGAGCTCAACACAGCTCTCACACGTGCCGCACGGTGCGTCAGTTGGACCCTCAGCGCAGTTCAGGCAGCGTGCCAGGATTCGTGCCGACGTTGTTTTACCGCAGCCACGCGGCCCACTAAACAGGTACGCATGGCCGATCCGACCGGTGCGCAGCGCAGTCATGAGAGGATCCGTGACTTGCGTCTGGCCGATCATCTCGGCAAAGGCTTCTGGCCGGTAGCGGCGATAGAGTGCGGTGACCACGGGTCAATGCTATCTTCGGCCGCTGACATTGTGTGGGTGAGCCATGAAATGTCCGGCAAATACCCCGAACCTGTTTACGGCGCAGTCACCAGCTGCCACGTCTGCCGTGCAATTTCAGCCTCCTCATCGGTGGGGATCACGAGCACTGCAACGCGCGAATCATCGGTGCTGATGCGGCGCGATGTGTGACTCGCTGCTGAATTTCGCTCGGCATCGATGTGGATCCCGAACCATTCGAGTCCGGCGCACACCTCCGAGCGCAGAGCCGCCGCATTCTCCCCCACACCCGCAGTGAAGACAATCGAATCCGCGCCTCCCAATTTCACCAGGTAGGCCCCGATGTAGTGGCGGATCCGCTGGACATAGATGTCGAGCGCCTGCCTCGCGAGCTCATCCCCGCTATCGGCCGCGGCCCGCACATCACGCATATCCGACGAGCCGGCGAGCCCCAGGAGCCCTGAACGTCGATTCAGCAGTTCGTCGAGTGAATCAGCGTCGTACCCCTCGCGCAAGAGATGCAGTAGGGCACCCGGATCGAGATCACCGCTGCGGGTCCCCATCACAAGCCCCTCTAGGGGCGTCAAGCCCATCGAGGTATCGACCGACGCACCACGCGCGACCGCGCAGGCCGACGCACCATTCCCCAGATGCAACACGATCTGATTCAGGCGTCGCATGGGGCGCTCGAGGAACTCTGCGGCGCGCCGAGCCACCACCTGGTGGGAGGTTCCATGGAATCCGTACTTCCGTAGTCCGTGCTGTTTCGCCGCGCTCCGTTCAACGGCATAGGTATATGCCTGAGGTGGCATGGTCTGGTGAAAGGCGGTGTCGAACACGGCGACATGCGGCACATCTGGAAACACGTGTTGCGCCGCAACGATCGCCTGTAGGTTCGGCGGATTATGGAGCGGAGCGAGACGAGAGAGCTCACCAATTCGCTGCTCAACATACGTGTCGATGAGTGTTGGGGCGACAAACTCACTACCGCCCTGCACGACGCGGTGCCCGACTGCAGCAACTCCAAACGAATGAATGGGGTGCTCGGTGCGCTCGAATGCATCGATTACGGCACGGAACCCAGCGTTGTGATCCGAAACTACGAGATCTCGCTCGTCTGTTCGGTCACCCACCTGATGTTCGATGCGTCCCATTGCTTGGCCGATGCGTTCAACGATGCCGGACGCCAAGCGCGCCTCGCTGCGGGGATCAATGAGTTGGTATTTGATCGATGAGGATCCGGCGTTGACTACGAGGATGCTCGTCGTTGTCTGCTGCATGGCGTGCTACTCGTCCTTGCCCTGTCCACCGGCCTGCACAGCGGTGATGGCGACCGTGTTCAGAATGTCTTCGACTGTCGCTCCGCGTGATAGATCGTTGACTGGTTTGCCTAACCCCTGCAGCACCGGTCCAACCGCCACTGCACCCGCCAGTCGTTGGACCGCTTTGTACGTGTTGTTCCCTGTATTCAAATCAGGGAATATAAACACCGTGGCGCGCCCAGCCACCTCGGATCCCGGCATCTTCGCAGCCCCCGTAGTCGGATCACTCGCTGCATCGTACTGAATGGGGCCCTCGATCAACAGGTCGGGGCGTGCTTCTCGTGCGAGTTCTGTTGCTCGCCGCACCTTGTCCACATCGATGCCTGAACCCGACATCCCGGTCGAATACGAGAGCATCGCAATCATTGGGTCAACGCCGAACTGGGCGGCGGTCTCGGCCGATGACTCAGCAATATCGGCAAGCTGCTCAGCCGTGGGGTCGGGGTTGACAGCGCAATCGCCGTACACGAGCACGCGATCAGCCAACGCCATGAAGAACACACTCGACACGACTGATACTCCGGGCTTTGTCTTAATGATCTCCAGGCTCGGCCTGATCGTGTGTGCCGTGGTGTTCAGCGCCCCCGAGACCATACCGTCGGCGAATCCCAGGTGCACCATCATTGTGCCGAAGTAGCTTCCGTCAGCCATCGCATCGTAGGCAGACTCGAAGGTGACTCCCTTGTGCGCGCGCAGCTTCGTATACTCGGCCGCAAACTCCTCGCGCAGTGGGGAGGATTCGGGATCAAGTATGGTCGCTTCAGCGAGACCCAGCCCGAGTTCGGCCCCGCGCTTCCGCACCACGTCCTCGTCACCCAGCAGCGTGAGGCGGACCGTATGACGTGCCAGGAGCGTGCTCGCGGCCCGCAGTATGCGGTCGTCGGCGGCCTCGGGCAGCACGATATGAGCATCTGCTTTCGCCGCTCGCTCAAACAGCTCGTACGCAAACATCACAGGTGTCCGGGTGATGCCACGGTATAGGTGCAGTCGCTCTCGGAGTCGCTGCGTATCAATGTGCGTCTCAAAGAGGGCGAGCGCACGGTCGAACTTTGCCGGGGACTCCTCCCGCAGCAGCCCGCGTGCGCTCGTGATCCGCTGGACCGTCTCGAATGTGCCAAACGGCACGCGGATCACCGGCATCGTGGAATCAATCCCGTCAAGTAACTGCTCGATTGATTCGGGGAGTTCGAAGTCACCGTTCAGCACGACTGCGGCCACCGTTGGAAACGTTGCGGCCTCATGTGCCATGGTGACCGCAAGCAACGTCTCGGCACGATCGGCGGCGATCACCACCACTGATCCCTCAAGCAATCGAGGCAGCAGGTGCTCGCTCTTCATTCCAGCGATGACGACGTCCCGTACCTCGCGGGCGAGTAACTCCTTGCTCCCTCGCACCATGGTTCCCTGAATAGACTCGATTACAGCGGACACTGGAGGCGCGACCAGCAGCACGTCCTCTGGCACCGCCCACACCGGCACATCGCTCGTCACTGTCGCTGACACTCCGGCGATAATCTCATCCAGCGCATCAGGGTCAGCGCGGTTCACCAACACTGCGAGCACGGTTGCGTACGCGTTCTGCAGCTCTTGCACGCCGAGTTCGGCAATCTGTTTGAGTTCGCTAGCACTGAGCGCGAGTGACTGCCCGAGCGTCTCGGAGCTCTCGTGTGACCGTCCGCCGAGCACCAGCAGCACAGGCACGTTGAGATTCGCCGCCACTTTCGCGTTGAAGGCGAGCTCGGAAGGAACCGCGACATCCGTAAAGTCTGAGCCGACAACGACGACCGCGTCGCACTGCGCTTCGAGTGACTTATACGCGGCGACGATCCTGGCCAATGAACCCTCGGGGTCAGTATGAGCTTCTTCGTAGCTCACCCCGACGCAGGCTTCGTAGGGGACGTCTGCTGTAGCTCGGGATCGCAGCAGTTCGAGCACCCGATCGCGTTCCGCCCCAGCCCGGATCAGCGGACGAAACACCCCAACCCGCGGGGCATCGGCAAGGAGTGCGTCGAGCACGCCGAGCGCGATGGCGCTCTTGCCTGAACGGCCTTCTGTAGAGGTGAGGTATATGCTCGCTGCCACAGAGCAAGCTTATCCGACCTGACCTTCGGCGAGCGCGATGAGCGAGGTTGCGGTGCGGTGGTCGGTGACGAGCGTGTCTGCAAAGCCCGCCCGCAGTGTCAGCGTGATGGCTTCGCTCTTTTCCTCCCCGTGGACGACCAGCACCTTGCGTGGAATCTGGGAGAGCGCCTCACGAGAAATGGCAATAGCGCGGTCCGCAAGCTCTTCAGCGCAGCTGTCCCCGTTTCCGTTGAGATACGCAAGCGAAATGATGTCGCAGCGAGCATCCTCGGTCCGTAGAAGTTCAATGTCTTCCGCGGTCAGGTAGCCGGTCTGCGGGAGTGTCGCTCCTGGCGCAAATGGTGCACCCACGGAAAAAACAGCGATCTGGGCGCGCTCGGCCACGGCCAGTGTTTCCGCGACACCAGGGGTCTTCAGGATCACATCGCGCTCCTCAGCCGTGCTGGCGATCGCTGGCGCGAGGAGGTGGCGAGCGTCTCCTGACGTAAGTCGAGCCATGCGATCTGCCAGCTGCGCGGCATGTACCTCGAGTGCGGCGAACCCCTGCCCAGCGATCATGGGCACGAATGTGCCCCCAGCGTCGGACGGCGTCATGCGGTTCGCAACGCCCAGGAGGGTCTGCCCCCAACCGAGTGCCACGGTCACCCCTGCGCGCACGTTGACATCAAGAAACTGGGCCGCGGCGGCCGCTGTGGCTGCTTTCCGTTGCTCCTCGGACCCATCAAGTCCGTCGGCCACGATGACCTCGAGGCCCGGGTACAGTTGGGCGAGTCGCTTCTCGAGGTCGCCATAGTATCCGTCGTAGTTGATCGAGATGCGCACGACTCCCTCGTCGCGTGCCTGCTGCAAGAGACGCGAGACTCGGATACGCGAGATGCCAAGTACATTCGCGATCTTCTGCTGGGTGAGGCCTTCCTCATAGTACATATGCGCGATCCTGGCGGAGCTGATGTACATGCCGACCTTCCTGTGTGTAGTAACTCAATCACGAGCATTCGTGGCCGCGGCCACGAAAGACGTCATGAGACGGGATAAGCGAGTTCGAGGGTGCGCGCATAGCGCGCCCTCACCTCAGTCTCGAGCCCGACAAAGGCAACATCGCGACCATCCTGCCAACTCCATGTTGGCAGCTCTTCTCCGAGCGCCATCGCCGCCTGCTTGCACGCGCCGAGCGCCACGTACTCGTCTGATTCTGGAACAGTGATGGGCGAACCGAGGATACCCGGGGCAAGCTCTTGGACGGCACGATTGCGCGATCCTCCGCCGATCAGAATGATGCGGTCGATATCGCTGACAACCGCACGCACACGGTCGAGGCCATCTGCCAGCGAACAGAGCATTCCCTCAACGTGCGCTCGTGCAAGATTTGCTTGGGTGAAGTTTTCAAGAGTCATTCCGTGCAGAGACGCTCGTGCGCGCGGGAGGTCAGGGAGCCGTTCGCCGACAAAGTAAGGGAGCAGGGTGAGTCCACCGGATCCCGCGGCCGCACTCAACACTTCGTCAGCAAGTCGATCCCAGTCCCATTGGAAGAGTTCCCCTGCGACGTCAAGAATTCTTGCGGCATTGAGCATTGCAACAAGGGGTAAGTATTCGCCCGTTGCGTCTGCGTAGTTGGAGACTGGTCCGGTGAGGTCAATCACGGGGTCAGCAGACCTCGCAAACACTGTCCCGCTCGTACCGATGGAGACCACGGCATCACCGTGACCGACGCCGAGCCCGAGTGCCGCAACCGCGTTGTCTCCACCGCCAACGCCGATGGGGAGCCCCGCGGGAAGCCCGTCCAACACCGCGGCGGTACGCCCCGCGCTGCCGTCCCACTCGAGGACGCGTGGAAGCATGACCTGCCGCCCGAACGCGTGCTCAAACAGTTCGGGGCGGTACGCATTTTCGGTGGGCGACCAATAGGCGGTCCCACTCGCATCCGAACGGTCCGTGGTGAGCTCGGTGAGATCTGGTCGATCCGGCCCGAATCCACGGAGACGCCACGTGAGCCAGTCGTGTGGCAGCACCACTGCCGCGGTCTGGGCGGCGTGGTCTGGCTCGTTATCACGCAGCCAGCGAACTTTTGTCACCGTAAACGACGCCGCGAGCGGTAGCCCGGTGCCCCTCACCCAGGTATCCCGTCCAAGCTCTTCCGTGAGCGCTCGAACTTGGGGCGCACTCGAGGTGTCATGCCAAAGCAGGGCGTCTCTGATCACCTCACCGCGCTCGTTCAGTGCAATCATGCCGTGCTGTTGCGCTGCCACAGATATTGCTGCGACGTCTTCGAGCCCGCCCGCGCGCCTAATGGCGATCTGCAGGGCGCCCCACCACACATCCGGATGAATGGATGGATCTCCGGGCACCGGCGCACTCCCCGCGCGTACCGGCGCCCCAGTTTGGAGATCTCGAACGACCACTTTGCAGCTTTGGGTCGAAGCATCTATGCCAGCAACAAATACCATCGCGTTCATCACCGATTTCGCACGTTGGGTGGGCCCCGAAAAGGGTCTCTTTCGGGGTCGGGGTCGGTAGTTATAGTACCGACCCCAGGCCGTCGATACTTAGCTGCGCTCCTCGAGCTCTGCCAGAATCGCTGCGGTCTTCGAGATTCCCAGTCGATCCGCGCCAGCATCGAGTGCGGCGAGGCAGTCGTCAAGATCCGCGAGGCCGCCTGCAGCTTTCACCAGGGTCTCTGGTGCCGCGCCCTGACGCAGCAGTGCAATGTTGTGTGGCGTGGCTCCGGACGGTGCGAAGCCGGTTGAGGTCTTCACGAATGCCGCGCCGGCCTCGGAGACGATCTGCGAACCCCTCAGGATCTCTTCATCGGTGAGGTACGCGGTCTCGAGAATGACCTTTACGTGCGCGGGAGCAACAGCCTTCACCACGGCAGCGATGTCGTCACGAACGAGATCGTACTCGCCCGAACGCAATGCGCCAATCGGGATCACGATGTCGACCTCGACAGCACCGTCTTCAACGGCTTTGACTGATTCAAACACTTTTACGTCAGTGCGCATCGCACCATTTGGGAATCCAGCAACGGTGCCCAGGAGGACCCCGGTACCCGCGAGAATTTCCTGCGCAAGCGTCAGGTAGTTTGGCACGATGCAAATCGCCTTGGGCTTAACCTCAGCGGCATACTCGAGGCCCGAAACGATCTCCGAGCGAAGCAGCTGAGGCTTCAGCAGTGAGTGGTCGATCGTAGCGAGAAATTCTTCCCGTGTGGGGAGAGTTGTTGAGTTAGTCATGATGCTCCTTGGTAATTGGTAAATGGGGTTACAGAACCTTGTGGCCGGTCTGAGCCGACCAGATCCAGAACCACTGCTCAGGGGTAAGGCGGTAGGACGCGCCAGACACTGCGCGCTTGATAAATTCGGTTTCGCAGGATCCGGTGATTGGCGCGAGGCCCGCGGGGTGAGTGGCAAGCCACGCAAACGCCACCTCATCGATCGTGTCGGCCCCGATTTCCTCGCGAACGATCTCCAAGATTTCGCGAACGCGAACTGCATCGGGCTCTTCACTCGTGAAGATGCGACCGCCCGCAAGCGGGGACCAAATGATTGGGTGCATGCCGCGGCGCTGCGCATGCGCGATCGTTCCATCATCAAAATTCTCGTGCTGCAGCACCGAAACCTCAAGCTGGTTGGTCACGAGCGGCACATCCACAACGCTCTCAAGGAGCTGCAGGTGCTGCTCCTTGTAGTTCGACACACCAAATGAACGCACCTTGCCGGAGTCTTTCAACTGCCGGAATGCCTGTGCGATCTCATGCGGGTCAGCCAGGGGGCTCGGACGGTGCAGGAGGAACACGTCGAGATAGTCGGTACGCAAGTGCTTGAGCGAACGCTCGACCTGCTGGGTGATCCACTTCGCTGACGTGTCGTAATACTTCACACGAACGGTGTCAGATGGGTACACAATCGTGGCTTTACTCACGATCTCCATGCGTTCACGCAGGTCGGGTCGATCAGCGAGAGCATCACCGAATGCCTCTTCCACGGTGTAGTTACCGTAGACGTCCGCGTGGTCCATGGTCGTAATGCCCATGTCGATGGCGCTCTCAACAAGTTTTACAACTTCATTCTTGTCGAGCCCCCAGTCGAGCATGCGCCAAAACCCGAGGAGCACCCTCGACATCTCAACTTCTTCACCAAGCTTAAATCGCTCCACAGCAACCTCCTACGTCTAGTGATCATATTCTTGCATACTGATCATATGATCGTCAACCGCAGAGGAGGAGCTTTTACCGCCCAGGCGTGAGTGTCACGCGGCCCGCCGACACTTCGACCGCGACCACATGCGATGAGCTCGATGAGGTGTCGAGCAGATTGTCGAGCGTTCCGGCCGACACGTCGCTCGTGACGCGATACTCCTCGTCCGGCAAGGTGATGTCGAACGATCCCGCACTCACATCAATCACCACGTTCTCCGGTGCGTCTCCGCGCAGGTCCGCATTGATCGCCCCGGCGGAGAGCCCGAAATCGGCGGTTCTCACGTCGGAGAGGTTGGCATCGAAGCGACCGGCACTCATGTCGACGTTCACTGATTTGGCTCCACCCGTTGCGGTCACCGACCCCGCACTGAGGTCAAACACGAGATCGCCAAACTCGCCCTCGGTGCGAAGGGCGCCCGAAGCCAGGTGCATGGCAGCGTCGAAATCACCACCTCGTTCGAGTTCATCTGGCAGAGTGAGCGTCACCACCTCGTCATCGATGTCGCACCAACCGAGGCACCACGAGTTCCACGACCACCATGCTGAGCGCGGTCCGGTGACGACGAGCTCATCCCCGTTTCGGCGATCCATGTTCCAGTCACCCCGAGAGCCGACGACTTCCAGCTTCGCCTCATCCACATCACCGAACTGCAGGGTGACGTCCGCGGCCGCCACGTGCAGCTCGACGGAGGTGAGACCACTCGCGTCAAGCGTCTCGGTTCGGTTCTCGGTGGGGTGCTGGCTAGAAAGCACCTGGGATGCGGCCGAGAACCCCGCCCCAAGCAGTACGATGCCGCCAACGATCGCGATGGTGATGCCGATTGCGCGTCGCGCACCGGAGTTCACAGTGCCATTTGTGTGCCTGTTCATGACTCAGTTCCAATGTTCTCGATGTGTGCAATGGCCGCGAGGACACGTCGGTTACCCGACTCGTCTTGTTCGAGGCCGAGCTTGCCAAAGATGGCGGTGATGTACTTCTCGACGCTCGCTTCCGACAGACTGAGGAGCGCTGCAATGGTCCGATTGGATCGGCCCTCCGCGATCGCGGCGAGCACAGTGCGTTCACGGTCGGTGAGCGACTGCATCCGCTCGTCGCGTCGGCGACGCGACAACAGCTGCGCAACGACCTCCGGGTCGAACACGGTGCCTCCACCCGCGATCTGCTCAACTGAACTGATGAAATCAGAGACGTCGGCGACTCGGTCTTTCAATAGATAGCCGAGCCCGCCGCCAGCCTCGGCGACCAGGTCGCTCGCATAGCGCTCTTCGACGTACTGCGATAGGACGAGTAATGGCAGGGTCGGCTGAGTGCGACGCAGCTCGAGGGCAAGCCTGATCCCCTCGTCGGAAAACGTCGGAGGGAGCCTGACATCCAAAATGCACAGGTCAGGTCGTGTTTCGGCGACAGCCTCGGTGACGCCTTCGGTACTCGTAAGCGCCGCAACCACGTCGTGCCCCGAGTGCTCGAGCAATCGCACGAGCCCTTCGCGCAGCAGCACGGAGTCTTCACAGATCAGAATGCGCATGGCACGCTCACTTCCACTGATGTCGGCCCACCGGGAGGGCTGTCGATGCGAATGGTCCCGCCCGCAGCGACGACGCGGTTCGTAATGCCGTCGAGCCCGCCGCCTGATATGACGCTCGCCCCGCCCACGCCGTTGTCTTCGACGCGGGCCCAGAGCAAGGCTCCCGACGCTGCGTCCTCACGCTGCCGCACGACTACTCGGCATTCGCTGGCACGGGAGTGCTTCGCTGCGTTCGTGAGCGATTCGGCGAGCGCGAAGTAGACGGCAGCCTCAGCGGTGCGACTGCAACGGTTTGTGAGTCGCACATCAAGCTGTACAGGAATGTGAGAGCGGCCGGCAAGTGCGGAGAGCGCGGCGTCGAGACCGCGATCATCAAGTACCGACGCGTGGATGCCGCGGGCGAGCTGCCTGAGCTCGGTGATCGCGGCTTTCGTCGACGTGTGCGCCTCGGCAATGAGCGTTTTGGCGCTCTGCGGGTCGGTGTCGATCTGCTGTTGCGCGAGGCCGAGAGTCATACCCACCGACACGAGTCGGGGCTGCACCCCGTCATGCAGGTCGCGTTCGATCCGTGTGCGTTCGACATCAGCAGCGCGCACAGCACCTTCGCGCTGCGTCTGCGATGTGCGTGCTTGTTCGGCGAGTTCGACCTCGCGCGCTCCCGCGCTCACAATGGCGACAGAGATGGCGCGGCTCGCAAAGGCCAGGCCGATCATACCGGCGATGCACCCGACGAGACCGAGGATCACGGCGAGGATGAGCCACCCAAAATTGCCGCCGACAAGGGTGTCCTCCCGCAAGTCGCCGAGGATGCCACCCGTGCGAGCGCCAATCCCGGCTGCGAGGGTGACGGTGAGCCACAAAATGCCACGGATGAGACTGAGAAAGAGCGTCCCGAGGAGGATCCCTACGGCGAAGCTCGCGAGGGCTCGCCACATGCGCCCATCAATCGATTGCTTGCCGATGAAGCGCAGGTAGCCGCCGAATCCCTGGTGCTGACGTGACTGAAGCCGCAAAGGGATAGTATCGAGTTCGTAGAGGCCCGCCACGCGGTGCACTTCGACCCAGGCGATGCCGAACAGCGCGTAGACGACTCCCACGAGCACGACAAGGCCAATGCCGAGAACGAAGATTCCGCCGATGCCGACACCAATCGCTCCGAGCACGAGCCCTGCGACCGCACTGCCGAGCGAGCCAAGTACGGCAAGGTGGAGCATGGTCTGCGCGATGCGTTTCGGAGCGTACGCGATCGGCGATCGCACGGTGTCTGGCGGATGGGCTGATTGGGTCATATCTCTACGGTATGGCGCAGCGTATCTGCTCGGATAGCCAGGATCCCCGAGACTTCGATTCGGGAAAACCCGAACGAG
>JBQDBM010000025.1:0-26072 GCA_052090925.1 Leucobacter sp. | reverse complement strand
GCCACGACCCAATCATGCCCTGAGCACGGGCCCCATTAAGGAGACACGCCCTAGCGGTGCGGAGGGTGGATCGGGCACCCCGGGTCTCGAGGGTTCTGCGGCATCTCCCGGTGCCGCCGGCCTAGACGACCCTGACGAACAGCACTTCACGGATCGTGACCGGCTGCTGTTCAACGCCGACTGGGCTGAGAACCCCATCGGTCCCGAAGGGGAACGTTTCTTCAGTGTGCTCTGCGGGTTGTCGTTTGCGGAGTACAGCGAGACGCTGCAGCGAGTCGGCATCGAGTTCCCGTTTCTTGAGGGACATGACCTCGTAGGCTGGGCACCAAGAACCGGGCCACTCCCGGAGCATCTCGGGGAGACGGTGCCCGTGGACACGGTGCTTTCCTGCGACACGTCTCCTGAACCGATGCTCGCATGGGTTGCGATGTGGGAACCCATTCCAGAGCCAGACCCCGAACCGACCCCCGAGCCAAACCCGACTCCCGCGCCCGCGCCGACGCCGCCGGAGCGCGTGGACACAGCTGCGAAGTCCGACTGGTGAGGACCGGGTGCTAAGGACAGTCACTGACCGTGTCGCCACGCTGCCCGCGGCATCTGATGTTGCTGGCGAGTAGAGCCAAAAGTAACGAGTTCGACACCGACCGTTGGCAAACGGACGGAAGGTTCTTATAGTTACTGCCATGACTGCAATTGCCGCAGCGGGCGAACGACGCACATTCCCACCAGTACTTGCTGCGGCCCTGATCGGTGTCGTGATGGTAACCGGATGCACCCAGGCACCAGCCACTGAGCCCGCGCCGACAGAAGCTGAACAAGAAGTCGCTGCCGAGGAAGAGGCCGCTCCGGCCGGGCTCGAGGAGACCGACTTCGGTAACCTCGCCTGGGTGTTTCGTCCCGGTGGGAACGTGCCCGAAACAGAACAGGTCGAGCTCGTCGACGGAACAGCCTCCGGTGAGATGGTGAGTTACGAGCTCGGAGAGGTCGTGCTTGTAGAGCTCAGTGGCGATGATCGGATCGACGCCGCCGTGCAAATTACCAGGCTCGATGGGAATGCGCTCGACGAGCAATGGTACCTCTGGATCGCGACCGATGACGGGCCGGTGCAGTCCACGCTTCCCGTGGCTCGAATGGCTCCATGCGGCAACGTCACGCATTCGGTCACTGCGGTGGAGGGAGGAATTGAGATTCACGAATCACGCCGCAGCGTCGCTGATCAGGCACTTCCCTGTTCTGAAGCGGGGACCGACGAGCGCACCCGCACCGTCAGCGCGCTCGAGGCACGCAATATCGGAGAGTGGTGGCCGGTGCAGACCGCGCCAATCGGCGGATTCGGCGGGCTCTGCCCGATGACGACGCACATGGATACGTACGCGAACGACGCCGCGCTCTTCGCTGTGCCCGACCTCGAAGCGAGCGAGCCGATCGCGTTCGACGGCGCATCGGAGGTCTTCGAAATCGAGGCGTGGCCAGTCTACGGCGAACCATTCCCCGGGTGGGTGCTCGCAGGTGTGCAGCACGGCAGTGATCAAGGTTGCGCCTGGGCCGAACGACCGTAGCATGACGGTGTCCGTGGTGCGGGGACGTATGCGCCACGTTGTGGGAATTTCCAACATGCGAGTCATTAGATTGATGTTAACCTGTCTTTATGCTCAATCTAATGAGGTGAAAGTGTGGGACGTGAACGAATTGGGTTGTCATCGCGGGCACGTGAAGCAGCTGCGCTGCTGGGACTTGAGATTCGAGCTGCCCGAACGGAACGAAAGTGGAGTCAGGCTTTTCTGGCGAGCCATATTGGAGTAACGCCTCGCACGGTCTCCCACATTGAGCGAGGCGATCCGGCCGTCTCGATCGGTAATGTCTTGAATGCCGCCGTAGCTGTAGGTGTGCCGCTGTTTCAGACAGATGACACCGACGAACTACGCCGCACTCGATCACTGACCGCGCAGCTGGTCGCGCTACTCCCGCGAGCCGTCCGTAAGGAAGATCTGAGCCATGTCGATCGAGACTTCTAGCCTCTACGTCCGGGCACTGAAACTAACTGACACTTATCGATCTGAACCGCGGGATTCTGCCGACCTGCCCATATGCACAGCAGATAAAAGCCCCTGGTCTCACTGAAACTCGAAAGATCACCGGGTTGATACTGGTCGGGCGTCCCAACCGTGCGCAGCATGGCGGGCGCGGTGTTCCCGTCCCGAGTGCGAAGTAGCATTCAATACCGGCCAGCGATGTTGTGCTGCACGAGCGCTGGCCGAGGATACAACTAAGCGCGCCAGTAACGAAGTAGTCACATAATTATTGAAGCGTGGTGCAAGAAGTGAGTTCCGGGCGCCTCTCTATACTGAAGTTGTGTCCGAGATCCCGCCGCAGTCAGGGCATACTGACCCTGAGACCGAACCTCCGGTGGTCCGCGGCGCGCATTGGGGGTCGTGGCTCCGAAACACCGCACTCCTCGTCGTGCTGCTCGGAATGCTGTGGCTGGTCTTCAACGTCGACTTGCCTTCTATTGACCAGCTACGGTCAGTGAGCGAGTCATGGGGCGGGCTCGCCTGGGTAGTGTTCATCCTGTTCTATGCGATCGTTGCCATCACACCGATCCCAGTCACGATCATGGCAGTCGCCGGTGGCGTGCTGTTCGGGGTGATTGAGGGGAGCATCCTTTCGGTGGTCGGTGCGCTACTGGGCAGCTGGGCTGCCTACTGGCTCGCAAGGGGACTCGGCAAAGAAACGGTACATAAACTGCTCGGAAAATACGCGGATACGGTCGAGGGAAAACTTGAGAAATCCGGTGCCGAATCCGTCTATTTGCTCCGAGTCATGCCCGGGATCCCATATTGGCCGGTGAATTACGGCAGTGGCGCCTTTGGCATTTCGCAACGAGACTTCTTGGTGGGGAGTGGCATTTCGACTATTCCGGGGCAGGTGTCGTTAGTCGCCGTTGGCGCATTCATTGCAGACCCCTCGATTTTTTCAGGAGTGATAGTTGTCGCGGCTTGGATCGTGGTGATCGTGATGACCCTCATTGCGTACCGAAATCTGCGCAAGACCTCCAGGTGACTGACGCAATCGCCGATGTAGTCACTCTTGCTGCCGGGGCATTGATTTCCAAGAGACTCGGCTAGGGGCTGTAGCCAGCCCACACCGCCATTGCCATGGGAAAAAGTATGAGCGGTGTGAGCAACACGATGAGCATTGCCGCCACTGCAAACCCTGGCCGTTCGCGACGCACAAGAGACACCACACCAAGGGCAATACCAATGATGACGGGCATGGCCAACACCACGACAGTGGCCTGCTCAGAAAGCCCCCGTCCGGTGGTTCCACCAACGTACGCAGCGATGACAGCGAGCCCCCAGAGCCCGAGCACGCTGAAGAGTGCACTTCGTCCGAAAACGGGTGTACGCCGTGATCCACGCTGACTGATGGCCATGCACACCCTCGGTTCTGTTCAGTTCTGTCTGTTCTGTTCTCACGGTATCCGAGAGTGGGTGACGCTTCGCGGATGTAGAGCCACAACTGGCTGCTGCTACGGTGAAGAGCGGTGGTCAGTCAGTCGCAAATTTTTGCAGCAGAGGTAGGAGGTACCCGTGAGTGTGAGCAGGGAAGAGGGGCAACGCTTCGTCGAGGCAACCCAGTCACCTGAGGGTGCGGCAGCGTGGAAGCAACAACTTGACACCTATGCGCCAGGGGCGTCCGACTGGGTAGTCGACGCCGTCTTTGGTGGCACCTACCAGCGCGAGGGCCTCACGCTTCGCGACCGGCAGATGTTGAACATGGCCGCGCTCGCTGCAATGGGAGGTACCGAGCCGCAACTCACTGGGCACATCAAGACCGCCGTTGACATCGCTGGGATGACCCCGGAAGAGGTGGCCGAGTGCTTCGTGCACCTCATGCCATACATCGGAGTCCCGAAAGCACTCGCGGCGATGCGCCTCCTGAATGGCGCATTCCCTCGCGACATTGAGTCGTCAGCAGGCTGATATCCGCACGGCTTCGCGACTGCTGTTCCTGCTCGATGGCGTCGGCTTTCTGAAATAGTCCGCACGCTACTCTGAATTGGTGAGCTCCTCGAACACGACTCGCTTCAAGAAGCTAGGTGACGCTGCTGCAGTCGTCACCTCTCTCATTGGCGTGATCGCTGGTTTCATCGCTGCCTTTTTGGTGACGGCCGCGCTGGTGGGACAGTTACCGTGGTGGGCGGCTCTGCCCCTTGGTTTCATCGGGCTCATTGTCTTCTTTGGAGGCAGCGGCTCGCTCATGTACAAGCAAGGCTCTCCGACGTGCTGGCTTACTGTCTCTGGCTGCGGTGCGCTACTCGCGTTCAGCCCGGCGGCAGTGCTGCTCGTATATGGCAGCTCGTTGGCGGAGTTCACAGTGCCCGGGAGGCGTGGTCGCAGCATTGAAATGAGTGTGGATACGCTCACTGCGTTTGTGGTACCGGTTGGGGTCGCCATCGCAGTTGTGGGCCTTGCGGCATATCTGTTGCATCCGAAACGGGCACAGGCGAAGTCTCACTAGATGGGGCTGCGAGTACGTATGTTCGCGGAGAAACGTGAGCGTGGATCTTCGCGATCGTGGTGAGCACATCAACGCCTGGCGAAATATGTGTAAGTCGATAGAGTGCTGAGCAGGCTGAAATACAACACGAAGGAGTGTGATGGTGGTGATGGTGGGCACGAAAAAGTACCCGCAGACCCCCCACGGCGGTGTACTTGTGGATCAGGTGGTCCCCGAGAGCGAGCGCGCCGCGGAGATTGAACGCGCGAGGGGGCTCGCGACGATCCGTGTGGATCTGGAAGCGATCATTACGATCGAAATGATCACCACCGGAGTTCTGTCTCCCAACAAGGGCTTTATGGTCGAAGCCGATTATCTCTCGGTGCTCGAGAATGGCAGGCTCGCGGATGGCACAGTGTGGCCGGTTCCGCTGAGCTTCGCGCCCATCGGGAACGTCAACAGTACAGTGATCGAGGGGCTGAACGTCGGTGACGAGATTTCCCTGTCTTCCGAGCAGGGGGAGCCCGTCGCGATTCTCGAGATTGAAGACATCTTTGATTACGACCGCGAGCATCGGGCGCAGAGCCTGTTTGGCACCACCGACCGCAACCACCCGGGCGTTGATTCGATCTACCGCCGCATGGGCAAGACCGCGCTCGGAGGTTCGTTGCGTCTACTAGGCCGCGTCGACTGGGGCCCGTTCGAGCCGCTGCGGAAAGAACCCAAAGACACCTGGAAGCTCTTCTACGAGGAGAAAGGGTTCAACTCCGTCGCGGGTTTCATCACCGGTGCGAACCCACTGCACCGCGGCCACGAGTATATTCACCGAAACGCGCTCGAAGAAGTTGATGGCGTCTTCTTGCAGCCGCTCGTCGAGATGGCTAAGCGCGAATACGTGCGCCACGAGTACCGCATTCGCGGCTACCAGAACGTGATGGAGGAGTATTACCCGACCGACCGGTCGATCCTTTCGCCGCTGCGCGTGACGTACATCTTTGCTGGCCCCCGTGAGGCGATCCTGCACGCCCTCATCATGAAGAATTACGGTTGCACGCACGCGCTCATCGGCCGTGACCACGCGGGTATCGGCGACTTCTATGACAAGTACGCCGCTCACTCGATTTTCGACGAGTACTCGCAGGAAGAGCTCGGCATCGATATTCGGCTCTTCCACGAGGTGTTCTACGATGTGCGCTCGCAGACGCACGCAACCGAGCGCACCACGGGCAAGAACGATGCGAGGTATCGCCTCAACATCTCGGGTACGGGCATCCGCGAGTTGCTGCGCTACGGGTTTATTCCACCGAAAGAGATTGTTCGGCCTGAGTCTTCACTTGCGGCGATGCAGGGGATTCAGCCGAAAGGCATCGGTGAGGAGGGACACGCGATCGGTGCGCCGGGCAAGGTGATCAAGAGCATGTTCCCGTACTACCTCGAGTACACCCGGCTTGGAGGGCCCGCGCGCGGAACGCCACTCCACCCAGACGACCTTACGCTTCGCGACCTCGAAGAGGTCATGCATGACGTGCGGAACAACGCGGGCCTCATTTATGAAGAGGTGTACGACGAGTACCGCGCAGTACTTGATCAGAATCGTGATCTCTTGAAATACCACCGATACGATGCCCGGGAGGCGCTCCGCGTGAAGCAGCAGGCGCTCATCGCGGAGCTCGAATCGAAGTTCGAAACCGCGAGTGAGGTCGCCTCAGACGAGTTCATGTATCAGGATCGCGCGGAGTCAGAACGCGAGCTGAAAGCGGCACGCGAGCTGCTCGCTGACATGCCTGTCAATGTGTCCCACGAATCGATCACAGCACGCGCGTGGAACGCACTTCCATACGCTCGGTATCGGGGCGTCGACGAGGAATAAGGTGGGAGCTTCGGGTACCCACGCCGCAACGTTCGAACGCGAGGCCAGGAAACTGTGTGACGCGCGACACTCGGTGGCGTAAAGTCGCCAAATCTCGCTGGCTGAGCGTTGCGACACTCTAATCTAAGACCTAACAGTCATTTGTAGCTAAGGGGCGTCATGCAACCGAACACACTCGCACCAAAGGTTTTGTCGGCGTTGTCACTGGGATCGGGGGTTATTGGCCTCGTTTTCCTGCTTGTGTTCTTCTTCTCCATGGTGGGTGCGAGTTTCCTCACCGTCGCTGCGATTCTCGGCGTACTTGCCATCATTCTCGGCATCGTGGCGCTTGCGAAGCGGCAATCGAAAGGATTGGCGCTGACCGGCCTCATCCTGGGAGCAGTGACTACGCTGCTGGCTCTCGGCGTCTTTGTATTCGCGCTGCTGTTTGTCGGGGCGTTTACCGGAATGTAGGTTCGCCGCAGAAGCGCGGGTGGGTCTCACCCGGCTACAGTGCGAATGCCCGCCGTGCGATCCCGCTTCACGCGCCGGTAGAGTCCGAGAGCGCGCAGAGCGGACAGGATCGCCACAAGGTCGACGATCTCCTGCAAGAGGGCACCGACCACCGCTGGCAGGTATCCGAAAGCTGCGACGAGCATGAGCCCGATTGAGATGACGATGCCGATCCAAATCGACTGCAGCGCGATCGTGATGGTGCGCTTTGAGACCCGCACCACATCGGCGACGCGTGAAATATCGTCTGACGTGATCACCGCTGAGGCCGATTCGCTGGCGACGGTAGCTCCGCGGCCAGCCATTGCAATGCCGACATCGGCGGCCGCGAGGACGGGAGCGTCATTGATGCCGTCGCCCACCATCAGGACGGGGCGTTGCCGCATCGCCTGCACGATCTCGACTTTGGTCTGAGGCGTGGTCTCGGCGTGGACCGTCGTGATGCCGGCCTCGTGTGCAATCGATTCGGCGGTTGGTGCGACGTCACCGGTGACCATCGCGATCTCGGTCACACCCGCCTCACGAAGGCGATGCATGGTGTTGGCTGCTTGGGAGCGAAGCGGGTCCGACAGCACAATGACGCCGGCAAGCTCGTTGTCGACAGAAACGTACACCGCGGTTTCGCCCGCGGTCAGGGTGGCACGCGAAACGGCGCCCGCAACCTCTTCGATGAATGTGGGCTTCCCGACCCGTACTTCGGTCCCATCTGACAACACGGCAAGAACGCCATTGGTTGCGACTTCGTCAGCGTTTTCGACGTGCGGTAGCTCGAGGTGTTGGCCTCTCGCCGCGGCGACAATTGGCCCGGCGAACACGTGAACAGAGAATTGCTCGGCCGCCGCAGCGAGGCGTAGGGTGTCGCTCGCGGAGCGCGCTGCCGGGTGAATGTCGACCACGTCAGGTTGCCCCTGCGTGAGGGTGCCTGTCTTATCGAAGGCTGCTGAGCGTACTCGGGCGAGTACCTCCAAGGCACCCCCGTCTTTGATGATGACGTTCAGCTTCGCGGCCGAGCTCATACCGCCCATGAACGCGACCGGGGTGGCGATGAGTAGCGGGCATGGAGTTGCGACGACGAGCACCTCAGCAAATCGCACCGGATCACCGCTGAGATACCATGCGAGGCCGGCGATGAGTAAGGATACGAGCGTGAACGGAACTGCGTATCGGTCTGCGAGGCGCACCATCGGAGCGCGCGATTCAACGGCCTCTTCAACGAGCCGCACGATCGATGCATAGTTTGAGTCACTCGCCAGTTTTTCTGCGCGCATCGTGAAACTCTCGGTACTGTTCATGGTGCCCGAGAGTAATGAGTCGCCTGCCTGGTAGGTGACCGGAAGTGGTTCCCCGGTCACCGACGATTCGTCAAGGCTTGCGCGATCCGAGAGGAGTGTCCCGTCGACGGGCAGCACCTCGGAGGAGCGCACGATCAATTCATCACCGACTTTCACGTCGCTGATTGGCGTCTGTTCGACCTCCCCGGTGACGGGGTGAACTCGTTGCGCGTAGGCGGGGGCCCGGCTGAGCAGCTGGTCGAGTTCGCGGCTGGCTCGCCGTGCCGCCAACGCTTCGAGTGCTTCACCGCCGGTGAGCATCAGCGCAATGATGAGCCCTGCCACGTATTCCTGCACCGCGAGGGTCGCGATCATCGCGACGACCGCGAGGATGTCGAGCCCCCAGTGACCACTCATGAGGTCGCGGACCATACTGATGGCAGTGATGACGATGACGATGCCCATCACAAGGTATGCGGTGATGGCGAGTGCGGTCTGCTGCCCGGTCGCCCAGAGCGTCACGCCAGTCGCCAAACCAGCGACGACGAACACCATGAGCAGGCGGCCGCGCAAGAACTGGAGCGCCTCGCGTAGGGGTGCTCGTGCCGTGCGAGACTCCGGGGCAGATATATTCAGGGTCACCGTCTGGCCTCGTTTCAGTTACACGTGTGTAGTGAGCGCGCTTAACGCGTCGAGATCAAGGATCGTGACGCGACCGCCTGAACCCTGGACAATGACTTCAGCATCACTGAGTGCACGCAGCTGGCGACTCAGCGACTCTGGGGTGGTGTCCAGGAGTGACGCGATGTCCTTTTTTGCGAGTGGCAGCTGCACCTCAGGGTGGCTGGCTGATCCCGCCTGGGTCGGAAGGGTGAGGAGATAGTCCGCAAGCCGGGAGCTCACGTCGCCGGAGATGACCGCGGCTAAGCGGGATTCTGCCTCGCCGAGGCGCCTACTCACGCCCTGCAGCATGCGTAACCCGATGCTCGCGTGCTTGCTGACCAGCTGTCCGAGGTCGGCATGCCGAAACACGCATAGCTCTGCGTCGTCGAGCACGGTTGCGGCGTGATCGGGACTGCTGCCGGTGAGGAACGCTGATTCTCCGATGAAGTCACCGGGGCCGAGCACTCTGATGATCTGTTCGTGCCCATCGGGCGTGGTCCGGGTGATCTTGATGCGCCCAGTGTGCACCACCATCAACTGCGAAACGTCGCTGCCAGCGGAATATACGTGCTGCATCCGGTCGAGCTGGGTCGGGTGAGCGACGCTCGCAACTTCTAGCTGCTCCTCGTAGGTCAGCCCTTGGAATAGTGGCACTTTGCTGACGCACAAATCCGAAGTAGGCATGAGTGCTCCTTTCACTGTCCAGTATGGCAATGAAACTCAGGGCGTAACCACGACCTTGCCGGTGACATGCCCGGACTCAACTGCGGCAATCGCGGCGCTGGCATCCGTGAGAGAGAATTTCTGCTGCACATGAGGATCAACCAATCCGTACTCCACTACTCCCGCGATCTTCGCCAAGCTCTCGGACGTCCGTGCCAGCCCGGCCCCGCCAAGCTCCTCTGCTGTCGCGGCATCGGTGGCGCTGACAATACTCTTCGGATCCTTTGCTAACGGTGCGAACTGACGCAAGGTGTCGCCGCCCACGAGATCGACGATGAGATCCACCCCTTCTGAGGCAATGGTTCGGGTGTGCTCAGCCGCATCTAAGCCGGAGGCTATGAACGCTGCGCCGGTGGATTCGACGAGCTCTTGTTTGGATGCTCCGGCCACACCGATAACCCGAAACTTGTGGACCGTACCGATCTGGGCTGCCATCAGCCCGACACCGCCACCGGCTCCGAGGACCAGCATTGTCTGGTCGGGTTCTAACTCAATCTGATGGGTGGCGTCGTAAGCAGTGGCTCCCGCGATCGGAAGCGTTGCGGCGTCTACGAACGAAATCTCGTCAGGCTTGAGCACGGTGAGCGCAGCCGTCAGCACGGTGTCGTCTGCGATGCCGCCAAACCCCGTCGCCACGGCACCGAGGACCGCATCGCCAATCGCGAAGTCGCCCGCCTCGTCGCCGACAGCGGTGACGATACCCGCGGCCTCAAACCCCATCGGTGAGGGCAGAGTCCGGTTCTCTCCGAAACGTCCTGCGCGCATCTTCCAATCAGCAGGGTTCACGCCGGCCGCTTTAACTGCGATAGCGATTTGACCCGGGCCTGGCACGGGGGTCGGTCGGTCGATGATCGCTTCATTCTCAGCGCCGCCGTGTTCGGTGAACACCAGTACTCGTGACATGTAATTATGCGTTCCTTGCTGGTGGCAGATCTTCGCCAGCCGCTTCTGCTGCATCGGCCAGTTCTTTTGTTGTGTACTCGGCGTCGATCGAATGTTCGGGCGGCGAGTACACCGTGTACAAGACCAGCGGCGTGTCCCCTGTGTTTCGGAAGTTATGCCGGGTGCCGGCCGGGACTGCACACAGGTCTCCAGCATCAACAGCATGCGTGTGACCATTGAGATCGGCCTCGCCGCTGCCCGAGACGAATGTGAGCAGTTGATCCGTGGTTTCGTGCACCTCGTCGCCGATCTCACCGCCAGCAGGAATGGTCATGACGACCAACTGAGAATACTGACCGGTCCAGAGCACCTTTCGGAAGTTCGGGTTCGCTTTCGCAACGTCGTTGATGATGAAGTGTTGCGCGTTGGTAGTTACGGGGAGTTGTTGATTGCTCATGATCTTCCTCAGTTTCTCTCCAAAGTGGGTTTGCTAGCTTCGTGCGGATGCTGGTTCGGCTGCATCGCTCGGTACGCGGTCGGGTTTCGGCATTGCGGTGGCGCCGTGTGTGTTGCGGAGCAGCCGCATGGCGTTCAGGATCACCACGAGTACCGACCCCTCGTGTACGAGCATGCCAATGGCCATGGTGACTCCGCCAGCAAAGACGCCGATCAGCAGCAGTACGACGGTGATGAGGGCGATCGCGATGTTCTGCCGCATCATGCTCACCGTGCGCTTGGCGAGGCGTATCGCCTCGGGCAGCTTCAAGAGGTTGTCACCCATCAGGGCGATATCGGCGGTCTCGACAGCCACCGCTGAGCCAGCTGCGCCCATCGCGACCCCGATATCCGCTGTTGCGAGAGCCGGCGCATCGTTCACCCCATCACCGACCATTGCGACGGTGTACCCCTCACGCTGCAGCTGCGCCACCGCTTCGAGCTTGTCTTCCGGGAGGAGCGAGGCATGGATCTCGTCGATCCCGGTGGCGTGGCCGATGGCTTCCGCGACGAGCCGCGTGTCGCCAGTGAGCATAACGACTTTCTTGACGCCGTTCGCGTGCAACCGGCGGATCATCTCGGGGGCGTCTTCGCGGATCGCATCTGCGACGGCGACGACGCCGATCACGGCCTCGTCGACGGCAACGATCATCGGCGTTTTGCCTGCTGAAGCGAGAGTATTCGCCGCGTCTGCAGCACCCGCATCGTTCGTAATGCCGTATTGCGTAAGCAACGGTGAATTGCCGATGAGTACCTGTCGCCCCTCGACGTCCGCAACTATGCCCTTGCCGACGACGGGCGTGACGTTGCCGGGGATGCCCTCTGGTGCGACACCTTCCGCCCGCGCTGTGTCTAGGATCGGACGGGCGAGGGGATGCTCGGAGCCGGCCTCTGCCGCTGCAGCCCAGCGCAGCACGTCGAGCCGCTGCATCGCCGGGTCGAGCACGACGACGTCGGTCAGTTCCGGGCGACCCTCGGTGAGAGTACCGGTCTTGTCGACCGCCACCGCCGAGATCTTCGCGGAGGTCTCCAGGTATTCGCCGCCCTTGATGAGGATTCCATTGCGAGCCGAGCGGCCGATGCCGGCCACGATAGCCACCGGAATCGAGATCACGAGGGCCCCCGGGCAACCGATGACGAGCAGCGTCAACCCGAGCACGACATCACCAGAAATGAGGCCCGCCGCAAGCGCGAGGATCATCACGGCTGGCGTGTACCACTTCGAGAAACGGTCGATGAACGCCTGGGTTTTCGCTTTCGCATCCTGAGCTTCTTCAACCCGGTGGATAATGCGAGCGAGAGTGGTGTCAGCGCCGATCCCGGTCGCCATCACCTGGAGGAACCCGCCGCGCGAGATGGTGCCGGCGAAAACGTGATCGGACTTGGCTTTCTCAACCGGGATGGATTCACCGGTGATCGAGGCCTCGTCGATGGCGCCGGTACCCGTGACGACTTGTCCGTCGACGGGCACCTTGGCGCCGTTCTTTACGAGCACGATCTCACCCATCCGCACCTGGTGCGCGGGGATCTCGACCTGATCGCCGTCCCGCACCACAACGGCGCTGTCGGGGGCGACCGCAACGAGTGCCGCAAGCGCAGCACGGGTCTTGTTCATGGTGCCGGCTTCGAGCGCGTGACCGATCGCGAACAGGAACGTGACGGCCGCGGCTTCCCAGAAGTTCCCGATGATGGTCGCACCGATCGCGGCGATCGACACCAGCAGATCGATGCTGATGAACTTCACCATCAGCGCACGGACCGCCTTGACGACGATCCCGTAGCCCGCGACCACCGCGGCCGCGAGCATAAACGCGTTGGCGAGTGTAAACACGTCGCCTGACCCGTGGGCGTGCTCACCTGCATGCACCCACCACTGCGGGCCAACGGTGACGTTCAGGCTGCCGCTGAACAATTGGTCGATACCGAATGAGATGAGGATGAGAACCCCCGACACAACCGGAACGAACCAGTTGCCGTATCGCCATGCGCGCACCGCGTTCATGGGGTCGCCGCCTTTCTTCTTACGAACTGGAGATCATTACGTGGGCACTACTCGTCACGCGTCAGAACGCGGAAGGCTGCGACTTGTAGCCCGCCTTATCGACGGCAGCAATGAGGTCATCGACCGATGTCTTTGCCGCATCGTGATCGACCTCAACTCGACCGGAAGCGAAGTGCACCTCCACGCTCTCAACGCCGTCCAGACGGCCGACCTGCTTCTCGATCTTGCCGACACACGATGGGCACGAGAAGCCCTCGGCACGCAAGAGAGTGTGGGTGGTTGCAGATGTGTTGGTCATGTCAGCACCTTTCCTGAGACCCGGTCATGGGTCGTGATCGGGATCCTTTCCCGATGCGTAATGCTGACTTTACGGACGAACCCGAGGTGTGGCCTTGACCCAGATCAAGTCACGAATACTGACGCGTGGTGGCGCGTCAGTGCCCCCGGTGCAGGGCTTCCACTGCCTGGTTCAGGTCAGCCATGGCGAGGTCGCCGTGCACCGCGGCTCCAACCGCGACGCCGGAGGCAGCCGCCGCCACGACCATGGCCATGGGGTTGCTTGAGTTTCCCGCAGCCCAGACGCCCGGCACGATGGTCATGCCGCGAGCGTCAGCGGGGATCTGTGTGCCAAACGGGGTTGCTTCTGCCGCGCCGCCAAGCGACTCAAAGAGGTCAGTCCTGGCGTTGAATCGCGGCAAGACGACCGCGGCGTCAGCTTCACGGATCTGCCCGTCTTCGAGCTCCACGCCGCGCACCTGAGTGCCCTCCATCACCAGTCGCTCCACCTTGGGCCTCACGAGTGAGACGCCGAGCGCCTCGAGCTGTTCGAGCTGCTCCTCGCTCGGGTCGGGTGCGTCGTGAAGAAAGACGGTGACCTGGTCGCTGAGCTGACCGAATAGCAGCGCGTGGTGGACGGCCACTTCGCCTCGGGTGAGGATCGCAATGCGTTGATCCCGCACCTCCCATCCGTGGCAGAACGGGCAGTGCAGCACGGACTTGCCCCAGCCCTCAGCAACCCCGGGGATGTCAGGGAGGTCGTCGACGAGGCCGGTAGCGAGAATGAGTCGGCGCGCACGGACTTGCTGCGCGCCGGCATCCACCTCCACTGTGAAGTCGTCAATCGTGCCGGCGATGCCGGTCACCCGCCCGGGGAGTATCTGCACGCCGTAGCTTTCAGCTTCAGCTCGCCCGCGAGCGAGGAGTTCGAGCGGTGAAACTCCCTCTTGGCCGAGCAGGTTGTGGGCTCCATCAGCCGGGGCATTGCGCGGTTCGCCCGCGTCGATGACCGCCACGTTGCGGCGTGACCGCGCGAGCGCTATTGACGCAGCCAAGCCAGCCGATCCGCCACCAAGCACGGCAACGTCGGCTTCGAGGCTCTCGCCCGGCGGAGGAGCAATGTCGCCGTCAGCGTCTCCGCGCACGGCGATCCAGACCGCGCGGGTGGAACTGAACGAGATCTTGGAACTCTTCGCGGCGAGCGCCTCGATCGCGGCATCGTACGCCGCGAGTTCTTCATCGGCAGCGCCTGCAGCTATATGGTCACGCAGCGTTCGCAGGTGCAACTCGAGATATCTCGCACCGTCAGCCGTGTCGGCTTGCACAAGGAACGGGTGCTCGGTCCGTGTGACCGAGGTAAACCCTGCCCCAGCGAGCAGGGTCGCCCAGTCGATGCTCGAGTACTCAGCGGGTGCAGACAGCGTCGGGGCGATGCGCTCCGCGAACCCGACGTGCCCGGTGCCGAGGTCGTCGGGGGTGAGATGGACACCATCCGTGACCTCGCTCAGGACGAACACCCCGCCGGGGCGTAGCGAGTCGAACACCCGTTTCAGCGTATCCGCCGGCTTGCTGAGGTGATGCAGCGAGAGCGACGCCCAGACAAGGTCAGTGGTCTGAGGGATCTCAGTACTCCAATCGTGGTTCAGATCCGCCTCGTGGGTGATCACTCGGCCGTCGACGCCCGAGGCCCGGGCGGTGCGCCTGACCTGTTCGAGGAGTGTGTCGGAGACGTCCAGTGCGTGCACCCGTGCGGTGGGGAATCGGGCTGCAAGTGCGGCGGCGTCTGCACCGACGCCTGACCCAATTTCGAGAATCGACCATGGCGGCGCATCGAGTGCGGCCGCGGCCTCTTGAATGAGTGTGTCCCGCAGGGGGGCGGCGAGGGCTGCCTCTCGCTCGAGGCGTTCGATGTCGACACCCGCAAGATCGTGCCAGTGGTCGTGATGCGGAGCGTGTTGATGATTCGTCATGTGACCTACGGTAGACATCAATCCCGATCTTTGCATAGGATCTTGCGTGTGACGCAAGAAGAAACTGAATCCATTGTCCGTCAGCGCGTTCGGGGGCTACGCATCGCGCGCGGATGGACGCTCGACACACTTGCGGCCCGCTGCTTCCTCTCGCCCTCAACGCTCAGCCGCATTGAGACCGGTCAGCAGCGCATCGCACTTGAGCAGCTCGTCGCCATTGCGAAAGCGCTGGGGACGTCCCTCGACCAACTCGTCGAGCCCGAGGGAGATGAAGACGTGGTGATTCGTCCCGAACCCGAAACGGTGGACGGCGCGACCTTCTGGCTCCTCTCGAGAGAGCGCGACCGCCGCGGCGTGACCGTCGCGAAGATGCGCATCACCGAAGAGCACGAATCAACCGAACCGCGGGTGCACCCCGGCTATGAGTGGTTCACGGTGCTCAGCGGTGTTGTGAACCTCCAGCTCGGCACGAGACGCATACTGGTGCACCCCGGCCAGGCCGTTGAGTTTTCGACGATGACCCCGCACTCGCTGCAGGCGCACAATGGTCCGGTCGAGCTGCTCACCATCTTCGATCAAGATGGTGAGCAAGCGCACCTGCCGGGTCACCGTCACCAATAGTGGAATAGAACTAGCGGCAGGGTGGTTGTTCGTTGAGGGGTCTCTCCCTGTACTCCGATAGTTCTTGAGCGTAAAGGAAAGTGCACACTTGTCTGTCCCGTTGAGTATTCTTGATCTGGTTTCCATCTCTGAGGGCTCGACGGCCAAAGCTGGTATCGCCGCGTCGATGAGGTCTGCCAGGCTCGCGGATGAGCTCGGGTACCGCCGGCTGTGGTTCGCCGAGCACCACAACACACCGAATCTCGCGGCAAGTGCGACCGCGCTCCTGATCTCTCAGGCGGCCTCGGTGACTGAGCAGATCCGTCTGGGCTCTGGCGGTGTCATGCTGCCGAATCACGCCCCGCTCATGGTGGCCGAGCAGTACGGCACTCTCGCCAATATGCACGGCGACCGGATCGACCTGGGGCTCGGCCGTGCACCGGGCACCGATGGCATGACTGCGCAGGCGCTGAATCGTTCGTCGGCGGAGCCCCAGGCGTTCGCCCGCAGCATCTATGACATGCAGGGCTGGTTCAGCGACGCCGGAACCGGCTACAGCTTGCCGATTATTTCTGCGGTGTCTGCGGGTATGAACGTGCCCATCTGGGTGCTCGGCTCGACGGTCAATGGGGCGTCGATCGCCGGCCAACTGGGTCTGCCGTTCTCGATCGCGTCACACTTTGCCCCGAACCAGGTTGATCAGGCAATTGAGGTGTACCGGGAGGCATTCGACGCCGAGTCGCCCACCGCGCAGATCGAGAAGCCTTACGTGATGGCCGGCGTTAATGTGATGGTGGCTGACACCGACGAAGCTGCGGAGCGTGAGTTCACGGTGGTGGAGCAGATGTTTCTCGACGTGCAGCGTGCGAAACCGCGCAAGATGCAGCCCCCGGTGGACCCGGCGGAGCTCGCGGCCCAGGACATACCGAGTAACCCCATGTTGCAGATCAAGGCAGTAGGGTCGCCGGGCGTCGTGAAAGAGCAGCTTGAGGCGCTCGTGCAGCGAACGGGTGCTGACGAGCTCATCACTGCGACGTACGCATACGATCCTGAGGTACGAGACCACTCATTGCGGCTTCTCGCTGAAGCATGGTTCTGACGCCACAGCTACCCGGGTGCCGGGCCGCTAAAGAGCACTTTCTCGCGCCACTTGCCAAAGCGGAAGTAGAGGAAAGCGAAAGCGCTGCTTACGATGAGGCTCACACCCATGCCGACGGCGATGCCGGTGTCGCCGAGCCACTGGCTGAAGACAAAGGTCAAGGGGTAGCGCAGGATCCAGAACGAGATGATGTTCAGTATGAGCACCTGGTACATTGCACCGGCCGCACGCACCACCCCGTTGAGTACGAAGTTGATTCCGAGGAACGGGTAACAGAATCCGATAATGCGTATGTAGGTGGCCCCGAACGCCACCGCGTCTTCGTCTTGCACGAAGAGTCGCATCGCCTGCTCAGCAAAAATAACCATCACCCCCGCGATCGCGACCATGATCACGAGGTTGTACAGCAGGGTGACGCGAGTGATCTCTGAGATTCTTGCCCAGTTCTGCACGCCGATGTTTTGCCCGGCCATGCTCGACACCGCGATCCCGAGAGCTTGAGCCGGCAACATGATGAGCGAGTCGAGGCGCTGCGCCGCACTGAACCCACCGACCACCTCCGGGCCAAAGCTCGTGACGACACTCATGACGGCCGCCGATCCGCCAGAAATCACCGCCATCTGTAGCCCCGAGGGAACACCGAGATTCAGAATCTTGCTCGTCTCGGCCCAGCTGGGGAGCGTCGGGAACGTGAGCGGTGCGAGGCGCTTGCGTGCGACCAGGGTCAGACCGTACACAAAAGCGGCACCCTGCGAGAGGACGGTGGCGATCGCGGCGCCACGAATTTCGAGCCCCAGGATGTGGATGAACAGCGGGTCGAGCACCACGTTGAGCAGCACTGCGACCAGTACGAAACGCATCGGTGTTTTGCTGTCGCCCAGCGCCCGCAACACGGTCGCGATGAAGTTGTACCCGAAGAGGAACAGCATGCCGAGGAACGTGATCTGCAGGTAGTTACTCGCGTCACCAATGATTGCTTCGGGAGTGCCAAGCAACCTGAGGAGTGGGTCCGCGAGGAAGAATCCTGCGACACCGAGCCCGAGGGACAGCAAGAACAAAATGACGACAAAGGCATTCAAGTACCGGGTGAGCCCGTCGTGGTCATTTCGCCCCTTGAGCTGGGACAGAATCACGAGGGCCGCGTTGTTCACACCGAGCACAAACGACAACACCGTGAACATGATGACGCTTGACACGGCGACCGCTGCAAGCGCCTCGGCGCCGAGCAAGTTGCCGATCCACAGGCTATCTACCAGCTGAAACGACGTTTGCAGCAAACTGGCCAACATAATGGGGCCAGAGAACACGATGAGCTGCCTGAGCGGGTGCCCATGAGTGAAATCATGCTGATTCGTTGACATCGCACCTTACATATTCCGCTCTCACCATATCGTGATGGCGAGAGCCCGCGTGGTGGTCGCTTGCTCACTCAGCGATGTACTCCTGGTGAAACGTTATGTCGGTGTCCTTCGTGGCGAGCTCGATGTATGTGAAGTCGCGATCGGAGTTCAACACGACCGCCTCGTTCACGACGGCGTACGCGGCGATGAGGCAATCAATGGCAGCGGCGGCACGCAGCAGCCCCGTGTTCCACAGGGCCTGCTGGATATCGAGGGCGTCACTCTCAGACGGGTGCTCCCATGCGGGAAGTAGATCGTCCATCGCTTCGCGAAACTTCGTGTACTCGTCAGCGCTTCGTGCAGAGTGGCAAAACTCCAGCACTTGAGGCGGACACGTGATGATGAGGTGATGCGGGGAGATCGCACGGAGGCGGTCTGCGATGCGGGTGCTGCGGTGCGCTTTCTGCCAGACGCTGTTATCTACGAGGTAGGCGGTCACGAGATCTTGTGCGTTGGTGGTTCGATCGTCGGCGCATCAATCTGAGCGGGTGTGAACTCGAATCCGATGATCCGTTCCACGACTGCTGGCTGCCGACGAACCGCAATCAGGGTTTTCAGAGCAAGATCAACTGTCTCACGGTTGGAAGATGTTCCTGCGAGCTGTTTCGCTTGCTTGAGTTCACCCTGGTTGATGTCGATAGATGTAATAGCCATGGCTGCGCTCCTTCATTCGTGGCCCGTGATCCGGTTATATAAAGGAGTATATAACCATTCTTTGACGCTGGCTACGGCGCGGTGCCACGGAGCTTCGCCACGTCAGTGTCGGGTGTCACGGTGGGAAGGTGTCACGGTGGCCGCGGGTCAGCGCCAGTAGTTGTTTGCGGCGGCGACCGTCTGGAAGTTAGTCGCAACCACGTGTGACGCTCCGGTGAGCGAGTCCGCGTCGTTCGCGTAGTCGGGGCGGAGCTTGTGCAGCACTTCGGTGTCGGGCTGCGTGTACTTCACGCCGCGGCGACTGAGCGTAATCGCCAGTTCAAAACCCTCTTGCGGCGTGGCGGTGATTAGAGAGGGAAGCCAGGTCTCGGTCATGTCGACATCTCCAATTTTTATACATGGGTGTGGCATTAGTGTCCCACACCGTTCGCGGCATACGGACAATTATGTGGAAGAGTGGTCATGTGAGTTCAGGATCGCGGGCGCCCAGAGTCACTGCAGCTGTTGGCGCTGTTGCCGCCTTTGGGGCGCTCGTCGTCGGAGTGCTGCTCATCGTGGCCCCGTTGCATCTTCGCGGTACGACGATCCTTGCGGGTCTCGGCATTGTCGTTGTCGGGATCGCGGTGGCCCAGCGCCCGAATGGGGAGCGTCTCACCCTGGCGAGAGTGACCGGCGGGCTGCTTCTCGCACTGGGGGCGGTCATTGCGATCTGGCCGACGTCTGGCGCCCCACTCCTCGCAACCCTGATCGGCGTCGCGGTGATCGTGCACGCGCTGTACTCCGCGTACGTCGCGGTTCGCGGAAACGCAGATCAGCGCGTGACGGCGATCATTGCGGCGGTCGCGGGCGTCTTGTTCGGGGTGCTGACGTTCACGTGGCCGGTGCTCACGATTACCGTCTTCCGGTACGCGGTCGGTGCGTGGCTCATCTTTCTCGGGCTCAAACACTTCGTCGAATTCTTCCGTCGGCCCCGTGACACACGGGTTTCTCGGTGGCGCCGCTGGTCGCGCACAATCGGCGCCAGCCTGTCACTGGTACTCGCAGTCGCGTTCGCCTGGGGGAGCGGAGCCGTACTGGGAGGTACGCCGCTGCCGAGCCCTGGCGCCTTTTACACGCCACCCGAAGATGTGCCGAGCGCGCCCGGCCAGCTCATCCGCTCGGACCCGCTCACCACCGGGGTCCCCAAGGGGGCAGACGCGTGGCGGATCCTGTACACCACCACCCACCCAGATGGGTCGCCCGCGGTCTCAAGCGGCACGGTGATTGCCCCGCAGGATCGCGGCACTGAGGCGCTTCCGCTCCTGTCAGTCGCCCATGGCACGACGGGCGTGGTCGCCGGTTGCGCGCCGTCGCTCAGCGTCACTCCGTTCGCGGACGGTGCCGGGACGGCGCTCGCCGAGATGGTCACGAAGCACGGCTGGGTGGCGGTCACCTCCGATTACGTCGGGCTCGGCACAGGCGGCACCCACCCCTACTTGATCGGCGAGGCGGAGGCGCGAAACGTGCTCGATGCGTCGCGCGCGGTGCAGCACTTCTCGGAGATTGCGACGACGACGGAGACGGTCGTCTGGGGGCACTCGCAGGGCGGGCAGGGGTCGCTGTGGACCGGCCAGATCGCGGACGACTACGCACCCGAGCTTTCGGTGGAGGGTATTGCGGCATTCGCACCCGCCGCTGACCTGTATGGGCTGGCGGTGGCCGACAAAGACGATGCGCCGGGCAAAACTGTCTCAGCGTATATTGCGGGAACGTGGGACAAGATATTCCCCGAACTGCAGCTGAAAAAGCACCTCACTCCGGGGTCGACTCGCAGTGTGGAAAAGGTGACCAACTTGTGCTTTAACGGGGAGGATGCGCTCGCCGCAATTCTGCGCGGCACGCAGGTGCCGAACCAGGTATTCCCCGACAGCCTGCTCGAGGGCGAGTTCGGTGACAAGCTCAAGGCACAAACCCCCGAGGGGCCGTTCCCCGCACCCGTGCTGGTCGCGCAGGGGCTCGCCGATCCGCTCGTGAAGCCGGCGCTGCAGAACGACTGGGTTGAGGCGCGCTGTAAGGCCGGGGTTGCAGTCGACTACCGCACGTTCCCTGGGCTCGACCACACGTCGCTCGTCGACGCCGATTCGCCGCTCACCCCCGAGATCGTCGAGTGGACACTCGATCGCTGGGATGGAAAAGCGGCGACGCCGAACTGCGACGACCTGCCGGACTCCACTGCCGACTCACCGACACAATAAGCACGGCGTCAGTTGTCGACTTCGGTGACCTTGCCAGTTGCGGCGTCAACGCTCACCTCGCGGTCGTCGTCTGAACCGCCGTCGATGTCAAACGTGTACTCGGGGCCCCGCTCGGTGCCTTCGAGCTTCCACTCGTTGACAGCTCCGCTGTGCGCATCGAGCGCTGCGGCGAGTGCTTCACTCCACGGCACCACCGCCTGAGGGTCCACCGTTTCGGCTTGCTTCTCCGCGACGTCGTCGGCGTCAATTACTTCGGTCTGTTCGCCGAACTGTTCGCCGCTGTCCGCATCGATTCGTACCTCGTACTCTTCGGAGTCCGAGACGAGTTCGACTTTGTAGGCGTAGCGGTCCCCTCTCCAGTCGAGCTCAATCTCGGCGAGAGCCCCGTCGAAGTTCGCGGTGGCGGTGTCGACCGCGTCAGTCCAGGCAATGGCGAACTCGGTGGTGGCGAGATCGGCTCCGCGTGCCGTGCGCGACGTATCAGCTGCGTCTGCACCCGGGTTCTCAGTTTCGCCTGGCGCCGCTGTTGGCGAGGTGATGTCGTCCACTGACACATCTTCCGCACCGCTGGCGCAACTGGTCAGCGTGAGGCCCAGAACCATTGCTGCCGCAGCGAACACGGCGGCAGATCTACGTGTGGTGTGCATGCAGCAAAGATACGCCCCACAACTGGGTTGCATCTCAGGTACGTGGCCGCGAGGCCCCGAGCATCGGTGTCGAAAAACACGCCCCTACGGTCCTGACGACACGGACTTCCGGCTCAGCTTGGATGGCCACCACACGGTGCGACCGATGTCGTACGACAACGCTGGAACGAGGAGTGTTCGCACAATAAAGGTGTCGAGCAAGACCCCGAACGCGACAATGAACGCGAGCTGGAGCAGGAAGAGGATGGGAATGACCGAGAGGGCGGCGAATGTAGCGGCGAGCACCAGTCCAGCCGAGGTGATCACTCCACCCGTGATAGTGAGTCCGCGCAAGACCCCCTCTCGAGTGCCGTGCTTCATGGATTCTTCACGTACCCGGGTCATCAAGAAGATGTTGTAGTCGATCCCGAGTGCAACCAGAAACACGAAACCGAAGAGCGGCACGGCTGGGTCTGCGCCGGGAAACTCGAAGATTCCGTTAAACACCAGGGCCGCGACTCCCATCGCCGTCCCAAAGGAGATGACGGTGGTGATGATCAAGAGCACGGGCGCCAGAATCGACCGTAGGAGCAGCATCAGAATCAGCAAGATCACGACGAGGATGATGGGGATGATGAGGTTTCGGTCATGAATCGACGCATCGGTCGTGTCGATTGCGGTGGCGGTGACTCCACCCACCAGCGCATCTGGGGCAACGCTCGTGAGATCTGTTCGAATCTCTCGCACGGTCTCTGCTGCGGCATCCGAGTCCGCTGCGTCGACGAGCGTCCCTTGAATGAGTATCTGCCCGTCGACGACGGTCGGTTCCGGCGCGGGAGTGCCGGGCGGCCCGAATGCCTGGATGCCATCCTCAGTAACTGGCGCGGTGCCACTGTCTGAGTCGTCGGAGGTCACTGACACTCCGTCGATGCCCGTGTTCGCAAGCAGCAGGTCGGTGATTGCTTCAAGCTGACCCTCTGCTGCCACAATCTGCACAGGGCTTCCCGACCCACCGGGAAAGTGTTCACCGAGGGCAACTTGCCCGTCGCGGGCCTCTGACGTGCCGAGCACGAGATCGGACGCGGGTACCCCATCGGCTTTCAGCTGCGTCACGCCAAGGGTGCCAATCAGCAGCACGACGGTGGTGATGATCCAGACCGTTCGGGGCTTCTTCTGCACGAGTCTCGCGACGTTCACCCAAAAGCCTTTCGTGGGCATCCCGTTCTCCGCCTCGACGATTTCGGGCTCAAACTTCGGCCGCTTTGGCCAGAACGCAGCTCGTCCGAACGCGAAGAGAATAGCGGGGAGCAGGGTGAGGGCCGAAAGCATCGCAAACGCGATACCAATCGATGCGACGGGCCCGAGCGTACTGTTTGACTTCAGATCGCTCAGGAGCAGCGTGAGAAGGCCGGCGATGACGGTGCCGCCGGATGCCAAGATCGGTTCAATGGACCCCTTGACTGCACGCGTGGTTGCCACCAGCTTGTCGCTGTGTACGCGCAGCTCCTCTCGATATCTAGCTACCAGCAGCAATGAGTAGTCGGTCGCGGCGCCAATGACGAGGATGAAGAGGATCCCTTGCGTTTGACCGCTGAGGAGCAGAACCTCCCATTTCGCGAGCCACCAGACCACGAGGAGGGCGGCGCACAGCGCAAACAGGCTCGTGGACAGCACAGCGATCGGCAACAGAAATGAGCGGTAGACGAGGATCAGGATGATGAACACTGCGCCGAGTGCGACGGCGAGGAGCAGCCCATCGATACCCGCGAATGCGGCAGCGAGGTCGGCGGTGAAGCCTGCCGGGCCCGTGACATACACCGTGACACCGGATGGCGCATTGGCTCGAAGCTCTTCCCCAATCGCCGTGACCGCGTCTCCGGTGTCGGCCTCTGAGTCGACAGGTACGAACGCCTGCACCGCGAAGCCGTCGTCAGATGGGATCGGCGGTGACACTTCGTCGCCTACTTCGGCGAGGTCTGCGATCGCGGTGAGTTCGTCGCTGATGTCAGCCAGCTGCTCGTCAGTTAGTTCGGAATCGCCCACAAACACGGTGATCGCAGGTACATCGTCCGAATCGGTGAAGTCACCTGAGAGCTCTTGCACCTGGGTGGCGTCGGCAGACTCGGGAAGGAACGTGGTTTGGTCATTCGAGGAGACCTCGTCCACTTTTCCGAAGTAGGGTCCGCCGACCCCTGCTGCTGTCAGCCAAACGATGATGAGAACTGCGGGGATGAGGACGCGCAACCACTTCGCTATTCCGCTCCGCTTGGGTGGCTCAGGGTTCGCCGCGTGCGCGGGGTGATGCGGCGAGGTTCTCGAATCCGCGGGAACGCCGGGGTTCATAGCTGTGTCCATTCCAAGATCAGGATGAGGGTGGCAATGAAGCCTGAGAGGTAATTGAGCCAGATGAAACGTCGCCATCAAGCCTCGGCACTGTGGGTAAGTTATTAGCCGATCATTGATTGCTAGCTAATCTAGCAATCAACATAACATAAATATTAAAGAAGTGTAATATCTTCTTTATGGTCGACGCTGGCGAGAGGTCTGGGAGTGTGTCGAGGAATCTCTACACGCTCGAGTCCTCCGACCCGCATGCGCGGCTCGTCGATCGCGGGGAGCATTCCCAGGCAGACATTGCAGAGATCAGCGCGATCATGACTGCGCTCGGCAGGCTCCGTGACGTGGAACAGCAGCTGTCAGACGCGTCGCAGCGCTATATGCGTCTCGGCCGCACCGATATGCGAGCGCTGCACTTTCTGATCGTGGCGCGAAACACCGGCGAGGTCGTCACGCCGGGGGCAATCTCCCAGCATCTGGGAATATCAAGCGCATCTACTACGAAGCTGCTCGATCGACTCGAGGCGGGCGGGCATGTGACTCGTGAACCACACCCGTCTGACCGGCGTGCGCTCGCGATCTCGATTACTGAAGAGACGTTCGAGGCCGCGAACGCCACAGTAGGCCGGCAGCAAGCAAAACGCTTTCACGCCGCTGCTCGTCTCACCTCGGAGGAACGTGCAGCGGTCACACGTTTTCTGAACGATATGGCAGACGAACTCACGCTTGCGCCCGGGGAATGGGCTGAATGAAAGCGAGAGTGAGGGCGTGTCGGTTGTGAGTGACCGCTCACGGAGGTGACGCGGCTGTTGAGCTGCCGTCGAGCTGCTGTCGAGTTGGCGCTACTGAGCCTCGAGTGTCGTAGCTGGACACCGCAAACGAGAGGACTTGCCGGGGCCACCGCGGTCGATGTGATGCTCTTTCATGGGTGCGCTGCACACGGGACACGGCGGGTTTTCTGGTGGTACGTAGGCCGGTTCTCTCGGGTCGCCAAGTTGTGCTGAACCTTGAAACTGGTAGAAAAGTCTGCGCCAGGCGGCCCAAAACCCCCGATCCCCATCCCACGGGGAGGCATGCCAAAGTCGTCGTTTTCGTTCGCGCACAAACGAAAGTCTAGGGCAACGCCCAGTTTCGCTTCCGTGAGGTCGCTGACATGCTGTGATTGCCGCAGTTGAGCGCTCGGTCTGAGCCGGCAATAGATTGCAGGTGTCACATATTGCGCTCATCCGGTAAACTGGCGAACTGTGGGCGCTAACCCGCTACTCATCCATAGGGTTCGGTGCGGAGTCTCATCTGGCGACACGTTGAGCCCGGGCAGTCAGTCCCCGCGCATTGGGTGAGAGGCGCCAGAATGGAAGATGTAGTAGACAACCGCGTCATCGGACTAGCCGAGGTGCGCACGCACGTACTCCAGCTGTTGGATAGCAGCCAGTGGGACCAGGTGTTTCCGTTTCTAGACCAGCGGTGGCTTGAAGCCTGGCACGCCATCCCGCCACCTGAGCTCGCGCCGCGTCTGCTCAAGGCACCGCCGCACCACTTTGCGCGGTACCCGGGTGCTCGGACCCTTATGGCTATGGTCGCGGGCAACCCTCTGGGTGAAAATGTCGACGCCCGAAACATTCGCGGCGGTGAAGCGAACTCTGAGCACTCGCTGACACGATACGCGCTCATTGTGATGCAGCGGCGGCTTGCCGGCTACCCGGCTGAAGCGTTGCAGGTCGCCGAAGAGGCTCGGGCGGTGCTCGAACAGGTGCAGCACCCCTTGTTCGATAGTACGAATGGGTTTGTTCCCTACGTCTATCTGCAGATGGGATTCACCGCTCTGCTCGCTTCGCGGCCGATCGAGGCTCAAGGCCGACTTCGTACGGCGAAAGAAGCCACTGAAGACACGCGGTTTGGGTTCGTGTCACGAGACGCAGCGTTTAACCTCGTGCTTTCGTGGTGAGGTTGCCCGACCCGCGACATAGCACAAGAGAAA
>JBQDBM010000024.1:0-28819 GCA_052090925.1 Leucobacter sp. | reverse complement strand
CGAAGCGCAGCTCCTGGCTCGTACTGCACGATTTCGACGCGGAGGCGTGGATGCTTCTCCCGCAGCTGCCTGATGGCCTGCGGCATGAGGGCGAGCATTGCTGTCTGAAATGCGGCGACCCGGATCGTGCCAGACACTTCAGCGCGCACCGAGTGCAAGGCGGCTTCCGCACGCTCAAGACCGGCAAGCAGCTCTTCGGCCTCGGCGACGAGCACCTCCCCTGCCACCGTGAACTCCAGCGTGCGGCCGACGCGACGCAACAGCTGAATATCCGCCTCTTGTTCGAGGAGCCCGAGCTGCTGTGACACGGCCGAGGGACTGTATTTGAGGGCCTCAGCAACCGCTGCGACGGTGCCGCGAGCCTTTAACTCCCACAGCAGACGAAGCCGTTTAATATCGAGCACGCGCGACCACCTCCCGATTTAGATTTACTTCACGTTATCAGTCACTAAGTATTACTTTACTTAATTGATGGACAATAGGACACTGGCCACATGCCCGATGCACGTCACAACGATGTCGGCAGCGTAGCTGCCATGAACAGTCCCGTCCGACCCGAAGACCTCGCCGACGACGCGGTTGCGCTCGTCCGGCGATGGTTGGACGAGGCGGCTGAGGTTCCGACCGATGCCTCAGCTGAACGTCTTGCCGGGGTGCTCAAGGATCCGAACGGACTCGACTTCACCGTCGGCTTCGTCGACGGTGTGGTGCGGCCAGAAGACCTGGGATCGGCGGCAAAGAAACTGAACGAGCTCACCCCGCTCACCCCCCAGTTTCTTGCGGCTCCGCTTCGCGGCGCGATCGGCCTGGGCGGCGCGTTTGCAAAGCCGCTCCCCGGCATCGTCGTACCGATCGCCCGCAAGGTGCTGCGCCAGATGGTGAGTCACCTCATCATTGATGCGAGCGACGCGAAGCTGGGGCCTGCGATCGCGAAGATCAAACAGGATGATGTGCGTCTCAACATCAATCTTCTGGGTGAGGCGATCCTGGGTGAGAACGAGGCGGAGCGCCGCCTCGAAAGCACACACAATCTGCTTGAGCGCGACGACGTTGATTATGTCTCGATCAAGGTGTCTTCTACTGCCGCGCCACACAACTACTGGGCGTTCGATGAAGCGGCCGGTCACATGGAAGCCCAGTTGGTGCCCCTCTTCGAGCGCGCTATCGCAGCCAGCCCGAACAAGTTCATCAACCTCGACATGGAGGAGTACAAGGATCTGGACCTCACGATAGAGGTCTTCACGCGGATCCTCGACCGTCCCGAGTTTTTGACACTCGAAGCGGGCATTGTGTTGCAGGCGTACCTGCCTGATTCGCTCGCTGCGATGATCAAGCTGCAAGAGTGGTCCGCCACCCGCACCCAGCGCGGCGGAGCCCCAATCAAGGTGCGCGTGGTGAAAGGCGCGAATCTCCCGATGGAACAGGTCGACGCTGCGATCCACGGCTGGCCTCTCGCCACCTGGGGGTCCAAGCAAGACTCTGACACGAGCTACAAGGCAGTGCTCGACTACTCACTCCACCCCGAGCGCATACAGAACGTGCGGATCGGCGTCGCCGGGCACAATCTCTTCGATGTGGCGTTGGCGTGGCTACTCGCGAAAGCACGAAACGCAGAGGAGGGCATCGACTTCGAGATGCTCCTCGGCATGGCCACGGGTCAAGCCGAGGTTGTGAAACGCGATGTGGGATCCCTGCTGCTCTACACACCCGTGGTGCACCCGGAGGAGTTCGACGTCGCCATCGCCTACCTCATCCGCCGCCTCGAGGAGGGTGCGAGCAGCGAGAACTTCATGTCGGCCGTCTTCGAAATGGGCGACGACACTGTGCTGTTTGAGCGTGAGAAAGAGCGCTTTCTCGCTTCACTCGACGTACTCCACGAGATCACCGGCGACGGAAGCGCGGCGTCGATGCACGTGCCACCGTCAAATCGACAGCAGGATCGCAGGTCGTTTGACGAAGCCGGCGTTGATGCACGAGTCGAGTCTCGTGTCGCAGCAGGCCGCGATGGTGAGTTCACCAACACGCCAGATAGCGACCCCAATCTGCCTGGCAACCGTCAGTGGGGTCGTGAGATTGCCGACCGCATGGTGGCGTCAAAGCTCGGCACCCAGCTGGTCGAGTCGTCCCGGATCACCGATGAGAGCACGCTGAACGAGGTCATCGAGCGTGGCATTTCCGCTGCAGATGGGTGGCAGCAGCTCGGCGCAGATGAGCGGGCCCGCATCCTCTACCGTGCCGCCGAGCGTCTCGAGGCGAACCGTGGCAACCTACTCGAAACGATGGGGTCTGAGTGCGGCAAAACACTCGATCAGGGTGACCCCGAGGTGTCGGAAGCCATCGATTTCGCAAACTACTACGCGATGCTCGGCCAACTGCTGGAACAGGTCGACGGCGCCGTCGCGGCCCCGGGCAAGCTCGTCGCCGTCGTTCCTCCATGGAACTTCCCGGTCGCCATCCCAGCGGGAGGTGTGCTCGCTGGTCTCGCTGCCGGCTCATCGGTGATCATCAAGCCCGCGTCAAACTCCGCACGCTCGGGCGCCGTCATGGTTGAAGCTCTGTGGGAGGCCGGTGTCCCCCGCGACGTCCTCCAATACGTGCAGTTCACCGATCGCGATCTCGGCTCGAAGTTTGTTGGCGATCCGCGGGTCGACCGACTGATCCTGACCGGGGCGTACGAAACCGCAGTCACGTTCCGCGAGCAGCGTCAAGACTTGCCGATCCTTGCGGAGACGAGCGGCAAAAACGCGATCATCGTGACGCCGAACGCCGACCTCGATCTCGCAGCCCACGACGTGGCGACCTCAGCATTCGGGCACGCTGGCCAGAAATGCTCCGCAGCATCGCTCGTCATTTTGGTGGGCTCCGTGGCGAAGTCTCAGCGATTCCGCAGACAGCTACTTGATGCCGTTCGCTCTCTCAACGTCGGCACGCCCGAGCACCTTGAAACACAGATGGGCACCATCATCACCGCACCATCAGGGAAGCTGCTGCGCGGGCTCACCCAGCTCGGAGAGGGTGAAGCCTGGGCGATCGAACCCAAGCCGCTCGAGAGCGACAGCCCGCTCGCGCTCGACAAGAACGGTGAGAACAAACTGTGGCGCCCCGGTGTTCGAGAAGGGGTGCGCCGCGGCTCCGAGTACCACCTCACCGAGTATTTTGGGCCGATCCTCGGCATCATGACCGCGAAGAACCTCGACGAGGCGATCGACATGGTCAACGAGATCGACTACGGCTTGACGAGTGGCCTGCACTCCCTCGACCGTGATGAGCTCACGACCTGGCTCGAGCGCATCGAGGCGGGCAACCTCTACGTCAACCGTGGCATCACCGGTGCGATCGTGCGGCGCCAGTCGTTCGGTGGTTGGAAGAAGTCTGCTATCGGTGCAGGTACGAAAGCCGGTGGCCCTAACTACCTGCACGGGCTCGTCGACTGGAGCGACGCACCTACAAGCGGCGAGGCTGCATCACCCCGCGGACGCGTCGTGCCACTGTATATCGCGGCGCAGCGCGCCGGGATCGATGGCACAGAGCTTGAGTGGCTGCGCGCAGCACTGGGCTCCGACGCGACGGCGTGGGGTGATGAGTTTGGCATCGCCCGCGACGCTTCGCGGCTCGGAGTCGAGCGCAATCTGCTGCGCTACCGCCCGGTTCCGGTCACGATCAGAGCTGCTGCCGACGCCCCACTGCACCACGTCGTGCGCGCTGTTGCGGCGGGCCTCGCCGCGAACGGCTCGCCGAGTGTCAGCACCCCCATGGCGCTGCCACAGGAGGTCGTAACCGCGCTCGCCGACTCGGGCGTTCCGCTGTTCGTTGAAGATGAGAACGCGTGGGAGCGCAGGATCACCGGCCTCGCTACACTCGACGGTCCTCACGCAAGCGCCCGAATTCGTGTCGTCGCTGGCCCCTCCCGAGAAGAGCAGGTTGCCACTGTATATGCGGCAACCAATGGCAAACCAGACGTCGCCGTCTACGGAGGCGAGGTGGTTGCTGCAGGCCGAGTGGAGATGCTTCCGCACCTCCACGAACAGGCCGTTTCGATCACGGCTCACCGCTTCGGCACGCCGCACCAGTTTTCAGAAGGAGTGATTTAGTGCACACTAGTTGTTAAACGAAGGGTGCGCATATAGCCAATTGCGACGCCGCTTAACAAGAATCACGATTCGGGCTCGATTCGCTGAATGGTCCGAAAATGCTCACAAATGAATACACGATCCTGACAGGGTACTTGAGCAGCCCGGGGTAGGCCCCTATCGCTACCAACCAGCAGGATTCCTGGAAAGGTGACAAAGATGTCCGACCAAGTATGGCTCTTCATAGCTCTCGGCGTGTATTTCGCCGGGATGCTCATTATTGGCTATCTCGCGTACCGCCGTACCTCGGGGCACGAGGGCTACATGCTCGCGGGCCGCGGGCTCCCGCCGTGGGTGGCAGCCCTCAGCGCGGGCGCATCAGACATGTCGGGCTGGCTCATCATGGGGCTCCCCGGTGCGATCTATGTCGCGGGTCTCATCGAAGGATGGATCGCTGTCGGGCTCACCATCGGTGCATACCTCAACTGGCTCGTTGTTGCACCCCGCCTCCGCGCCTACACGGAAGTCTCCAAGAACTCGATCACACTGCCCAGCTTCTTCGAGAACAGGCTTCGTGATAACACTCGCGTACTACGGATCGTTTCCAGTGTCATCATTCTCGTATTCTTCACGCTGTACGTTTCTGCTGGCATGGTTGCCGGCGGTGTGTTCTTCGAGAGCACATTCAGTGGCGACTATCTCTGGGGCGTGATCATTGTCACGGTTGTGACGCTCGGTTACACGCTCTTTGGTGGATTCCTTGGGGCGTCCCTTACGGACGTGGTGCAGGGCATCATGATGGTTATCGCTCTGATCATCGTGCCTATAGCGGCGATCGTTACGGTCGGTGGCTTCGGAGAAGCCATGTCACTCGTACGCGAGCTGAACCCGAACCACTTCGACGTGTTCGGCGGCACCGGGCTCACCTCCGTCACCGTTATCGGCGTTCTCTCGGGTCTCGCATGGGGACTCGGCTACTTCGGCCAGCCGCACATTGTCGTGCGGTTCATGGCGTTGCGCAAGTCGTCGGAGGCAAAGTCTGCTCGCCGCATTGGCATCACCTGGCAGATTATTTCGCTCACGGGCGCGGTGTTCTCCGGGCTCATCGGAGTTGCATTCATTGCGCGCGAAGGCATTGAGCTCGCTGACCCTGAGACGATCGTGCTCGTGATGTCACAAACGCTGCTACACCCACTCGTGGCAGGTCTCGTCCTCGCGGCTGTACTCGCGGCAATCATGAGTACGTTCTCGAGCCAACTCATCGTGTGCTCGTCGGCACTTGTCGAGGACATCTACAAGGTCATCAAGAAAGATCCACCCGCTGAGAAGACACTTGTCATCCTCGGCCGCCTCTGCGTGCTCGGAGTCGCGATCATCGCCCTGCTGCTCGCAATCAACCCGAACGACACGATCTTGGGTCTCGTGAGCTTCGCCTGGGCCGGTTTCGGCGCCGCCTTCGGTTCGGTCGTGCTGCTGAGCCTCTACTGGCGGAAGCTCACCAACTGGGGCGCGCTTGGCGCAATGGTTGTCGGTGCGCTCACCGTGTTCCTGTGGAGCGGTGCAGAGGGCGGTATTTTCGACCTCTACGAACTGCTGCCAGGGTTCGTGTTTGCCATGATCACTGCTGTGGTTGTGAGTCTCCTCACGTACAAGCGCAACGAAGAGATCGAGACCGAGTTCACCGAGACCGGCACGCTCATCGCAGTGGGAACGAAGTAAGTTCCGCTCGCTGCAGCTCCGCTGCGTGAATGTGCGCCCGTCAGCTTCGGTTGGCGGGCGCACTGATTTTGCTGATCCAGTGCCAGAATGCAGGAATGACAAAGTTGTTCACTGGCCGCATTCGCCCCCTCGCCCCAGCAATCGACACCGAGACCAGCGCTTTCGCCGTTGATGGTGACCGCATCGCCGCCGTCGGCAGCGCTGACGCACTACGATCGCAATACCCGAACGCGGCAGAAACTGCTCTTGACGGATGGGTGATGCCCGGGCTCATCGAGGCCCACGGCCACCCCGCGTTCTCGGCTGTGCTGCTCTCTGACCTCGTTGTCGACATCAGGCCGGTCATCGTGGCAGATGCCGAAAGTGTCCTCGCCGCACTACACGAAGCGGTGGCATACGCTGAGGGAGCAGTATTCGCGAATGGCTGGGATTCGCTACTGCAGCGTGGGTTGCCGGACCCCGACTTGAACTTTCTCGACGAGCTCGCTGGTTCAGTGCCACTGGTGGTCATTCACAATTCGGGGCACTCCGCCTATTTCAACACCGCTGCGGCACGCACTGCCGGCATCGACCGCACTACTGCAGACCCGGCCGGCGCATACTTCGCGCGCACCGCGGATGGTGAACTGACCGGGGCCGCTGTCGAAGAAGCCGCCGTCGAGATGCTGATAGCACCCCTGCTCGATATCGCGCAGCAGCGCATGCCAGAGTTATTCATCACACACCTGCACGACATCGCTGCGCGTGGCATCACCACCGTCTCAGACCTGTCGTGGAACCCAGACCTCACCCCAATGGTCACCGCGCTGCGGACAAAAGGCGCGTTACCGGTTCGTTTGCGCTGGTATGAGATGTCCCGACCCGGTGGTTCTGTGACACCGTGGGGCGCCGACGATACCCTGTGCAAGCAGATTGGGGTCAAGACGTGGTCTGATGGCTCGCCGTGGATAGGTAACATCGCCACATCATTCCCCTACCTCGACACCGAAGCCACCCGAAACCTGGGGCTCGAGCCAAACCACGTGGGCGAGGCGAACTACACCGCCGCAGAGCTGCTTGCGATCGCAGAGCCGTACGCCGCAAATGGGTGGCAGCTCGCCTGTCACACTCATGGCGACCTGGCGATCGAATCGACCATAGATGTGTACGAGCAGATCATCATCCGCCACGGGCTCACCGACCACCGATTTAGACTCGATCACTGTGGCGCGATGACGCCGAGCCAGTACGAGCGCGCCGCTTCACTCGGCATCACCGTCAGCCTGTTCGTCGACCACATCACGTACTGGGGTGAGGTTCTCGTGCGCGACCTGTTCGGGGCCGCACACGGAGGGTCGTGGGCCGATGCCGGTGCAGCGTTTGCTGCCGGGCACCGCGCGACATTCCACAACGACGGCTGGGTGACGCCAAACGAGCCCTTTCGTAACATGGCGGTAGCTGAGTCACGCACCACCCGTAACGGTTTTCGGATGCCGGGTGGTTCGCCCGTCACACGCAATCAGACACTTCAGGCACAGACGGTGAACGCTGCGTGGCAGCTGTTCAGTGAGGACGAAGTCGGTGCGCTCGCCCCGGGGCTCCTGGCCGACTTCATCGTCGTCGACCGTGACCCGCTCACCGTCTCAGCTGAGGAGCTAGCCGAAACCCAAGTACGCGCGACCTACCTGGGTGGGGTGCGGGTTGTCTAATTGCAGTCAGTAGTGGGTGGAAGAACCAGTATCGCCGTCACAATATCGCGAAGTTTGAAGCCGCTTCACCATATACTGTGAGCGGACTGAACTGCGTCGTCTCAGGTTCCCTCCATCGAAACTATGGCGGGAGCCACATGCGCAGAACTATGATCGCCCTTGCCACCGTCGCCGTCGTCGCAATGACAGCAATGGTGCCATTCTCTGCTCCAGCGTCGGCCGCGCCGATAGCTGAGATCCCGGCGACTCTCTACGTTGCCACGAATGGAAGCGATGAGCCTCTGTGTGGCGCGATTGACATGCCATGTAGCACTGTGAGCGGCGGCGTGACACGCGCCCAGGATGCAATAGCGGAGGGTACGATAGATGTCACCGTGCACATCAGCTCCGGTACGTACAACGAGAATGTGGTCATCGACGCGGTCGCCGACGGGCACAGCTTGAACTTGATCGGCGACGGCGCGGCCGGGACCGTGATCGACGGACTCGGAGACACGAGCGTCATCACTGTTGACAGCGGGGTAGTTGGTATAACGGGGCTATCGATCACCGGCGGTCTCGCGCCCAGCGGTGGCGGGATTCACAACACCGCAGGCGTGCTGACGATCTCCGGTTCCACCGTTTCGAACAATGCCGCAACCGGTGCCGACGATACCGCCGGCGGTGGCGGTGGCATCTACAATGGCTCCGGCACACTGACGGTTTCTAATTCAACCGTGTCGGCTAATTCCACAGCTGCGTCTGGCTCGTTAAAGGGCGGCGGTGGCATCTACAATGCCACCGGTACACTGAACATTCTCCAATCTGAGATCTCGAATAACGCATCGACCGGCAGTGGCAACGCCGGCGGTATCTTCGGTCTTGCCGGTGGGGCTATCACGATCTCTGACTCCACCGTGTCGAACAACACAGCCAGTTCCTACGTGGGTGGCATCAGCAGTCGTGGCCTGCTCTCGATTACCCGCTCCACAGTGTCGGACAACACTACCCAACAGAACTACGGCGGCGGCATCTCCAACTACGGCGGCACACTGGTTTTGACCGACTCAACGATGTCGGGCAACTCTGCGACTGGGTCGAGTGGCAAAGGTGGAGCCATCTACAATCGGGGGTCTGCGACGGTAATCAACTCGACGCTCTCCGACAACACCGCCCATCAGGGCGGCGGCATCCACATTCAAAACGGGTTGGTGACGGTTGCCCACTCCACGTTGTCCCGTAACATTCACACCGACAGTTCCGAAGGTAAAGTCAAGCCCGGCGGCGGTGTCTGGATGAACAACAATCGCTCTGCGAACCTTTCCAGCTCAATCCTGTCGGAATCGAGCTGCAACCAAGTCACGTATGCCGTTGACGGTGGTCACAACGTGATCGATGACGCTAGTTGCTTTCCGTCGAGTGACTCCACGAGTATCTCTGGCAGCTCCACAATCGGGTTGGCGCCGTTGGCGGCAAATGGCTCCACTGGCCCGCAGACGATGGCGATTGGTTCCACCAGTTCCGCTCATCACCTCGTGCCGGGATGCAGTGGCACCGACGCTCGGGGCATGGCACGGCCAGGGTTCGGCGGGACCGCCAACTGCGACGCCGGCGCATACGAGTTGCAGGGCGTTGCTCCGACAGTGACCACTCATCCGCAGTCGCAGACTCTCGCGATCTCCTCGGATGCCACTTTCACCGCGGCAGCGTCAGGTACGCCGACCCCGACGGTGCAATGGCAGATGAACACGGGTACCGCGTGGGAGGATGTTCTCGGTGCCACATCCACCACGTTGACTGTCACGGATGTAACTCACGCTATGAGCGGTACCCAGTATCGGGCGGTATTCGCCAACGGAGTTGGGACGGGTGCGACCACTGAAGCCGCAAGTCTGACCGTGCCAGTGGGTGCATTGCATCATCTGGTGCTCTCGCCCACAACGGGAACAATGGCTGCCGGTGAGTCTCAGGAATTCACTGCGGAAGGCTTCGACTCTTTCAACAATAGTCTGGGCGATGTCACCGATACGACTGTGTTCACTGGCCCCACCGACATCACCTGTACGGACGCTACTTGCACGTCAACAATTCCTGGCAGTTACACGGTGACCGGCACGAACGGGATCGCCACCGGCTCCGCAACCCTCACTGTTACAGCCGGAGTGGTACCCGAGGTGCCTTTACCGACGACAAATTCGGTCACGGAAGCGGAACTGGAGCTGGCAACGACGGGAGCTGGTGCCAACGTGATTCAGATTGGCACAATCGGATTTCTACTTCTCCTGCTCGGTGCCTTACTTGCCATCGCGAAATCAGCGCGCCGCGGCACGGGTGAGGGGACCACTACCGTGATTGGGTCCAACGACTAACGTCGCGCGACACTAGTCGACGCGGATGAGGCGAACCTCGAGGGTGCCGATGATCATTCGTTCCGTGGCGACCCGTGGCGTACCGGGTTCAATGAGCTCAGGAACGCCGTCCTCAGCGATGAGCTCCAGCCCGTTCGTTGAGTCCAGGTCTTCGATCGTCCACTCGTCGTCGTCAAGGCGCAGCCGCGCATGCGACTTCGAGAGCGTGCGCGTTGGGTCGGGAATCATCAACAGCTCGGCACCGTCGTCACTGCGTGGTTTACGGCCGATGACGACGTGATCTCCCACAAGGTCTAAGCGATCATGGTCGGGAAGTTCCAGTGCCCAGCGAACCACCGGTTTACGTGAGACGACGACGGTACGGTCAAACTCGTCGTCTTCGTCGACCTCATTGTTGAGATTGCTGTCGATTCCACCACCGGTCGCTGTCGTACTAGCCGCTGCCGCTCCAGCCGCACCCGAGTCGGTAATGCTTGGCGCACTCGTTGACGTTACTGAGGGTGGCGCCGGCGCCGCTGCGGGGTGCATCGATGGCGCCTCTGGTGGCGCGCTGTCGAAGATCGTCGGAGCTGCGTTCGACTCCGGAGCTGACTCTGGTCCCGGAGCTGGCTCTGGTTCCGGCGCTGACTCTGGTTCCGGCAATTGTTGCTGACCTTGAGCCGCATCCCGCTCCCCAGCAGTGCCCGGCCATGAGAACGGTTGGGGTGCAGGCTGAGGCGCGAGCGGTGCTGCGGGCGGATGCTGCAACTTCTCGGCAGCGAGCCGCTCGAACTCACGTTCAGTGGTCAACCCCAAACCCCACTCATCTTCGCGCTCCTGCTCAGACTGCGGCTCTGAGTACGCGGGTGGATCGGGAGCCTGATATTGCGATTGCTGCGGAGCGTCCTGTCGGCGTTGACCGATTCCAAGCTCTGCAAAGCTATCTTGCGCACCCGCAGACACAGGTGGGTGCGGTGGTACATGCCTGGGCTGCGGCGGCCGCTGCTCGGGCGTCTGGTACGACGGAGCTTGCTGGTACGGCTGCTGAGGTTGTTGATACTGAGGAGCCTGCTGCTGCACGGGCTGGTACTGCTGCGCTGGCGGTTGCTGAGCCGGTGTCTGCTGTGCCGCAGGCTGCTGGTACTGTGCCTGTGCACCCTGGGGCACAGGTGGGAGACCCCGCCAGGGATCCTCCTCGACGGGCCGGTTCGCAGCAGCTGGCTGCGCCTGAGGCGGAACGTTCCGTGGCGCATCGGTATGGCTAGGCGAGGCAGCGATGAGCTCGCTGCCAAGAAGCGTCGCCCACAGCGGAGGAATAATGGCACCAAGCACCGTAAAACCTGCTCCGTGGCGCGTCTCGGCGTTGAGGCGGTGAATGGCGACGATGCGTACGATCACGGCGATGATCCCGAGTCCGGGGATGAGGTAGCTCAACACCAACCAGCCGGGGAGACCGGCACGCCAGAACAGCTGCCACTCATTCCAGAGGGGCACCCAGCCCGCCCAGCCCGGCAGGCCAAGCTTTGGGAAGAGTCGGGCGAGTGCTGCGAGGTACCAAATGAAGAAGCCAAGGCCGACGAGTGACCAGATCCCTATGATTGCGATCAGCGCCGTGCTCATCTCTCCAGATATGCTCATTCGACCTTCCCTTTGTATATCTGTCGCCGTCTGCTCCGCGTACAGACTCCTAGCTTAACCGGCACTGGCACCGCGGTCTTTCAGAACCCTATGTGGAATCTACACTGACTGACGCATGTTTCAGCCAATCCGCTTGCGCGGCAGTGTGGACTCGAGTGTCTCGTCAATGAGCGAGAAGCTCCGTGAAGACCGTTCGGACCCGATATGCCAACTGCGGCCACCTGAAATCGTGTCGATCACGATGACGGTGACGTTATCTCGACCCCCAGCCTCATTGGCCCGCTGTATCAGCTCGGTTACGACTGCTTCGGCTGTGCCGCCCATGGTGAGTGTGGCTCGGATCTGCTCGTCATCAAGCTCTGACGTCAACCCATCGCTGCACACGAGCAGCCGAGAACCGGTCTCCACCGGCAACAGCCAGGTGTCTGCCCGACTGTCTGAGGCACCGAGCGCCCGGGTGATGATGTTGCGCGATGGGAGGCTCGCCTCGTCCGCACCGGCTGAGAGCAACTCGTCTCGCAGCGAATGGTCGACGGTGAGCTGCTGCAACTCACTGCCACGGTGCAAATAGACTCGCGAATCGCCGATGTTCAGGATCAACCAGTGCAGCTCGTCCTCGTACTCCACGAGCACCACGCCGGTCAGCGTGCAGCCTGCGCCACGGGAGGCTTCGGCCGCGATCCGTTCGGCTGCGGCGCGCGAAGCTTCCAGAGCGGTGTGTACGAGTTTGAGAGTGGCAGGGCGGCCCTGAGGAATCGACTCTGCGAAGGAGTGCAGTGCCGCTTTGCTCACCACGTTCCCTGAGTCATGCCCACCCATACCGTCTGCCACAAGAAAGCAGGGGATGGTTGCAAGCACCGAGTCTTCATTCACGGCGCGGCGTACTCCTGGATCAGTATGCGCTGCGAATTCAAACACCGGGTCGGTGGAGGGGACGTTCACAGATGAATCCTACGCTTTCAAGGTGAGTGGCTCTAAGAGTTTCGAGATGTTCAGGTTCACATCATCTGAGAATCAATGGGACAACGTACCAGAGGCCGACGGCGGAAATCACGACAGCAACGCCGAACCCTACGACGGTCGCGATCCGGAACCTAGCGTTTGCTCGGCTCGTCGAGGGAAGCCCGTCACGCATCGCGTCGGGCAGTACGGCGCTGCTTTGAGGAGGCGGCCCGAGGACGGCATCAAGCTCGAGCGTTTCGGTTCGTGGTGTGGTGGCAGCTGGGGGCGTATCGGAGGGTGGGATTGACCCAGGAAGCGGTGGGGTCGGAATGTCCGTCGAGGTTCCGAGTTTGCGCCCACTGACTGCGATCGTCGCGTCGCGATCAACGACTACTGTGTGCTCGTCATCCTCACGTTCAGCCCTTGGTACGACTACCGTTTCGTCATCATGCACCTCACGAGAAACGAAGAGAGTGTCGCGGAAGTCCTCATACTCTTCATTTTCTTTCCCAGACCCTGGTGTGTCACTCACGACTTCCTCCTCACGCGCCGAATCGATAGACGAAGCGACGCGAACGAATACGCGGCTTTCAGGCGTCGCCAGAACCCAAGCGTCGCCGCTTGCGCCCGCAGTGTCTCATCAACTTCACGCCAAACTGCGTCCGCCGACTCCGCTGAAACACTCTCACTGGAGAACACTGCTTGATCCGCCACTCTCACCACTCGCTCGGCGTGCTCGCTGCCGAGCGCTTCTGCAATCTCGCGACGACTCAGGTGTCGTGAGAGCGCTAGCTTGGCGGTGATGACGCCGCGGTCGGCGCTTCGATCCACCAGCTCATCCCATGCACCGAGCACGCGAATCTCGGGCTGCTCCGCTGCTCGACGCTTCCCTCGTCGAATGCGCTTGGCAACGGGAATGAACAAGAGCGGGAGTGCGAGCAGCGCGAGCACTGCGAGCCCGAGCCCGACAAGGCGGAGAATATGCCAGAACGATTCAAGCGCAGTCTCCTCGTCCTCCTCGGCCTCTCCGCTATCTTGGTCGCTTGTGCCAACCGGTGGATCGCTTTCGTTCGCGTCGCGTTCTTCTGGCACCGTCTCATGTTCGGGCAGCTGCTCGTTCTGTTCCAAGGTGGTGGGGCGCACGCTGACCTGCGGGCTCACGTCGAGCGTGACCCACTCTTGGTTCGCGCCTCGCACCTCGATCCAGGCGGCCACATGCTCTCCCGTGCACACGGTGGCGCAGGCGGGTATTCCCTCGACACCGGCGTCTTCGCCGCCGAGCCTCACTCCAAGCACTACCCTGGATTCGAAACCCAGCGCGCGGGCGATCATCGCTGATGCGGCAGCAAACTGCTCATCGTCTCCAATGCCCGCCACGAGATCATCAGCTTCAGCGCTGTCACCAGCAATTCGCTCTTGCTCATTCAGCTGTTCGAACAGCTGTTCAACCCGCGCGAGGGAGTGGCCACCCGGGCTCGAAATGAACTGAAAATTGAAGTCGTTCGTGAGCGCCGTGATCCATTCCCGCTCCCCCTCCTGTTCAGTGAGGGAGTGGCTCAGATACCCGCGGTCACGCAGCCGCTCAATTGCCTCGGTGAGCCCGGCGCCACTCGCGGAGAGCTCTTGCGTATCAAGCCACCTGGCCAACTGCGGCACGGCCTCAAGGTCGATGAGAGAGTCCCCCTCGAGTGGTTGATCGATCGCGGTCGGGTTCGCTCCGACGCTCATGGGTACGGTGAACTGATCGCCCACCGTCAGGCCCTGCTCGGTCGGCACCGCGACGGCGGCACCAGTCTCCTTGTTCAGATAGAAACTGTCCGCGAGATCGCCCGCCCTGGGCCCCGCGAAGCTTGGCGGGTCGGCGAGCGGTGGCGCGATCGGCACCCAGATGTCTTGGTATCCGCTCTCGATGGTGACGGACACGTCGCTCGCCTCGGGCACGGGGAGGCCGCTCGGAAACCTTGCGAAGCGTGAGGCGCTCTCGGAGGCGGTAAAGTCCACTCCGTCGTAGCCGTCGAGAACGGCGAGTCTGAGCCGTTCGGGTAGCTGTCCATCGGACTCCACCGCAAACACCGGCGTTTCAAACGCGGCATCACGCTTCCACTCGCGGTACGCAGCCAGCGGGCTGGTTTGCTCCTGCACAACTATTTCAGGATCAATCTGATCGCGCGGCACAGATCGGTCGTTCACCGTTGCGACTGGGGCAAGCACGAGGCCAAGAATGAGTGCGGCGGCGAGCGCAGTTGCTGCTCCACTTGCGCGGACCAGTGTGTTGCGTCGGTGCGCGGACCGGCCGCTCCGCTCATCGCCCTCTTCGGTGGAGAGACGTCCGCGGCGCAGGGCGCGACGCCGGCTCGCACCCGAGGTCCAGGCGACCCAAGCTGCGCCCACGACGACGGCCGCGATCCCGAGCGTAATTTCTCTCGGGGCCACAAGAGTGAATTGCCCGAGCACTAGGGGGGAGCTCACCTCTGAAGCACCGAACACCGTGCCAAACACGACGGGCAAGAACAGCGGAATCGCAGCAAATGGGGCGGCTCTCCCCCCACGGAGCCCGAGCGCGCAGATCCCCGCTACCGAGACGCTCGCGATGACAAAGAACGGGACGAGTACCGTCTGATAGCTCCCGACCGGGAGTGACAGGGTCAGCAGTTGTTTCCACCCGAGAGCCACGGCCGCTAACGCGTCGAGGAGCGCGCGCGGGATCGTGTCGAGGCCACCGTTGAATGCCTGCGGCATCGCGAGTGGCACGATGGCGATGACGAACGCGACGAGCAGCGCCGCGATGACGCTCAGCACGCCCCATTTCAGTCGCCCGCCAGCCCACAGAATCGCGGCGACGCCAGCAAGCGTCACAGCCGAGATGACCCAGAGGCGGGGTGTTTGGTAGATCGGCCATGCCGCGAGCGTGCCGATAGTGACGGCCAGGGCGGCCAACACGATCGTCACTACGGTGTTGACGGGTTTCACGCGGTACTCCCCCGAACGAGAAGTTTCGGCAGGTCGCCGAGCTCTCCAATCGTGAGGATGGTGCAGGCGTCAAACATGTTCACGGTCGGGTCAGCGAGTGACTCGCAGCGCAGGATCCGCACGGTTGCATCGGCGGGAAAGAAGATCGCGGCCCGGCGCACTGCTGAAATCGGAGTCTGTGAGCCGATAACGACCGACACGATGGAGAGTGGCCGACGTGACTCCGCGAGGCTCCGCATGAGTCGCTCAATCGGGTACGCGTCTTCCACCGCTTCAAGCTCGGCCCACGCGTCAAGCAGCTGCGTTGGCGTCTGCGACGGGAGCTCTTCGAGTCCGTCGATGCTGGGGCGCACACGGCCGGGAGCCCAGGCCGAAGCAACAAAGCGTTCGCGCCCCTGCTGCACCGATTGCAGCGAGAGCGACGCGGCAACGCTCACGCCGAGTTCAAACTCGTCGTCGCTGCCGTACTGCTCGCGCCGCACGTCGAACAAGACCGCCGCTCGCGCGGTCTGCGACTCCTCATATTGGCGCACCATCAGGGTGCCGGTCTTCGCGGTCGAGCGCCAGTGTACGTGTCGCATCGCGTCGCCGCGCACATACTCACGCACTGCGTGAAACGACAGGTCTGAGTCGGTAAGGCGCCGACTCGCGGTCCCGTCAAGGTCGCGCACGAGACCCGCCGACCCAGTTGGTAGCGGAGCTGTTCGTGGGTGCACGTGTACGCGGTGGCGGTCGCGCCAGGTGACCTCGCGTCGCAGGAGGCCGAGGGGGTCGCGTCGCGCGAGCGTGATGGGTCCGACATCGATGACGCCCCGTGCTGTGGTCGGGACGGCCACTGGGAGTCCCGCGGACCCACGCGACCCGATGAAAGGGATGGGAAGTTCACGCAGTGCATCTCCCACCGGGAGCTCGGCCATTGCGGGAAGCGCTGGCCGAGCGCTCGAGTTCTCGACATCGACGTTCACGTGTACGGGGGTGCCGGCGACGACTCGCCTGCGGTCCACCCCGATCCTCATGAGATACGCACGGTTCCCCAGCAGAAACGGCACTGCGATCAGCAGCACGGTAGCGCCGACGATGACGACGAACCAGGCTTCGATCCACCCGAGCACGGCGCCGGGGAGGAGCGCTCCGAGCGTCACAGCGAGCACAAACCAGCCGGTCGGTGTCACCGTCTGTACGGCCGAGCGCCACGTCCGCAGCGCGTTTCTGCGCCGGTATCTCCAGCGGCGCTTCGCATACCTCCGCCGCTCGTTAGGACCGCCGGCCCGCACTTGGGTGCGGCGCGTGGTGCCGCCCGTGCGGGTCAGGGTGGCGCTCGAAGGCGCCCTCGAATCGGTGTTCACGCGGTGCCGTTCTCCCGCGGAGGATCAACGTCGAGCAGCACCTGCCCGACCACGTCGAGAGCGGTGACGCCGTCGAACTCAGCCTCGGGCTCGAGCACCAAGCGGTGTGAAAGGACCACCGTGGCGAGATCCCGAATATCATCAGGCAGCACATAGTGGCGTCCGTTGACCGCTGCCCAGGCTGACGCGAGCCGGACCAACGCGATGGCTCCTCGGACACTGGCACCGAGTCGGACCTCGCTGGCACGGCGTGTGGCCTCAACAATGCGCACGGCGTAGTCGGCGACCAATGGGCTGACGTGCGAGTGTGCGACCAGCTGCTGCGCTTGCATGATGGTCTCCGTAGACACAACGGGGGCGAGTGACTCATTGCGGCCAAGGTTTCCGAGGAGGATGCGCGCCATGGCAGCGTCGTCAGGGTAGCCGATCGAGGTTTTGATCATGAAGCGGTCGAGCTGCGCCTCTGGGAGCCGGTAGGTGCCGGCCTGTTCAACCGGGTTCTGCGTGGCGATCACAAGGAACGGTGACCCGACTTTGTGCGAGAAACCGTCGACCGTGACCCGGCTTTCTTCCATTACTTCAAGGAGCGCCGATTGTGTTTTGGGGCTCGCCCGGTTGATCTCGTCTGCGAGCACAACGTTCGCGAAGATCGGCCCGGGATGAAATTCGAACTCGCCAGCTTTCTGGTCGTATACCGAGATACCCGTGATGTCGCCGGGCAGCAGGTCAGGCGTGAACTGAATGCGTGACGAGGTGCCGCGGATCACCTGTCCGAGGGCTCGTGCAAGTGCAGTCTTGCCTGTTCCTGGTACGTCTTCGAGCAGCACGTGGCCACCTGCGAGCGTACTCGCGAGCACGAGCTCGATGACGCGCCGCTTCCCGTGAATCACCTGCTCGATGGCGTCGGCGCTTGTGCTGAACACCTGTGCGATCCACCGTGCTTGCTCCGAGCTGAGTTTCTGTTGCTCAGGGGTTTGCGACTGTGTCTGCTGGGCGTTCATTCGCGAATCTCCGTAGTTTTGTTACTGCGTACGTGTGGGTGGATGTTCAGGGGTGTGGGGTTGAGGAGCTGAAGCGTTACTCGGTGCAGACGTTGACGTTCAGTATTGCGTTATTCAACGACGCAAACGGCCCGCCAAACGATACTGTGACGCGGCTGCCACTCGCCGTCGCCGTCGCATCACCAGCAGCAGCTGCCGACACCTGGACGGTATCTGCGGCGTTAGTTCCATCGGCGAGGAGGCATTCCCCCGTAGGTGTAACCGTCACCGTGGTTGGCGCATTTTGCGGAGTAACTGTTATTTTGGGCGAGCAAACGCTTGAGTCTGAATCAAGACACCGCCACACTTCAAGTGCTCCGTTGCCCGCGGGGCTGAGTACTAGCTCACTCCCCGTCGAGTAGTACGGTGAAGCTCCTTCGACTGACTGACCCTCTAAGTTCACGGAAAAGCGTTCGTACCGCTTCGAGCCATCTGCACCAGTTTCCGGCCGAGGATTCACGCTGTAGGTCGCTTCGCTATAGGCGGGGAGATCTGAACTCGGCCGAACGGCGCTGCCTGCCAACTCTGATTGCCCAAAAACTGTTTGCGCGCACACGATGGGCGTATAAAGCTCCCAAGGGGTGAGTCCTTGAAAATGGTCACTATTGTTCGTTCGTCTGCATCCGTCAGTCTCTGGCATCAATCCGTATCGAGTTTCTACGTTTGAAGCTCCATTCGGATCAACGTTCCCACGTACTGTGCCAGCTGCGCCGTCTCCCTCGGCCTCAAATCTGACGCTGCTGATCTTCGGAGCACCCGCGACAGTAAAGTCTCGCTTGCCGACGCCCGCGCTGGGCGATGATGCCGCTATTGGCGGAACTTCAAATCGGCTCGCAGGGACCGCCGTGAAAGTCCTCGTTCCGGCAGCCACTTGGTGCTCGCCTGTGCGACCAGACGATCCGTTAATTGTGGCAATCTCGCTGTCCCCCACACGCACTGAGTACGATGCAACGTCCGCGGCGCCTTCTACACGCACCCGCACCGTTCCGCGTTCCGTGTTGGTGTTGCGCGGAGTTTCCTCCTGCGTCACCGTGACGGTCGGCGCCTCGGGCGCGCGGTAGGCCCAAGCGGTGACCTGCGTTGAACTTGCTGAGGACCCCACGCTGTTCACAGCGCGCGCGGTGTACGTTCCTTTCACGCCGTTACTGAGACCCGTGACGGTGCACTGGTAACTTGATCCTCCGCTTGCCGAACACGAGCTGTTGCCCGGTCCAGAAATTTCTACATTGCTCACTGCGGGGTGCGCGCTCTGACCAGAACTCAGCTCGACGCTGAACGTAACGCTCCGCGGACCAAAGTCAGTCCATGTCAGACTCGACGGGGCCCTCGGCACACCGCGGGCGTCGAGCTCTACCGATCCCTCACCAGTACGGCCCTGCGCGTCTTGCACCGTGAACCCGATGGTGCACTTGCCGCCTGGGCCGCGGGAGTCGGGCCAGGTCACCCGCACATCAGTGTCGTTCGCACGAGACACGTCACCGAACGCGCAGCTGCCTCCGCTGACCGAGGCGAGGGTGAGCCCGCCACCGGCCTTGCCCGCAAAGGGATCGTACTCTCCCGCAGCACCGATCACGGTCGTGGTGCAGGAGCTGCCAACCGTGCAGGTCAAGCCGACAGTTGCGCCCTGCGGCAGATCCCTCGCTGCTTCACCGACACGAAGCGTCAACTGCGCACTCGAGTCGCCCGACCCACGCGTTGAAACGGTCAGTGCCTGTTGGGCACGCGGCGTTGCGTCGGCGTGCGCGGTGACAGTGACGGTTGGGCCGCTCTGCTGCACATCGAACATGGACCCGGCACCAGAGACCGCGAAGTTCACACTGTCGCCCTCGCGGCCGCCCTGCCAGCGCACCATCTCGGTCAGATCGATCTGCTCCGAAGCGCCTGGCGCAATCGTTCGGGTCATATGTGCGAGTTCGGCCACCGGGTCGCGCGGCACGATGTTCACCGGAACCGGCAGCGTGGTCCACGTGCTTTGTCCCTCCAGACGTACGTCCATCATGCACGTGTCCGCCCAGGGAGCTTCACTGCCTGCGTTATACCTCAGGGTGTTCTGCCCCGTAGCCTCACACGTCGCTTGATCACGGGAACTCGGGAACGTCGTCTGTCTGAGTGCGGGAACGTCACCTCGGCCCAGCTCGAGCAGATCATGAATCCGCACGCTCTCCGACTCACCCTCATCGACCGTGATGGGAGAGAGGCCCGGCTGCAGCGTGAGCTTCAGCTCGTCGAGTGACGGGATCACGAGGAAGCCGTAGCTCGACACCTCATTGTCTGCCGAATCAACACCGCTCAGACGGAAGACCACGAGATCGCCTGCCGGGTTATATGTGCCGACGATGCGGTTGCCCTGCACGCGATAGTTCCCGTCGTTTCCATTCCACAGCGACAGCTCGAGACCACTCGGATCGCCCGCTGCCCAGCGCACCTTGTCCGTCACCACGTCGACACCGCGGGTCGACAGTTCCGAGCGGTCTCGGACGCTCAGAACGGAGTCCGTAATACTCGGAGCTTGGGCTCCAACACGCTCTGACGTCTGGACCAGGATCAACCCATCAGACGTACTCGAAGTAGCACTCGATTTCGCCGTGTACCGGTAGGACACTGTGCCGAGCGCGCCACCAGGAGCAATCGTGACCCGCCCTTTCTTCATCTCGGTGAGGTCAAGCCGCTCTGCCAGCGCGCGGTAAGCGGGGTTGCTACTGCCGCCCGCCACATTCGGCTCGACCGATTCGATGGTGAGCCTCCCACCCGCCGGGTCGAGGTCGTTTCCAAGCGGCAACACGGTCGCCGGTTTCGTGCTGCCCGCAACGACTCTGACATAGTCGCTCGAGAGGATCGGAACCCCCTCAGAACTCTGCTCGGTGACAATGACCCGGAGCTTGCCCGTTGCTGTTCCGCCAAATTCGTCGCGCACCATGTAATCAACGAAGTGTGTGCCGAGATCTGCTGCGCCCGAAGCGGAGATGCTGATGCCACCCGTATTTGGGGCCAGACTTGCGGAAAGCTGCGGGTCGGGGCTTGTCCCCACACCGATGAGGCGCACACGATCACCGTCTGGATCAGCGCCTGAGAGTGGGACCTGAACTTCACGTTGTTCACCGGGGGCAACACGCGTGGTGAGCGTACGCGGCTCCGGATCCTGATTTGATCCCTTACCTATAACCGTGACGGTGACCGTGCCAACATCGCCCGCTTCGGGTGAGCTCGCACCGTAGGTGGTGTACTTCAGTGTGTACGTGCCCTCCCGCTCTGGGGCGAGGTAGCGGAGCGTGCTGCCCGAGGCGAATGCAAGCTCACCGGTTGTTCCCGAGCCGGTAATTTCAGGGTGCAGGACCAGCCGTTCGCCTGGCGCCGACACGTCGTTGTCGAGCACTCGTATGTCGACCACGGATCCAGCTCGCACGGTTGCTGCATCACCTACGGCGATCGCTGAGCTCTCTGTGTTGTCCGGCACCTGGAATACGGTGAGCTTGCCGGTAGCGGTTTCCTCACCCTCGGTGATGGTGACGTCAACCGCACCGATTCGGCCCGACACTCCGGTCGGGGTGCTGCCAGCGACCCGCACGCGCGCGTGTTCAATGACGTCAGCCTGCAATTGGCCATCGGCGACCTCAGCGCTCCGCACTGAGATGGCACGTGCATTTGAGCCGGGGATCGCATCGAGCACCTCGACCGTACTGTCAGCCAGGGGTCTCACGAATGCGCGCAGCGGCGGGAGTGCGAGTGACTGATTGGACTCGGTCGCAGTGACCCGCATGAGCCCGGTAATTTCGCTCCCGGTACCCACGTCTTGGACGGTGAGGGTGACGATGGCGCTGCCCTGACCTGACGCAGATACCGACACGGTGCCGTTGCTCCGCTGAGCCCGAACATCAATACCGCTGCCTTGCACGACAGCGTCGACGAGCGCGAATGATCCTGACCCTCCAGAGACTCGGTCAAGCACGCGAAGCGTCGATGTCTCACCAACGGTAATGCTCGCCGCGGTCGGGCTGAACTCCGCTGCCGCATCTGGAGTGATCCGCACCTGGAGGTTGCGCTCTTGTTTTTCACCGTGGCTATCTTCTACCGTGACGGTCAGCTGAGTGTCTGTCGCACTCCCGTTCGCGTCAGTGTGGCGCACGGCCAGGCGCCCGTCGGCCGAAACGATGGCGCGCACCGGGTCACTCGGTTGCACAACTTCCACGTTTGTGAGCCGCATGGGGTCGCCCTCGGGGTCAACCCAGCCTTCGAGAATCGGGTGGACAAGTGTGCCACCTGGTGCAATGTCTGGCACCCTCCACTCGCGCTGACACCCCTCAACCGGGCACCATGCGGGGGCGGTATTTACGTCGTCGGCGACGACGGTGAGTGTCACGGTCGCCGGGTCCGAAACATGGGTGCCGTCGGTCACCCGGTAGCTAAAGGTTGCGGTCCCCGTCGCGTCAGCCGTGGGCTGTACCGCGAGCGACTGCGCATCTGCGAGCAGTTGGACGGTGCCGAACTCTTCGGGCAGCGGGGCCTCTTCGAGTGAGTCGGGAATGATGGTCAGCACATCACGACTATTGGCATCGAAATCGTTCAGGAGGACCGGTAAGGGAGCTTGTTCCCCCGCACGGACACCAAACGCGTCATCAACAGCGGTCGGCGCGACCTGCTCGGTCACTTCTTCGACGACGACATTGCCGCGATCTTCTTTCGGAGGGTCCGAGATCGTCCACTGGGCGAGCGGGATCGCCTGCCCGTCTGACACAGTCCAGAGCAAACCCGTGCCGGTCTCGGCCAGCACGGCCCGGTCGCCGTTCGTGCGAAACTCGAGGTTAGGTTCGCCCAGATCCCCAGCTTCTGGGTCGATCTCAAGCGTGACCGGCTCGGCAGTCTCGGTTTCGGCCGGTGCATCTTGATCAGTCTGCGCTTCGGAGCGCCATAGGGTGCCGCCGGAGGTGTTTAACCAGGCTGCATAGCGGTCATTACCCACGGTGACCGGTTGCGCGGGGGTACCGTCCGCTTCGACAACCCGTTCGGGGGCTGCGCTCACGGGCACCTGTAGGAGCCCGGTGGAGTCAGCAATCAACACTGCCTCGAGCGCTGCTCCGCCGCCGATGCCACTCGCCTGCAGCTTCGCGGACGCGTCGGTGTCGACCTCGACAACCGACTCGGCTCCGTCCCGCCAGAGAGACCCGCTCTCCGCATCAAACAGCACCCAGTCGCCCGCGACGATCGCGAACTGCAGGTTCTCGGAATCTGCGGCTGCTGCTGGAACCGCTTGCGCGTCGTCAAACTCTTCGGTGCCGATGTTGAAGAATCGCACCTCACCATCTTCGGCAGAGTACAGCACCAGTGTGCCGTCGCCACCGAGCGCGATCGCCTCTGCGCGGTACTGTTCGGGCTCTTCGTCGGCTTCAGTCTCTTCGCCGTCCGTCGAGTCACTTGCCACGTCTGCCTGGATCGGGTTCACCGGGCGCAGGTTACTCATTGCAGCCGTGAGATCCTGCACCGCTGCAAATCCTTGATCAGGGGTCTGCATGGTCACTTCTGCTTGCTCACCCGAGATATCGGCGACAAAAACTCCGCCGTCGTCCGTCCGTACCGCCACGAAGCCGTCCGCACTCAGCACGTCTCTCGTACCGTCGGGCATACGAATAGCCGATTCGCTCGAATCCGTGTCGCCACTTTCAGCGTCCGCGTTCTCTGAGCTTTCTGAGTTGTCTGTGCTGGTCTGGGTGATGCCGGGGTCATCAGATTCATCGTCGCTCGCGCCAGCGCTGTCGCCCAAGTCCACAGGCATGGCCGCGTCAATCGGCCATGCTCGCCCGTTGCCGTGTGAAAACGCAACGCTTCGATCCGCTGACTGCACGAGTCCACTCGGCTCATCGATGCGTCGTACCGTATCAATCTCACCGGTTTCGGTGTTCACTCTGGCGTACTGGCCCGAGTCCCTGTGCACCCACACCGAGGCTTCTTCACGCGGCGTCTCTTGCGCGTCATACCCATTCGCGACGACGGCGATGGTGACGATCAGAGCACAGCTGATCCCACCCGCAATCCAGCCGCGTGCAGCACGCATACGCCCAGGGGCACGAGTGTAGGAGGCACTCCGGTTCAACCCCCACCCCCAATGAACGCCCACACGCCGACGACGCCAGCGACGACGGCGATCGCGACCCCTGCGCCGATCAACCCGGCACGAAGTGGAGAAGCCGGTTCCCCGTCCAGCATCACACCATCATCGTCGATTCCGCGTTGCTGCGCTAGTTTTTTTGCGCGGGCTGACGCACGTGTTTCGCGCTGCACCGAGGGCATTACGGGGCCGCGGGTCTGGGCATCCACCTGCTGCGGGCGAGGCAGCCACGATTCAGACACCACCTCGAGTGGCGTTACGTCAAACCCATATCGTCGCTGCAGCGCCTGGAGCGCCTCACCGAACTCGCGCATCGAAGCGAATCGATCGGCGGGTTTACGGCGCATCGCCCGAGAGATCACCTCGTCAAACGGCTCATAGCCCTGTGCACCCGGAATCCGGGTGTAGGCCGCTTTCGCAATGCGGTCAGAGAGCTTTGCCCGGGTGTTCTGGGTACGGTCTGCTTTCTCGAACGGTGAGCGCCCGGCTGCAAATGAATAGAGTGTCGCCCCCAGCGACCACACCTCGCTCGCCACACTTCCCGCGGTTTCAAGCGTCACAATCTCAGGAGACGACCACGGGATCGACATCGCGATCTCCGTGCGTGCCTCCACGTTTCGGCTGACGTCCCGCGCAATGCCAAAGTCTGACAGAACGGGCCGACCGAGTGTCGTCAACAACACGTTGGAAGGCTTGATGTCGCGGTGCAGCACACCGGCGCGGTGGGCTGTTTCGAGGGCGCCTGCGATCCTGACCCCTGCATCGAGCACAATATGAAGCGGCGCAGGCTTCCCTTTGGTGCGCGCCCCCATTGATTCTGGGCAGTATTCCATCGCGATGTATGGCAGACCGTCCAGAGAGATACTCGCCTGGTAGATGGAGACGATCGAGGGGTGGCTTGAGAGACGAGCCATCACGTCGGCTTCGCTCTCAAACACCCGATGCAGTGCCGCGTCGCCCCCGCGCTCAACAGATAGCGCATCAAGCACCTTCACGGCAACCACACGACGAGGCATGTCTTGCTCATAGAGCAGCACTCGTGCGAAGCCGCCCGACCCGAGGGGTCTCACATACCCGAAACCCGCGATCTGCGGTGGGGGTTCGGTCGGGGTCACTGCCATGCATCCATAGTATGTGGGAAATGAAGCGGCCCCGACGCTCAAACGAGTGCCGGGGCCGTGAAACTTCTGAGTGTTGAACTCTGAAGAGTTAGAGCGCGCTCACATCAAGCGGGATGCCGGGGCCAAACGTCGTCGAGACGGCGCCCTTGATCACGTACTTGCCCTTTGAAGACGAGGGCTTGAGTCGCGAGATCTCGTCAAGCACGGACGTGATGTTGTCGCCCAACTGCTCAGGCGTGAATGATGCCTTGCCCACGATGAAGTGAACGTTGGAGTGCTTGTCCACGCGGAACTCGATCTTGCCACCCTTGATGTCGGTAACGGCTTTTGCCGGATCCGGGGTTACTGTGCCCGTCTTGGGGTTCGGCATGAGACCACGGGGGCCCAGTACCTTACCGAGACGACCAACCTTGCCCATAAGGTCGGGGGTCGCAACAGCCGAGTCGAAGTCGGTGTAGCCAGCGGCCACCTTCTCGATCAGCTCGTCGCCGCCAACCTCGTCAGCGCCAGCAGCGAGTGCCGCCTCAGCCTGAGCACCGTTGGCGAACACGATGACGCGAGCCGTCTTACCGGTGCCGTGGGGCAGGTTGACGGTGCCACGCACCATCTGGTCTGCCTTACGTGGATCCACACCAAGCTTCACTGCGACCTCAACGGTCGAGTCAGTCTTTGCAGAACCGGTCGACTTCGCGAGTGCAACTGCCTCGGTAGCGGAGTAGAACTTGCCGTCCTCGATCTTCGAGGCAGCGGCGCGATATGCCTTTGACTTCTGTGCCATTTTTCTGCCCCTTACTCGACCGTGATGCCCATGGAGCGAGCGGTGCCCGCAACAATCTTTGCGGCTGCGTCCAGATCGTTCGCGTTGAGATCTGCCTGCTTCTGCTCGGCGATCTGACGAACCTGCTCAGCGGTCACCTTTGCTACCTTGACGGTGTGCGGGGTGCCGGAGCCCTTCTGTACGCCTGCAGCCTTCTTCAGCAGCTCAGCTGCCGGAGGAGTCTTCAGGATGAACGTGAATGAGCGGTCTTCGTAGACGGTGATTTCCACCGGAACGACGTTGCCGCGCTGGGATTCTGTGGCCGCGTTGTAGGCCTTGCAGAACTCCATGATGTTGACGCCGTGCTGACCCAGCGCAGGCCCGACGGGGGGTGCAGGGTTGGCGGCGCCGGCTGCGATCTGAAGCTTAATCAGACCGGTAACCTTCTTGGCTTTAGCCATGATTGTTTCCTTTCCTCGAACTCGCACCGGTCGGTGCGCGCTCTCCCGCCTTTCCGGCCGTTCCGGAACGCGGTTGTGCTCGGCTTCAGCACCCTACGGATGCGTGCAGACACGAACTGCATAAGTCTACCCCATTCTGGGGCGCAGAGAAATGCTCGGGTGTAGTCCTGGTGAGAGTGATGGGTTCGTCACCCAGGAGGCACCCTCGCCAGGTATCGGGGCATGCTCCTCACCAACGCGAGATGGAAAGCCAAAGTGGTTTTCTCGAGCGGCCTGAAAGGCTGAACCCAGAGCTCTCGACGGTGACGACGGCGAGCTGGCTCGATCTCTTCCACCATGGCGTACTCTCTGACGGGATCGATGTGCTGATGCCGTCGAGCCCGAGCACCTCCCCCGGATACCCGGCCGCTGACGAAGATTGGCTCATCATGGTCGCCTCGGATCACGGCTTTATCGGCCACGGCCACGGTGCCGTGACGCTCGACGAGCACCGCGTGTTCGTGTACGCGACTGGTCCGGGCGCGGTCGACCTGCCGCAGTGAGATGGGGCGCCCCCGGGAACATTCCCGGGGGCACTTTTGTGTCTCACCGGTACACCGTTGATTCAAATCATCATTTGAGCGAGACCGTCACCGAAACTTACCGCCCTGTGGCATATATGACGCAAATGCTCTTGTGTCATATATGCCACATCACCTAAAGTGTCGAATATGACACAAGTGACACGAATGCGGAGCGCACGAGGGATAGGTGCCTATGCTGCAGAGCGACGTGAGCAGCAAGGCATCACTCAAGCCGAACTCGCGCAGCGCGCAGGCGTGAGTCGTGAATGGGTGAGCCGCTTCGAGCGCGGCGACGGGTCCCCATCGCTACGATCAGTCATGACGGTGCTGCGAGCACTCAATGTCGAGCTTTTTGCCGAGTATTCGAAGGTGGAGACAGACGTAGTCGACTCGACGGAGTCAACATAATGAGGCACCTCGACGTCTACATGGATGGCGAGCTTGCTGCCGAGATTCTGCAAACTGACACAGGAAAGACGACGTGCAGTTACTCGCGCGACTACCAAAGTGCGCCAGGCTCTACTCCGATTTCGATGTCCATGCCACTCGAACGGCAGCAGCACCCACAACGTGTAGTGGTGCCTTACTTGCAAGGCCTGCTATCCGACAGTGAGGGCCGGCGAGGGCAACTCGGGCGAGAATTCGGAGTGAACCCGAGTAACCCCGTTGCGTTACTTGAACACGTGGGCGCTGATGCGGCTGGAGCGATCCAGATCTTGCCGCACGGTGCAACCAGCTCCGACGCGGCATCTCGCACCGGCGATGTGACGGTGCTGTCACATTCAGATTTCGCAGCACTCATCGCCGATCTCATCAAGAATCGTGATACTTGGGGCGCGCGAACCGCGCGTGGGCGCTGGAGTCTTCCGGGCGCACAGCCAAAGGTCGCACTGTTCAGGACGCAGAAAGGCGAGTGGGGCATTCCGAATGATTCCACCCCCACGACGCACATCCTGAAGCCTTCGGTAGAGCCGTATAGTGACCATCACTTTAATGAGTTCATGACAATGCATGCGGCACGCGTGCTTGGGCTCAACACTGCGACTGACGATCTGCTTCGCACGGATGCAGGCGACGCCGTGTTTGTCTCGCAGCGATACGACCGCGAGCTGCGCAACGGTCGTTGGGTGCGCCTGCACCAGGAAGATACTTGCCAGGCGCTATCAGTGGATCCCGCGCGTAAGTATCAGTCCGATGGCGGACCAGGGATCAAAGCTCTCGCGACGCTGTTCAAAACATTCGACCGCGAGGACCGTGAGACCGCAAGCCTGCAGTTGTTCGAGGCGCTGTGCTTCAATCTCGCAATGCAGGGAACCGACGCGCACGCGAAGAACTACTCGATCATGCACGCCGGAGACCGTGCATGGCTCGCACCGCTGTATGACATGGCAAGTCACGCTCCGTATCCCACGCTGTCAGGGGAGCCCCTCACACTCTCGATGGCGGTCGATGGAGACTACCGCGTGAACGCAGTGGGAATCAGGCACCTCACTAAGACTGCTCAATATCTGGGCCTTGACGAGCAGCATGCGCACGATCGAGCCGTGGAGATTCTGCACTCAACCCCTGACGCGTATCTTGAGGCTGCAGGCGTTGCTCGTGACAAGTTCGGCGCAGATCCGTTCATCGACGTACTTACCGACGCAGTAGCGAGCTATGCGAACATACGTGGATGGCACTAGAGCATGGTTATGTATACATACAACCATCAATCAGGCAACTATCTTGCGCTATAGCTACAGTATGCATACACTGAGGTGAAATCGATGAGTGAGGTGCATATGCGAACCAGTGATCGGGTCTATGAGTCGCTGCTCGAAGAAATACAGAGTGGTGCGCTTGCCCCCAAGACCGTGCTGGGCGAGGTCGAGCAGGCGGAGCGCCTTGGCGTGAGTCGCACCCCCACGCGTGAGGCACTCCGACGGCTCATCGCCGATGGCTTGGTGCTACAGCAGTCGCCGCGAGTACTCGTTGTGTCGGGTTTTAACGCCACCAACATCCAGTCCCTCTTCGAGGCGCGTCGCGTGTTCGAAGAGGCTGCCGCTCGGATCGCTGCCGAACGAGGTGACCACGATGA
>JBQDBM010000023.1:0-29261 GCA_052090925.1 Leucobacter sp. | reverse complement strand
GCTCCTCGAATCGGGTGGATTCAGACCCCTTCTACACTCTTAATTCCGAAGAGCCCGAAAAGCCGGGGGTTCAGCGAGGCCAGTGATGCAGTCATCATCGATGAGAGGATTGCTGCGAGCCCGACGCTGAAAAGTACATAGTAGGCAACAACCAGACCGACCAGTGTGGTTGCACCGATTGTAGCGAGTGCGATCTGGCCAACGAGCATGATGATTGCTCCCGGAATCACGATCGGACGGGCGCCGATTCGGTCATAAAGGCGACCGAAGACGGGTGCAAAGATCGCTTGCGTCAGACCGCCACCCAGCAGGAGGAGCCCGGTTTCTAGCACCGTGAGGCCCAGGCCGTCTTGGAAGTAGAGCGGCAAAACTATGACCGATCCAAGCATCGTAGTGAATGCGAGCCCGACGAGAACGACCGCTCGTCGAAATGCCGCTACCGAGAACGGGCGCAAGTCGAGTAACGCACCCATATTCTCGCGTAGCTTCTGGCGGAGTATGAATAGACCGAGGCCGATGATGCCGATCACACCCACAATGATGGTGGTGAAATCTCCGCGCAAGAGCGCACTCGCTGAGGCCAATGCGTAGACGATGCCACCAAAGCCGAGTGCGGAAAGGGTTACGGAGGTGATGTCGAGTCTTACGTCGCGGCGCTGCCCGGGCAAGCGTAGTGCGATGATTCCAATGATGAGTACGGCGATTGCAATTGGGAGCATGAAAATGAAGATCCAGCGCCAATCGAACCAATTCATCACGACACCCGCGAGGGTAGGTCCGATTGCTGCTATCGCTGCGCGGGCGGGGATCTCGACGCGCACTTTCTTTCGCTACTTCGATTCGAAAGAACAGGCGGTGCCCCCCGGGCACCGTCCACTCTGGGAGACACTCAGCCAGTTTTCCCCGTCATCTGGGGTCCGCAGCAACGTAGCGGCGGAGCTCCGCATTCTTCTGCGGTCCACAGTGCTCAGTGGTGTGGACCATGCGGAGCGCAGTTTGCATGAGCGTATTGCTCGCCAATTTCAGAGTAATCCCCATCTGCATGCGGTAGCCGCGGTGCAGGAGGCCGCCTATGCACAACATCTGCACAATCGGCTGCTCGAACTGTTCCCTCGGGACGACGCATTGGGATTCCGAGCGCTCGCCGAGTCATCGATGGCGTTGTGGCGTACCGCCTGGTGGCATTGGGGAGCGCAACTGAACGCAGATGCAGGCTCCGACCCTGCAGACAGCTTCGATGCGGCCGAAGCGGCAATGCGTGCATACCCGGTTTTTCTCTAACCCCAATCTTTGGTCACAGGTCGCCATGCTGGGCTGGGTGGGCCGCGTTGAAAACGGCTGAGGGCTGCATATAGCTACGTCACCACGTTGCGTGGATGAGTACCTACGTGCAGCCCTCGTGTTATCAGTGAGTCCCTAGGACTGCTGGTTCTCAACAATCAATGGATACACGCCGTTTTCGTCGTGGACCTCATTCCCCGTGACGGGCGGGTTGAAGACGCACACGGTGCGAATATCAGTCTTCGGGCGCACGCGGTGCCGATCATGATTGTTCAGCAGGTAGAGCGTGCCCGGGGCCAGCGGATGCACCTCGCCCGTACCGAGATCTTCAATCTCTCCCTCTCCCTCTACGACAAAGACGGCCTCGATATGGTTCTCATAGCAGAACTCAGACTCCGTGCCCGCGTAGAGCGTGGTCTCGTGTACCGAGTAACCCGCACCCTCTTTAGCGAGGATGATGCGCTTACTCCGCCAGTTCTCCGACTTGATGTCGGCGTCGGTATCGGTAATCTCGTCAATGGTGCGAACGATCATGTTACTCCTCGATGTAAATCCATGTATGTGGGGGATTAGGAACCAAGAACAGTGTCCACTGACTCTTTGATAATGTCCAAACCGCGATCGAGCTCACTGTCCGTGATCGTGAGTGCTGGGAGCACTTTGACGACCTCACCGTTAGGGCCGGAGGATTCCACGAGCAAACCCCGCTCGAACGCAGCGCGGCACACGGCGTCAGCGAGCTCTCCCGAAGGAAACTCGAGACCGCGTGCGAGGCCCCGACCCTTTGGAATGAGCCCTGTCGACTCGTACTCGGAGGCGAGCGCATTGAACCGACTCTCGATTCGCATGCCCTTCTTCAGGGTTGATTGGGTGAGCTTGTCGTCCGACCAATAGGTGCGAATTGCGGCTGTCGCAGTTTCAAACGCGGGTGCGATGCCTCGGAACGTGCCGTTGTGCTCACCCGGCTCCCACACATCGAGTTCGGGGCGGATCAGTGTGAGCGCGAGGGGCAGGCCAGACGCACTGATCGACTTCGACAGGCACACAATGTCGGGATGGATCCCCGCCTCTTCAAAGCTGAAGAACCCACCAGTGCGGCCGCAGCCCATCTGGATGTCGTCGAGGATCAGCAGAATGTCGTACTCCTTGCACAGCTCGGAGAGGCTGCGCAGCCACTCAGCACGGGCTGCGTTGATGCCACCCTCGCCCTGGACAGCTTCGACGATGACCGCGGCAGGCAGGTCGAGGCCGCTACCACTGTCTTCGAGTATCTTCTTGAAGTACATGAAGTCCGGGTAATCCTGGTTGAAGTAGTCGTCGTAGGGCATTGGTGTTGCGTGAACCAAGGGCACTCCGGCGCCGCTGCGCTTCAAGGAGTTGCCCGTGACCGCGAGAGCCCCAAGCGTCATACCGTGAAAGGCGTTCGTGAAGTTGATGATCGATTCCCGGCCGGTGACCTTGCGTGCGAGCTTCAGTGCGGCCTCGACCGCATTGGTGCCGCCGGGGCCGGGAAAGACCACTCGATAATCGAGGTTTCGGGGCTTCAAGATCACTTCGGAAAACGTCTCGAGAAAATCTCGACGTGCGGTCGTGAACATGTCGAGTGAATGAATGACGCGGTCTTCGCTGATGTAGCGAAGCAGCACATCTTTCAAGATGGGGTTGTTGTGGCCGTAATTCAACGCGCCAGCCCCTGAGAAGAAGTCAAGGTACTCATTCCCCTGTTCGTCCCACATGGTGCTTCCGACGGCACGGTCGAAGACGACGGGCCAGGACCGTGAGTAGCTGCGAACACCCGATTCGAGTGCGGTAATAGTTTCAGTGGAATGCTCACTTGTAGACAACATTGCAGAGGCCTCCTGGGCTAAATAGTTTGTGGAAAATGATGCGAGAACCACGCAACACCGCAAGACCTCGACGGTGCGGCGATTCTGAGATTGCTGACTTGTGTTCAGCTCAGAGGTGTGAGTTCCCTATCGAGGGGTGTGCACGGGGGTGGTGACGCGCACCTATCGTGCGGAGACTGAGCCCACATCGAGCGGGCCGATGAGGTGCAGTCGCTCAGTCTCGTGATCATCAGGGAAGTGTGACTCGTCAAAGAGCGCGCGAGTCTTGAGCGTTGTGCTCCAGCGTTCGGCGAGCCGGTTAAACAAGCGACGTGACGCAATATTGTCGTCGGTCACGGTCGTTTCGATGGTGCGAACCGGGGCCTCACTCGTCGCGGACGTATGGATCAGGTCGTCGAGCATCTGTCGGGCGAGGCCTCTACCTCGATGCTCTTCATCGACCGCAACCTGCCAAACGAACAGGCAACTTGGCTCGTCGACTCGACGGTATGCGAGTACGAATCCGACTGTTTCACCGTCAAAGGTCGCCACACGGCAGGTTTCTGCGAAATCGCGGGCAAACAGCAGATACATGTACGAGGAGTTCAGGTCGAGCTCTGCGGAATCTTTCGCGACTCGCCAGATATCTCCGCCGTGGGAGATATCCGGGGGAACAATCTGTATCTCGGGTTGAGAGTTCGGGGACGTGGACACGGGAATTGCAGTTGTGTATGACATCGCAAATCTACGGTAGCCAGCCCGCACGCGGGTCTCAACGGAAGCACCTCTGAACGGTCAGGGAAATCACAGCCAATGTGGCGTGTGAGGGCGCGATCCTGCCCTAAACTATCCCCAGATTGGTGACAAGCTGGTCCGCGGTGCGGTGAATCTCAATCTCGCCAAGACCCTAGTAGCTATATGCGGAAAGTCGGGGTCGCTCCTCCGCATGAAATGAGCGGTTGAGGCGCCTATAGCACAGTGTTGAGTCGGCCTCGGGCCAGCTATCGACAAAACCCGACATGTTTTACGATTGTCTACAATGTTTCACGGTTTCCTGCGCTTCTTGAAGGGCCGAGGTGAGGCGCTCTCACGGGCATCTACGATGGCGACGTCGTAGGCTCGTAGAGCTGTTCGAAGCAGAGTCCATCCCAAGGCAGTGGTGACAAAAAGGAGTGACGTGACTGAGCTTTCACATAGGCGTGGCGACGAACCAGACGCCGTATTGACTCGGTCCGCGGTGCAGCTGCGGCACATGATGGACACGGGAGAACTCTCAGCGCGTGAACTAATGCAAGCAACTCTGTCTCGCATCGAGCAGAAGAATGCCACCCTCAACGCGTTTGTCTCAGTGCGGGCCGAAGGCGCGATGGCCGATGCGGCCGCAGCTGATGAGGCCATGGCCAGGGGAGAGGATCTGGGGCCGCTGCACGGCCTCCCACTCGCGTTAAAGGCGCTCGGTGACTACAAAGCCGGCCTGCCCGAGCACTCAGGGTCCCTCCCCCTGGCAGATTTTGTGCCCAGCACTACGGCCGATCACGTTGCGGCCCTCGAGAATGCTGGTGCGATTGTGGTCGGTACGACGAATCTTCCTGAGTTTGGGCACAAAGGCGTTACCGACAACCTGGTCACCGGGGCAACCTCGGCACCGTGGCAACCAGGCATGAATGCGGGCGGATCATCGGGTGGTGCGGCCGCGGCGGTTGCTGACTACATGTGCGCGCTCGCCATCGGCACAGACGGCGGTGGGTCGGTCAGGATCCCCGCAGCGATGTGCGGGGCGTACGGGTACAAGCCGAGCTACGGTCGCGTTCCTGCTGTGACTCGTCCCGACGGGTTCGCGCGACTCATGCCATTTATCCACACGGGTCCGATTACGCGGACCGCAGGCGATGCCGAGCTGTTATTTGACGTCATGTCGCGCCCGGATGACCGGGATCCGACCTCCCTCCCGGCGCACTCGCTCCTCGGGCCCGTCGATCCGCTCGATGTGACTGGCATGCGGATCGGGTACACCCCCGACTACGGTGGATTTCCGATTGAGCCGGCCGTGCGTGCGGCGGTTGAGTACGCGGCCGAAGAACTCGCGCGTGCCGGTGCAACGGTGGTGCCGGTCAACATGGAGCTTCCGTGCCCACACAATGACCTGGCGGAGATTTGGCTCCGTATGGTCGGAGTGGAGGCCGCCGGGAATGCGGTGACTCGGGCTCGAAGCGGTGGCCCCGACTACTTCGAACTGCTTGACCAGCTGACTCCCGAGTACGCGGCGCTGCTGGAACTCGGAAAGTCAGTGTCGGCGGTCGATCTGCGGCTGGACCAGATCGCACGAACAGGGGTATACGACGCACTTGAGCACGCGCTGCACGGGGTCGATGTGCTCATCGGGCCCACGCTTTCGGTCGCGACCATTCCGAACCGCGACGACGGGTTGACGGTGGGACCGAGTGAGGTGGAAGGCCAAACCGTGAACCCATTGATCGGTTGGTGTCCGACGTATCTGCAAAATTTCAGCGGACACCCGGCAGCATCGATTCCTGCGGCGCACACATACGACGGGGCACCCGTCGGGCTGCAGGTGATGGGTCGCCGCTTCGCCGATCACACAGTCCTCGCCGCTAGCAAGGCATTTGAGCGGGTGTTTGCGCCTTAAACTTCAGCGTCGTTGGTCGCCGCATACTCCTCGGGCGACAGCAGCGGTCCGTGTTCAGTGACGCTCACGCGAAACAGCCAGCCCTCGTTGTAGGGGGACGAGTTAATGACGGCAGGGTCGTCGACCGCGCGTTCGTTGACCTCGACCACTTCGCCAGTCACTGGTGCGAACAGCTCCGAAACTGACTTGGTCGATTCGATCTCTCCGCACACCTCACCCGCGGTGACGGTCGAGCCGACCTCAGGAAGGTCGACGTACACAACTTCGCCGAGTGCGTCAGTGGCGACTTCTGTGACTCCAACGGTTGTGGGCGTCGCGTCGTCGATCCACTCGTGCTCTGCTGAGTACCTCAGCCCTGTTTGCACCTTACTCATGGCGTTTTTCTCCTCAGCAACTTGGGTAATGAGTGTCGATTCTTTTGACCGTCTGAGTTTCTAGGTATCTGCAGCTTACGTGGCGCGTCGGTAGAACGGGAGGGGGACGACTTCGAACGGTTCTGCTTTGCCCCGGAGATCAACGTCGAGCTTCGTGCCGATCTCTGCGAACTCTGGGGTGACGTAGGCGAGCGCGATCGGGTATCCAAGTGTGGGACTCGGCTGACCGCTCGTGATGTTTCCCACGACGGTACCCGCGGCGAGCACGGCGTACCCACTGCGGCCTGCTCGGCGCCCGGCACCTCTGAGCCCCACGAGCACGCGCTGCGGCCCAGCAGTTTTGTGCGAAGTCAGGGATGTTCGCCCAACAAACGTTTCCGGCTTCTTGAAGGAGACGATTGATCCGAGGCCCGCCTCAAACGGGCTGGTTTCAAGCCCAAGCTCATTGCCGTAGAGCGGCATTCCCGCTTCTAACCGCAGCGAATCGCGCGCCGCGAGACCTGCGGGCATGAGGTCATGTGCTTCGCCGGCGGCACACAGGGTATTCCACAGCGCAACAGACTGGTCACTCGGAACGTACAACTCGAACCCGTCTTCACCGGTGTATCCGGTACGCGCCAGCAACACATCGATACCCGCAACGGTCGCGTAGTACGCCGAGTAGTACTTCATGTCTCGGATGAGTTCGTGTTGGCTCTCGTCCATGGTGTCATGCAGGATCGCGGCCGATGCTGGACCCTGCACGGCCACGAGCGCGGTGTCAGCGGACTCGTCCCGCACGGTGACGTCGAAGCCCGTGGCTTGGGCCGTGAGCTCGCGTACGACGGAGTCGACGTTGCCAGCGTTGGGTACAACCAAGTATTCATCGTCGGCCAGGCGGTACGAAATGAGGTCGTCGATGATGCCACCGTTTTCGGTGCAGAGGAGCGAATACTTGGCCCGCCCCACGCTGATGGCTGCGAGGTTTCCAACGAGCGCAGTGTTGAGGAACACTGCGGCATCCGGCCCCTGCACCCGGATCTCACCGATGTGAGAGAGGTCGAAGAGTCCTGCTGAGTTGCGGACCGCATGGTGTTCAGCGAGCTCTGAATCGTACTTGAGGGGCATGTCCCAGCCACCGAAATCGGTGAACGAGGCGCCGAGGCGCTGATGCTCGGCATAGAGGGGGGTGTGCTTCGTCACGGTGTCGTCCTTTCCTCACACCTCGAACGCTTCGGGCGGCGGGCACGAGCAGATGAGATTACGGTCCCCAGCCGCGCCGTCGATGCGCCCGACCGGTGGGAAGTATTTGTCGACACGAAGGCGAGGCACGGGAAATGCGCCCCGCTCTACCGTGTAGGGCCGATCCCAAGTGCTGGTGACCACGGCGGCCGCAGTGTGCGGAGCGCGGCGAAGCGGGGAGTCGCCGACCTCGAAGTCCCCGGCGGCAATCTGGTCGATCTCGCCGCGGATCGTAATCATCGCCTCGATAAAGCGTTCGATCTCGCCAAGGTCCTCTGACTCCGTTGGCTCCACCATGAGGGTTCCTGCGACCGGGAACGCGAGCGTCGGTGCGTGGAAACCGAAATCAATGAGGCGCTTTGCCACGTCTTCCGCGGTGACGCCGGTTTGTGCGGTGAGCGTTCGCAGGTCCAAGATGCATTCGTGTGCGACGAGGCCTCCCTTGCCGGTGAATAAGATCGGGAAATGGTTCCGAAGACGGGCAGCCAAGTAGTTTGCGCTCAGGAGCGCCGTCTTCGTCGCCTGGGTGAGTCCGTCGGCACCGAGCATCGCGATGTACGCCCACGAGATCGGGAGCACTCCGGCGGAGCCGAATAGCGTCGCCACGACGGGGATACCGTCGCGCACTGAGTACGTGCCGGTTGCATCGCCCGGGAGATAGGGGAGTAGGTGCGAGGCGACCGCAACGGGACCGACACCCGGCCCGCCACCACCGTGGGGGATCGCGAACGTCTTGTGGAGGTTCAAGTGCGAGACGTCGCCACCAAAGTCACCCGGTCTCGCAAGCCCGACAAGTGCGTTCATGTTCGCTCCGTCAATATAGACCTGTCCACCGGCATCGTGCACTTTCGCGCATACCTCGCGCACGTCTTCGTCGTAGAGTCCGTACGTTGAGGGATAGGTGATCATGATTGCCGCAAGTGTGTCGCGGTGCTCTGTGATCTTGGCATCGAGGTCACTCATGTCTATGGTGCCCTGGTCGGTGTTTCGAACGACCACGACTTTCATGCCGGCGAGCACGGCGGATGCGGCATTTGTCCCGTGCGCGGATGCTGGGATCAGGCACACGTCGCGTTTCTCGGCACCCTCCGCACGGTGGTAGCCGCGGATCGCTAACAATCCCGCATACTCACCCTGCGACCCGGCGTTAGGTTGCAGCGAGATGCCGGCGTAGCCGGTGATCTCGACGAGGCGCTGCTCTAAGTCAGTGATGAGTTCGCGCCACCCAATGCTTTGATGCTCAGGTACATAGGGGTGGATCCCCGCAAATTCTGGCCACGAGATGGACTCCATTTCAGCGGTGGAGTTGAGCTTCATCGTGCACGACCCGAGCGGGATCATGGTGCGGTCAAGCGCGAGGTCACGGTCCGAGAGCTTGCGTAGGTAGCGCAGCATCTGCGTTTCGCTGCGGATGGAATTGAAAATTGGGTGGGTGAGGTAATTGCTCTCACGGACCAGGCTCGGGTGAAAGCCATAGTCGCTGCTGACTACATGTGACGTGTGCGTGGGCACCTCGGCCGCCGCATCAAACACCCGAGCAACAATCTCGATGGTGTCGTGCGTCGTGGTCTCGTCCGTCGAAATGCCAATCGTGTTGGCGTCGATACGGCGGAGGTTCACCCCCACGGCCTCGGCTTTCGTGAGGATCTCATCCGCACGGCCCGGGGTCCGGGCAACAACCGTATCGAAGAATTCATCGTGAGCGAGCTCGACCCCGGCTGCACGCAGAGCCGCAGCGAGGGCGCGGGCATGAGCGTGAGTTCGTTCGGCGATCGCCTTTATACCTGACGGTCCGTGGTACACGGCAAACATTGATGCGGTAATCGCGAGGAGTGCCTGGGCGGTGCAGATATTGCTCGTCGCCTTCTCGCGGCGAATATGTTGCTCACGGGTCTGGAGGGCCAGCCGGTACGCGGGGACCCCCGCGTCGTCTCGAGATACTCCGACGAGACGCCCTGGGAGCGAGCGTTCGAGCCCCTTGCGCACCGACATATACGCAGCATGCGGGCCACCGAAGAACAGGGGAACGCCGAATCGTTGTGTATTGCCAACTGCGATGTCGGCACCCTGCTCTCCGGGAGGAGTGATGAGTGCGAGCGCAAGCAGATCGGCGATGACCGTCACCATCGCACCACGTTCCTTTGCGGCTTCAATGATCCCTGTGTGATTCACGACCGCCCCGTCGTTTCCAGGCTGCTGCAGCACAATCCCAGAGATCTCGCCGTCGGGGAGCCCCTCGGTGAGGTCAGCTACTTCGACCTCGAAACCAAGTGCATCGGACCGTCCCTGAATCACAGCAACGGTCTGTGGGAAGAGGTTTGCGTCGAGCACGGTCTTGGCCGCTCCCTTGGCTTTGTTGGCACGGCGCATGAGGAGCACGGCTTCGGCCGCTGCCGATGCCTCGTCGAGCAGAGAGGCGTTGGCGATGGGGAGTGCGGTGAGGTCGGACACCATGGTCTGGAAATTGAGGAGGGCCTCGAGCCTGCCCTGTGAGATCTCAGGCTGGTAAGGGGTGTACGCCGTGTACCACGCGGGATTCTCAAGTACCTTACGCAAGATAATGGGGGGAGTGTGCGTGTCATAGAACCCCTGCCCAATCATCTGCGTCTTGAGGACGTTCTTGTTCGCGAGCTGACGGAGCTCTGCGAGGGCTCCGTGCTCAGACAGTGAACCGGGGAGGTCAAGTCCCTGACCGAGTCTGATGTCAGCGGGTACGGCAGTGTTCACCAGTTCATCTAGGCTCCCGAAGCCAAGTTGCTGCAGCATCTGTTCGACATCAGCGGGTGAGGTGACGCCGATGTGTCGGTCGGTGAAAGTGGTTGATTGTGGGGTAACGCTCACGAGGATCTCCAGGTTGTACTTGCCGTTGCGTAATGCAGCGACGATGGGATCCTCCCCACTCTGTACTGGACCTGAGAGATTCCGACTCCGTAGAATCGTTGCACCTTCGGTGAGCGCGAGCTGCGTGGCCGGTGGTACTGAGCCGCGAGTCGCGTTACTTTTCAGAGAGGCCGTGCTGCAGCGGTGCGGATGCCTGAGAGGTTCTCGGGGAGGAGTTGCTCCTACGGCGCCAGTGACGAACTCTGGGCTCTCCCACTGCAGCCTGACGACCAAGTATTTAGTTGTGGGTGTCAGTTTATAGCAGAATCCCAACCTCGACTACTGCTGAATGATCCGTCGGGTCAGGTGTGTACTCGCCTGTACTTTCGCGAGCAGCGGGTCGCTGGGCAAATCAAGAGCCCAGTGACTCCTCAAGAAATCTATTGATGTCTCGCAGTTCTTCCTCGGACACGCCGTGACCGAGACCCGCGTAGACCTGAACGGTCGTGTCTGCGTGGTCGGGCAACCAGATCGCGGTGTGAGCAATTTGGTGTGGGGGGATGATCTGGTCGTGTGATCCCCTCCCCCAGAACACCCGTGGCTTCGTCTCTCGCAGGGTGGCGTCGCCCGGCAGCTCACCGTCCGCGGCATACCCACTGAGCGCAATGATCGCCCGGAAGCGTGCGGGCGAGAGGCGGAGTGCCTGTAGTGCAACCGCAGCTCCCTGAGAAAAGCCAAGCAGATACAGATTATCCACATGAGGGAGGGCCGCATCAATCCAAGCCAGTAGTGCCTCGCCGGCGGCTGAGATTGCGGCAGGGTCGCGTTCTGCGAGTCCCTCAATGGGGTACCAAGATCGACCAGGCATGGGGTTCGGTGCGGCGAGTGGCGCGGCCACTGAGGCCACGGCGAACCGCTCCGGTAGATGCTCCGCTAGCCCAAACAGATCGTGTTCATCGGCTCCGTACCCGTGTAGCAACACGAGCGTTGGCTCACCAGCTCGTTTCTCGGGTGGATGGGACCAGAGCGTTGCAGCAGCATCTATCTCGAGATCGGGGCTCATACTCTAATCATGCCAGTGGATCGGGGTATCGCCGTGGTACCTATCGAGCAGGGTCAGTCGAGCAAGGCCATCGCAACCGTCGCATCGGTCACGAGCACGGTCAGCCAGCCGCCAGTGAGGGCACCCCTGATGGCTTCAATCTTGTCACGTCCGCCTGCGACCCCCACGCGCCGCGGAATTTGTAAGAGTGAGTCAGCATCGATGCCAATCACGCGTTCACTGAATCCAGCAGAAACTGGGCTTCCGGCGTGGTCGAAGTACTGCAGGCAGACATCGCCAACCGCGCCCGCATCGGTGAGAGTCGAAAGAACATGGTCGGGCATGGCATTTCCGCTCTCACGAATCAGTCGGGAAGGTGGAAGCGATCCGACACTGACGAGTGCCACGTCTGACTGCCTCGCGAGCGTGAGGGCTTCGCGTACTGGAGGGTCGTTCATGAGCGTGTTACGGGCATCGACTGAACCGACGAGCCCCGGCGCCGGAAGCATGACGGGCTGTGCTCCGGTAAGTGTCGCGAGGCGGAGAGTCATTCGTAATGCGGATGCCTGCGCATGGGCACTGCCCACCCCACCAATGAGCTGCGCTACTTTCCCGACCGAATGGAGTCCGGTGGCCCTCATGTTCTCGATCGTGTTCAGCAGAGTCGAGCTCCACGTAGCAAGTCCAAGTACGGTGGTCCCTGAGAGGGTGGACTCGAGGTAGCGCGCGCCTGCCACCGCAATGGAGGGGTGTCCGGGTACTCCATGCTCGTCGCTGACGACGATCGCTTCGTCGAGCCCATACTTCTTCTCAAGCGCTGACTCGAGTTCGAGGTGCATATCTGAGGGCACCGTAACAGTGGTGCGAACGATACCGAGATCAGAAGCCTTAGCGAGATAACGCGATACTCGAGCCTGTGAGACGTGCAGCTCCCTCGCGATGGTTGCTTGTTTGAGGTGGTCTACGTGATAGAGGTGCGCAATCTTCGTCACTAATCGCATTTCGAGGGGATCGATCGTGTGATCGCTCTGGGGGACCAAATTGACCTCCAATGAATATAAAATCAGACTCGCACCAATATTCAGTTGAGGCTAGCATGATGCCACAATCACGGTCTAGGCAGTGCGCTGGCCGCTAGGTTCAGCTGGCAGACACGTGAGTCCAACACCATGGGAGGCACGCTGAATGCTCGTCAATATGCACCACATGCTCAAGGATGCGCGGCAGAACAACTATGCGGTCGCCTGTATTAACACGCCGACGTTCGACATGCTCCACGCGATAGTTGGTGCTGCGGAGGACGTCGGAGTGCCGCTCATCATCGACCACGCCGAAGTGCACGACCCAGTCGTGCGACTGGAGTCGATTGCGCCCCATATGGTTGAGGTAGCACGTCAAGCATCAGTGCCAGTCGCGCTGCATGTAGACCATGGTGTGAGCCGTGAGTTCGTGCTCCGTGGTGTCCGAGCGGGCTTCACTTCCGTAATGCATGACTTATCTAAACTGAGCTTTGAAGAGAACGTGCGCGGGTTAAAAGAGGTAACCGACTTCGCACATGCCGCTGGCATCACGGTCGAGGCAGAGCTCGGCCTCATGGGATCGACACTGGGTGACACACATCAGGGAGATCTGCTCGAGAATATCCGGGACGGATTCACCGACCCTGAGGAAGCCCGTCGCTTCGTTGAAGAAACAGGAGTTGATGCGCTCGCCGTGTGTTTCGGTACGATCCACGGTATTTATACGGAAGAGCCAAACCTTGATCTTGACCATCTGCAGGCGCTTCGGGCAGCAGTCCCCGAGACAACGGCGCTGGTGATGCACGGTTCGTCAGGAGTCCCTGCTGACCAGCTTATTGCCGCAGTCCAAGCTGGAGTGACGAAAGTCAACTACTACAGCTATCTCGCGGCCGAGGCAGCTCAGTTCGCGGCCACGTTGATTGCGGAGGGCGGAGGGGGAGTCATGTGGCACGATGTGAGCGTCGCCACGCACGCGAACCTTCGCGAGAACACCCGTGAGATTCTGACACTGCTTGCGAACGGCGCTGCGCCGGTCCCAGCCGAGCGGCTGTCTGGAATGCGTGACTGACGGGACCGTCCCATGGCGCTCGTCCGCCATAGACTGGCGACATGATGGACTGGCGTCCCGACGTACTCGGCGAGGGCTATGAATGCTGCGACCTCGAGCTCGGCGACGACCACGAGGGTCCGGTCGTCGCGACGCTTGTCCGGTCGCTGCCCCAGCGGCGCGCCTGGTGGCAGCCCCGGGGCTGGTGGGAGAGCCTCACAAACGCACGCTCGCTCATAGGCGTAGATGTGCTCTACGTGCACGGATGGTCCGATTACTTCTTTCAGCGCAGGGTCGCAGAGTTTTGGACCAACCGAGGCGCCCGCTTCTATGCACTCGACCTCCGCAAGTACGGGCGTAGCCTGCGCCCGGGTCAAACACCCGGGTACATCGGGGATCTGAAAGAGTACGACACTGAGATTCACCACGCCCTCGAAGCCATGCTTGAGGGGGAGCGGCGAGCAGGCGATCATCAACCCGCTCGTAGTCTTGTGCTGATGGGGCACTCAACGGGCGGGCTCGTGCTGACTCTCTGGGCCAATCGTCATCCAGGCATCGCTGCCGCACTCGTGCTCAACAGCCCATGGTTAGAGTTCCAACTCTCAAGCAGGATCAGACATCTCGTCAGGCCGTTTGTTGATCTCGGCGCCCGCTTCAAACCCCATGAGGCCATGCCGCAGCTTGATTATGGTTTCTATAGTCGTGCTCAGCGAGAAGTTGCCGATGACACAGAACCTCTGGACGTGAACCACGACTGGCGCCCGGCTCACGCCCCCGGGGTTACCGTGGGGTGGCTTCGCGCGATCCTAGACGGCCATTCTCAGGTCGATGATGGACTCGACATCGACGCGCCCGTGTGCGTGCTGCTCTCGAAGCGATCAGAGTTTCCCGCGAGGTGGAGCGAGGAGCTGACCCGTGCCGACACGGTGCTTGACGTAGACGAGGTTGCACGATCCGCTGTGAAGCTTGGGAACAGCGTGACGGTGGAGCGCGTGGACGGTGCGCTCCATGATGTGTTTCTCTCCCGACACGAAGCCCGAGAAGAAGCGTATGAGCGGCTGGGGCGATGGGTGAGTGGCTGGGCCGCATCGCGACGAATTTGACCGCGGGCTGAGAGCTTGTACTCGGGATGCGCGGTGCCGATACTGTGCGTCAGGAGCGCACCCCTCAGGCGGTAGGCTTGCCATATGGACATGAGGGTGGCTGCATACGCGATCGTGGAGAGGCGCGGGAAGATCCTGCTCACCCACTGGCGTCGCGGCCACATGCACGGGTGGACACTGCCGGGTGGCGGGATCGAAAGCGGTGAAGATCCACGTGATGCCGTCGTCCGTGAGGTGTATGAGGAAACTGGCCTTAGTGCAAAGCCGGGAAAGCTGCTCGGGGTTGACTCGCGCGTGCTTGTGCGCGAGGAAGTTGCTGAGGGCAAAGACCCCGAGCTGCACACGATCCGCATCGTCTACCGCGCTTCGGTGAAAGACGGGCCCCTGCAGCACGAAGTGGGTGGATCTTCCGACGAGGCACGCTGGGTACCGATCAAGGAAATCCGCTCCTTGCGCACACTTTCGCTGGTGCAGACAGGGCTACGGATGGCAGGAATCAATCTCCGTGCGAGCGCAAAGGCGCCCGGCAAATCGTCAGGCCGACCCGCAGGCTCGTCGCAGGGCAAACCTCGCCAGAGTAAGTAACGTCAAGGGAAATAGTACGAGAGCAGGTAGTGCACGGGAGTGGCCCGAATGCTGCGCGGCTACTCGGTGGTACAGGCCTATTCTTCGGGTGCGACCCAGAGCTCATCGTCGGTGCGGAACGCCTGCCACAGTGCGTAACCGACACCTGCAGCTGCAACGATCCCAATGCTGAGCGCTACCACACCACCGGCGCCACTCTTCTTCTTTTGTACGAGGCCACGCTTTTCACCAAACCGCTGCACCTGTTTTGCAGCGTCGTGATTCTCGAGCTGATCGAGTGTTCGAACAGTACTCGCGAGTGCATTTGCCACGAGGGGGGCGGCAACGCGCCGAACACGGCTGGCAGCTCGCCTTGCTGAGGTGACGCCACAATCCACCGCGGGACGAACCGTTTCCATTGCGCCCTCCACACGGGGCGCAAGGTGTTCGTCGCTGAGGTTCCGCGCCTGGCGGCTCGCCTCCTGCATCACTACGCCAGCGCGTCCTAAAACGATGCGCTGTTCATCCAGCAGGTCTTGTGCGTGAGAGCGCAGATGGCGCAGCTCGCGGCGGCGCTTTCGTGACAGTGCCATAGTGTCCTCCGTTGCCTGATTGGGCGAAGCCTCGGTCGCTTTCCTCCACGCTACACCGAAGCCGTACCTGACGCTCACAGACTGTAGGTATTTCACAGCAGTAATTTCGCGGTAAGCGTTCTACAGCAGGCATTTCACAGTGGGTAAAGAGTGCACCCCGGCTTAGACTGGACTTCATGACCATTCACACTTCAGTCGCAACTATTCACACTAACCACGGTGACATTGTTATCAACCTCTTTGGCGATCACGCACCCAAGACGGTGAAGAACTTCGTCGACCTCGCGGAGAAGGGGTTCTATGACGGCGTGATCTTCCACCGCATTATCCCCAATTTCATGGTGCAGGGCGGGGACCCCACCGGTACCGGCACCGGCGGCCCAGGCTACAACTTTGATGACGAAATCCACTCCGAGCTGACGTTCAGTCATCCGTACCAGCTCGCCATGGCAAACGCGGGGAAGCGCCCAGACATGACCGGTCGCCTCGCGGGCACCAACGGCTCACAGTTCTTCATCACCACCATCGCCCCCGACTGGCTGAACGGAAAGCACACCATCTTCGGTGAGGTCGCTGACGACGCATCGAAGGCCGTCGTTGATGCGATCTCTGCGGTCTCGACGGGCGCGCAGGACCGGCCGGTCGAAGATGTCGTAATGACCGGCATCGATATCTCGGCAGCCTAGGCGCTAAGCGGTGGCAAGTGGATCAACACCCCAGTTTGGGGAACGGGCAGAGTATGGGCCGGATGATTTCTGCTATCGCCACCCTCGCGTGCCGAGCTTTACGCTCTGCCAGCGTTGCGGGAAGACGATCTGCCCCGACTGCCGGGTAAATTCACCGGTAGGGGTGTTGTGTAAGGAGTGTGTGCGCGACGCACAGCCTCGCACGTCGCAGCGCGTTGCACGCTCGGCGCGCGCGACCGGACGCCGCGTCGCGAGCACTGACGCTCCGGTCGTCACATACGGCATCATGATTGTGTCTGCGCTCGTGTTCGCGGCACAGCTCATCAGCAGGTACTTCGGGGACGGTGCTGTGACGGCGCTCCTCTGGTATGCACCGCTCTACTCACTTCCACCCGAGATATTCTCGTTCGAGCCGTGGCGAATGGTCACGATGATGTTCACCCACTCGACCGGCTTTCTGCTGCACATCTTGTTCAATATGTATGCTCTGTGGCTCTTTGGCAGAAACCTTGAGCAGGTGCTGGGGCGGGTGACGTTCGCGCTGCTGTACCTATTCGCGGGTATTGGTGGTGGGCTTGGCGTGATGTTCTGGGTGTACGCAGATCCCACGAGCATTAATGTGCCCACCGTCGGAGCCTCGGGCGCCATCTTCGGCGTGCTTGCCGCGACCCTCGTGGCATTGCGCGCGGCACGGGCAAATATTACGTCGCTGGCTGTGTTGATTGCTATCAACTTTGGAATTGGGTTGCTCCCTGGCGCCTCAATCTCATGGCAGGCGCACTTGGGCGGCATGGTGGTGGGTGCGCTAACGACATGGGCGCTGCTTGCGACGCGCGGGCCGAGACTGCGCTCGCGCAGGATCCTCGCACTCGTCGGCATCGGTGCCGTGCTTGTGCTGCTCACGTTTGCGTACTTCTTCGTGCTGCCGCTCAGCGCCGCCTAGTGCTCGGAACGACGCTTCTACACGGCAACGCAGAATCTGCGCTGCGTCGCGGGACCAGAGTTATCCACAGGTTTATCCCCAGTTGGGGATAAACTACACGGTTGTAACTCCAGAAATTTAAGCCCGGTCTACTTCCACCACGGAGTCATGAGGAAGCCCACGAGCACGAGTCCAAAGCCAATAAAAATGTTGGCTTGGCCGAACTGAGGGATAGGGAGCTGCATCGTGGTGCTGGTGACGTAGTAGAGGACGATCCAGATCAACCCGAGCAGCATGAAGCCAAACATCACAGGTTTAAACCACACCGGGTTGGGTGCTTCCTTACGCGCTTCCGCGATCTCCTCCGGGGTCAGCTTGACCTCGTTCTTCGACTTGCGCTTGCTCACATCTTTTGCCGCTGCTGCCATGGCCACGATTCTAGCGTGAATACGGTGCGGTCTCAGTTACAGCTCCTAGAATATGGACATGCACGATGCCCAGACTGTGGAAACGGGCGCGCGTCACACCCGTCGATCTCGTCGGAGACGGCGGCGCTCTCGTCTGAGTCCGCTGACTGTAATGGGCGAGTTGCTGCTTGTGGCCGGCCTCGGAATACTCGGTTTTCTGGTGTGGCAGCCCTGGTACACGGGGTTCGTCATCGCGGGCGAGCAGACTGAACAGGCAGCCCTTGACTCATCAGACTGGCTAGAGCAGGCTGAGCCGAACCACGACGGCGTGACGCCCGTGGTATCCGTGCCAGAAGACTTTGAAACGATGGGTACGCTGCACGTGCCGGCGTTTGGCACGACATATGCGAACCGAATTGTGGGCGGCACGCACTACCACGAGGTGTTGGGGCGTGCGGATCGCGGTATTGGCGTGTACGAGGGCAGCGGCATGCCGGGCGAGCCTGGGAATTTGTCGATGGCGGCTCACCGTGGTGGTCCGTGGGGCGCCCCGTTCCGCGAGGTCGAAAACTTGCGGGTAGGCGATCCGATTTTCATTGAGACGCCAGAGGGTTGGTACACCTACCGCTTCCGCGACATTGAGTACGTGACGCCAGATGCGGTTGATGTGCTCAACCCGTTCCCGCGCCTCGAAGGGGAGCCGGGGAAAGACCAGGTCGTGACACTCACCACCTGTCACCCCAAATGGGGCGGCAACGCAGAGCGAGCCATCGCCTATGGCGTGCTTGAGGGGTATCAGCCCCTCACGGACGGCCCGCCAGCGGAGCTGCTCGAACTGAACCCAAACCTGGAAGGGGTGGCGAGCTAGTGTTCTCGATCCTGTGGCGATTTTTTCCGGGCCCGGCTTGGCTGCGCGTGATCGTGCTGCTTGCAGCACTTGCGGCGCTTGTGTATGTCACCATGTTCTACATTTATCCGTGGGTAGCAACCATGCTCCCTGATCAAGAATCGACGGTCGGCACATGAGCCGCATACTGGTCATCGACAACTACGATAGTTTTGTCTACACCCTGAACGGTTACTTGCAGCAGTTGGGGGCAGACACTCAGGTGATCCGTAATGACGCCGTGAGCATTGGCGAGCTTGAACAGCTTGCAGCCGGCTTCGACGGTGTGCTGCTGTCTCCCGGACCCGGCACTCCCGCGGTCGCGGGTCTCTCGATTCCGATGGCCAGGATCGCACGGCACTCAGGCATCCCGCTACTCGGGGTGTGTCTCGGCCATCAGGCTATTGCAGAGTCCATGGGTGGTGTCGTCACTCACGCCGACGAGCTCATGCACGGCAAAGTTTCGCGGGTGCGTCATCACGGGGATGCATTCTTTGATGGGGTCGAACCCGAGTTTGATGCCACTCGGTACCACTCGCTCGCTGTAGTGCGCAGCACGGTTCCCGACGAGCTCGTGATTACCGCGGAGACTGCCAGCGGAGTCGTGATGGCGCTGAAGCACCGGGAGCTTCCCATCTACGGTGTGCAGTACCACCCCGAGTCGGTGCTGACCGAGGGAGGCTACCGGCAACTGGGGAACTGGCTCACGGTCACCGGCATGCGGAATGCCGCCGAGATTTCAAAGACGCTCTCACCGCTCATCACAAACTGAGAACAGGGTTAGTCGTCGCCACCACCTGAACAGTAGGCGATTTCGACGGTTGATCCCTGGGGCTGCTGGCCAACCAGTGATTGTTCAATGATGGGGAAGCCCGCCTCTTGCTGGCAGCTGTCGCGTGGAACAACGGTCAAGTCGAGTCCGAGGCCCCCCAACTGTGTTTGAGCTGCGTCGAGCGGATGCGACTTCACGTCAGGTACGGTGACCATGCCAGTGGAGACGACAAGGTCAACGCTCTCGCCCGATTTCAGCACCTCGCCGGGGGCAGGGCTCACCTCAAGCACGCGACCTTCGCCCTCCACCGCGTCGTCTTTCTCAGTGATCAGACCGACGACGAGTCCAAGCGCCTCAATTTCGGTGCTATATTCCTCGAGCGTCATACGTTCGATCTCGGGCACTTCGGCTGATTCGGGTCCGGTCGAGATATAGACCGTCACTGGTTCATCCGTTGAAATTCGAGTGCCAGCTTCTGGGTCCGTTGAAATCACGTGCCCTGCCGCGACCTCTTCATTACTGTGTTCTTCGGGGATCGCCACGAGATCAAGGTCTTTCAGCGCCTCAAGTGCCGCACCACGCTCGACGCCCGTCAGCGCCGGGATCTCCCGCGAATTCTGCGGAGAGTACTCGGGTGGGGCGAGAGTGACCAGCCAGAACACAACAGCAATGATGACGGCACCAACGGTGAGGATCGCCGCCCAAGTCCACATGACCGGTGGACGACTTTGCGTGCGAACACCGCCACCGCCCTCGGCGAGCTGTCGCAGCGCAAGGTCAGAGTCGGAGACCTCTTCACCGCTTGAGAAGAGCACGGTGTCTTGCTGAGTTGGAGTTGCGAGCTTTGGCATGGTGCCATCGGCCGCAAGCCGAAGCGCTTCACGGAACTCGGAGGCGCTCTGAAACCGCTTGGCGCGGTCTTTGGCGAGCGCGTGCATCACGACGCGGTCGAGCGCGAGTGACACCTCTTCGTTTCGCTCGCTTGGTGGGGTGGGACGCTCACTCACGTGCTGGTAAGCGACCGCGACGGCCGAATCCCCGCGGAATGGAACGTCACCCGCGAGGAGTTCGTACAGCATCACACCGGTTGAGTAGAGGTCGGTGCGGGCGTCAATGGAGTCGCCCTTCGCCTGTTCGGGTGAGAAGTAGGCAGCGGTGCCGAGGATCGCCGTTGTTTGCTGCAGGGTTGACGAGGTGTCTGAGACCGCGCGGGCGATCCCAAAGTCCATGACTTTCACTTGGCCATCAGAGGTGATCATGATGTTTGCAGGCTTGATATCGCGGTGCACGATGCCGGCGCGATGTGAGTACTCGAGTGCGGTGAGCACCGAGTCGACCACGCGGCAGGCTTCGTCTTGTGAGAGGCGACCCTCTGAGGCAACCTGCCTGAGGTTCTTACCCTCCACGTATTCCATCACGATGAACGGCAGGCGCCTCGGCCCATCGGCGGTTTGAATCAGGTCATCGCCAGCATCAAACACCCGCACCACGGTGGGGTGGGCCATGCGTGCCGCCGACTGGGCTTCTTGACGAAACCGCAGGCGGAAGTCTTCATCGCTGGCAAGGTCGGCTTTCATCACCTTGATGGCGACTGACCTGCCCAGTTTGGTGTCTGTGCCCCGATAGACGGTGGCCATGCCGCCTTGACCGACGAACTCGCCGATGGCGTAGCGGTCAGCGAGAATTCGCTGCTCGCCGACATCAGTCGAATCGGGCATGTTCACCTCGTTTCTGGGTTCTTATTGTTCAAGCTAGTTTATGGGGTTTCAGACCGCACTCTGTGCACGGCGGGCCTACTCGTCGTTACCCGGTGGGCCGGGAGGGTCCTCGGCGTTTCCGCCACCGTTGTTTCCCCCTCCATTGTCTTCGGGGGGCGGGGCTGTGACGGTGATGACGGTCTCTGGTGAGCCTGGTGACTGGCGGGTCGTGCCTTCCCCACTACAGGTGACCGTGTAGGTGACCTTGATGGAGCCGTCATTCGCGCCGGGCTGGAGAGTGTCGGCCTGAATGTTTGCTGTCGATCCCGACACACCGCTCAGTGAGCCAGCGCCTGACACGGATACATCGTAGCCAGATGCGCTCAGACCTGTTGGGCAAATACTTGAATCCAGGCTCAGCGCGGTCGATTGGCCTGAGTTGACCGTTGAATTGCCACGTGCTGCGGCCGGCTGCCCGGGTTCTGCGAATCCGACATTGTGGGTCAGCGTAATCGGCTCATCGAGAGGCACGTTGGCGCCCGTTGGGTTGACGGCGGTGACGACGCCCTGCTGATCATCAGACGCGGCATTGCCTTCTTGGAGACGAACATCAGTAAAGCCAGCATCCGCAAGGATCGCTTGCGCTTCCTCGTAATGCTTGCCTACGATGTCACTCGAGTTCACCTCACCCGTGGTCGGCGTCGGTGTTGGCGTCTCGGTTGGCGTGGTCGGCGTCGGGGCTGGCTCGTCTTCGTTGTTGCTCATCAACGCAAAGACGGTGGCGCCGCCGATGATGAGGAGTAACGCAAGAAGCGTGATGAGTGGCCACGTCCACGGGCTCCGCTTCTTTTTCTTCTCTTCCTCCTCTTCCTCTGCTTCGCCCTCTGGCTGTTCGTCGAGCGCAGTCGTTTGCGGCAGCGCCGTGGTCGCGGCATCATCGAGCGCGGTAGTCTGCGGCAACATAGTGGTCGCAGCCATGTCGGTGGCACCGAGAATTTGCGGCACATAGGTCGCTGCAAGCTGTACGTCCCCGCGATGCAGGGCCGCGGCGGCCTGCGCGAGCTTTGCGGCACTTTCTGGTCGGTCTGCGGCATCCTTTGCGAGGCAGGCAAGCACCAGGTTCTGCACGGGTTGCGGCAGGTCGTCAGGCAGGTCGGGCGGGGTGTCGTTGATCTGGGCCATCGCAATTGCGACCTGAGACTCACCAGTGAACGGCCGGCGGCCGGCGAGGCACTCGTAGGCGACGACACCGAGGGAATAGATGTCGGTCGCCGGGGTCGCCGTGTGCCCACTCGCTTGTTCGGGAGCGAGGTACTGCACCGTGCCCATGACCTGTCCGGTCGCTGTCAGTGGCACCTGGTCGGCGATCCGAGCGATGCCGAAATCGGTGATCTTGACGCGCCCCTCGGGGGTGATGAGGAGGTTGCCCGGCTTAATGTCGCGGTGCACAAGGCCTGCGTCGTGGGCTGCTTGGAGGGAGGTGGCTGTCTGCGCGACGATCCCGAGTACGCGGTCAGGAGGGACGCGGCCCTCGCGCTCGATAATTGTTGACAGCGGCTCACCCGGCACGAGCTCCATCACGATGTACGCGGAACCCTGTTCCTCACCGTAATCAAAGACGTTCGCGATGCCCTCGTGATTGACGAGGGCTGCGTGTCTGGCCTCGGCGCGGAAGCGCTCGAGAAAACCCGGGTCACCCATGTACTCGTCTTTGAGGATCTTGATGGCGACGGTGCGGCCGATAATGCTATCGGTCGCTTTCCATACCTCGCCCATGCCACCAACAGCGATCCGCGAGCTCAGCTCGTAGCGTCCGCCGAACGTGACTCCTGCCGTTGGTCTCATTCGCTCAACACCGCTTCCATCATTTGTTTTCCGATCTTCGTGGGCAGCTCGCCAGAGGTGCCCGCATACCCGTGTGCTTCCCCGCCACCGTCTGCGACCACGACCGCCACCGCGATCTCTGGGTCTTCAAGCGGTGCAAAACCCGTGAACCAGAGTGTGTACGGCAGGCTGTTGCCATCCGCATCCAGTCCGTTCTCGGCCGTTCCCGTCTTTCCTGCGACCTCGACACCAGAAATTGCTGCAGGAGAAGCGACTGCGTTCGGGTCGGAGACCGCTTTCTCCATCATGCTGCTTAGCGTACTGGCTGAATCTTCCGAGAGTGGCCTGCTGAACTCTTCTGGTGAAAAGTCGCGCTCAACTTGTAGGTCAGGGGTCATTACCTGGTCGACGAGCTGCGGCTGCATCACGACGCCATCATTGGCGATGCCCGCCGACACCATGGCCATCTGCATCGGGGTGGTCCGCACGTCGAGCTGGCCGATCGCCGAGATTGCAGCCTGGGCGTCATCGAGTGGGTTCGGTGCCACGCTCGGAGTGACCGGCATCGGGATCGTGAGGTCTTGTTCAAACCCGAACGCGCGCGCCGTCTGCGGTATCTCGTCACGATCCATGCTCATCGCGAGTTCGGCCATGGGAATGTTGCAGGATCGAATGAGAGCTTGTTCAAGGTCCACTTTGTCGCCCGGCCCACAGGTGCCACGCCACTCGTTCTGTATGACCGCGTTTGATTGTGGGAGCGGCAGCCTGGCCGGGTTGTCAAACTCCGTGTCGGGTTTTGCCTCGCCACTTTCGATGGCGGCGGCCGTGGTCACAACCTTGTAAACGGAACCCGGGTGGTACAGATCACCACCGATGGCGCGGTTGATCAGCGGACGATTTGGGTCGTCTTGCAGCTGGCGGTAGTTCGTGATGATCTCGGCACTGTCGTTGGAGGACAGCAGGGTTGGGTCAAAGCTCGGTGTAGAGGCGAGCGCCAGAATCTTGCCGGTGGATGGGTCGATCGCCACGGCGGCTCCCTCGACGCCCAGATCGACAAGGCCGTTGTAGGCGGCCCGCTGGGCGGCGTCATTGATTGTCGTTTCGACGCTGCTGCCCTGCGGCTTCACACCGGTGAGCGTGTTCATCACTCGGCTGAAGAACTGCGCGTCGCCTGTGCCGCTCAGATCTTGGTTCATGGCGGACTCGAGCCCCGTCATACCCTGTGTGTGGGAGAAGTAGCCGGTGACTGGGGCGTAGAGTGCGCCCTCCGGGTATTCGCGAGCAAACTGGAACTCGTCATCCGTCGGAGTCGAGTAGGCAATGGGGTCGCCGCCGACGAGAATGGCGCCGCGCTCAATCTTGTAGCTGTTCATCACGGTGCGCTGATTGAGCGCGTCGTTGCGCAACTCATCGGCCTGCACGAACTGGATCATCGTGACAGCGAAAAAGAGCACGATGAACATACCGAACACGGTGCGAGACATAAATTTCAGTTGCTTATTCATGAGCGAATCACCAACTTCGGTCGGTTACGCACAGAATTCGACATGCGGAGCAGAAGCGCGATGATGATCCAGTTCGAGAGCAGAGATGATCCGCCGGCTGCGAGGAACGGTGCCGTTAGTCCGGTCAGCGGGATCACACGTGTGACGCCGCCGACAACGATGAAGACCTGGAGCGCGAGCGAGAATGCGAGACCAGCTGCGAGCAGCTTGCCAAAGTCGTCTTGCCCTGCGAAGCCGATCCTTAAGCCACGGCCGATGAGCAGCAGGTACGCGACAAGCACCACGAACAGCCCGATGAGTCCGAGCTCTTCGCCGAGGCTCGGGATGATGTAGTCACTCTGCGATAGTGGCGTGATGTCGGGGTAACCCTGGCCGAGGCCAGTGCCGGTCATGCCTCCGTTCGCCATCCCGAAGAGCCCCTGCACGAGTTGGTAGCTCGCGCCCTGCGGGTCAGCGAAGGGGTCGAGCCAGTTTGCGAAGCGCCGATTCACATAATCGAGAGTCTGGCTCGCCGCGATGCCGCCGAAGAGAAACAGGCCCACGCCCAAAATGATCCACCCGACGCGGCCCGTCGCTAGGTACAGCATTGACAGGAAGAGACCGAAGTAGAGGAGCGAGGTGCCGAGGTCGCGTTGGAAGACGAGCACCGACATCGCGATGAGCCAGAACACGAGAAGTGGCCCGAGGTCACGGCCTCTGGGGAACCGAATGCCGAGGAAACGCTTGCCGACCATGGACAGCGCATCGCGATTACGCACGAGGTAGCCGGCAAAGAATATGGCGAGCAAGATTTTTGCGATCTCACCGGGCTGGAATGACATCGGGCCAATTTCGATCCAAACGCGGGCGCCGAAACGTTCCGAGCCAATGACGGGCAACATGGGAAGCAGCAACAAAATCAGTGCTGTCAGGCCGAGCAAATAGGTGTACCGAAACAGCACCAGGTGGTTGCGGATGAATACGAGCACCACAACCGCGACGATGATGGCGATGGTAGACCACACGAGCTGCCGCACCGACGTTGCACCCCACCCTGTGAGCCCGACGGCGAGGTCGATCCGATAGATCATCGCAATGCCGACGGTGTTCAGGAGCACCGTGAGTGGAAGTATCAGGGGATCTGCGTCGGGTGCAACGCGGCGCACAGCAACGTGGAGCGCCACGACAGCCACAATGAACACCGCTCCGTAGGGCAGCAGCATCGCCCCGAGCGCCTCGTTTACGGTGAAATCGACAATGATGACCGCGCCGATGCCAACTGCAAGTGCAAAAATTGTGAGGGCGAGCTCAAGGCCGCGAAGCAACCGGGGTGCCCGAATCGCGGTGATGCGCTGCAGCACAGTCTCGCTCGTGCGCGTCTTTGCGAATGTGCGTGGCTCACTCATCGCCCACCCCCAGTCGGGTGACGATGTCGCGTGCGCCCTCGAGAGAGTCGGCGCTCAGAGTGCGCTCTAGTTGGCGCTGTTCAAGACCGTCGAGCATCTCGAGCGGAATCCCAGTGTTCTCGGCGACCGAATGCAGAGACAGCGATCCAATACTCTGTTGCACACCCTGGTAGATAATGACGGTCTCACCGTCAGTACCAACGAAGTAGAGCGTCTGTGTCCACTGGTACCCGAGCAGGATGACCCCGGCGAGCGCAACAAGAATTCCGACGACGCTCAAGATCCACAGGAGACGCCTGCGGTGGTTGCGTCTGCGCGTCTCAGCGATGAGCTCCGCGAGGTACTCATCGACGCGCGGCTCGAAGTGGCTTTCAGGGACCGGCTGCGCGCGGCGCGCGGAGCGGCGACGGCCAAGGATCCGGGTGCGAGCGGTGCTGACCGGCTCATCATCGACAATGTCAGACGCCGCGGACCCGGCAAAGCGGGGCCCTTCTGGCTCGGGAGGTTCCGCGTCATCTGGGCGCTCTTCGGCTTCGACCAGCACGACGGTGACGTTATCGGGAGCGCCGTGTGCGAGTGCCTTGTCGATGAGTGAGTCGACTCCGTCCTCAAGCGAATGACGCCGGCGAAGGATCTTCAGCATCTCGTCATCTTCGACGTACCCGCAGAGTCCGTCGGAGCACAGCATCCAGACGTCACCCGATTCGGTTTCGAACACGTTCGTGTCGATATCGGGGGCTGCGTCAACGTCACCCAGTACGCGCATGAGTACGGAGCGACGCGGGTGCGTCTTCGCTTCTTCTTCAGTGATGCGGCCACTATCGACGAGTCGCTGCACGAACGTGTGGTCGGCCGTGATCTGCCGGAGTCTGCCGTTGCGTAACAGGTAGAGGCGCGAATCTCCGATGTGGGCGATGGCGAGTTGGTTGCCTACGGTGTAAAACCCAGTGAACGTGGTGCCCATGCCCGACAGCTCGGGCCGTTCGCTGACTGTGGATCGAAGCTTTTTGTTGGCACGCAGCACAGTTTCTTTGAGAGACTTGGCACTGTCGGATGGCCGGTGATCCTGCGCTTCATCATGCTCAGCAATGGCTTTGGTTGCGAGTGCCGAAGCCACATCGCCGCCCGCGTGCCCACCCATACCGTCGGCAACCAAGAACAGGTGATTGCCGGCGTACCCGGAATCTTGGTTGTTTGAGCGCACCATCCCCACGTGGGACGCGATAGCGCTCGTATAGCCGATCGTCACGCTTAGGGCCTTAACTCGAACGTGGTTCGACCGATGGTTACCGGGGTGAACACTGGGAGGGGTTGTGGACTGGTAACTTTGGTGCCGCTGAGCCTGGTGCCATTGGTGGAATCGAGATCGATGAGTGTCCAAGAGTCACCGCTGCGGGTGAGCTTTGCGTGGTAGGTCGATGTGTACTCGTCGACAATGACGAGGGTTGAGTCACTGGATCGTCCGATGGTGACGATATCTTCATCGAGTGGGATCTCGGTGCCCGAGGCTACCCCCGACGTGATGGTGAGTTTGCGCGCCGGGCCAGATTGGCCTGCCGAGGGGATCGGGTCTCCGCTTTGGCTAGGTGCGGACGGTGCGGTGCCGACGGAAGGCGCCGCAGGCCGCGCAGGTGGGCCTGGGGTGGGTTCGTCGCCACCACGCATACGCCGTGCTGGCGCCCCAAAAAGGTCACTGCGGAGGGCGTACACGATCGCGAAGATGAATGCCCACAGCAGCAGCAGGAAGCCGTAGCGCAGGATCATCAGGGTCAGTTCGCTCACAGGTTCCCCCAAAAGCTCTGGTCAACGCCCCGTCCGGCGGACTTGCCGGCGTCGTGGACCCTTGACTGCGGTGCACCGCTCGGATGCTGTGCCCCACGAGTGTGCTTCTGCGTTCGATTCGGCGCGAGCTGAAAACTGAGTTTCGATTGGCCAATGGTGATGACAGTCCCAGGGCTGAGCGCTGCTTCGCGGAAGCGCTGCCCGTTGATCTTCGAACCATTGGTCGAGTCGAGATCACGTGCGAGCCCCGCTTTGCCATCCCAAATGATCTCGAGGTGTTGGCGTGACGCGGCAGAATCGGTGATGCGGATCACTGATTCGCCACCCCGACCGATGATGGTGGAGCCCTTGCGGAGCTCATGACGATGACCGTCAATGTTGAGCACGGGGGTCCATGAGACTTCGCCGTCGACGCTCGTTGCGTCGATCTCGAGCACGCCGGTAGTGAGTGACTCGTCGGCCTGCAGCTCGACATCGGTGCCACCGAGCAATTGGTATCCCTGCCGCGCCGCGTGCTTGTTGACCACGCTCAGCAGCTCGCGCTCGAGTGACTCTCCCATCGCTTTGAGGCGTGTCGCGTCGGCAGACGAGACACGAACTAAGAATCTATTGGGTGCGAGCACGCGGTCACGGTCAACAATCACCGAACCAATGTCGAGCTCGCGCTTCAGCGCCGAGGCGATTTCGACGGGCTGCACGCCAGATCGAAATGTCCTGGCGAATGCACCATTCACGGCACGTTCGAGGCCGCGTTCGACGTTGTCGAGTATTCCCAACGTGGCCTCCTTTCGTCTTGTGGCCCGTTTCGGGCGCCCCAGGGCGCGACTGTATCAGCAGTCTTGCCTACTGATGCTACTCGGAACAACTGGGGGAGAACCACAATGCCGCATTGATCATAGGAATTCAGTCACACGCGCTGAGGCTTTGGTGAATTGTGGCCAGGTCGTTGTACTAGCTGTGACGTCTACGGCTCAGGGAGATAAGTTTGCTGAGGGATTCTGTGTCGATGTGTGAGGGGTAGGTGTGTCGGATGTTTGAGGATTGGAAGCGAAAGCGGAGAATCAATAAAGTACAACCGGGCAATGGGAAGCCCCTGAAATCGTTTCGCTGGTGGCAACCACTTGGCCGGTCGCTGTTTTACCTCAGGCGTGAGGTGTCGGCCGAGACCTCCCGCGTGTACGCGATCGATGTCGACTATTTTTCGTGGGATGCCGATGCGCGTCTGTACATGGATGGTGTGCAGACCGCGAAGTCAGAGTTGCCCGCGACATTCCCGGTTCCGGGCGGGGTGATAGAGGTCGCGACGAGCACTGTAGGGCTCAGCCGCATGCACTTCGTCTCCGAGGCAGGTGACGAGCAAGTATTACAGCCGGACCGTGCATCCGCGGAGGGACTTCGTGCTCGGTTCGGCAGCCGGTACCCCCGCTGGGGCCGCGCGATTGGGTGGATCGCGATCATTGTTCTCCTCATTGGGCTCGTCATCGCGGGGCCGCAAGTGCTCGAGCTGGTGACACAGGTGGACTGGATCGCGGAGCGCTTCGGTACGTTCACGTCTCCGTTCGCGCTCCCGGCGTGGGCAAATACTGCGCTTCTCGTTGCCGGCCTGGTGGCGGCGCTGGAGCGTGCGCTCACCCTCCGGAGTCATTGGCTTATCGATGCAGAAACCTGGTGGCTGGGATAGTTCTGCGCTCGCGCTTTGCGCATTTTGTGTCGGAGTTGATAATGTTATGTGGTTGTCTCGACGTTCAGCGTCGTGACACGATGCGCGAGTGGCGGAATTGGTAGACGCGCTGGCTTCAGGTGCCAGTGCCCGCAAGGGCGTGGGGGTTCAAGTCCCCCCTCGCGCACAGAACGAAA
>JBQDBM010000022.1:0-29776 GCA_052090925.1 Leucobacter sp. | reverse complement strand
TAGGCGGGCCCGCCCTCACCCTCCCAAGTATCTAGACGCATCAATTTCTCACGTGTATGCCTGCGACGCACACCATAACCACCTGTGTCATCCTCCGGAATAAACAAGGCACCGTATTCTTCAAGAGCTTCCCGCAGTCGCGACTTCTGCGCCGGCGAAAGTTCACCAGTGCTGCGTTCAAAGCGTCGCACTTCATCTTTACTGAGCCCCGCCGCCTGCCCAATAACAGTCGTAGATACTTTCGTGAATGCGCGGGCCGCACGTGCAAGGTCAGGGGTAAGAAATACGTCGTCGTCCATGTGATTCATCTTCTCCAAACGGGGCGCGGAAGTAAACACTTGCGCGATCATTCTTCCCGCCGTACGAAATCCTGGCCGAGCGCTCGGGTGACTCAAGCTACTTGAGCTCCATTTCGGAACATGTAGTGGTGCAGGTCGATGATCCGGCTTCCCAGTACTTCCACATAGGGTGGAATGCATGAGCTCCGTTCCGGCAACGGGCCCACAGAGGGTACCTCTCGCACACACCAAGGTGCGAATCGCGTTGTGGGATAACGCGCGCTTTGCGATGATCGCGCTCATCGTCATCAACCACGTCATCTCGACTGTGCGCACCAACACGGACCTCGCGTTCGGCATCTACACGTGGCCTTTCCTCGTCCACATGCCTGTCCTGTTCCTGATTGCCGGGCTGTTCGCGAAAACGGCGGTGACACCCAAGTCAATACGAGCGGTCATACAGTTGCTTCTCGCTTGGCTGATTTGGGAGGGGATCTGGGTCGCCATCCGATACTTCCTCGCCGACGAAGCGATGAAAGAGACGTTCCTCATATCGCCGGCGTGGACGCTCTGGTTCCTCGTGTCCCTCGCGACCATGCGCATCCTGCTGCCGTATGTCGTGCGACTGAAGCGACCACTCCTCTACTCGACGGCGGTCGCGCTGCTCGCGGGGCTCAGCACCTCAATCGGGGTCGACTTCTCCGTGTCTCGCACGCTGTGCTTCATGCCGTTCTTCGTGGCTGGTTGGGTGGTCAGGGAACGCGGTTGGTTCGACAGATCTTGGTTTCTCAGACCGCGATTTTCGCTCAGGATCATTGCCTGGACCGTCCTCGCCGCCGTCGGGGCGGTGTTCGCGGTCCCGGGGCTGCGTGACTTCTGGAGAGTCGATACGTGGCTCCGGTGGCGGTCAGCCTATGAGACGCTCATGTCGGATGCTCCAATCGGGTCGTTCACACCCGACAACTGGTGGCAGATGGCTGCCGTGGGGATCGCAGTGCGGGCGCTGCTGATCGCTGTTGGCGCCGCCCTCGCGCTGGCGATCCTGCTCGTCGTGCCGCGTGGCCACAGCCTCATATCGGAGTGGGGCACCCAAACGCTTTACGTGTACCTGCTCCATGCGCCGGTGGTGTGGGTGCTGCGTGAAACTGGGGTGGTGGACGCGGTTGGTGGTCTTGGCTGGCCGGGCGTGCTGCTGCTTGTCGCGATGGGGCTCCTCATCGCGATCGTGCTCTCGACGAAGTGGGTGAGCGCCGTGACTTGGCCTGTGATTGAGCCTCTATCGCGTCGCCCGGTTCCCGCCTAAACTTTCCCCATGACGGCGATGCTGAGTGCCCGAGACTTTAGACGTCTCAGGCTGAGTGCGCAGCTGCTGAGTGCGGACGCTGCAGGAGCCCGGCACGGGGCTGAGTCGCGGGGCGAACCCGGCACGGGCACCGAACGTGTGACATCGGTTGCGCGCCACATGCTGGCGCTGCAGGGTCAGGATTGGCGAGCCTCGGGCTGGGCACTCGGCGCTCGCGCACCGGGATCTACGGTGAGTGATGTGCACGACGCATTTAATTCCGGGCTCCTCGTACGGTCATGGCCCATGCGCGGCACGGTCCACGTCATGGCGGCTGAAGACATTGATTGGGTGCAGCGACTGACCAGCCGGCGAGTGCTCGCTGGGGCCCCAAAGCGCCGTGAGTTCCTGGGGCTGAGTGATTCGACACTCGACCGCATGGTCGAGGTCGTAATGCAAGCACTGGAGGGCGGAGCGAGCCTTGACCGCGACGAACTCGCGACGCTTTGGACCGAGGCCGGCATCGAGTGGAAGAGTAACTGGCGTTACCACGTCATCTGGTGGATCTGTCAAAACGGACTGGGCGTCTTTGCGCCCATCACGGACGGTGAGCCACGGCTCGTCGCGGCAGCCGAGTGGCTTCGAAACCCCGTGAAGTTAGAAGGCGACGAGGCACTCGCGACGCTTGCGGTGCGGTACGCGGGGGCGCGGGGACCGGTCCAAGCGCGGGATCTCGCGTGGTGGACCGGGCTCAACATGGGAGACGCGAAGCGCGCGTTCTCACTCGGTATGGAGAGCGGTGAATTGGTGCCGGTGCGTCTCCGGACTCATGGCGCCACACCCCGTCGGGAGCCAGAATATTTCTGTGCACCGGAGTTGCCGGACTCAGCCGGTAGCGTGCCGAGATGGCTGCTGCTGACGGCGTTCGATGAGTATCTGCTTGGCTATACGGATCGGAGCGCGCAGCTTGATACTGATCACTTCGAACGCATTGTCCCGGGGCGCAACGGGGTGTTCCGCGCAACCATCGTTCGCGACGGGATGACGGTAGGGACGTGGAAGAGAAACACCCGGAAATCAGCGAACCTGGAAATCACGCCGTTCCCCGGTGTGGGCGTCGACACTGAAGAGCTCACGCAGCCCGCCGCCGACTGGGCGAGTTTTCACGGAATCGCGCTCGGTGAGATCACGAGTGTCGTAGCCGATTGACGTGTTCCCAGGTTCCTGACCTCACGCGGTACGAAACTCAGCGGGCTTCGTCTACGCTGTGAGCATGGCTGATTCTTCATTTGATGTAGTGAGCAAGGTCGACAGCATGGAGGTCGAGAACGCGGTCAATCAAGCCCGCAAGGAGATCGAACAGCGCTACGACTTCAAGGGCGTCGGGGCTGAGGTGACGCACACTGGCGGAGTGATCCTGATCAAAGCGAACACTGAGGAGCGCGCAAAGGCGGCACTCGATGTGCTGCAGTCGAAGTTCGTGAAGCGCGGTCTATCGCTTAAGTCGCTTGACAGCGGTGAGCCGTTTGCGAGCGGTAAGGAATACCGGATCGAGTCGACGCTCAAGGAGGGCATTGACCAGCCGACAGCGAAGAAGCTGAACAAGCTCATTCGTGATGAGGGTGCGAAGAGTGTCAAAGGCCAGATCCAGGGGGATGAGCTGCGTGTTTCTTCAAAGAGCCGCGACGACCTGCAAGATACGATCGCGCTGCTGAAAGGTGCTGACGTCGACGTCGCCCTGCAGTTTGTGAACTTCAGGTAGCCCGCCGTGATCGGAGAAAATCTACTCGGACCCGAGCCCACCCACCTCGCACCAGATGCGTTGGTCGACGAGGCACTCGCGAACGCTGTGCCGCCCGCTGAGATTGTGCGCGACCACCCAGAGTCACCGCTCGTGTGGGCGCTGCTCGCAGATGAGGCGCATCAAGATGGCAGGGTGATCGAATCCTACGCGTTCGCGCGCGTTGGCTACCACCGTGGACTCGATGCGCTCAGGCGTGCCGGTTGGCGCGGTGCCGGGCCGATCCCCTGGAGCCACGAACCGAATCGGGGAGTGCTTCGTGCGCTCTACGCGTTACGTCGCGCAGCGGACCAAATCGGTGAGACGACCGAGGTAGAACGACTCACAGAGTTTCTGGACGGCGCTGACCCGCAGGCGATTGCTGCAATTGAGGCGTAAACCGCCTGTGGTTACTAGGGCATAGCGATCCTCGTCAGTGGTCTCCTCTAGACTAGGGCGGTAATGCCCAGGAGAAGAGAAAGGGGCTGAGATGCCCGCTGTACTCATCACCGGTGCCCAGTGGGGCGACGAGGGGAAAGGTCGCGCGACTGACCTGCTCGGCAGCCGCGTCGACTATGTCGTCAAATTTAACGGGGGCAACAACGCCGGTCACACCGTAGTGGTCGGTGACGAAAAGTACGCTCTGCACCTGCTGCCGTCTGGCATCTTGACACCGGGTGTTGTGCCGGTGATCTCGAACGGTGTCGTCGTCGACCTCGAGGTGCTGCACGAAGAGCTTGAGGGCTTGCGCGCACGCGGCGTCGACGTATCGCGGCTCCAGGTCAGCGCAAACGCACACGTTATCACCGCGTACCATCGCACCCTCGATAAGGTGACAGAGCGCTTTCTCGGTAAGCGCCAGATCGGTACGACAGGGCGCGGGATCGGCCCTGCCTACGCCGACAAAATCAATCGTGTCGGCATTCGCATTCAAGACCTCTTCGACGAGGGCATCTTGCGGCAGAAAGTCGAGGCGTCGCTCGAGTTTAAAAACCAGGTGCTCGTCAAAATCTACAACCGTCGCGCCATTGAGGCTGACGAGGTGATTGACGACCTGCTCTCGTACCGCGAGATGCTCGAGCCGATGGTGTGTGACACAGGTCTCCTGCTGCATAACGCGATGCAGGATGGGAAGACAGTGCTGTTCGAGGCGGGTCAGGCGACCATGCTCGACATCGACCACGGCACGTACCCGTTCGTCACGTCATCGAACGCGACCGCCGGAGGGGCGAGCACCGGGTCGGGGTTACCTCCGCACCAGATCAATCGCGTGATCTCCGTGATCAAGGCATACACGACACGTGTCGGTGCCGGGCCGTTCCCCACAGAGCTCTTCGACGAGTATGGTGAGCACCTCGCAAAAGTGGGGCATGAGTATGGAACAACCACGGGGCGTCCCCGCCGCTGCGGTTGGTACGACGCGCCAATGGCGCGCTACGCCGCGCGCATCAACGGGGTGACCGACTTCGTGCTGACGAAGCTCGATGTGCTGTCGGGGCTCAAGACGGTACCGGTGTGCGTCGCATACGAGGTTGACGGTGTCCGCATGGACGAGATGCCGGTCGACCAGAGCGCATTCCACCACGCAAAGCCGATCTACGAAGAACTCCCCGGTTGGACCGAAGACATCACCGGAGCACGGAAATTCGAGGATCTGCCGAAGAACGCACAAGACTACATTCTTGCGCTTGAGGGGATGAGCGGTTCACGCATCTCAGCGATCGGTGTCGGCCCTGAGCGTGAGCAGGTCGTCGTGCGACACGATCTGCTGGACTGAGGATTGCCATGACGGATGTGACCCCACAGCAGCGACTCGATCGGCTTCGCGCGAGCATCGACAATATCGATGCGGCGCTCGTGTACCTGCTGGCCGAGCGGTTTCAGGCGACCCAGCAGGTCGGTGAGCTGAAAGCTGAGCACGACATGCCGGCGTCGGACCCCGCGCGGGAGGCGCGCCAGATCGAGCGGCTGCGGGTGCTCGCGGAAGAGGCACACCTGGACCCTGAGTTCGCCGAGAAGTGGTTCAACTTCGTGGTGGCCGAAGTGATTCAGCACCACACGCAGATTGCGGCGAACGCGACCGGCGGCGTGACCGAGCGCTAGCTCTTCTGGGTTGCCCCGTGGACGGCGTTATTCCCTCGACCGCGTTGAGGCGGTCGACACACTTTCGTCATCATCGTCATCGGACTCTTCGTTGCCCCCTGAAGAGTCGCTCACCGGTACCACAGACTCATCGTCGTCAATAATCTCTTCTTCGAGGTTCCAGACCGGTTCGCCGTGATCGCTCTCCGCGAGTGCGATCACGAGTTCCTGCTGGTCGGGCTCGTCGTCGCCGAGCATTTTTCGTGCGCGAGTGATGACTGCGTCACGGTCGGCATCAGTGCCAAGCTCGTGTAGGGCGTCATCGAGCGCGCAGCGATAGCTTTCGAGCGCCTCGTGTAGCTCCTCCTCGGTGATGTGTGACTGGTCCACGTGTGCCTCCTAGCTCATTACGTTCAGCCTAGCTCTTGCAGCCGAGGGTCGCAGTTGTTCTCTGGAATCGGATAATGTTAAAGAGCCTACTCTGGCGCCTGGGCAGCGCTCGTGTGGCGAGTACGCCGCAGTATGCACTATGGAAGGTGTTCTTCACTATGGCCGAGGCCAACGCAAACATCGGAGTCGTCGGACTCGCAGTCATGGGTTCGAACCTGGCTCGTAACCTAGCGAGCCGCGATGGCAACACCGTTGCTATCTACAATCGCAGTAGCGAGAAGACTGAAACGGTGCTCTCTGAACATCCCGAGGCCGGTTTCTTGCCCGCGTACACTTACGAGGAGTTCGCGGCGACGCTGCAGAAGCCGCGCACCGCGATCATCATGGTGAAAGCTGGTGCGGGCACGGACGCAGTCATCGACGAGCTCGTTCGCGTGTTCGAGCCCGGCGATATCATCGTCGACGGCGGCAACGCGCTCTACACCGACACCATCCGCCGCGAACGCGCAGTGCGTGAAACCGGCATCAACTTTGTCGGCGCAGGCATCTCTGGTGGCGAAGAGGGCGCACTCACCGGCCCATCGATCATGCCGGGTGGATCAGACGAGTCTTGGACCACACTGGGTCCGATCCTGAAGAGCATCGCAGCGATCGCGGAGGGCGAGCCCTGCGTCACCCACATTGGGCACGACGGTGCCGGGCACTTCGTGAAGATGATCCACAACGGCATAGAGTACGCCGACATGCAGCTCATCGCGGAGGCGTACGACTTAATTCGGCGCGGCACCGGCAAGACCCCAGCAGAAATCGCTGACGTGTTCGCCGAGTGGAACCGCGGCGAACTCGAGTCCTACCTCATCGAGATCACGGCCGAGGTGCTGCGACAGACGGACGCCACCACGGGCAAGCCACTCGTTGACGTCATCTTGGACCAGGCTGGCGCGAAAGGCACGGGGGCCTGGACGGTGCAGACCGCACTCTCACTTGGAGTGCCGGTTTCGGGCATCGCCGAAGCTGTGTTCGCGCGTTCGCTGTCATCGCACCCTGAGCAGCGCTCGGTCGCGACCGACCTCCCGGGGCCAGACGAGCAGTTCACTGTCGAGGACGCTGAGGCGTTTATTGAAGAGGTGCGCCTGGCGCTCTACGCATCCAAGATGGTTGCCTACTCGCAGGGCTTTGACGCAATCCGCGCGGGGGCTATCGAGAACAACTGGAACATCGACCTGGGTGCCGTCTCGAAGATTTGGCGTGGCGGCTGCATCATCCGTGCCCAGTTCCTCAACCGCATCGCTGACGCGTACGCAGAGAAGCCTGATCTGCCCGTGCTCCTCGCCGCACCCTACTTTGCTGAGGCCGTCACCCGTGCCCAGTCTGCGTGGCGCCGCGTCGTCGTTGCAGCGGCAGAGTCTGGCATCCCCGCACCCGCGTTCTCTTCATCTCTCGCCTACTACGACGGGCTCCGTGCAGACCGCCTCCCCGCCGCACTCGTGCAGGGGCAGCGTGACTTCTTCGGCGCGCACACCTACAAGCGCGTCGACCGTGAGGGCACGTTCCACACGCTGTGGTCGGGCGATCGCTCCGAGGTATCGGCGGTCGATACGCACTGATCCTGCACAAGGGGCTCACTCGGTAGTAGGGCTTCGCGGCCGTGTTCTCCTTCAGAAATGGTGTTACCGAGGCTTTGACCTGAGCCCGTAGTACCAGGGGATGACGCCGTGCCACGAGATCGGCACCACAGGGGGACGCGCAGCGCCCGGGCACACTCGTAACGTGGAATCACCATCGAACGAGTAACCCGAGGGGGAACCATGATTGAAGCGCGCGGACTCAGTAAGCGCTACGGATCAAAGACTGCCGTGGACGACGTGTCGTTCACTGTGCGACCCGGGCAGGTGACGGGATTTCTCGGGCCGAATGGCGCCGGGAAGTCGACCACCATGCGAATGATTGTCGAGTTGGATCGCCCCACCTCCGGGACCGTCACAGTGATGGGGCGTCGCTATCGCGAGCACCCTGCACCGCTCGGAGCCGTCGGCGCGCTGCTTGATGCGAAAGGCGTGCACCCCGGCCGCACGGCCCGCAGCCACCTGCGCGCGCTCGCGGCAACCCACGGAATCCCCGATCGCAGGGTCGACGAGGTGCTCGAGCAGACCGGGCTCACGTCGGTTGCGAATAAGCGAGTCGGTGGGTTCTCCCTCGGCATGGGGCAGCGGCTCGGTATTGCGGCGGCGATCCTGGGCGACCCACAGGTGCTGATCCTCGATGAACCGGTGAACGGCTTGGACCCCGACGGGGTGCTGTGGGTGCGGCAGTTCGTGAAGCACCTCGCGGGTGAGGGACGCACCGTGCTGATGTCGAGCCACCTGATGAGTGAGATGGCGCAGACCGCCGACCACATCATCGTGCTGGGACGCGGCCGTGTTGTAGCGGACGCTCCCATGGGAGAGTTTGTTGCGAACGGTGCGACGCAGCGGGTACGCGTTGCAAGTCCCGACGCGGCGAAACTTGCCTCGACGCTGCTGACGGTGGCACCGAGTGAACAGCCACCGCACATCGAATCGGAGGGTGAGCACCACTTTGTGGTCTCAGGCCTGGGTGCCGCGGAGATCGGCAACGCTGCTGCTGCGCACAGCATTCCACTCCACGAGCTCACCCCCGTGTCGTCGAGTCTCGAGGACGCCTACTTGGCGCTCACGCGCGATGACGTGGAGTACTCCACCACCTCCCCGAGCAGCTTCTAGAGAACAGGAACCCTGTAGCCATGACTACCGCCACCATTTCAGCGACGAAACACGTGAGTGCGTCTTCGCCCACCGGCACGATCCCCGTGGATTCTCGCAATACGTATCAACTCAGGTTCGGGGGAGTGATTCGGTCCGAGTGGATCAAACTCCTCTCTCTGCGGAGCATGAAGATCACGCTCGCAGTCACAGTGCTCGCAAGCCTCGGGATCGGAGCCCTGATCGGCTGGGCCTCGAAAGACTTCTTCACTGAGCAGGGTGATGCAGCGCTCAATATGTACCTGCTACAGGTCGCGACGTTCCCTGCGACATTCCTCGCACTCATCTTTGGGGTGCTGGGCGTCTTCGCGGTTGCCAGTGAGTACTCGAGCGGCATGATTCTTTCAACGCTCGCGGCAGTGCCCACCCGCAGACCCGTGTTCTGGGCAAAAGCTATCGTGCTCACCATCGTTGCGGGCGTGACCGCACTGTTCCTTGTGCTCGCTGGCCTTGGAATCGGCGCACTCATGGTGCCCGATGCCGCAGCCGGCCTCATTGACCCGCAGGTGGTTTCAGGATCCCTCGGCACCGTCGCTTACCTCGTACTCATCGCGCTGTTCGCGTTTGGCGTCGCGTCCCTCTTGCGCAGCACTGCTGGCGGCATCGCAGTTGTCGCGGGCATCACGTTCGTGCTGCCCGTCGGCTTCCAGGTGCTCATGATGACGGGTTGGGAGTGGGTGACGAACGTGGCGAGTTACCTGCCGAGCTCACTCGGGTCGACCCTCGGGCAGGGGATTGACGAGGGAGTTGTCGCAACAGTTGACGGGATGGGCGGCGAGCCGACTGGCCCGACCTTCTGGGTGGCACTCGCTGCGATGGCGGTCTGGGCCGCAGTCACGGTGCTCCCGGCGGCCGGAGTGTTCCAGCGGCGCGACGCACACTAAACGGGTACCCGGGCCTCCGCAATGGCCGAGAGGATGCGCACACGCAAGTCGTTCCCTCGCCCAGCAAACTCTTCCTGGAGGCTCGCGTACTCTCGCTTGCCGGCCGCGGTCTCGATCGGGATCGCGGCTAGCGGCATACCGGCTGCTCCTTCGTAGCCGCTGACATCGTATGGCGATGCTCGCATGTCGACCTCACGGATATCCCGCGCGAGTTCGAACGCGTCGAGCAGCGTCTCACCCCGCACGATCGGCCCGAGCTTCGTGGCCCACTTGTACACGTCCATCCCGGCGTGTAGACACCCGGCCTGCTCGAGCTCGGGCTGGGTGTCGCGGGTGGGTTGTATCGCGTTCAGTGGTGCCGCCTCGGGGGTGAAGAATCGGTAGGCGTCAAAGTGGCTGCACGCAATGGGGTGCGACTCGACCACCTGGTCGGTTGCAGCGTGCCCGATGCGCAGCGGGAGACCGCGGTGACGAAGCTGCTCGGGCGACATGCGGTAGACCATGGCCCACTCGTGCAGGCCGAAGCACCCAAACTGTGGGGTGCGCTCGAGCGTTGCAGACAGCAGCCGTTCGACATAGTCAACCGTTCCCCCGCGCCGCGCAAAGAACGCCGAGAGGTCTATGGCAGCCTCAGACCCCTGCACCGCGTAGTACTTCCACGACCCACGGTCCGCCGCGTCCTTCAGCACCGCTCCTGCGCCAGGGTGCCAGCGTCTGAGTTCCGAGGGCTTGACGGAGTAGTACGTCCAGAGAAAGTCCTCGACCGGGTGCGAAACGCCCTGGCTGCGGCGGGAGCGGTGCCCCGCGGTCAGTGCATCTGCTCGGTGTTCGTGCGCTCGTTCGAGGGCACGCCACTGTTCGGCTTCAAACCGTTGCATCGGGTTACGCTCTGCCCCGGAGACGATCAATCTCGCGCCGCTCGCGCTTTGTTGGGCGACCAGCACCGGGGTCGCGCAGCACTGGCATCGGGCGCTCCTCCCGCGGCGGTGGTGGTGGCGTGAGATCCTCGAAGTACTGCGCCGCCTCGGCCGCACTGCCGCGGCGCTTCGCGAGCCCCGTCACGCGGTAGATGCGGTCGAAGCCGTGGAGCCTCGCGCGGATCACGTCTCCGACGCGAACGGGCTGCGCCGCTTTCGCCGGCTGGTCGTTGACCCGAATGTGCCCAGCGCGGCACGCGGTAGTCGCCTGGCTGCGTGTTTTAGCGAGGCGCACCGCCCACACCCACGCATCCACCCGCACCGAACTCATGCCTCGATGCTAGCTGTCCTAGGTGTTAGTTGTTCTAAGTGTTAGTTGTTCTCATGGATAGCTTTCCGCACCAAGGCGGCACAATGGAGGGGATGAGTAACGACTACGAGACCATCTCGGGCCCGGTCCATACGGAGATCGAGATCAGCCGATCCCGTTTTCTCACCCGTCTCGAGCGGGTCGAGAGTGAAGAGGCTGCGCGCGACGTGATTGCTGGTGCACGAGCTGATGACCCGCGCGCTCGCCACCACTGCTCGGCATTCGTCATTGGGCACGACGCCCGTGTACAGCGTTCGAACGACGACGGAGAACCGAGTGGCACAGCGGGTGCACCGATGCTTGACGCGCTGGTTTCAGCGGGGCTCAGCGATGTTGTCGCCGTGGTGACGCGTTACTTCGGCGGTGTACTGCTCGGGGCGGGCGGTCTCACTCGCGCGTACCGCGCATCTGTCGCGGGTGCTGTGCACGAGGCGCGGCGGGTGCGGCGAGCGGTGCGATGTGAGGCAGTGGTTCGCTCAGCATACGATGTCGCACCCCAGATCGAGGCAGAGGCTCGGCGGCGCGGGTACGCCGTCGGCGAGGCGCGCTACACCGACGCGGTGGAGCAGAGCTACCTCGTGGCTGACGAACATATCACTTCGCTCGAAGCGCTCGCCGCAGAACTCAGCTCAGGGGCGGCACTCGTCACGCTCGGAGCACGGTCGTACGTCGACATTGGTACTGCGGGATGACTCCGTTTCGGACGCCGTTGTCTAGGCTGAAGTGACGCGAGAGACCCCATGAACAGTCATCACTACGGCAACACCCCAGACGAGTTGGCGCTTCCACGTCCGCCCGGAGTACTCAGGCGTGCCCTCTCCGCCCACCCGCGTGCGGTCGACGTCACTATTGTTGTGGTCTACCTCTTCGGGTGCCTCATGATGGGTGTGGCTGACGCGATATCGGCCGACGTCGTGACGTCTCCGGACGAGCCGGGGAACTGGTTCGGGTTGCCCGTGAACCTGATGTGGCCGCTGGTGCTTCTGACGATCCTCCGAGTTGTCGTCACTGCGCTCGCGCTCCTCTATCGCCGTCGCTTCCCCCTCATTGGTCTCATCGCGGTAGTCGTACTTCTTTTTGGAGACCAGAGTTTTCAGACATTTCCCAATAGTGTCGCCATGCTCTTTCTGTTGTACGCAGTACCCGTGTATCGCGGGGTGACTCAGGCCTGGATCGGGTACGGTGTCGCGGTGTTGAGCACGATCCTGAGTGGGGTGCTGGACTGGGCAGGGGTGCTCCCGGGATTTACCGGGGGAGGAGCTGGCGTCATCGCCGCTGGTGCAGAGGCTGAGCTGATGTCGCTTACGGAGCTCATCGGTGTCTCCGTCATGTCGTCACTTTGGTACCTCGCGATAGTCATGATCGGGATCAACCTCGGAAATCGGCGGCGCTACCTTGCGGCGATCATCGACCGCGCACACCAGCTCGCACGGGAGCGGGATCAGCTTGCGCAGCTCGCGGTTGCCGAGGAGCGATCGCGCATCGCCCGCGAGATGCACGACATCGTGGCGCACTCCGTGTCGGTGATGATCGCACTGTCGGACGGAGCCTCACGTGTCGTCGAGACTGCCCCCGAGGCTGCGGCGGACGCGATGGAGCGCAGCGGCGAAACCGGGCGTACAGCACTGGCTGAGATGCGGCGGCTGCTCGGGGCACTGAATGAGCCGGGCGAAGGGTCCGCCGAGTTCGTGCCCGCACCCGGCGTGAGTACCTTGCCCGAACTCGTGGAGGGATTCCGAGACGCAGGGCTCGAAGCCGAACTGCGGGTGAGCGGCGGGGCCGCGGGAGACCGTGGACAAGACCTTGCAGTATATCGGATTGTGCAAGAAGGCCTCACCAATGTGCTGCGGTACGCGGGGCCCGGAGCGCGCGCAGTCGTGACGGTTGAGCGCACCACCGACCGCACCACGGTGACGGTGCGGGACTACGGCGCGGTTGTCGCGACCGGGGTGTCCGACGCAGGCCCGGAGCGTGCTCCGGGTCGTGGGCTCGGCTCGGGTCGAGGCCTGCGCGGCCTCGAAGAGCGCGTGCGCGTATTTGATGGCACCCTGGAAGCCGGGCCGACAGCGGGCGGGGGATGGCAGTTGGCTGCGATCCTGCCCGTCAACGCAAGCGCCAGGGAGCCCCGGCCTGCAACAACGCAATCCGCGGCACCCACGGAAACAGAAAGTGAAGCCCAAGATGGATGATGGTACCGGCTCGCGTATTCGCGTGATGCTCGTCGATGACCAAGAACTCATCCGCACGGGCTTTCGCCTCGTGCTCTCTGCCGAACCCGACATCGAGGTAGTGGCCGAGTGTGGCAATGGTGTGGAAGCCCTCGCCGAACTTGCTCGGAGCGAGGGCGCCTGCGATGTGGTGCTCATGGACGTGCGCATGCCCGAGATGAACGGGATCGACGCCACTGCCGCGGTTGTGCGCGACTTCCCGGAGACCCGCGTGCTGGTGCTCACCACATTCGACCTGGATGAGTACGTGACCGCAGCTATTCAGGTTGGGGCGAGCGGGTTCCTCCTGAAAGATGCGCGCCCGAGTGAGCTCACCGACGCGATCCGACGTGTAGCCGTGGGTGATGCTGCGATGGCACCGAGCGTGACGAGGCGCATGCTGGATCAGCTGCGCGGGGGTGAATCGCAGGCGCAGAACCCCGAAATCAGCCAGCGAGAAGCCGCGCGACTTCCCGCATTTGCCGCGCTCACCGAGCGAGAACTCGAGGTGCTGCAGCTGATCTCTGAGGGGAAGAACAACTCAGAAATCGGCGGCGAGCTGTTTCTGTCGGAATCCACCGTGAAAACACACGTGGGGCGTGTGCTCGCAAAGCTGCAGTTGCGCGACCGCGTGCACGCGGTGATCTACGCGAAAGAACACGGACTGTAACGTGCGCAACCTGCAGTCGTGAAGAGTCTGTTCCCCTGCCTTGCCAGAGACTGGCATGGCAGGGGGTCTCACCAAACCAAAGTGTGGGGGATGGCTGTGCGTGAGGTCAGCAACGGCGGGTTCATGGGGGATGAAACCCGCCGTTCGTTTCAACGATAGGTGTCGTAAAAACCCACTGTTCGTGATTGGCGTGAATATCACCCTCGATGTCACCCTTCCGCTCCTCGGATGACTGACAGCGCGAGTGCCAGTGTCAGTGTCAGTGTCAGGCGATAGCCTGTAAACATGGACTTCTGGGCTGACATCGTGGGGCAGCAGCAGGCAATCGAAACGCTCGAGCACGTTGCCTCCAATGAGGGTGCCGACAGTCTCGCACATGCCTGGCTCATCACCGGTCCGCCGGGGTCGGGGCGCTCGAACCTCGCGATGCGTTTCGCCGCCGCACTGATTGCGCGAGACCCAGCGATGCGGGGCGCTGTCTATGAGCAGGTGCAGGCCCAGACACACCCTGACCTCAGGGTGCTCACCACACAGAAGCTCATCATCGGTATCGATGACGTGCGCGAGGTCGTCACCACGGCCTATTATGCACCGGCAGATGGACGTTATCGGGTGATCGTGATTGAGGACGCGGATCGGATGCCGGAGCGCACGTCAAACGTACTACTCAAGGCGCTCGAGGAACCCCCGGAGCGGACCATCTGGATTCTGTGTGCTCCGAGCGAGGCTGATCTTTTGCCGACGATCCGGTCGCGGTCGCGCTCGCTGCGGCTCGTCACACCGTCCCCGACCGAGATAGCCGCGCTGCTGCATCGCCGAGACGGCGTGAGTGTCGAGACGGCAGAGCGCGCGGCACGCCTCGCCCAGAGCCACATTGGGATGGCTAGGCGGCTTGCCACTGACGCCGACGCCCTTGCGCGCCGCGAGCGGACGGTGTCGCTTGCACTTGAAGTGCGGACGCTCGGTGATGCGATGCGTGCGGCCGGCGCACTGCTGAAAGTCGCGGAATCCGATGCCGCTGCGTTGACGGAGCAGCTCGATGCGCGAGAGCGTGAAGACGCGCTTCGCAACTTGGGGCTCGCGCCGGGGGCCGCAATTCCTCCCCAAATTCGCGCGCAGGTGCGTGCGCTAGAGGAGGACCAGAAGCGGCGAGCGAAACGGAGCTTGCGCGATGGTATTGATCGAATCTTGACGGACCTGCTGTCGCTCTACCGTGACGTGGTGCTGAGTACGCTGAATGCGGGGCTTGAGCTCATTAACCTTGAGGAGCAGGCGCGGGTGACCGAACTTGCGAATCGTTGGACGCCCGAGCGGGCACTCGCCGCGGTCACCGCGGTCGAGGGGGCGCGCGAGCGGCTGACCCGTGCAGTAACGCCAGGCCTCGTGCTCGAGGCACTGTTTGCCCACATCGTCGAAGAATCGGAGGTGGCCGCGTGAGCGACCGCGAAGATGATCGCGCCGACGAACGCGATCCTTTCGCCGGGCTCCCTCCGGAGCTGCGCGACGCCTATGTGATGGATGAGGCGACCGAGGCGGCAGAAGCTGCGGAAGAGCGGCGTGCTGCAGTGAAGCGCCGCAACCGTGGGCTGATCATCGGCCTCATCGCGCTGGTCGTGGCCGTGGCCATGATTGGGTACGGCCTCTTGCCACTGTTTCAGAGTCCCGCCCCAGAGGAGCGGGAGCCCGGTCCGCTTCCTGCAGTTCCGGCCGGTACAGCTGAAGCATTTGGCGACCAGCAGCCTGAGTGGCGTGATTGCGGGGACGGGCAACTGTGCGCAGACGTGCACGCGCCGATCGATTGGGAAGACCCCGCCGGCGAGAGACTATCGCTGCACATGGTGAAGCTGCCAGCTACCGGTGGCGACCCGCTGGGCACACTGTTTGTGAACCCCGGTGGCCCAGGCGCATCGGGCGCAAGCTACGTCGTCAATACGGCAGGGTCAGTCACCGAAGAAGTTCGCGAGCGCTACGACGTGATCGGGTGGGATCCTCGCGGCGTCGGAAACTCCACGCCTGTGCAGTGCCTTGATGCTGCGGGGATGGACGAGTACCTCTTCGGGGATGCGGCGGGTCTCGCTGAGCTCGAGCGCGGCAGCGCCGAATGGATCGCGGCTGCGGAGGAGGAATCCGCAATGTTTGGTGAGGCCTGCGCGGAACACACCGGGCCGGCACTTGAGCACGTAGACACACATTCGACCGTGCAAGACCTCGACATGTTGCGAAGCATCGTGGGCGACGAACACTTGAACTACCTGGGGTACTCGTACGGCACATTTATTGGTGCACACTATGCCGACACCTACCCCGAGAGCGTGGGGCGTCTCGTACTCGACGGTGCCATTGATCCTCAAACGACGGAGTTTGAGGTGGTACGTGAGCAGACGCGTGGTTTTGAGGCCGCACTTCGCACGTATGTTGAGGACTGCTTGAGTCGAAACGAGTGCCCTCTCACAGGCACCGTGGACCGAGCCATGCAGCAGATTGGTGGTCTCCTTGACCGCGTTGATGAGCACCCGCTCACTGCCTCGGATGGGCGAGAACTGGGTTCAGGGACGCTCCTGACCGCGATCATCACCCCGCTGTATTCGCAGAGCTCGTGGCCCGCACTCGACAGCCTGTTTGAAACGGTGGCAAACGGGAACGCAGACACGGCGTTGCAGCTCGCCGATTTCTACTACAGCAGGGAAGACGGCCAGTACTCCGATAATTCCACAGAGGCGTTCATCGCAATTAATTGCCTCGATTACCCGAACAGTATCGATGTAGATCGAATGCGCGCCGAGGCGCAGGAGCTTGCCGAGGTCGCTCCGACCATCGGGCGCTTCCAGGGGTATGGCGACGTCGGGTGCGCGGGCTGGCCCTACCCGGCCGCTGAGGTTCGGGGCCCAGTCGAGGGGGCAGGCGCCGCGCCGATTCTGGTGGTCGGAACAACAGGAGACCCCGCAACCCCGTACCGCTGGGCCGAGTCGCTCTCTGAGCAACTCGAGAGTGCCACTTTGGTGACGTTCCAGGGAGAGGGGCACACGGCTTACGGCAAGAATGACTGCATCAACAATGCGGTGGATGCGTACCTGCTGGAAGGCGAAGTTCCGGCGTCCGATCCTATGTGTTCGTAGCCCGCCAGCTGTCACTGCCACCGGCCTGGTCGTGTCGAATCGGTGATTGAAGTCGTGCTAAAGTTGTGAGCTGTGCCGAGCGAGCCTCGGCCTGGCCGCCTTAGCTCAGTCGGTAGAGCGATTCACTCGTAATGAATAGGTCGCCGGTTCGATTCCGGCAGGCGGCTCTCTTAATCCTTGTCTGAGTTTCCTTATACGGTGTGACTCATCCGACGAGAACCGTTGCTTTCCCTGTCTCCTTGTATCTTCGCGCAGGAAACGGTTCGTCGCCCGTTCTGTTGCGTGCGCTATGGGCGGAATACTAGACATAACACTAAATCTCCATAATAATAGACATAGTTTTGTAAGTACAGAATGTTAGACATGGGGGTGGCAATGCTGATCAACACGACGAGCGACGTGGTCAGTCTCGTGCGCGCGAGGCGCATTGAGGCTGGCATGACTCAGGATCAGCTTGCGGAAAAGGTAAGCATGAGTCGTCAGTGGGTGCGTAATCTTGAAGCAGGGATCGGCGCGCCAGCTTTCCCAGGTGTGCTCGCAGTGATCCACGCGCTGGGCCTTGAGGTCAGTGTCGAGCAGCCCAGCTCTGACTCTGACGTTGACGCAATGTTTGAGGGGCTGTGATGGGCTCGGTTGACGTGCTTGATCTCTGGCTTGACGGGCAGCTTGCGGGGAAACTCATGCGCAGTCGAACTGGTGAGGTTGAGTTCAGTTACGACGAAAGTTACGCAGCGCAGCGTGGAGCAACGCAGCTTTCACTGAGTATGCCCGTGTCGTGGCTTCATCACGGACCCGAACAAGTAGCGCCGTGGCTTTCTAACTTGCTCCCTGATGCACAGGAGGTTCGTGTCCGCTGGGCCGCGAAGTTCCATGAGACTCAGCACGACCCGTTCACGCTGTTGCGCCACATGGGCCAAGATGCCCAGGGTTCCGTACAGGTCGTGCCGGAGGGTGTTGAGCCTAATAATGCTGGCAGTCTCTCAGAGCAAAGCAATGAACTTATCGCGGCGCGCATCGAGGGAATCGTGAACGATCCTGACCACTGGGTCGATGACACGGACGATGACGCGGGCAGATTCTCTCTCGGCGGCAACCAAGGAAAATTCGCGCTCGCGAGGATTGACGACCGCTGGTTCGAGCCGAATGGTCGTGCTGCGAGCACCCACATCGTCAAGCCGGGCATGGCTACTACGTCGGGATCCACAAGCGCCGAAGCCCAAGCGGTCGAGTTTGTGACGATGCGAGCATCACGATCGTTCGGCATACCAACAGCCAAAGTAGACATTCTCGAATTCGCTGGTGTTCCTGGATTTGTCACGGAGCGGTACGACAGGATAGTAAACGACGGCCGCACGGTTCGACGGCTCCATCAAGAGGACTTCTGCCAAGCGCTCAGCGTGTTACCGAGCCAGAAGTACGAAGAAGACGGCGGGCCGACGATGGGCGACATGGTCTCGCTCATCAGAGCCGGCGTCACTGCGCAATTCCGCACGTCAGATCTCGAGACACTGACACGGTTAATTGCGTTCAACCTGCTCGTTGCCGGAGTCGACGCACACGCCAAGAACCACAGCGTTGTGCTGTTCGGTGGCCGAGTGAGGCTTGCGCCAGCATACGACTTGATTTCTGCGTTTGGCCTGTGGGACGAGAGCCGTGTGAAATACCAAGCCTCGGCCGCCGTCAAGTACGGCAAGGAACGGCGTTACCGTAACATCAGTGGACGCAATCTTGCTCGTACGGCGGATGTACTTGGTGTGCAGCGGGCCGAGTTCAGGAGCGTGTTGCACGAAATGCGCACGCAGGTGCGTGACTCGTTTGATCAAGCAGTCGCTGAGTTACCGACTGAGCTTGTGACCGAACGGGTGCGTGAGATGCCGGAACGCATCGAGCGGTTCGCCCGTGACCTTGACAGTCGTGTCACAAGTAGGGACATCTCAGAGACGCCGCAATATGAGGCACCGACGACGCGAGGCTTTCACTTGGCGTCTGCGAGGCGGGTGTGGGTGCCGGGCAAGCTGCAACGTGGTCGCTGGGAAACAGGCCACTATCGTCGTAGGCCGAGAAGTGAAGCTTCCGGAGAAGATATCCCGTCACGAATGACGAGGGTGGAATGGCGCGCCCCGAGGGATTCGAACCCCCGACCTTCTGATCCGTAGTCAGATGCTCTATCCAGCTGAGCTAGGGGCGCACGTTGGTTTCCCAACCAGAAAGACATTACCGTATCTCCCTCTGAAACGAAAATTGATACAGGCAAAAATCTGGTATTGAAGCACCGGTTCTGGCCGCAGAGAGAACATCAAGTTGGCGGTAAGCTTTGGGCGTGCACGCTACACCTGAACTGAATGACGCGCTGACCCCTGCAGCGCTCGCCCACGCGGAATCTCTCATCCAGAGCTTTCCGGATTATCCGAAGCCTGGAGTGCTCTTCCGCGACATCACCTCGCTCGTCACCGATCCTGCCGCCTTGAAGACGACCGCGGCAGCGCTCATCGAACCGTTCGAGGGACAGTTTGATGTGATCGCGGGAGCCGAGGCTCGTGGTTTTCTCCTCGCGGCAGCGGCTGCAATGCTCGCTGGAACAGGCGTGCTTCCGGTCAGGAAAGCCGGCAAGCTGCCGAAGCCAGCGGGGTCCGTCAGTTACGATCTGGAGTACGGAAGCGCCACGATCGAGGCGAACCACGACCTCCCCGCTGGCACACGTGTGTTGCTGGTAGACGACGCGCTCGCTACCGGTGGCACACTCGCCGCGGCCAGGAAGCTGCTCGAAGGGTTCGACTACCGCGTCATCGGAACTGCAGTGATGTTTGAAGTTGACGGACTCGGGGGCCGCGAGGCGCTCGGTGACCTCCCGCTCCACATCGCATTTCCTGGCTGAAGAAAGGAGGCGATCCTGATGAACGACGGCGCGACGCACGGAGGTCAGGCATTCTTCGAAGCACGGGATCAGCTACTCGCCCTCTCAGGTGACCCAGACCGCGCGCGAACAGAATTTGTGTGGCCAGACGTCGGGGCCGAGTTCAACTGGGCGCACGACGTCTTCGATGCAATCGCTGGTGGCAACGACACCACCGCACTGTGGATCGCCGAGGAAGACGGGAGTGAGCTGCGGCGCAGCTTCCAAGAACTGAAGCAGCGGAGCGACCAGGTGGCGAACTGGCTGCGTGCGAACGGCATCAAAGCGGGCGATATCGCGATGCTGATGCTCGGCAACAGGGTCGAACTCTGGGAAATTATGCTCGCGGCGATGAAGCTCGGAGTAGTGATGCTCCCCACGTCAGTCGTGCTCGGCGAACACGAGCTGGCAGATCGAATCGAGCGAGGCAACGTCAGTCTCGTGATTGCCGACCCTGATGATGCGATGAAGTTCACGCGCGTGCCCGGAAGCTACCGCGGCATCGTGGTTGGATTTGAAGCAGGATCGCGCGACCAGCGCGCCGCCCTCTACGACTGGCTGCCCTACGAGGAGTCGCACAGCGCCTCGCTCGCGCCCGTGCCGAAGCGGACGGTGAGCAGTGATCCTGCCCTCTTGTACTTCACCTCGGGCACCACCAGCCTGCCGAAGATTGTGGTGCACTCACACACGAGTTACCCACTAGGGCACCTCACGACGATGGCCTGGATCGGTGTGCGCCCCGGAGACGTGCACTCGGTGATCAGTGCGCCGGGTTGGGGGAAGCACGCCTGGTCGAGTTTCTTCGGCCCGTGGCACGTGGGCGCCACAATTTTCGTCTCCAACACTGCGCGCTTCGACGCTGAGCATCTGGTGCGCGAGCTCGATCGCGCTGGCGTCACGACATTCTGCGCACCGCCGACCGTGTGGCGCATGCTCATTCAGAGTGACCTGCAGCGTAAACCTCGCGCACTGCGTGAGGTGGTCTCCGCAGGGGAACCGCTGAACCCCGAAGTGATCGCGCGCATCGCAGAGTGGTGGGGGCTCGAGATTCGCGATGGATACGGGCAGACCGAAACGACCGCGATCATCGGGACCCTTGCGGGCGAGGAGGTCGAGCCCGGTGCGATGGGTCGGCAGCTGCCCGGTGTCGACGTTGCACTGGTTGATCCCATGACCGGATCCGAGAGTGATGAGGGCGAGATTTGCTTGCGGCTTGGGGCCACGGGTGCCAGCGCAGCGGGTGCAGATACGGGGAGCGACGTATCTCGCCCAGTAAACCTCATGCCTGGATACTTCGGCAGTCCCGAGACCACCGCAAAAGTGATGAGCGGCGGCTACTTTCACACAGGTGACGTTGCTAAACGATCGGACGACGGGATGCTCACGTTCATCGGTCGCACTGATGACATCTTCAAATCGAGCGACTTTAAAGTGTCGCCGTTTGAGGTGGAAAGTGCCCTCATCGAACATCCGCTGGTTGCCGAGGCCGCGGTCGTTGGTGCGCCGGATGACACGCGGCTGAACATCACGAAAGCATACGTCGCGCTCGCTGCGGGGGCCGAGGCATCAGAGGATGCCGCGCGGCACATTCTGGCCCACGCCCGGGCCGCACTGCCGCCGTATATGCGGGTGCGCAGGATCGAATTCTTCGACCTCCCGAAAACCACATCGGGAAAGATCCGCAGAGTTGAGCTGCGGAAGCGTGAAGAAGTGGCACACGCGGCGGGGGAGCGCATCCCGAGTGAGTGGCGGGAAGAGGATTTTCCGGGACTGAAAGCGTAGACGGCCGAGCTTTGTGACGCGCCGACTCTTATCCAGCCTCAGTGACTCGAGGTGAGCAGTCGGTGGCAGCGCGCGACCCGCTCTCGCCACCAGTCCGTGCGCTCCGGTGAAGCCGCGAAACGAGCGACGAGCCCGGGATCGAGCAGAGGTCTCCGCACATCGAGACGTCCCTGGGCAGGTGTTAGTGGATCCTGGGTTACATCACCCGCGAGAAGCACCGCCGTACCGAGCCCGCACGCGCCCGCAAGCAGGTGCTCGGGCAGCGCCGCTGCGAGGTGGACTCCCATCGAGATACCGACCGACGTGTCGAGGGCGCTCGAGACAACGACGGGGAGGTTTGCCTCAGTCACGATGTCGAGTGCGCGCTGAACCCCGCCGAGCGGCTGCGCCTTGACGATGAGCAGGTCGGCGGCACCCGCGCGCACAACTGCGAGAGGATCATCGGCCTTGCGCACGCTCTCGTCTGCGGCAATTCGTACGGTGCCCACTCGTCTCCGTACCTCTGCCAGCTCGGCGACGGTGCGGCAGGGCTGCTCGGTGTAGTCGAGATGGAACTCTGCGAGTGCTGTGAGCGCCCGTGTTGCCTCCTCGACGGACCAGCCACCGTTCGCATCGATGCGGATGCGTGCGTCGCTACCCATGGCCTCGCGCACCGCACGCACGCGCGCGACGTCGTCCTCGAGTGTCTCGCCGGGCTCGGCGACCTTGACTTTCGCGGTCGTGCAGCCCGGGAAGCGAGCGAGCGTCTTCGGTACTTCTTCTGGTGAAACGGCTGGTATGGTCGCGTTCACCTCGACGCTGTCTCGCAAGGGCACCGGCAGTGCGGGACGGCCGCCTGAGCCGGCCCACCCAAAATCTATTGCCGCCGCGAGCCACGTCGCGGCCTCCGCATCGCCGTACTCTAGAAACGGGGAGAATTCGCTCGCCCCGGCTGGAGCATCAAATACCACGGCCTCGCGCACTTCGATTCCACGAAACCTGGTGCGCGTTGGAATCGCGACCACGTGGGCGGCGGCGAGCAATTCTGCGGTACTCAGGGGCGAGCCAGCGTCGGTGCTCAGAGTCCCATGCGTCGTCACGCCACCATCCTTGCATCTCAGGTCACGTGAGGTCACCACTTCTGACGGAGACCACGAGTTTTTGCGGACCCAAACCACGATTTCAGTCCGCGGGAACCCACCTTTTCCTCTGAAACTCGTCTTCCACAGGGCAGCACGGGCACGGGTTCTCGGTCGATAGAGTGTGTGCATGGGGGATGACGAGGCGAGGCGACGGCGCCTCTCTCGCGAATCCCCGCACAGAGCCATTGTCGTCGTGCTGCTCGCCATGGGACTGTGTGCGTCGTTCCTGTTTACGCTCGTAGTGCCGATCCAGTCGCGCCTGCCCGAGTTATTGGACGCGAGCCGGGACGATACTGCCTGGGTGCTCACCGCGACACTTCTTGCGTCAGCCGTGGTCACCCCGATCTCTGGTCGGCTCGGCGACATGTACGGGAAGCGGCGAATTATCCTCGCGCTGTTGCTCGTCACGCTGCTCGGCTCACTCGTCATCGCCCTATCGTCGAACATCACCATCGTGATCGCTGGCCGCGCGCTGCAGGGTGCTATGTCAGGGGTCATCCCGCTCGGGATCTCGGTAATGCGTGACGTGCTCCCTGCACAGAAAGTGGACTCAGCGATCGCAATGATGAGCGCCACACTCGGTGTGGGGTCGGCAATCGGGTTGCCGTTCAGCGCACTCATTACGCAGTACGCGGATTGGCACACACTGTTCTGGGTCACGACCGTCCTGTGTGCGGTTGCGTTTGTGCTCGTGCTCTGGGTGGTGCCAGTGAGCGTGCTACGGACCGAAGGTCGCTTCGATCTCCTCGGTGCCGTCGGGCTGACGACCGCGCTCATGTGCATTCTGCTCGCAGTGTCACGTGGTGACCTGTGGGGCTGGCTGAGCCCCACGACCCTCTTGACCGGGTTCAGCGGCATCGGTGTCGCGGTACTGTGGGGCTGGTACCAGCTCAGAGCGAAAGAGCCCCTGCTCGACCTCCGCGTGGCCGCGCGTAGACCGGTGCTGCTTACGAACCTCGCCTCGGTTGCGTTGGGCTTCGCGCTCTTTGCGTCGAACGTTGTCTACCCACAGATGCTTGAGCAGCCGACCACAGACGGTGTCGGCTTTGGACTCTCACTCTTCCTCGCGAGCCTCATCATCATGCCAGCGGGTATTCTCATGATGCTCCTCTCGCCAGTCGCCGGGCGCCTCGCGCGCGTGATCGGTCCGAGGATCCTGCTCGTGATCGGTGCGTTCGCGCTCATCGTGGCGTATGCGTTCTCGATTATTTTCCACACCGAAGTGTGGCAGATCCTCGTCGCAAACCTCCTCATTGGTGTCGGCATTGGGTTTGGGTACGCGTCGATGCCGATGCTCATCATGCGGTCGGTGCCGCAGAGCGAGACCGGTGCGTCGAACGGCCTCAATGCGCTGTGCCGCTCGCTCGGTACGAGCGCTGCTGCGGCGGTGATGGGCGCCGTGCTGGCGGCTTCGAGTGCGGAGAGCGCGTCAGGTATGCCGACCGCGGGTGGGTATCAACTCTCGTTTGTGCTGGGCATTATTGCCGCAGGAGTCGCGCTCGGCTTCGCGTTCTTTATTCCGCAGAAGCCTGCGGCGGAGCAGCGTCCTTCGATGCCTGACTGGGAGTAAGAGACTTCGAGGCTGCACGATGAAAGTAGGCTGGGGGCATGACAGAGCAGACGCAGCAGGTCTCCGAGATCTTCGACCCGAGTGAGTGGGAGTTGGCACCGGGCGCGAAGAAATATACCGATATCACCTCGCATCTGAGCCTCGACGGACGGATCGCGCGCATCGCATTCCACCGGCCGGAGGTGCGGAACGCGTTTCGCCCCCACACCGTTGACGAGCTCTACGACGCACTCGAGCGGGCACGGGTAAACCCGCGGGTCGGCGCAGTGCTGCTGACCGGCAACGGGCCGAGCGCAAAAGACGGTGGCTGGGCATTCTGCTCGGGCGGTGACCAGAGGATCCGTGGCCGTGACGGCTACAAGTACTCCGACGACGAGCAGTCGGTGGGTCCTGAGGCGACCGCGCGAGCGGGGCGCCTGCACATACTCGAAGTGCAACGGCTGATTCGGTTCATGCCGAAGATCGTCATCGCACTGGTTTCGGGCTGGGCCGCGGGTGGCGGACACTCGCTCAACGTTGTCTGCGACCTGTCGATTGCAAGTGACGAGCACGCGCGCTTCAAGCAGACTGACGCTGACGTTGGGTCGTTCGATGCCGGGTATGGCAGCGCTTACTTCGCTCGCCAGATTGGACAGAAGAACGCGCGCGAGGTCTTCTTCCTCGGCCGCGAGTACTCGGCGAAGCGAGCCTACGAGATGGGCGCCGTGAACGCCGTGGTACCGCACGCCGAACTTGAGCAAACCGGGATCGAATGGGCGCGGGAGATCCTCGGTAAATCACCAACCGCGATCCGCATGCTGAAGTACGCGTTCAACGCCGTCGACGACGGGTTGGTGGGGCAGCAACTGTTTGCAGGCGAGACAACGCGCCTCGCATACGGCACCGATGAAGCGGTTGAGGGGCGTGACTCATTCCTGGAGAAGCGTGACCCCGACTGGTCGCCCTACCCGTACCATTACTGAACGGACCCCGCCCCCTCGTAGACGCGACCGCGACTCAGGTCACGTCGGGGCTATGCGCGCTCGGGTTGGACCGAGCCACCGCGGAAGAACACAAACGCCCCCGCCATCACAATCGTGGTCGCGGTCAGGAGCACGACGGCCAGCGGAACTGCGGTGTGCTCACCCCACAAGCCGACGAGTGGCGAAGTGATGCTGCCGAGCAAGAACTGGGACGAGCCGAGGAGCGCCGCACCCGATCCTCGTGCCGCATCCGCCAGTGTTAGCGCAATCGCGGTGGCATTCGACATGGTGAGACCGACGCCAAACGTCATTGCAAATGCGCCGACAATGAACGTGGTCGCCGTCAGTGTGCCCGTGAAGATCAGCAGCGCAAGACCGAGTGCGGAGACGAAAGAAAGAAGTGCACCGTTCAGCAGCATTTGTGACGGGCGGACACGACCCGCGAGCGAGGCGTTCAGCCAGTTGGCGAAGATCAGGGACGCTGTACCCGCGGCGAACGCGAGCGAGTACACAAACGGGGACATTCCGAGGATCTGCTGGCCGACGAACGGAGAGGCCGAGACGTACGCCATGATGCCCGAGAACGTGATCGCGAACGTGACGATGAGCAGCAGGAACCGTCGATTGGCAAGCAGCGACTGATATCGACGGAGCGCGGTGAGCACGCCACCGGTTTGTCGATACTCGGGTTTGAGCGACTCCGGCACAAATAGCCACGCTAGCACGAGCATGGTTACCGCCAGACCAGCCAGGGTGGCAAGTACTCCACGCCATCCCCAGAACTCGCTGAGGATGCCGCCGGTGATCGGTGCAATCAGCGGCCCAAGGGAGCTGAACATCAGCAGGAGACTCAGCGCGCGTACGGCGGAGGGCCCCCGAGATAAGTCGGCGACGATCGCGCGTGAGATCACGACGCAGGCTGCCCCCGAAAAGCCCTGGACCGCGCGGAGCGCAATGAGCGTCCCGATGCCTGGAGCAAATACCATCGCGACGCTTGAGGCCGCAAAAACTAATAGGGCAATGAGCAGGATCGGCCGCCGCCCCCAGCGGTCCGAGAGTGCACCCTGCACGAGTTGCCCGACACTGATCCCGAGCATGAATGAGGAGAGCGTGAGCTGAACGGACGCGGCGCTCGTACTTAGGTCCTCGGCGATCTGCGTGAACGATGCAAGGTACATGTCCACGGAGAACGGTCCCACCATGGACAGGAAAGCAAGAAGGAGCAGGAGTCGGCGAGTAAGGCGCGGGGTGATCGGCACAGGCGGCCTATAGCGGCCAGAACGCGACGGAAGTCGGTGTCGCGCACTCGGCCGTGAAGCTGTAGTCGAGCTTGCCACCCGCGAAGTTAAACACAGTCAGGCCATCCGACTCTTGGTGCGCGACGATCAGGCGGTCACCCTCCGGGGTAATGGCGAAGTAGCGGGGTGTTGTGCCACGGGAGTCGACCGTATCGAACTCAGTGAGGAACCCCTCTTCGGTCACCGCGAAGACCGAGAGCGAATTGTCCACGCGATTCGCCATGACGACGAATTGCTCGGTGGGGTCGATCGCAATCTCGGACGGGATCGGATGGGCACGCCCGAGCCCTCCCGCCGGAGTCGTCTGCACCACATCGAGCGACCACTTGCCGCCCGATTCGGTGACGGTAAGCACGGCTGCGACCCCGCTGAGCTGCAGACTCACAAACAGCCGGTTGTGCCGCGATGACCACGCGAGGTGCCTGGGGGCGGAGCCTTCCGGCAACGCTGCGACAGCCAGGAGCGCCACCGTCATGTGCTCAGAGTCCCAGCCGTACAGCGAGACCGTGTCTCGTCCGTAGTCCGCCACTGCGAACTCCGTTCCAGACGGGAGCATGATCGCGGCGTGCGGCCGCGGCCTGAGTTCGCTGAGGTCGCGACCGTCCGCCGAGTCCGGCGGCGTGATGGAGTCGATGACGTGCAGGGGGAGACCGTCTTCGCCCCGCAGAATGACCGAGACTGTGCCTCCGTGGAAGTGGCTCACGAGCACAAACTCATCTGCTAGTTCAAGGTGACAGGGTGCATTGCTCCCAGTCACCACACGGGCGACCGGAGATGACGAGAGGCTGCCGTCTTTCGCAACGTCATAGCAAATCAGCTCGCCACCGAACTCGGGTTCGGTAACCGCCCACAGGCGGCTAGCATCGGACTCAGCCACCGTGAATGACGGGTTGATCTCGAACGTGGGGGGAAACAGGGTCTCGACCGTGTGCTCACCCAGGTGTTTGACGGACACGCCTTCTCCGTGTCCGTAGGGTGCCTCGGTCCATTCGGACGGAATGCTGTACGAGCCAACGTAGAAACGAGTCATAGCCTTCAGTATGTCAAAGTCTCCCCTAGCCCAGGCCGCCGAGGGTGACGTTTCGGTGCCGGCTGAGTAGCCTAGTGGAGTGACCCTCTCATCACTTCGCGCGATCCCCACCGCCGATCGGGCTTGGTTGCTTGCCGGCCTCGCAGACGCACTGCAAGACGGAGCACCAATTTTGCCGACTGCGGACGGTGCCGATGCTGCAGTGACTGCGGAGCTCAGGGCAGCAGAACTCCCCGACGCGACCGCCGTTGTAATTCGTACTTCGGGTTCGAGCGGCAAGCCGAAGTCGGTCGCCCTCTCCGCAGAGGCGCTGATTGCGAGCGCGGAGGCCACGCACGAGGCACTCGGAGGCCCCGGCCAGTGGCTTGTGACCCTGCCCGCGCACCTCATATCGGGGTTGCAGATGCTGGTACGAAGCGCCGCCACCGGCATCGACCCGGTGTTCGTCGATCGGAGTTTCGACCCGGCAGCCCTATTGCATGCCGCAGAGGGCATGGACGGGCCGAGGCGCTATGTCTCGCTGGTGCCGGTACAGTTTGCGCGGCTGCTTGAATTCGCAGATCAGGATCGCGGGGCCGCCGATGCACTCCGCAGCCTCGACGCGGTGCTCGTTGGAGGCCAGGCGATCCCACTCGAACTTCGACGGCGCGCCCACGAGCTCGGAGTCTCCCTGCGTCGCAGTTACGGCATGACGGAGACGAGCGGTGGCTGCGTGTATGACGGGGTCGAAATCGGAGACACGCGTGTGCGCATTCGGGATGGAGAAGTGCAGCTTGCGGGCCCGTATCTCGCGCTTGGGTATGTTGGGGACGAAGAGCTGACCGCGCGGCACTTCATCGAGGATCAGGGAACGAGGTGGTACCGCACCGGTGACGCGGGTGAGTTGCTCGGCGGCATGCTTACAGTGACGGGCCGACTTGATCGTGTGATTATCTCGGGGGGCGTGAACGTGTCGCTCGACGAGGTTGAACGGGTGGCACGAGAATTTTACGGGTGGGCAAGTGCTGTTGCCGTGGCTGTTCCGGATGCCGAGTGGGGCGAACGCGTGAACCTTGTGGTTGAGACGGTGCCGGGCGCGATGAGTTTCGTCGGTGTGCAGGCCGGCATTCGCGAGCGTTTGGGAGCGGCGGCGGTGCCCGAGTGGGCGACCGAGACTGAGAGTATCCCGCGTCTCCACGGTGGAAAGCCTGACCTCAAAGCAATCGAGAGCTGGGTCGGGCGCCTGCGGGCGAGTTTCCGTCAGACACTCGGTAACCTGGAAAGGTGAGTAAGAGAAGCGATCCGCGTAAGTCGGGAAACCCAGCCGTCCGTGCGGCGGCCGAACGCCACGTTGATGTGGGGGCCTCACCGATCATCACATGGCGTGACTGGGTGGGCGGAGCCCGCCTCCGAACGCTACCGCTCGCAATCGCTCCGGTCGCTGCTGGTGCGGGGATCGCGCACATGGTGCTCGGGTTCTCGTGGACGCTGACGCTACTTGCGCTTGCCGTCGCGATCCTGCTGCAAATCGGCGTGAATTACGCGAACGACTACTCTGACGGCATTCGCGGCACAGACGAGTTTCGAGTAGGACCAGCGCGACTCACCGGCTCAGGGCTGGTGAACCCGAAGCGCGTACTCGCGACAGCAGTGACGTTCTTCGCGCTCGCCGCAATGTGCGGTCTCGTTGCGGTCGTCTTGAGCGGACAGTGGTGGTTCCTCGCGATCGGCGCCGTCGCGATTGTGGCCGCGTGGTTCTACACGGGTGGAAAGCGCCCCTACGGGTACGCGGGCCTTGGCGAGCTCATGGTCTTCATCTTCTTCGGGCTTGTCGCGACCGTGGGTACCGTCTGGTTGCAGACCAATGTGCACTCGCAGGAGGCATGGTTCGCTGGTGCAGGCGTCGGGCTCTTCGCGGTGGCGGTGCTCCTTGCAAACAACACGCGCGACATCGAGACGGACAAGCTTGCCGGCAAAAAGACGCTGTCGGTGCGCATCGGGGATCGCGCTTCTCGCATCCTCTTCGTCGTGTGCGTGCTGCTCCCGTTCGCCGTGCCTGCGCTTTTTGTGTTTGCCCACCCCGGCCAGGTACTCACGTTCCTCGCATTATTTATTGCCATTCCAGCGTGCGTCGTTGTGCTCTGGGCGAAGACGGCGCGCGAGCTCATCATTGCGCTCGCGCTCACGAGTTTTGCGGCCCTCGCCTACGGCGTGCTGCTCGGCATCGGTTTCGCGTTCTAGTTCGCAGTCATGCCTTCGCGCGCGGCTCTAGAATCGGAGATCTGCACAAAGGCGGAGATCTGCACAAAATCGGAGAGAATACGGAAAATCCCCTCTTTGCCAGGCTGGTTGTGAGTCATTCACGACGAGACGGAACGAGGGATA
>JBQDBM010000021.1:17702-29955 GCA_052090925.1 Leucobacter sp. | reverse complement strand
GCTAATTACGAGCACTGCTACCGCGGTGATCATCATCGTCACGAACATGTTCGAGAACATCTTCATGAAGTTGGTGATCTCAGTGATCGAACGATTGAGCCGCGCCACGATCGTTCCGGTCAGCTCATTGTCGTAGTACCGCTGTGGAAGTGCGAGTAGCTGCTCAAAGTAGCGAAAAGACAAAATCGTACGCATCTTTGCGGCCATCACGTCGCCCCAGTACCCGCCGACGTTACTGACGACGGTCTCTCCGAGCCCCACCGCCAAAATCGCGAGCGCCACCAAAATCACCGTGCGGATAGCACTGTCCGGCACCCCGTTGCCGTCCGCGACAGACGTCACCGCATCGACCACGACGTCGGTTGCGTGGCCGGTCAGAAACGGTATAGCAAGCGCCGCCGCAGCCACAACAGCCGCGGCAATCATGATGCCGATGTAGTAAGGGGTGAGGGAGCGAGTAAAACGCAGAATCCGCACCAGCGTGAGCATGCTCAAAGTCTACGATGCCCGGCGTGCACACGAGCGCAGTTTCACGGAGGGCGAAGGCGGAACGTTCTAGGATGAATTCATGGAAATCGAGCTCATCGCGATCATCGCCGTCATTGTGCTCGTGGGTGCCGCGATTCTGGGCAGCAGGATCGGAGTCGCCGCTCCCCTCCTCTTGGTTGTTGCCGGTATCGGAATCGGCTTCCTCCCGTTCGTCCCGCGCATCGAGGTTCCGCCCGAGTTGATCCTTTTCGGAGTGCTCCCACCGCTCTTGTACTCGGCCGCCGTCAACGTTCCCCTGATTGATTTCCGGCGCAACTTCGGGCCCGTCGTTGGCCTCTCCGTGTTACTTGTCCTCATCTCTGCGGTCATCATCGGTGTGCTCATCCATTTTCTTGTTCCCGATATTCCACTCGCCGTCGGTGTTGCGCTCGGAGCCATCATCAGCCCGACCGATGCAGTCGCTGCAACGTCGATCGGCAAGAAACTAGGCATGCCCGCTCGCATAATCTCAATTCTCGAGGGCGAGAGTCTCGTCAACGATGCCACCGCACTCGTGCTCTTGAAGACAGCACTCGCAGCGGTAGCCGGTGGCTTCGCGTTTTGGAATGCTGCCGGCTCTTTCGCCTACGCCGTGAGCGCGGCGATCCTGATCGGCTACGTTTTTGGGGTCGTCACCGTGTGGATTCGTGCGAAACTCGAGAACCCGGTCCACGGCACCGCCATCTCGTTCATAGTCCCGTTTGCCGCGTTCGTCCCTGCAGAGGTCATTGGGGCCTCCGGTGTACTCGCTGTGGTAGTGACAGGCCTGTACACCGGGCACCACTCTTCCAGGCGTTTTAGTGCAGGAGCGAGACAGAACGAAAGGCTCAACTGGCACACGTTGCAGTTTATGCTGGAGAACGGCGTGTTTCTGCTGATGGGCCTGCAGTTGTACGCGCTCCTTGACGATGTTGCGAGCAGCACCATCCGGTTGGAGCATGTCACCTCAATCGCTCTGGGTCTGACACTCGTACTGATACTGAGCCGTGCTCTGTTTGTCGCCCCGTTGCTGTGGATGATGCGTGGCAACGCGAGGCGTTACGAAGCCCGGAGCGCGAGCATGTCTAAACGTGCCGAGCGGGCGCGGGCGACATCTGCCAACACCTCCGCGCTGCGCACGATCGAGCTACGCCAACGCCGCAGCGAGGCAGATCGTGCACATGAAGAAACTCAGCAGCTCGGGTGGCGTGGTGGCGTGGTGCTCTCGTGGAGCGGCATGCGCGGCGTGGTCACTCTCGCGGCGGCGCAGTCGCTGCCGCTCGAGATTGAGTACCGTTCCCAGCTCATCTTGATTGCGTTTCTCGTCGCGTTCATCACGCTGCTCTTACACGGGCTCTCGCTCCCTGCGCTCATTCATAAGCTGTGGCCGCGTGGGGCGCGCGGCGATGCGCCACAGGAGTACGCGAATTTGCAAGATGATCTCATCCGGCAAGGGCTCACAGCACTTGATAATGAGCTGCAGCAAACTGCACAGCACCACACTGACGAGAGCAACACTGCGCCCGGCGCTCCCACAGTAGTCATCGAGAAAGTTCGAGACGTCGCATACGCCTCAGTCAGGTCCATGAGGGCTTCGGGTCAGCACGCTCGGCGCCCGGGGTCCGGGGCGGGCACTCCAGGCGGCGCTGAGAAATCCGCCGCCGAAAGCTATCTAAGGCTCTCCCGTACGGTGCTCGATGCGCAGCGCGCGGCGCTGCTTGAGGAACGCTCCATCGGGCGTTACAACTCGGAGGTGTTGAGCGCAGCCGAGCTTTCGCTCGACCAGTTCGAGTCGCGGCTGATACCGCCCGCTGATTAGGCGGAGAGGGTCGCGCCGGCCCCAACCATCTCTTTGAGTGCACTCACAGTGGTCTCGGGCGCCACTCCGGCAACCAGATCTTTCAAGACCCGCACTTTGAGCCCTGCAGCGAGCGCGTCGAGCGTCGATGCCCGTACGCAGTAATCAGTGGCGATTCCGGCGACATCTAGCTGGCTAATGCCGCTCTCCTCTAGCACCTCAGAGAGGGACCGTCCGTCAAACGATTCGCCCTCAAAAGCGGAGTAGGAGGGTTCCCCCATCCCCTTGCGAATGTGCACATCGATACCGTCAATGTTGAGCGCAGAGTGGTAGTCGGCGCCTTCTGTCCCCTGGACACAGTGCACCGGCCAAGTCTCCGTGAAGTTCGGGTCAGTGCCAGCTGCCGCGAAATGCCCGCCGTTATCGTTCCCTGCTTCGTGCCAGTCGCGTGATGCAATCACCAGAGCGTACTCATCCCTGATTTGTGCTGCTGCGAGATGATCGCTGATGCCCGCCGCAACGGCGGCTCCGCCTGTAACACCGAGAGCACCACCCTCGGTGAAGTCATTTTGTACATCGACGATGAGTAACGCTTTCGCCATTCCTTCTTCAATCCTCCTCTAGGGGGTTCTATTCAAGCTTCGAGGCGCACTGGGTCAACGCGCACCGGATTTTGATGGTGGCTAAAGACGATGCTTGTGCGCGTGGACGACACGGCGGGATGTGTGGAGAGGTGTTCGATGACGAAGTCGCGGACGTGGTCAGCGTCGCGTGCAGCGAGATGAATGATGAAGTCTTCCCCGCCCCCGAGGAAGAACAGCTGCAGTACTTCGGGGAGGCCGCTCAACTCTTCGCTCAGTCCCACGATGCGCTGGCGTGCACCCGATCGCACCGTGACACTCACGAGCACTTGGAGGCCGAGGCCCATCGCTTTGGGGTCCACGGTCGCCGAGAACCCAGTAATAATGCGCCTCGCAACGAGGTTACGAACTCGGGCAATACAGGTGGATGCCGCTACTCCGACGCGCTCCGCGAGCTCGGCGTTCGTCATACGTCCGTTGAGTTGCAACTCATCCACAATCTTCCGATCGATGGAATCGAGCCCGTTTTCTGGACGCAGATTCTTCGCTTCTTCAGCCACGTCGCACCCTCCTGACCGTACTGATTCGAACAGGTCGCAATCTTGCGTAGATTATTCATGACTATGCTACTACAAGCGAATTTAATGCAGAATTAGTACGTTATCCACGCACCTCGGTGTGCTGTACAGAAGTGCACCCACCGACTGTTGCTGGAAACCAAATACACCGAATCACCCAATATGTTCAATGGAGTACCTCATGCGCGTCGGCATCCCAGCTGAGATCAAGAATAACGAAAACCGTGTCGCAATCACACAGGCAGGTGTAGTTGAACTCACACGCCGCGGTCACGAAGTACTCGTAGAGTCCGGGGCTGGCGTCGGATCCGCCATCACTGATGACGAGTACGCGGCCTCGGGTGCTACCGTCGTCAAAGCCGCAGCCGACGTCTGGGCACAAGCGGACATGATCCTGAAGGTGAAAGAACCCATCGCCTCCGAGTATCCGCTGATGCGCAAGGATCAGGTGCTCTTCACCTACCTGCACCTCGCCGCATCTCGCGAATGCACTGACGCCGTGCTCGAGTCGGGCACCACCGCCATCGCATACGAGACTGTCCAGCTGGCAAACCGGGGGCTCCCACTCCTCGCGCCCATGTCCGAGGTCGCTGGCCGACTTTCGGTGCAGGTCGGCGCCTACTCGCTCATGAAAGCAAACGGTGGGCGTGGCGTGCTGCTTGGCGGCGTGACCGCAACACGACGCGGCAAGGTTGTCGTCATCGGTGGCGGTGCAGCAGGTGAACAGGCTGCACGCATCGCGTACGGCATGGGTGCCGAGGTCACCGTCATTGATATCTCGCTCCCCCGACTCAAGCAGCTCGAGGACGAGTTCAACGGCCGCATCCAGACCCGCACCTCGAACGCGCACAACATCACCGAGGCACTCAGGGAAGCGGATCTCGTCGTTGGCTCCGTGCTGATTCCGGGCGAGAAAGCACCGAAACTTGTCACGGACGAGATGGTGGCGCAGATGAAGACGGGATCCGTACTCGTCGACATTGCGATCGACCAGGGTGGCTGCTTCGAGAACTCACGCCCCACCACGCACGATGATCCAACATTCCCCGTGCACAACTCGATCTACTACTGCGTCGCAAACATGCCCGGTGCGGTCCCCGAGACCTCAACCGCAGCCCTCACCAACTCCACCCTCCCCTACGTTGTCGCGCTTGCCGACAAGGGATGGGTCAAGGCTCTGGGTGACGACGCCGCACTCGCGAAGGGCCTGAACGCACACGCGGGCACCATCACGAACAAGGGTGTCGCGGACGCGTTCCCGGAGCTTGCGAGCGCCACCGTCGAGGAGATTCTGGCTCAGGGCTAACGGTGCACCGCCCGGCGGCCCAAACGCGGCGCGCTGGGCGAGCGTACGATGGTGGGGTGTCACTCACCCTCCGAAAGCTGCTGCAGAACCCGGCGCTTCACCTCCGCCTCGTGGTGGGCGGGAAAGATGAAGCTGCTGACGAGCACGCGTTCGATCAAGAGTTTGAGTGGCTCCACGCCACCGACATGATCGACCCGACACCGTTTCTCGGGCCCGCTGAAGTGATCCTCACCCTCGGGTGGCAGTTTCCCGTCACGCGCTCTGCCGACCCCTCCGTCACCGAGGTGCGGGTCTCACCCGAGCGTCTCGCGAAGATCTACGACGATTACGCCACTCTCGTGGCCGCACACGGCGTGATCGGCATCGGATTCGGCAGTGATGTACTCCACACAGGCGTCCCCCACGAGCTGGCCCGGGCCTGTATTCGCCATGGCTTGATCCTCTTCGATGTTCCGTATGAGATCTCATTCATGGATCTACTGCAGGAGGCAGCCCGCGTCGTCCAGCGAGACCAGACAGAGCGCTACTCTCGTTCGTTACGCGCCCAGAAAGCCATTGCAAATGCGGCGACTAGACGCGACGGGTTATCAGCCACACTCCGAGAGACCGCCCGCCAGCTGGGCTGCGGAGTCTCACTCTACGACTCGCTCGGCCACGCTGTCACCGTCGTTGAAGCCCCGGCGGGAGCCCGCGTGCCAGCAGAACTTCTCACACCGATCATTCTGCAGACACTCGAGAGCGAGCAGCGGTTTCTCTCGACGCAGGTCACACCCGACGTCGAGGCCGTGCTGCAGTTACTCGGTGAGCCGGGGGAACCGAGTGGCGTGCTCGTCCTCACACTGAGCCATGGGTTCGACGATGTATCCCGCAATGTGCTGTCGAGCGTGCTCGCCCTCGTGAGCGTTTCGCTGGAACAAAACCAGGCACTCGATCGGCTCCATACCACCCTGCGCCAGGCACTACTCGAACTCATTCTTTCCGGCAGCATCGGGGTCACTCGACACATTGTCGAAAGCGTCTGGGGCGCGCTCCCCGCACCCCCGCTGGTGGCGTTCGTTGGGATCCCCGGCAACTTTGATGCGACCAGGATCTTGCCACGTCTCGAGCCCTTGAGCACCGAGGCGCGATTCCCCGTTTTCTTCGCCCCGTACCGCGGAGATATAGCGGTGCTCGTCCAGGAAGACGACGCGGAGTACATTGCTTCACAGCTGCACGCACTCGGCCTGGTACTCGGGAGTTCCAGGTGCGAACGCTGGGAGGGGATTGAGCTCGCACTCGAAGAGGCGAATAAAGCAGCTGAGTTCGGGCTTCGCCGTGATGCTGCAAGCGTGACCGCGTTTCCCGACATTTGGCGGGACGGCATCGCCGATCTCATCGATACGTCGGACGCAGCGCACGTTGCCCGCCGAGTCCTCGCCCCACTCAAAAATCACGACGATGCATACGGCTCCGAGTTGCTCCGCACACTCCGCGTCTGGCTGCAGCACCATGGTCGCCAGCTCCCGGCTGCACGCGAACTCGACGTACACCGGCACACGCTGACAAACCGTCTCGACCAAATCGCCCAGCTGACGGGCTCTGATCTGGATGATTTCCAAGCCCGTGCTGACCTCGCGCTTGCCCTGCGGTATCACCAAGAATCACAAACTGCAGTTGATGGCGGGGGCAAGTAGCCATTTTGCAACGCCACTCTCACAGCGTTCGTGTACATTTAGTCGATTCCAGTAAGCAAAATGGACACAATGCACAGTGCGGGCATCTCGATGTCGGGGCAATATGAATCTGCTTGTCCACAATTGTCATAGGCGAAGGAGCTGGTAGATGACGAAGCTTAAGCGAAGTCTTGGATTCAGTGCTGCATACGCGGCGTCCACGGGACTTGTCGTTTCAGGCACCGCGATGGTGTCACTCGGCAACGGATTCGGCGTTGGCGGTCTCGCATTCGCGATCCCCGCGTTCGTCGGCCTCATTATCATCACTATGGTCGCCATTTCCTATGGCGAGCTCGCGTCAATGTTGCCCGGTGGCGGGATGGTCGGCGAGTACACCATGCCGGCACTCGGTCGCCTCATGGCCCTCATCGCTGTACTCGGTGGCTACCTGGTACTCGTCTCTGCCGACGGTGGTACGCAGCTGCTCGTCGCTGGCGAATCGTTTGAATCACTGACCGGATTCCCGGCAGCAGTATTCTCGTTCGTGCTCCTCGCGATTCTCCTCACCCTGAACATCACCGGCGTCGACATCTTCGCTCGCGTCCAGGTACCGATCGTGTTCGGCATGATGGCCATCCTCGCGATCATGGGCCTCGCGGGCGTCTTCGGCTTCACGAACCAGACTCCGGTCGACAACCCCATGCTCAATACCGACTGGGGCACACTCGCCTCCATGGGCGCCGTCGCCATCTGGCTGTACATCGGTATGGAGTTCGTCGCACCACTCGCGGAAGAGATCAAGCGTCCGTGGAAGAACATTCCGCTCGCGATGGTCCTTGGGGTGCTCACGATTTTCGTTGTTGACGTCCTCTTCGGTTGGGGCGCGACTCACTACGCTGACCTCGCTGAAATGGCTTCGTCCTCAATCCCCCACGTCGTTGGCGCAGCTGCGATCTTTGGCACGACCGGCGGTCTGATCATGACCGGCGTGACGATCCTCGCATCGTTCTCGACGGGCAACTCCTACCTCGCTGCGATCCCACGCATGCTCTACGGCCTCGCAAACGAGGGCCTCCTGCCGAAGTGGTTCGGTAAGGTCAGCCGTCGCACCCGTGTCCCGTGGGCGAGCATGCTCGTCACCGCAGGCTGCATGGCCTCGGTCCTCCTCTACTCCACGTTCGCGGACGGCGGCATCGACCTGATCCTGAACCTGATCAGCATCGCCTGCACCACGTGGCTCCTCAGCTACATCATTGCCCAGATCGACGTCATCGTGCTGCGCAAGAAGTACCCGAATGCGCACCGTCCGTTCAAGACGCCGCTCTACCCACTGCCGCAGATCATCGGTATCGCATCCTGCGCCTACCTGATCATCTTCATCGTGCCCGACATGTCGGAGCGTCTCGTAGTGTGGGGAATCGCCGGCACCATCATCGCAGCAATCGCCCTCTTCGGTATCATCTGGCTGAAGCGCAACCGCCTGCCGCTGTTCACGCCGACTGATCTCACGCAGACTCAGTCAAACATCGTGATCCGCTCCGAGTCACTCGGTGACGACGGTGAATACCAGATTGTGGCCGAGAACGCAGCCACCACTAGTGCGGAGAATCGTTGATCTCTGCTCGCACCGCCCGCGTGCCCAAAGCACGCAAGCACGCGCTCGCCGGAAACGGGCTCATCATTGCCCGGGCCCGGCGAGCGCTGCACCAAGTCGCCGAGCAGTTCGGAGAGCTCCAAAGTGCGACGCAGACCGACGTCAAGGTGCGCACGCACGATGGCATCGACCTGACGCTCAGTTACAACCCGGGCAACTACGTGTTTTCGCGGGTCTACAACTTGACGGTCACAGCTGCACTCCCCGACGAGTCCACCGCACCTAGCGCCATCAAACTGTCGTTCAAAGGCAAAGACGGCGTGCACTACGTTCGCAAGGACGGAAATGCGGGCGGCCCGGCGTTGAAGCAGCTGAATGAAACGCTGCGCACGCAGATGGCAGAGATCGACCTGTACTCCTCGGAAATCTCCAAGAAGAACGGGGTGCGTCGCATCACCGTGGTTCCACTCGGTGGTTCGTATGTGTGGGTCTTGATCCCACCCGTTTTTAAAGCCACCACTTTCCCTCAGGGAGAACCCGATCGCATAGTCGATCTCATTCGCACCGTACGTAGCTTCGGTGTGGATTCGAAATGATCCTCGCGACACTCCCACCAACTATCACGAAAGGACCAGCAGCATGAGCAACAAGATCAATGTACAGGCAGCGGTGTTTACCGGGCCAAAAGAGCCCCTCGACATTCAGCAGCTTCAGATCTCTGCCGAGCCCGGCCCGGGCGAGGTGCTCGTCAAGATGGCAGCATCGGGTGTCTGCCACAGTGACCTCCACGCACTCGACGGCGACTGGGAAACCCCAGCCCCCCTCGTCCTCGGCCACGAAGGCGCGGGTACTGTTGTTGCCGTCGGTTCTGAGGTCACCGACCTCGAGATTGATGATCACGTGATTCTCTCGTGGACACCCTCCTGCCAGAAGTGCGAATTCTGCGTCTCCGGGAACCCCGTACTCTGCCAGCTCGCAAATGACACCGCTTACCAGCACCTCTCCTTCGACGGCAAGGCCCGACTCAGCGATGGTGAACAAGATGTGAAAAGCTTCCTCGCCGTCGGCTCGTTCGGCGACCACGCCATGGTGCCTGCCTCCGCCGCGATCAAGATCCGCAAGGACGCGCCGCTCGCACAGGCAGCACTCGTCGGCTGCGCCGTCACCACCGGCATTGGTGCCGTCACGAACACCGCGAAGGTGGAGCCTGGCAGCACGGTGCTCGTCGTCGGCTGTGGTGGCGTGGGGCTCAACGTGGTGCAGGGCGCACGCCTTGCGGGTGCCAAGCAAATCATCGTTGCTGACGTGAGCGATGAAAAGCTTGAGCTCGGACGCAAGTTCGGTGCGACGCACACCATCAATAGCCGTGAGGTCGATCTCGTCGAGACCGTTCGGGAACTCACCGATGGCCGTGGCGTTGACTATGCGTTCGAGGCGATTGGTCTTCCGTTCACGATTGAGGCCTGCTACGAAGCGGTTCGTCGCGGTGGCACGGCCGTCGTCGTAGGCCAAGTGGCCGACGGTGTGACCATATCCATCGACCCGTTCGTGATGAGCGACCAGGAGAAGAAGCTGATCGGCTCCAACTACGGCTCAAGCCGCCAGTCGATCGACTTCCCCAAAATCATGGACCTCTACATGGAGGGCCTGGTTGACCTCGATTCGATGGTGACCGACCGCATCAAGCTCAGTGACGTCAACGAGGCGTTCGCGCAGATGCGTCAGGGAAAGGGTATTCGGAGCGTCATCGAGTACTAATTTGCCGTGCGAGCACTCATCACACGGCGAGCACTCGTTCAATACTGAAGCGGGGTGGGGCCAGAGGCTTCGCCCCGCTTCGTGTTTTCCGTCACCTGTTCGGGACACCTCGCGCAGGTGCCACACGCGACTATCAGGCCTGGAAACGGAGGATCCGCTCAAGCGCCTCGGATACCGCGGCCTCGCCCGCCGCAAACGAGAGCCGCACGGCACGGTAGCCCGCGTCTGTGTCAAAATCTACGCCGGGTACGACCGCAACATCGGCCCCTTCGAGCAGCGCTTTCGCATACGTGATTGAGTCACCGTAGCGGTCGAGTTGTGCGCCCAACTCGGAATAGTAGTAGAACGCTCCGTCTGATGGCGCAGAGGTACCCCAGTCCAGCTCGGCTTCGGCATCCAGTATCAATGTTCTTGCACGAGCAAAGCTCTTGACGACCTCGTCGCGCTCAGCGTAAGTCTCGTCTGAAAAGCACGTGAGGGCGAGCTCTTGTGCCGGTGCCGGCGGCGACAGCGCAAAGTTTGATGCGAGCGCCTCGAGCGGACCTACGAGGTCTGCAGGGAGCAGCGCCCAACCAAGCCGCCACCCGGTCATTCCCCAGTACTTGGAGAATGAGTTGATGACGATGCAGTTCGGGTCGAGCTCTCGAGCCGTCACTCCCCGCCGGTCAGGATCATTCGCACCCTGGTAGGTGATGCCGTGATAAATCTCGTCGCTGATGAGGCGTACGCCGCGCGCACGACACCACTCCACGAGAGCCAGGAGTTCATGTCTGCCCAGCATGGTGCCGGTTGGGTTCGCGGGAGATGCGATGATGAGCCCTGAGAGGTCACCGTACTCATTGACCGCCGCATCCAGTAACTCCGGAGTCGGCTGGTAGCGCGTTTCGGGTCCCGTTGCGATTTCAATCACTTCGACGCCGAGGGCCGTCAGAATGTTGCGGTACGCCGGGTAGCCAGGGGAAGCGAGTGCAACCCGCGTTCCCGGGTTAAAGGCTGCGAGAAACACCAGCTGAAATGCACCGGATGACCCGGTCGTCACTGCGACTGAGCTGAGGTCCACATGAATGTCGTACCAGTTGCGGTAGTGGCCAGCGATCGCTTCACGGAGCGGGGTGGTGCCGAGCGGCCCCGTGTACCCGGCAGCATTAAGAATTCCTGGCACCGGGCGCGCGCTTGGCTCCCCAGCACACAGCGAGACGACATCCCGTCCATCAGCTCGACGGCGCGCAATCTCGTCAGTGATTCGCATCACTTCAAACGGTGGGATCCGCGAGCGTTCCGACGCCACCGGCATCTGACCCATCGCACTCTTTGAGGGCGGGGTTTTGAACGGGCCTCCCGGTCTCACCATGGATCCAGATTACCTCCTGGCAACCTCTGTGAGACGAAGATATCCACTCAAAGCTGCGAGGCCCTCAGCGCTTATGGGGAGGCCGTCACCGAGTCGATCTGAGGACACGAGGTGGGCGGCCCACTGCGCCCTGCTAATGGCAACGTTCAGTCGATTACGCATCAGCAGAAATTCAAGCCCCCGTGGCACATCGGCAGGGCTCGACGCCGCAAGACTCACGATGGCGACCACAGCCTCTTGTCCTTGGAATCGGTCGACCGTTCCCACTCGAACCTCGCTGAGACCCGCGGCGTTCAGCGCCTCTGCGACACACTCCACCTGCGCGTTGTAGGCGGCGACCACAATGAGATCACCGGGTGTGAGTGGGCGCCATGCAGGGTCAGGATCGGTGTCACGCCCGGGTTCGAGGAGCTCGCTCGCGAGCACACGTCGCGCAATCCGCACCACCTCATCAGCCTCCTCTGGGGAACTCGTCGAGTTCCCGAAGTGTGTAACGGGGTGCCAGGTGAGCCCTGCAGGCCCGGCACCTCGCACTTCACGCTGCGCAGCGGTTGGATGGGCCTGCAGACGCCGCTCATATGAGAGCTCGGAGACGACCTCAGCGAGTTCCGGGCGCATGCGCCTCGTCTCTGCCAGAAAATAACCGAGTTCGTCGGGCAGCGTGTCATGCTCGCCCAGCAGCCAACCGAGTGCGGATGTGTCGACCGGTTCGGGGTGGGTACCCTGCGACACCTGCGGCAGTTGCTGCGGGTCTCCGAGCAGGAGGAGCCGCTCGGCAGCGACCGACGCAGCAATGGTCGGGGCAAGCGAAAACTGCCCCGCCTCATCAACGACGAGCAGGTCGAGGCTCTTGCGTGCAATGCGCGCGGTATTGCTGAAATCCCACGCCGTACCGCCGATGACCGCGCCACGGCCCGCGTCACGGTGTTTACCGAGAAACACACTGTGCCCGTTGTGTCGCAACACAGTGAACCGCGGAGGCACGCCGCCCTCGCTCGTTCGTGATCGCTGCGGTGCCTTGCCGATCTGCGCGGGGTCCAACCCCGCGCTCACGACGCCCTCCAGCACGTTTTCAACGACCTTGTGGGACTGTGCGACCACACCAATATGCCACCCGTATTGCTCTAC